>NZ_JAHPJM010000032.1:0-8984 GCF_019042715.1 Paenibacillus sp. AK121
CCATGGGTTTTATCAACCGTGCGTTCCGTTTCCGGTTTTGGAAAATATCCTTTAAAATATAGGCAGGAATCTGACCAGGAATTTTCTCTTGAAGCGCATGACCCGCCTTTTCTGTACTAATCAGTAGCTGTACGCTGGGCCGAATGTCATTATCCCCCAAGAAAAAGTCCAGCAGCTCATACAACGGAATCTTGCGAAGCAGACTGGAACTGATAATAACGGTTTTCAAATGTTGCCCAATGGGAGGACGATTTGTCCGCAAAGAAATTTCTCTTATCATTTCAAAAACAGAATCTCCTGTTTCCGTAATATTAAAAAATTTTTTGGCTTGTGGAGAGGAGCTGTTGGAGCCGCCGCTTTCCTCTGGAATGACAAATTGAAAGGTTCCTGTAATTAACTCCTTTTTGGGATAATCTCCCCCTTCCTGATTAATTTGTTTTTCTTGCGAGGATTCTTCCGCTATATCCAAAGCAATACCTGTCTCCAGATTTAGATCCTCCACTGGGGAACTGCTCCAGCAACCTGAAAGTGTACAGCACATCAGAAGAGCCATCAATCCGAGTAATCCTGACTGGACACGAACACGATTCATGAGCGTGCCCCCCTCCAGTACGAAATAAGCAACAGTGGCAGTGGAAGTAGCGCGAATAAAGCGAACGCTACATTCCCGATGACCGTTCCAAAAGAAAATAGCTCATTCAGGTTTTTCGGAATTTGGGACAAGAGGTAGATGAGCGGAAGCAAAATGAACAACATCTTGGAATAAGAGCTATTCAAAATTTGAGAAACTCCGAGCGAAGCACAATAAAAAGCAATACTGAATGTCGCAAAAATCTGCATGATCCAAATGGTCAACAATAAGGACTCGAACCGTTCTAATAACAGATATTCCACTTCAAAGCTGCGGGCCAAATCTAAAAATGGCCAGGTTCTGCTCAAGACCCCTTCCATTGAAAAGGCCCCAATGCACAGGATCAACGTAGCTGTATAAAAAACGACCGCGATCCCAATCGCCAGTCCGATTGCCTTCGTTGCTTTCTCAGGTTTTTCCATCCGACAAAGAATAATCAGCAAGGACTCTGTCCCCGTTAATGTCAGGATTGTAGTCTTGAGCGTTCTAAGCACTGGCATTACCCCCTCCGACAAGACAGGACGCAAGTTATTCAATTCAAAAATATTTAAACTCAGCAAGCAGATCAGCAAAAAGATAGCCGCCGAAACCGGAAATATCAGTTGACATATCTTTCCTAATGAACCCACTCCCCCCATGCATAGGTACAGAGAGAGCCACATAAAAGGTGCTGAAATCGCCCACGCCGGAGTGCCTTCAAGCAGAAAGAACGACGTTACTTCCTCCACAGATCGGATTTCAAATGCGGCTATACAAACAAAATAAATAACAATCAGCATGCCAATCCCTTTGCCAATGAATTTGCCTGTTATTTGCTGAACATACTGGTAAAAGGTGCTTTCTGGAAACCGCGAGCTTAGTTTGACTATAACCCATCCGAAGAGAAAAGTGGCCACCCCTGCTAAAATGACAGATATCCACGCATCCGGTGTTTTTGCAGCTTCAGTTGCTACTCTTGGAAGGGTAAGCAACCCGGCAGCCAGCATAAAGCAAACCACAATTGCCGTTGTCTGTAACGTTGTAATCTTATCCGCTTTTTTCCCACGGGCCATCTTGCTCCCTCCTGTGTTGAGCTCATCCTTGTCGCTTAGGGTCTTTATGCTTCAAAAGAATGGGTCTGTTTTTCATAAATTGCAACGGTGCTCGTATGAAGTAATCTTTCCAGTCTTTGAACGAACGGGGGGTCGTTAGACTAAGAAACGGAACTCCAAAGCTGTGTAATTTAACCATATGAATACTCAGCATCAGAAAAAACATGATCACGCCATACAAGCCAAAGATAGACGCCGTGAACATGGCTCCAAAGCGCAGAACACGCATGGAAATGCCAGCGCTGTATACAGGGGCGGAAAAGGAAGAAATCGCCGTGACTGCCACCACAATAACGAGAATCGGGCTTACAATCCCGGCGTCAACAGCGGCTTGTCCAATAATCAAACCTCCGACGATGCCCATGGCTGGTCCAATGGGTTTGGGGAGCCGAAGTCCTGCCTCGCGTAAAATCTCAATCGAGGTTTCCATAATCAGGGCCTCAATCAGCGTCGAAAATGGAACTCCCTGTCTCGCACTGATAATGGAAATGACCAGCTTGGTTGGAATCAATCCGGGATGAAACGAGATGAAGGAGATATACAGCGCCGGGGCGAATAGTGATATGAAAGTTGCCATAAAACGAAGAAATCGAATCAGCGACCCCGGTAGCCATCGTTCATAGTAATCTTCAGGAGACTGGAGCATCATCCCGTACGTTACAGGCATAAGAAGCGCAAAAGGTGTACCGTCCAGCAGAATCGCTACACGTCCCTCTAGCAATGCAGCCATGACTCGATCTGGTCTCTCCGTATTTTGAATTTGCAGAAATGGGCTGAGAAAATTATCCTCAATAAGCTGCTCTACATAGCCCGACTCCAGTACCTCATCCATATCTATCGTTTGGACCCGCCGCTTCACCTCATCTACAAGCTCCGGGTCGGCAATATCTCTGAAATACACTACCATCAGCTGTTTTTCCACTCTTTTGCCGACTTTGAAGGAAGACATAGCCAGTTCCGTACTTTCTCCATGTCTGCGCAGCATCGCTGTATTGTCGCTGAGTGTCTCTGTAAAGCCGACTCGTGGTCCGCGCAGCACCGATTCCGATATCGGGTCTTCCACCCCTCGTGTACTCCCTTTGGGCGTACCCAGTACAAAAGCACCGGGTATGCCCTGAATCATGAGTATGACTGAACCGAACAGCACCTTTTGCAAGGAAAACTGTACCTCTAACGTATACTCTGTCTCCGATACCAGAATGACCTGGTGAACAATCATATCCCGAAGCTCTTTTCCTCGCGGAAGCTCTTCCCTTTCTTGCCCGGAGCTGCCCCAATCCATCAGAGGCTTTAAAATGTTCTGGTCCATGCCAACCTTGTCCGTTAATCCATCTACAAAAAAAAGTGTGCCTTCAGCGTTCAGATTATCCAGAAAAATTGCTCGTTCGTTCACGTCTGCCATATCCGTGACTGCCTGTCTGATTTTGGCTACATTGGCTTCATAATCTTCAGTAAAGGTCCCCTTTGCCTTCTCTGCCTCACTTATAGACGGGTTGTGATCTGCCTGCTCCGAACGGTCTTCTTCTTCTAGCAGCTTCAATCGCTCCTTGCGTCTGCTTTCCCGGCCATCCAGCGCTTTAAGTTGTCGTACTGTCAGAAAAATAATCAAAGGGATGATAAATAAAAAGAGGGCTTCCACCCACACATTCCATTTGGGCACATGAGTTCCGATGACCTTCCACACGTTCATTCCTCCTTGAATTCCACCCGATTTGTATATAGATTTACCTGGATTAGAAAAAAGATGCATGAAAGATGGACCAGATGGAATAAATTTCTTTGCTCACAAAAGGAATAAAAAGGTGAATTTGATAGATGAACTGTATTGCAAAAGTGGAAATCCATGATAATATCTATTCATTCTATGACTAATGTCACAAATTTGTTGAATTCGTGGTCCATTATTCGAATCTAAAAGGAGTTGTAGGTATGAAGAATCATTTTTTGAAAAAAACCGCTGTATTGAGTCTGCTGGCGGTCATTTTGTTAGGAGGAACGGCAATCAGTCCCAAACAGGCTCAAGCATCGCCCGAGCCTTATATTGGGGAAATTACGATGTATCCGTATACGTACGCTCCTAAGGGCTGGATAAAATGCGAGGGTCAACTCCTGGATATTTCTCAGAATTCAGTATTATTCAGCCTGCTGGGCACTAATTTTGGCGGTGATGGAGTGCGTACATTTGCATTGCCTGACTTGCGCGGAGCTTCCCCGTTGCCGAATGTAAACTACTACATCGCTACCGAGGGGCCATACCCTTCCCGCCCATAATATGAATACATCAATAAGTGTGCTATTTAATAAAGAAGAGGTGATAGCGTGCTCGAAGGCAATAGCTTCACACGCAATAAGTTAAAACCCTACCGTGTGCTGGTTCCACTCATGCCATTGATCAGTGGTGCGTTCCTGTTCATAGGGACGAATGAAGCCCATGCTGCCGGTTGGGAAAATGTAGTGTTTAACAAACCAACTACATCCAGCGGTTACACCCAGCCCTATGATCCCTCCAGGGCTGTGGATGGGTCAGTCGACCCGACAAGCCGCTGGTATCAGGCAAGCAATGGTGAAAAATGGATCCAGGTAGATCTGAGAGACTGGTATATCGTAGATCGATATGTTGTTACAGGTATGGGTGTCCATTATGGATGGAACGATCAACGTGATCCATACAGTTTCCGATTGCAGACGAGCAGCAACGGATTTAATTGGGCGACTGTGGATACCGTGCAGAATAATGGGAGTTCTAATTTTCAAAAAAGCATTCCCCCTGTAACTGCACGATACCTGCGATTATATATTGATCAAGGAAATGCAAGAAACAATCAATGGGCTTCGATCATGGAATTCGCGGCTTATGGGGAGCGATTACCCGTTCCACAGGCCCCGGGCCATTTTACAGGTATTAAAAATGGAAATACGGTGGAGTTAAGCTGGGATGCCGTTCCTTATGCAACTTCCTACAAAGTCGTGCGTGATGGTATAACGCTCTACACAGGCAGCCTAACCCAATTCATAGACACTTCAGCATTGCCGCCAGGTGAAGCAGTTTACACAGTTCAAGCCGTGAATGCTAAAGGGGAGAGCACTCCCTCAGAAGTCAAAGTGAACATACTTACCGATGCAGAGAGAGTTGCACAGGCAAAAGCTGCACTTGCTCTAAGTCTCGCACCTGGAGATACGGTGGAATCGGTATCCCAAAAGCTGACCCTGCCACTCACTGGGTTGAATGATACGACGGTGAGCTGGAGTTCGGATACTCCTGACGTTATTACGAACGAAGGAGCTGTAATACGCCCGCGGTACGATCTGGGTGATCAAAAGGTAAAACTGACAGCAACGATTGCAAAAGGAACCGCCTCGGATACCCAAACTTTTGAAGTTACCGTTTCGAAGATGACTGCTCAAGATACATTGAATCAAGCAGCAGATATCCTATCGCTTGGCGATTTGTCTGCGGTACAAGAAAATGTATCTCTCCCTTTATCCGGTTATGGCGGAGTGCAGATCGAATGGTCCTCGTCCAAACCTCTTGTCATTGCAGCAGATGGAACACTCACCAGACCTTCCTACAGTAGTGGAGATACCGACGTTACCCTAACGGCCACCCTGCAACTTGCAGGCTTAACGAAAACAAAGGATTTTACTGCACACGTACTGCGTCTGCCGATGAGCGACACTGAAGCCGTGAACGCAGCATACAGAGCACTTGAACTACCGCTAACGACAGTAACCGGAGACGTATATTTGGCAAAGGATGCTCTGAATGGTGTTCAGGTGTCATGGTCGTCGAGCCAGCCGCAGTTCCTGGATCATACTGGACATGTCACCTTCCCTACCTACGTACAGGGCGATCAGACCATCACGCTTGAAGCGATTGTGTCAAGAGGTGGGATTGAGCTTCGAAAAACCTTCAGCCTGCTCGTACCCGCATTGCCCGTAAGCGCTGATGAAGCAGTGAATTTGGCGGCAAAAACACTAAATCTGGATTACCCGGAAGGGATTAAGGATTCCATCACCCTGCCTCGTACAGGGGCATTCGACACCCAGATCGACTGGTCTTCGGATCGACCAAATATCCTCAGTGACAGTGGTCAGGTGAATCGGCCTAAATATACAGACGGTGATATGAATGTACAGTTAATTGCTATGATTTCTAAAGGTATAGCTTCTGTCCAAAAAACATTCACGATTACCGTGCTGAAAGCATTGCCGAATACACCTTATGTACGACTGAACGGCAGTAATCCAATTGTTCTGGAAACCGGGGATAGCTTCACTGATCCAGGAGCCAGCGTACTGGACAGTGTATACGGCAATATTCTGATTCCCGATCTTTCAGGTATCGGCAATGTCGATACGAATGTACCTGGTGTATACGTATTGAACTATACTTATAGCGACAATGGAAGTTGGACTGCAGAGCCGGCAGAACGCCGTATAAACGTGCTGCCCCGTGCTGTTGCAGCCGCAGCAGGCGATGAGGACATTGCCTCTGTGATCGTCACAGGCGCTTTACCGAACGCACGGCTTGAACTGTATAATGCTCAGCAGGAGCTTATAGCGGAAGGAATCGCTTCGAGTGAGGGAAAATATACATTTACACCAGTACCCGAAGGAGCCAGCTACTATGTGCTACAAAACGTAAATGGCATGAAGAGCGCGCCCTCTGGGCTAGTGTCTCCACAAGGATTAACCGCGCAGCGTGTCGCGGATTCCATCACAAGCATACCTGCCCCTACAACAAGTGATACAATGCTTATTCTGCCTGCTGTACCCGATGGCTTCCGTGTGACCATCAGCAGCAGTAGTCAACCAGACATCGTGCGTACAGACGGAACTATTTTTCAGAGAGACACTCCTTCCGTTGTCACTATAATATTGGATGTCATGAAGGCAAGCGATGGTTCTCATGCTTTGACGCAGGCCATAAAAGTCATCGTCCCTGCTAAAGTGACTGTGGACACAGGCAAGTCTAACAAAGATAAGAATGAGGATCAGGATCTGTCTGCTGGCGTACAACAGATCGTTTTTTCAGAGCAAGGGAAAGCTGTTTCCCTCTTTGTTCCTTCGCCGGCATTTCTGGATGAACAGATTCAACAAGCACTGCGCGAAGGCAAGGCATACGCTGACATTCGTTTGGAGCAGGAAAAGCAAATGAGCCGTGTTCTCCTGACTCATTCTGTACTGAATAAATGGGAGCAGATTGGAGCTTCGGTGATCTCCCGTTATGGAACACTGATGCTATCCAGTGACACACTAACCAGCATGGCCGCCTCAGGTCAGCAGGACGTGACCATTTCATTTCAGCAGGCAGATCAGCAATTCCGAGATTGGGCTGAGCAACAATCCAACCTGAAGCTGATAGGAGCGGCTGTAGAAATTAAAGCTAACGTGACAGGGACTTCGTCCATCGTTCTGCCGCTGGATAGCGAATCTTCAAGTGAATTGCAGAATGTAGAACCCCAATTCTCTATTCTTGTGATGTATGAAAATGGCGAGCGCGAGATTCTAAAGGGCACTGCTGTGATAAATTCACAAGGGATTTTGTCGGGTGTGAGTCTGAATACACCTCGGTTAGGTACCTTCGCTGTTGCCGTCTCTACGGACGCGTCTCAGGTTGATCAGACCGATGTACAAAATGACCCAATCCATTCGTCAGATTCGCAAGAGCCAGCTCAAGTGTGGCCGGACCTACAAGATCACTGGGCAGCGAAGTCCCTACAATCTCTTGCAGCCAAAGGCTGGATGCAGGGCTATAAAGATGGCAACATGCGCCCTGAGCGTGCGGTAAGCCGCGCAGAATTTGTAGCCATATTGATCAGGGGTTTAGGAACTACTGGAGACGAAAGCCTGTCTACCTCATTTACAGATATGAAGGGGCACTGGGCTGGATCAGCCGTGGATGCCGCTCACCGTCAGGGATGGATTCAAGGACTAACCGCTCAGACGTTCGGACCTGATGAAAGTCTTACGCGTGAACAGGCGATGGTGATCCTGTCACACGCGATGCAGAAACAGACATCCGTTTCCAGCCCTACTGGACTGCAATCTTACAAAGATGATCAGCTGATTGCTTCCTGGGCTTCCACAGCATTCGAAAAAGCCATAGGTTCGGGTTGGATTAGCGGGTATCCTGATGGAACACTCAAACCAAAAGCCGCCATCAGCAGAGGCGAGATGGCTGAACTGCTGGTACGAATTTTCAAATAAATCTGTCGAAGACGTATAATCTAATAGACTACACACTAAAGCGCGGTCCCAGGCTATTTGGGGACCGCGCTTTTTGTTATCAATATTTTATTAAGCTTTGCTTGTGTATTCACCCTTTTCGCTTCAATAAATATATTATGAATATCTGTAAAACGGGGCGATTAACCATCTGTCACCTCTACAGTAGGAAGAATGAGGAGGAGATACTTGAGCATGAAACATAAAAGACCGTTCAGGTTCAGTGGTGCTTCAAAAAAAGACGAGGACTGCAAACCACCAAGAGATAATAGAAGTATCGAAGCGCTTCTCAAGCTTATTCATGAATTGACCTCGATCGTCCCACTTGTATTCGCAAACCCTTCTGCGGCTAATGTATCTTTATTGCAACAGATTTTAAGACAATTGCTGTCTCTGGCGAAAAGTTTAAGACTTAGAAGCGGGGCTAAGGCAGATTTACTGGCGGCGTTGGAACTTGCTATTGTAGCATTAGAAGCCACACCTTTCTCTCCGATCAGCGTAGGTACTACATTACAGCAACTGCTGGATGCCCTATTGTCCATCGTTCTACAGGAATCCCTCAATTCAACTCTTAAAGACAGTTTAATCCGTGCAATCAGAACTGCGGGTACGACGGTTAGCAACGCACTAAGTGAACCGTATTTGTCAGGGGAGCCCGGCCCACAAGGGCCTCCGGGACCTGTGGGGCCTGGTGGTGCGCCTGGTCCAGCAGGTGTGCCGGGCCCACCAGGACCTCCCGGACCTGTGGGGCCTGGCGGTGCGCCTGGTCCAGCAGGTGTACCGGGTCCACCAGGACCTCCCGGGCCTGTAGGGGCCGCTGGACCTATCGGAGCTGAAGGGCCTGCTGGGCCTGCCGGGGGTGTAACAGGCGCCACGGGCGCTACGGGCGCTGATGGTTTGGTCGGACCCGCTGGAGCCACAGGGCCGACTGGCGCTGATGGACTGCCAGGCGCAGTTGGTGCGGTCGGGCCCGCTGGAGCCACTGGACCGACTGGCGCCGATGGACTGCCGGGCGCGGTTGGCGCGGCCGGGCC
>NZ_JAHPJM010000033.1:0-5584 GCF_019042715.1 Paenibacillus sp. AK121
CCAGGGCCCGCAACTCGCCGCTTTCTTCGATCAGCGGGTCGATCCGCTGCTGGGAAAGCCGTTTCGCCAAGTCCGTCGTCGGTTGGACCGCCAGAAACGGCCCCGGCGCCCGGTGCATCACATAGCCGATCCAGTTGTTCCCGGCTTCCGTCGCGCCGACCTGCGCCGCCTTCATGAAGACGACCCGCCGGGCCGAATGCGCGGGCGACAGCGCGTCCATGATCGCCTTGAGATAGGGCGTCCGGGCCGTCCGATAGGGCCCGGCCTCCGAAGCCCCGCGCGACGACAGGATGCGGTGCCGATCCGCCCATTCCGAAACCGTCTGGACCGGATCGGGGGCGAGTCCCGAAAGCCAGGCGGCGCGGATTTCGTCCGCGCCGTCGTAGTCAGCGAAGTTCAACCCGGATCTCCGCAAGCTCGCCCAAGTGCAGCCGAAGGTGGGCGTCGAGAACCTGCTCCATGCGGTGCGGGTCGATCCCCAATTCGGCGGCCATCGTCGCCGCCACGCGCGGCGGCCAGCCGATCCAGGCGTCGCGCTCGCGCCGGGCGAGGTCGAAGACCGATGCCGTCGCCCTGGCGCGGTCGACGAGTTCCCCCTTCATCTTCCCAAGACGCACTTTGGCGGTTTGGGCCTTGATCACCTCGTTCGCCATTCGGGCGCGCAGAAAAGAAACCTGACCGCCTTCAGCCTCCCCGGGCTCTGCCGGTTCGACCGGCGCCCCGGCTTCCGACAAGGTGTCGTTGACCGCCGCAATGGCGGCGCGAGGCACCGGCTTCAAGCCCAGTTCGGCCTTCGCCGCCGCCGTGCCCTTGGCGGTGGACCCGGCCAATTGGCGGGCATGGATTCCGCGTTGCTTCGTCGGATCGGTCTTCGCGTCCCATTGGGCGTCGGCCTTGTCGGCGTCGATCGACCCGTCGGCTTCCGGCGTGATCCGCCCCGAAGCAATGGCTTTCGCCACGGCCGTATGGCTCACCCCGCGATGCGCGGCGTATTGGCGGCGCGAGAGGCCCATACCGAAGTTTTCTCCACTTTTACAGCGTGTTAGAAGTTGCTCTTTGCCTTTTGCTCCCCACTGTCAGAGCCATTCCGACACCCCGAAAGGAGCAAAGATGAAACGCGAACCCACCGGCCACGAGACCGCTTGCCTCGCGAAAGCCGACCATTTCGTCGCCGTCCGCGGCCGCAAACCGACCGACCGCGTCCGCGCCCGGTTCGACCGGATGGACCAGGCCGAAGCCTTCGCCGCCGAGTTCAGCGACCGCCGCACCATGATCTACGCCGTCACGGCCGAAGGCCGCGCCGCCCACATCAAGAACGCCTGAAAGTGGGCCCTGATGTTGAACCTTTTGACCGCGCCGAGCTGACGACCTTGAGCCAGGCCTTGACGGAAGAACCGCTGGGCCGCCTGGCGACTTTCGAAAAGACCGCAACCCGGTTCCGTCGCCTTCTCGCTGCCGGGATCGGGGAGGATCGGTGCGCCGTCGTCGCTTCGAAGCTTGCCCATTCGGAAGACCTAGAAACCGCGCAGGATCGCTGGAAGGCGATCCTCGAAGAGCACGACAGGCAGAAGCGCCAACCAAACAGTGCTTTCCATATCTTCCTTGCGGGGAAGCCTCCGTTCCCGGCAAAATCGGGCTCTTAGACGCGACTTCGAAAGTTTCCCATTTGATTCTCTGAGCGTCGACAGGGGGTCGTGAGCAAAAAGGTCCAAAGTGATGTGTGGATGCAATAAGAATCAGACGCCTATCTCTGTTTTTGAGTCTTTGGTCGCTGCCGGTTCCAATTTTCGGAGCGAAGAGGTCAAGGGAATTGGGTTGTTTGTGGTTCCCGCGCCTGAGAAGGGAATTTTGGAATACCGAACTGTCTATGTGGAAGGAATATCTTACTCTGAATGTGTGAAGAGGGGCAGTCACTGTGAAGTCTTTCAGTGGCTGCCGCTGGGAGTGAAGATTGTCCACAACGAAAAGTCGTTCACCGTCAATAGCTTGAAAGAGTTCGAGACTATGGAAGGGTTCGACTGTAATGACTCGTGCCGAGGCGGCTGTCCGATGGGCTGCACCTGCTTTGGGAACGACGTTTGGTGCAGAAGGAATAATTGACTGACGTGGAGAGCTGTCCTGCTGACACCGGGGCGACGTTCCAGAACAGCACCCGACCCGGCCCGCGCTTGGCGATGCAGATTTCCCAAGCTTTCGCGTCATAGTGCGGATCGGAAGGAAACGGCGGCTTCAGGGCCGCCGTTTCCGTGAATTTTCGCGGGTGGACGTGGACCGTTGCGCCCGCGACGTCGCGGGGGGCGAGTTCGCGCCCGACTTGGACAACATGGCGCCGCGCCCCCGGCCAGGCGGCCGCCAGACCCCGGGCCAAAACGCCCGATCCCGAAGCGCACCACACCTCGTCCGGGTCGAGTCCGGTCGATCGCGCGGCCGCGGCGATGGTCGTGATGGCCTCGGGAAAATCGACCCCGAAGGGGATCAGGAAGGCGCCGGTTTCCCGGCAATAGTCCCGCGCCCTGGCCTGGACGACGGTCATGTAACCGGGCGCGACCTGGACGACCTTTGCGCCGAGCCGGGACGCTTCCAGCGTCCGG
This sequence comes from Paenibacillus sp. AK121, assembly GCF_019042715.1. Classification (NCBI taxonomy): domain Bacteria; kingdom Bacillati; phylum Bacillota; class Bacilli; order Caryophanales; family Paenibacillaceae; genus Paenibacillus; species Paenibacillus sp. AK121. The sequence continues at coordinate 2,592 of NZ_JAHPJM010000033.1, forward strand.
GCGTGGGGCGTTGTGCGTTGGGCGACGAAGAGCGTCGCCTTGCGGCCCATGGCCTTCGCGGTCTCCGCAAGGGCGGTCTGCGCGCCGCCTTCGGGCGGGGTTGCATAAACGGCTTCGGCGGCGTTCTCGAACAGCTTGCCGATGAATCGCGCCTTCGTTCCGCCCGGGAAGAGATCGTCGCGGACGACCCAGATCCCACGATGGCTTTCGACGATCGGAACCCTCATTCCGCTTCGTCCTGGCCGCCTGCCGGATCGGCGGCGATTTCCCCGAACTCGACCGGGCCGCAGGCTTCGGTCGCTTTCCGGGGATCGCCCTTGCAGAACACCAGAACGTTCTGGTGGGTCCGGCCGAGCTTGCGCGCTGCGGTGAACTGGCGCCCGACCCGGATCGGCAGCGATCCGACGGCGGTCACGAGGATTGCGTCGTTGTAGAACCGCGCCCCGGCGGCTTCGAAGGCTTCAATCGTCCGGCCGGGCAGGTTCGCATAGAAGCCTTGGGCGTCGCGCACGTCGCCGATCACCCAGACGGCGAAGCGGTCGTTCTTCAGCAGCGCCACCGTCGCGGCGATGATCTTTGCATATTCCGTAAAGAAGGCTTCCTTGCCCAGGGTCGAGAGGTCCGACGGATCGTCGGAATAGACTTCCAGGTTCCAATAAGGCGGGCAGGAGAAGATCAGATCGGCCGCCACGCCCTTCGCCAGGGCGCCGATTTCGCGGCTATCGCCGTTGATCCAGCGCGGCGGGATTTCCCCGCCCAGCGCCGCTTGCGCTTCGTTGGCGGCGACCTGTTCGGCCCGCAGTTCGACCCCGACGTAAGCGCGGCCCAGGCGCGACGCCACGACGCCGCGGACCGATCCGCCCGCGAAGGGGTCGAGGATTGTCCCGCCCGGCGGGCAGAACCAGCGATAGGCGATCTCGCAAAGGACCGGGTCGAAGATCGAGGTGCCCGAAGCCGTGGGCGCGTCCGAAGGCTCGTAATGGTCGGCGAGGAATTCGTCGGTCGACAGCGACCGCCCGAGTTCCGCCTCCTTGGCGCGCTTCTTCGCGTAGAAGGCCGTGTCGCCCGCCGTGTGCGACGGCATCAAGACGCCGCCGTTTCGTTTTTCGCCAACTTCGTGTTCGCCGCGCATGAGGTCCTGCCCGAAGGTCCGCGCCAGGCCCTTAGCCATTCGCCGCCCCCTCTTCGCCGCGCCCAAGTTCCGAGCGGATTCCCAGCGAAAGCCAAGCGCGCTTGCGGTCTTGCCACCAGCCCTTCCGCGCGTCGAAGACCGAGAAGGGCGGCAGGCCGAATCTTTCCGCAAGCGAAAGGCTGGCGGCGCCGCCAGCCGAGGGAACCGCGGCGCCGCCTTCCTCGGGGCCTGCCGCTTCGGCCCCTCGGAATTGCTTTTCGTCGTCGGGCGCGTCGTCCAAGCCGAGCCCTTCGAAGAGTTGGTCGATTTCAAGGTCGGTGAACCCGATCACGTCGAGGTCGAAGTCTTCGTCCCGCAGGGCCGCAAGTTCGGCGGCAAGCATCTGCTCGTCCCAGCCGGCGCTTTCCGCGATCCGGTTGTCGGCGATCACAAGCGCCCGGCGCTGTGTTTCGGACAAGTGGTCCAGAACAATGGCCGGGACTTCGTCCAAGCCGAGCGACCGCGCCGCCATCAAGCGGCCGTGGCCCGCCACGATCACGTTGTCTTCGCCGACCAGCACCGGGTTGGTGAACCCGAACTCGGCGATCGACGCCGCGATCTGCGCGACCTGGTCGGCCGAATGCGTGCGGGCATTCCGCACATAGGGGATCAAGCGATCCACCGAGATCATTTCGATTTGCACGGAGTCCCTCGTTCCGTTCCTATTGGACCGCTCGTCGCGGTGCTGGACACCCGGGCGGCAACCCGGCAACCCAGATTTGGCAACCCGGGCCGGAAACCCAGATTTTTTCTTTGTCACTAGGCACTTGATGCGCTGTTGCCCCCCGCATACGGCCAGGTCCCGGGGGGACCCGAAGGGGGGAGGGGGAGGGCGGCGGGCCTGGCCGCCCGATCCTCGGGGGCCGATGCCGACCGCGACCCGTCGCCGCGCGCACCCTTCGCCGAGGATATCGACTTTCTAACCCCGGCCGCCCGAAAATGTCTCGCACGATGTTCGCCGGGTTTGCGGCCGAATGCGGGGATATGCGGCCTCCTGCGGCCTCATCGCCCGCCCGTCGATTTCGGATCGGCTTTCCGTTTCGTCGGCGATTTCAAATGGTTGCGGACGGTCAAGATCGCCGCGACCCAGCGCCGCCAAGCCGTTTGGCGGACGCAGCCGATTTTTATGCAGACCTGCCGCCAGCGCTGGCCCTCGGCCCGGAACCAGACCAGCTTCGCGTCGTCGGGCGAAAGCCAGCGCAGCCAGTCGATGCACTCTTCCATGCGCTGGATTTCGGCCGCCGAGGGCACGATCCGCACCCGAAATTCCCCGTAGCCGTAGGCGTGGCGGGCGTCGTGGACGTAGTCCGGCCAGCTGCGTCCCCAGGCCCGGGCGCCCGATCCGGCCGGATCGGGAAGGCGGCGCATGGTCAAAGCGGCTTCTTCGAAGCGGTCTTCGATTTCGCGGGGCGTCAGGTCGATCGGCAGGCCGCTCATTTCCCGGCCCCCTTCGCTTTGCGTTCCCGGGCGCGGAGCCAGGCGTTGACAACCGAGACCCGGTAAAGGACGCGGCGCCCGACCCGGATCGACGCGGGTCCGTCGCCCTCGGCTTCCCAACGCCGCAGCGTATCGGCCGAAAGGCCGAGCTGCTGGGCGAGGTCTTGCCGCGAAACCATTCCGTCCAAGAGTTTGTCAGTTCCCATCCTTTTGCCCCCTCGTTGTCTTTTCCTTCCGCAGCGCGTGCCAGCGCCGCAGGGCTTCGTTCGGCTTGCAGCCGTTTTTCGCCGCCTAAGCCGAAAGGGCGTCATAGCGTCCCCCGGTAGCCTCCCGGTCGTAAGCGGCCGTCACGGTGATTGGTGGCAGGGCGTCCCGGCAATCCGCG
>NZ_JAHPJM010000035.1:0-4225 GCF_019042715.1 Paenibacillus sp. AK121
GCGGCTTTACCTCAATGCGATGAACGAGGCGAAGCACAGCGCACTGGCCGATATGCTCCAGGGCGGGACTTTTCCGAATTGGATTCTTACCTACGACAACCATCCGCTGATCCACGAGCTATACGCTGATCGAAGGATCGAGACTATTTCGGTCAACTATAGCCTCAGGACCACTCGCAAGGAAAAGGAAGTCCTTCTTCGGTCCTTCTAGGCGGCTAGCGCAAAGACCCGATAGTCTGCGATCCAGCCGGTCAGTTGTGCCAAGTTTGCGGCTTCGTCCATGTTCATACCGCTCCTGGCAAGAGCGATGCCGACAAGCGCATGCTTCGGCGTCGTAAAACGGTCGCAGATATGCCCGTGCTGATTGGAAGCACGACGCCAAAGATGGCCGTCAGTGATCCTGAATGGAATCAAAGTTACAAAGTTATGCTGGCCCGACCCTCGATCTTCGAAGAAGTCGTTCATGAACTGATTGTATTCGAGAGAAGCCGGTTTATCGACCCAATTGTGGCCTGATGCCAGTTGGCCGAACCAAATCGACGCGGGCGGCGGGCGAAGTTGATGCGGCCAAGCTATTACATCAATACCGCCGTCTTTGGACCTCGGTTGATGATCCCGGCCCGGAGTATCTCGCGCCTTTAAACCTATACCCCAGCCTTCGGCACGACGCAGGGCTTCAAGGATGCTTTCCTTCGTTTCGCGCGGAAATCCAAGGCTGATTGCCGGGCCACCAGCATGGCCCGCCACGGCAAGCGTTCCTAAAATCTGATAAACGCGATTGCGAAGTCGTCTAAGGATGTCGCCTTCGGGTGGAACCGTAAGGATAGGCGAACGAGAAATGTGAGAAGCGATCAGGCACAGGAGGTAGAAACAAGCGTTCTCGCTGTCGGCCGAGGAAATCAGGCTAACTTATTCGCCGTCCCCGCTCAAGTCGAAGGGGTAGGCCTCTCCCAAAGCGGTCTTTCGGTCGTTCAGTTCAGTTTCGATCTCTGCTCGGAACGCATCATCTGCCAGATCGAATTCCGCAATATCCTCGGACTGTTCCTCTTGCAGGGTTTTGCGCCCACCTGAAAGTTCATCGAGCCTCGCCTTACCGAATTCATCAAAGAAGGCTCGAAGTTCCAACCAGTCGAGTTGAATATCTGCTCCCGCATTTGATGCGGGCAAAGCCAGCAATGCCATTCTATTTCTTCTCGGCCTTAAGATTCTTCCGCTGCATGACAGCGACGATGGCGTCGGCACGATCAGAGCAGCTTACCGCAAATTCCAAAAGTTCGGGCTGGGCCTCTGGGTCGTAATCCGCAGCGGTTTCGAGACTGGTCTTCAAGGTGGCGGCCGAAGCAACTATGTTCGCTGCAAACAAACTGGAGCGCGGCGTCGCCGTCACGACGGCATCTTCCAAATTGCCGCGTTCGGTAAGTTCGCGCAACGCTGCGGTGTGCGCGATCACCGACTTAAGGCGGTTCAAATCCTTGGCTTGGGTCTGAATGACTGGTTCAACTTCATCACGCTTTGATCCGTAAAGCCACTTCAGAAGGCGCCGCAGTTCTTCGAGTTTAGCCTGGGGGACCGGGTTCACGATGGGGTCGGCGTTTCGCGCAGGACGGTCCATTCCGAGGTATGTCGTAAATTCGGCGTAGGCGAGGGCGGTGTAGAGATGGGAAAAGCTGAACGATTTCTTGGTTCGCTCATCTAAATCATAGACCCCAGCGCCTTCCGCTTGTCGGATTACATATGCGGCGGTCACCATCCGCAAGAGGGTGTCGTGCTTGTCGCCCATCCGCAAAGCAATATCGGACAACGACAACCCGCCAGGTTTAGCCCGTTCGGTATCGAGCCACCGCAGCGCGAAAAGGGCCTTGGCATAGGCATCCCAGGCTTGCGGGCCATTGATGTGTTTGAAACCGATCAGGTTCTTCGCGCCGTCTTTGTCGGCCACCCGGAAAACGAGGATGTTTCGAAACGAAGCCAAGACGGCGTCGGGCAAACCGTGAGGGGTCGACACACCGCACTCTTTTGCAAGCGCCTTGTCCCGCAAACACTTGATCGCTGCCAGGCGCCTGTTGCCTTCAAGGACGACAAGGCGGTCGTCAGCGGCGTAGACGATCATCGGCTCGATGCCGATGTAACCGTTGAAGCCGAGAGATTGAATCAGTTCGCCCAAATCCGCGGTGCGATTCAGCTGGATGATGATGGCCTGATCCGAAGTGTTCTCGGGTTCTTTATCCGGTGTAAATCGGGGGTTATCCCGATCAAAGTCGAGAAGCTCGACCGAAACCGGAGTTGGTATGGACAGAGGGACGTCGTTTTCTATGGCCATGGCCGGTCTTCCATCATCTTCTCCGAGATTCGGGCAAAATCCGAACCCCGCGCGGCAACGCGCGTTTGAAGCAGTTCCCCGCACCTTGCCCGCGCGCTTGGTCAATGCCAACAGAAAAAGACGCCCGCGAAACGGTCTCCGTCTCGGTTTGAGCGATTTCTTCGTGGGTTGGAACGGAACGGGACCGGAACGGGAAACGTGAAAACCAAAGTGAAAACCCTCGGCGTCAAGGGCTTAGGTTGTCTGCTAACCTATTGAAAATAGTGGTGCCCAGAGCCGGAATCGAACCAGCGACACGCGGATTTTCAATCCCGAAGAATTTCCTTTGATTTCCAAAGCCCCCGGTGAAAACCTTAACGGGACGTATGGGGAACAATGAGCGAAAGGTGGAAACCGGAAAATGGCCGATCGGCTGGCCCCGGAAGCCCGATCCAGGCTTATGTCCCGGGTCCGCGGTAAGGACACCGGGCCGGAACTGGCCGTCCGGCGTGCGGCCCATGCCGCCGGGTTCCGGTTCCGGTTGCACCGCCGCGATTTGCCAGGAACGCCCGACCTGGTCTTCCCCAGGTTCAAGGCCGCGATCTTCGTTCATGGGTGCTTCTGGCACGGTCACGGCTGCAAGAAGGGGCGATTGCCGAAGTCCCGCGAGGATTACTGGGTGCCGAAGATCGCGGCCAACCGGGCCCGGGACGCGGTCAAGCAGGCGCAACTTGAAAGGGCCGGGTGGCGCGTCCTGACGATCTGGCAATGCGAAATCGGCGCGCCCGACGCCCTGGCCGCCAGGATCGCCGGATTCCTCAAGGGCGATTTTTGCGATCGACAAGGCGGGGGCGATCCGCTAGGGTGACGCGGAATCTGTGGAAGGAACGCCCCGACATGAGACCTATCGGAATCGACCTGTTTGCCGGAGCCGGTGGCTTGAGCCTCGGTTTCGAACAGGCTGGATTCGACGTCGCGGCGGCGGTCGAAATCGACCCGGTCCATTGCGCGGCCCACAAATTCAACTTTCCCCGGACGGCCGTGATCGCGAAGTCGGTCGAACACCTTTCGGGCGGGGAAATCCGCCTGGCCGCCGGGATCGGCAACCGGCCCGTCGATTGCGTCTTCGGCGGCGCCCCGTGCCAGGGCTTTTCGCTGATCGGTCATAGAGTTCTGGACGATCCCCGGAACCGCCTTGTTCTGGAATTCGTCCGCATCGTCTCCGAATTGGACGCACGGACCTTCGTTTTCGAAAACGTGAAGGGGCTGACGGTCGGAACCCACAAGCAGTTCCTGCACGAACTGGTCGCGGCCTTTGCGGCGAAGGGTTACGAGGTCCGGTTGCCCTGGCAGGTCTTGAACGCCGGGAATTTCGGGACGCCCCAATCGCGGGAGAGGTTGATCCTCTTCGGCGCGAAGAAGGGAGTCGCTTTGCCGGATTATCCGGCGGCGGCGAGCAAGATCGCGGGGCAGAAGGGGGCGGCCGATTTGCCTCTCGGGCCGACCTGCGCCGAAGCCTTGGACGATCTGCCCGACGCAGAAGCCTTTTCTTCGCTTCTCCATGGCGATGCGGTCAAGACCGCCGCCTTCGGCGCGCCGTCCGCCTATGCCGCCGAAATGCGCTGCCTGACCAACGAGGCGTGGCACTTCTCCCACCCGAGGATCTGGAACCCGGGCGTCTTGACGTCCAGCGCCAGGACCGACCATTCCGATATTTCCCGTCGGCGCTTCGCCGAGACCGAAGCGGGCGACGTCGAACCGATTAGCCGCTTGTTCAAGCTGCCGCCAGGCGGCGTGTCGAACACCCTTCGCGCCGGGACCGACGGGGCCCGGGGCGCGTTCACCAGCCCCCGCCCGATCCATTACCGCTACGACCGCTGCGTAACGGTCCGCGAAATGGCCAGGCTTCACGGCTTCCCCGACTGG
>NZ_JAHPJM010000036.1:0-4217 GCF_019042715.1 Paenibacillus sp. AK121
AGCTCAAAGAAGTTATCCTGCGTGCCTACGGCATCCACGCCCAGCACTCCGGCCCATACCGCAGCCAGTACCTGCTCCACCTGGGTACGCGGGGCTACATAGGCTGCTCCCGTATAGATGCTGCCTTCTGGCTCCGGCAAGGCCTTGCGGTCGATTTTGCCGTTGCTGGTCAGCGGGATGGTCTCCAGTCGCATCAGACGTGCTGGCACCATATGCGCTGGCAACCCGGCTTCCAGCGCTGCCTGTACTTCCTCAATCCGCAGCTCGGCTTCTCCCGTGATGTATCCGCACAAATATTTGTTTCCACGCTCGTCCGTCCGGTCGATGACTACGGCTTGACGCACACCTGGCACTCGCTGGATCGCCGTTTCAATCTCGCCCAGCTCGATCCGGTAGCCCCGAATTTTGACCTGATAGTCCATCCGGCCAATAAAGTCTACATTGCCGTCCGGCATCCACCGCGCCAAATCGCCTGTGCGATACAAACGTTCCCCCGGTACGTACGGGTTCGCTACGAATTTCTCAGCGGTCAGATCCGCACGGTTCAGGTACCCCCGTGCCACCCCGGCTCCACCAATGCACAGCTCGCCCAGTACACCGATCGGCACTGGATTCAGCTGGCTGTCCACAATGTAGAAGCGTGCGTTCAGCCATGCCTGGCCAATCGGCACATGGCCACTGCTTGGCAACTTCGACAGCTCTTCGTCATAGAAGCTGGAGTCAATCGCCGCTTCCGTGACGCCGTAGCTGTTGATCATGCGGATATCTGCGCCAAACCGTTCTTGCAGCACCCGGTAGTCCGTCACGCTGCAGCTATCCGAGCTGGTGATCAGCAGTTCCATGTTGCTCATGTCCAGCCCCTGTTCATGCACATGCTGCATAAACGGTACGATCAAGGCCGGAGTCGATTCGAACACGGTAATCTGATAATCACGAATCCATCCGTACAAACGGCTTGGATCAATGCGGTCGTCTTTCGGACAGATGACCATCGTGCCCCCGTTATAAAGCGTCCGTGCAATATCGCCGACGAACACGTCGAAGGAGAAGCTGGCCAGTTGCAACAGTCGTACCGGGAACTGGTTCAGACGGTAATCCCGGCGATACGCCGCAGCCGTATTCACCAAGCTGCGATGTTCGATCATGACGCCTTTCGGACGTCCGGTTGTACCGGACGTATAGATCACATATGCCAAATCGTGTGGTTCATTGATAGGTTCAACATCCGTGGCATCCCCGGTGTACAGCGACTCATCGTCCAATGCCAATACGGTATGCAGACGCAGCCCTGTTGCTGGTTTGGATGCTTCTTCGCTGTCAGACTTCGAATCTAATTTCAAGCTTACGCCTTCACTCAGACTGTCTCTTTCCATCGTTTCAGCGCCAGCCGCTGTTTCCCATTCACCCTCAGTCTGCCCTCCGACCAAGGCCTGCCGACTTGCCTCCAGCCAACCCTGTGCACGCTCTTGCAAACCGGTTTGCGTTAGCAGCACCGTCGCACCACTGTCCTCCAGCATAAAGCGAATCCGTTCGGACGGATAATCCGCATCCAGCGGCACATATGCGCCTCCGGCTTTCCACACCGCCAATACACCGACCAGCATGTCTACCGAGCGTTCGCTCAAAATACCCACAATGGACTCGCGTCCAATGCCCTCATTCCGCAATCTGCGAGCAAGCTGGTTTCCACGCTCGTTCAGCTCGCGGTACGTAAACTGCCGTTCCTCGTATACAACGGCCACATGATCCGGCACAAGCTGCGCTTGTTCTTCCACATAGGCGTGAAACAACCCTTCTGATTGCTTTTCATCACTCCATGCAGATACGCCCACGGATCCAAAACCGTCGATGATTTTTGCTTTTTCCGCAGCAGTCACCAGCTCAAGTTCATCTACCAGTGCATCTGGTCTGTTAATTGCTTCTTCAATCATATGCAACAAATGCTCGCGGATTTGCTCTACAGCCGTGCGTTCCAATACTCGTGCGTTGTACTCCAAATGGACATGAATTTCATCACCCGGCACAACCGTAATATTGAAATCATAGTTCGTTTGCTCTGACATGGAAGCATTGGCAATCGTAAAGCCATTCGCGCCACGGCTACCCATCTGCTCCATGCGCTGTTCCACCGGGTAGTTTTCAAACACGATAATATGGTTTACCAAGTCCTGTTTCTGCTCGGTCAGGGCCTGAATGTCATACAACGGATAGGTTTCATAGGCACGGGAAGCCAGTGCCTGCTCCTGGATCTGCTTCATCAGCCCAGCAAATGTCATATCTTTCTCACTGTGAATCCGTACAGGAACCGTATTAATGAACAACCCAATCATTTTGTCTATGCCCGGAATATCGGCTGATCTACCAGATACGACACTGCCAAATACCACATCCCGGCTGTTGTTATACCGCTGCAGCACAACGCCCCACGCTGCTTGCAGAAGTGTGTTGACCGTCACTTGCTTCTGCTTAACCAGCTTGTTCATCCGCTTCGTCACTTCACGGCTCAGTGTAAACGAAAGCTTGTCCGCTTCATATGCTTTAGCGTGACCTTCCAGCTGTTTGACCTGCGGCAATACCGTCTGCTGCTCAAAGCCCGCAAAATAATCGCGCCAGAACCGTTCAGCCTCCGTCTTGTCCTGCCGATCCAGCCATTCAATATATTCGCTGTATGGTGTTACCGGGGCAAGCTCCGGCTTGCGGTCTTCGAGGATGGCAAAGTACGTATTAAATGCTTCCCCTACAACCAGGAACAAGCACCAGCCGTCCATCAAAATATGATGGAAGCTCCACACAAAACGGTACGACTCCTCGCCTGTACGTAAAATAGACACCCGCATCAGCTCGCCTGAGCTGAAATGAAAGCCTTCGGCTTTGTCGCGCTCAGCAAAATCAGCAATGTATGCGTCCTGCTCTTCTTGTCCCATCAAGCGTATATCTTCAAAACGGACCCTCGCATGTTTGTGTCGATACACCACCTGTAAAGGCTGTTCATTCCAGCCGCTATAAAAATTCGTTCTGAATATTTGATGGCGATCCACCAGTTGATTGAGGCTTTCGGCAAAAGCCTCCACTTGAAAGCTGCCTTGCAGATCAAATGTCGCCTGCTCAAAATATGCCCCGGATTGCGGCTCCATTAAGCCGTGGAACAGAATGCCTTTTTGCATGGGTGTTAACGAATAAATGTTTTCCAGTTCTCCCGCAGCAGCCGTCTGCTCTACAATATGATCCAGCTCTCCGGCCGTCAGTCCTCGGAAGGACAAGTCGCTTGGGGTCAGCTCCGGCAACTCTTTGGCCACACAGTGATCCAACACCTTACGCAAGCTCTCCTGCAGCAGATCAGCCAGCTTTTTGATTGATTTTTTCATGAACATTTTGTTGCTGTAGCTGATCGTCAGCTCCAGGGTACCGTCCGTGATCATGCCGTTAATATCCAGCGCATACCGCTTGGTCAACGTGTCACTCATGGAAGCTCCGATGGAATAAGGAGACATGCGGAAAGCATTATTTTTCAGATCCTGATCAAATTGTCCGAGATAGTTAAAGCTGATTTCCGGCTCGGCAACAAAAGCGGCTTCTCCTGCTCTGTCAGCAAGATATCTCAAAATCCCGTATCCAATCCCTTTATGCGGCAGACGGCGTAGTCCTTCCTTGACGTTCTTGACACGCTGTCCCACATTCCGGTCCTCGCCCATATCCAGGACAACTGGGAATTGACTGGTAAACCAACCGACTGTGCGCGTAATATCCATATCCGGCAAAATGGCTTCCCGTCCGTGACCCTCCAGATTTACAAGCACCTGACGGATGCCTGCCCACTCCTGAATGGCAATGCCCAAAGCTGTCAGCAGCAGGTCGTTTGCTTCTGTATTGTAGGCCCGATGAGCTTGTTTCAAGAATTGTTCCGTTTCTTCGACCGTCCACGCTACGGTCAGTGTTCGATCATCACGAAGCTGTGGCTTGGCCTGAGATTTACGAGTGTAATCCTTAGGCAATGCCTCTTGAGCAGCACCAGTTCGCTCCATCTGCTCCCAATACGCACGTTCCTTCTCCAACGCGGCGCTGTTCGCATAAGCTGCCAGTTGATCTGCCCACAGGCGGAAGGAATCCGTCTTATTCGGCAAGCGGACAGACTCGTCCCGTAAAGCCTGCTCATAGCCGGATGCCAGATCCTCCAGCAAAATACGCCATGACACGCCGTCGACCACCAAATGGTGGAT
>NZ_JAHPJM010000037.1:0-4150 GCF_019042715.1 Paenibacillus sp. AK121
GCCCTTAGCTCAGCTGGATAGAGCGTTTGACTACGAATCAAAAGGCCGGGAGTTCGAATCTCTCAGGGCGCGCCATTTCTTAAAAAATGTATAATGTCGGGATGTAGCTCAGCTTGGTAGAGCACCTGGTTTGGGACCAGGGGGTCGCATGTTCAAATCGTGTCATCCCGATACTGATTTGCGGGTGTAGTTCAATGGTAGAACTCCAGCCTTCCAAGCTGGTAGCGTGGGTTCGATTCCCATCACCCGCTTTTTGCTATAGCGGATTCTTGTTGCCTCAGTGGTGACACCTTATAAATAAAGAGAGCCTGTCTGGGGACAGAGCTCTCTCTTTTTTTGTACATTTATATTCCATAGATTCCACAAAGTGATGGCTATTGTTAGTGCTTGCCATCGGTGTATCTCTCCTGTTCCTGCATGGGGATACACCGATAACTGATCTAGTGCACAGATTTTACACTGGAATGGTTAGTTGGATGGAGGTTCCCTGATTTGGAGCAGAAGTCATGCTCATGAAGCCGCCTACTCCTCTAGCTCGTTCTTCCATGCTGAACAATCCAACTCCCTCTCCTTTGGATTCTCCAGAGAAGCCCATACCCTCATCCCGAATAGTTACTTTTATTATTTCGTCTTGATCCTCTACATCAACGTATGCTTCTGCTACATCTGCGTATTTAGCCACATTCGTCAGTGCTTCTTGTACAATTCTATAGATTGCTATTTCTTTTCGGATATCAAGGCGTTTACGTAAAGTACATTGAAAATGCACTTCGATTCCGTAATGCGAACAGAAATTTTCAATATAAGTTCTTAGGGCCGGTACGACACCCAAATCATCCAGAACTGAGGGACGAAGTTCCCACGCTAAGCCACGAACATCTTTAATAATATCAGTTACCTGTGTACGCAGATTTTCCAGAGTAGCACTGGGCTGTTCAGCTAGTTGGCTATCTAGTTGAATAATAAGTGAAAACAGGCTTTGACCAATCCCATCATGAAGCTCTCTTGAAAAGCGTTTACGCTCTTCCTCCTGTATTTGCATGACTTGCGTCATCATGGTCTGAAGCTCTGCCTCTACTTTTTTTAATTTAGTTACTTCATTACGGATCGCTAAGTACTGATAGGGTTTACCTTCCTCGTCCATAAATGGAACAATCGTAGTATTCACCCAGTAGTAGCTGTTATCTTTAGCACGATTTCGTATTTCTCCCTGCCATACCTCACCAGAACGGATCGTAGTCCACAGGTTCTTCATGAAGGCTCGAGTATGATAGCCCGAATTAATGAGACGATGATCCTGCCCGATCAATTCTTCACGACTATATTGCGAAATCTCACAGAACTTATCGTTTACGTACTGAATAATTCCTCGATGATCGGTCAGAGCAACGATGGAAGATGTATCTAGAGCAAATTTAAGATTGGATAGCTGGTGGAGAGAACTACGCAGTACATGGAGAAAAGGAGAATCTGGTATATGAATTTCCAAATCATTCAGTAGTTTATCGGTTGACTCCCCAAAGGCGGGCTGCAGTAAAGGGTTAGGAGGTTCATTCATAATGGAGCAACCCCTTTTTCAGTGCAAATTTGACCAACTCAGGCCGTGTTTTCAAGTTAAGCTTCTCCATAAGGTTGCTTTTGTGGGACTCTACGGTTTTGACGCTAATCACCAGGTGTTCGGCAATTTCCTTGTTGGCATATCCTTTGGCTACCCATGATAGGATCTCTTTTTCCCGCTCAGACAGGGATTCATACGGTCCGGCTATGCCCTCTTGTTTGATTTTGTCCAGATATTCACTCATCAGGCGTTTGGTTGCATTGGGGTATAGATAGGCACTGCCTTCGGCCACAGACTGGATGGCAGCGAGTAATTCCTCATGAGGTGCACTTTTTAAAATATATCCAGATGCTCCGGCTTGAATGGCTCGGAACAGATATTCCTCATCATCATGCATCGTTAAAATAAGCACTTCTGTATCCGGCAACTGTTTTTTTAATTCGGTGGTTGCCGTGAGGCCATCTTTGCCAGGTGGCATACTAAAATCCATGAGCACGACATCAGGTTGTAGCTCCACCGCTTTGCGGATTGCTTCATCCCCGTCTGCTGCATCTCCTACTACCTTAATACCGTTTTTGCCGTCCAATAGGGCCATAAGGCCAGAACGTACGACAACATGATCATCCACTACTAGTATACGAATCAATTAGTCATCCCCTCGAACGGTAAAAACCGTGCGTTTTGTCATAATCATAGCAAATTTTAGGGATTTCAATCAACAGAGATAGTTAGATGAGCTGTTCATAATCACTTATATTTATAATTTTATTTTTCTTCAAATATCAATCTATGGAGTGAGAGGGAGAGCACAAAGCTGGCCAAGGCGATGTGCGACTTGAGTGGCCTTGGCTACATCAGATTCGGTGAATGTTCTCACTTCACGGTTACCAACAAGTAGCACACCGTTTGGCAAGTCTCCTGTACTGGAAAAGGGAATGGCTACTGCAGAATGTAACTGTTCGGCCAGCATAAGCGCACATTCTTGACGTAAACGTATACTGCCTGATATTAAAGCGCTAACGGTTACGGTACGCCCCAGACGAACAGCCATCCCGGCAATCCCATGACCGACTTTAAAAGAGATAAGGCGATAGCGATTGTTTCGGCTGCCGGAGGCATAATACCAATGCAACTTACCCCCTGACCTGGACATAAATGCAAGTGCAGTGAGATCCCCATAAACATGATCTCGCAACTGGTTCAGTTCATTTCGCATTTCATCCGTTATTTGTAGCATAGAAGACACATCCTTTATCTTAACCAACTGTAGCTCTAATTTATTGTAATTCCGACAGGTACAAAAGTAATTCAGGGAACCCCCTGATCTATAGGCGCAGGAAACACTGACTTTTCATTAGACTGGGTAATCAATAAGAGGTGGGGCGATAAATGGGGCGTTAGATAATCCTGGAAGTGATATTTATCACTGCAAATCAGGGAGTAGGGAGGTGCAAAATCAGGTGTTCTCCCGATAACAACCCAAGAATCAAAACATTATGATAAAGATATCAGGTAAACACGAGGAGGACGCTAATATGCAAGCCACTTGTATGGAACGGTTTAGGGACGAAACGCAGCGCACGGGGATTCAGCTTTTTCTGACGGAAGAGCATTTTGAGCTGTTAAAAGATATCATGTCCTGGAAGAAGGTAAAGGCAGGCGTTATGCTTTTTCGAGAGGGTGATGATGCGGAGCAGCTTTATTATATACATTCGGGTCATGTTAAACTCCGTAAATCGACAGAAGACGGTAAAGAATTGATTCTGACTATTCAGCACCAAGGCGATTTGATCGGGGAGTTTAGTGGGATAGATGGGGAAGAGTATAGTTGTACTGCAGAAACAGCCGATGTGTGTGAGTTAGGTGTCGTGCTTGTTAAGGATCTGGAGTCACTCCTGTCTAAGAACGGGGAAATGGCGCTTCAGTTCATACAGTGGATGGCAATGAAGCAACGAATTATGCAATCACGGTTTCGAGACTTACTGTTGTATGGTAAAACGGGGGCACTAGCGTCTACACTGATCCGTGCAAGTAATACATGTGGTGTAGCTGTGAAGGATGGCATTTTACTGAACATGAAGCTAAGTCACTCCGAACTGGGCGAGATGATTGGAGCAACGCGCGAAAGTGTGAATCGGATGCTGAGCTCGCTAAAAGAGCAGGGAACCTTGGATACGAGAGACGGAAAAATCGTTATTCATGACCTGAAGGTGTTGCGTGCCATGTGCTGTTGTCCTTCGTATGGCCAATGTGCCCATGAGATTTGCAGGTTATAAAATGATGAGCATCGTTAGGCGGGGGGCTAAAAGACTCCGTCTAATTGTAAGTCTTCTGACAATAAGCAAATAAAAGGAACGAGTATTATAAATATCAAAAAAATCGACGACGCGTTTAGCGGCAAATCAACGATATAGTTTTTTTTAAAAGTAGTACATGTTGAAATAGCTGACTATTAGTAAATAAAATTTAGATATTGGGTATTTGTAAAATATTACAAGTTGTATTCTGTAGTTGAAAATGGTATATTATTTGAGCTGACAACAAAACAGCCGTTTCGAAAAAGAATAACTAGGGCGAAACAATCTTCGAAAA
>NZ_JAHPJM010000038.1:0-3993 GCF_019042715.1 Paenibacillus sp. AK121
ATCGGCCAGTGCGCTGTCCTTCGCCTCGTTCATCGCACTGAGGTAAAGCCGCGATCCGACCTGCACATAAGGGGGGTCGACGAAGATCAAGCAGTCGTCAAGGGGCAAACGGGTTCTGGACCTAGCCATGAACGTCAGAGCGTCTTCGTTCGTCAGCCGAACGCGGTCTCGCGCGCTCCCGAGCCAGCGAATTCGCGCAGACATGGTCTCCCGATACCACCGGGCGTCGATCTTCCACCGCCCGGTTTGCGCATAGCCGCCGATCGGCCCTGCGCCTAAGATAATTCCCGACCTGCTGGTGCGATTGATGAAATAGGTCGCGAACCCCAAATCGAAGGAATAGTCTTTCGAATTGTCTGCGTTCTGAACCAGATCGATCGACCTGTCCCATTCTTCCATGTCCACCTTTGCGTCGCGCAAACGGTCTAGGAAGCGGTCGGTTTCGAACAACATGGCTCGCCAGGCCGAATAGACCCGGATGTCGGCATCGTTCAAATGGATGACGTCGGCAACGCCAGACTTCAAAAGATTCAAGGCCGCTCCGGCCCCCCCGCAGAACGGCTCGGCATAGTGCCTTTCGCCCGCTTTGATCTCGGATAGCTTCGAACCAAGATAGCCGGTGAGGAAGCCCTTTCCTCCCGGATAGCGGAACGGGGAAGCCATATCCTGAACGTGCGGCCTTTCGTATGCCGATAGGTCCAGGCTGCCTTCCATTTCCATGCCGACCATGATCCTATGCCGTTGACTCGCGGGCGGTTATATGCAGCGCGGCCGCCGAAGGCCATCGCTAAGTTCCTGTCAATCCGAAATCCGCCGCGGCCAATACAACCGGCGAGCCTCGTCGCATGTCCGACGGACGATCTCTGCATCGCTCAAGGGCAAGAACCCCCGGCCACCGCAGACGTTGCACAGCACCTCGTCCCTGAAAATCGGGCTCTTGTCCTGGACTTCCCGGCGCAGTTCGCAGGCCGGGCAAGGGTCGTGATTCCCGTGCAAGGTCGGATCAGTCATGGCCTCCGAGCCCGTCGACCAAGGCGATGCGCTCGCCGATCCAGCCCATCACGTTGACCGCCATGCTGTTCCCCAGCGCCCGGTAGCGCGGGCCATCCGGGGTCCAGTTCCGCCCCCCGCTGACGATGTCCGTGTATCCGTCGGGGAAGCCTTGGAGGCGCTCGCATTCGACCGGGGTCAGGCGGCGGACGGCCCAGCGGCGATCCGTCGGGGCGGCACCTTCGACGATCAAGGACTCGACCGTGTCGACCGTCGACCCCGGCGGGCGGTGGCCGCCTGTTGTGTTGCCCAAGGCCAGCAATGTCGGGGCGACCGGGACGATGGGGGTTCCTCGGCCGGTGCCGTCTTCGCTGGCGTCGAAGCCCTCGGCGCGAAGGGTATGGGCGACTTCTGACCGAAGGACCAAGTTCGGCCCTAAGGCAGTGTCGCTGTTATCCGGCTGTTTGGAATAATTGGCCGTGATCGCCTGCGCAACCTCCCTGGACGCGAATACTTGGGATGATCGGGGCACCGCGATGATCCCGACGTTGTCTTCGGCCCTGGGCGCTTTCGCGTCGCGGGCCGCCAAGGCTCCCGAAACCGCCGGGATCAGGCAATCCTGGCCGCGCGTGTCGCCTGGCCGGTCGAAGCCTCGGCCACTTGCCGCAAGGCAAGGTGCAACGTCGTAGGAAGCGCCTTGCCCCGTCGTGCGGCTCGGCGGAGGATTCCCGCGCAGGCTTTCGGCGTCAAATAGAACCGCGGCGGGAGGTCGCCAACCTCCATGATATCCGACAACGAAGACACGCCGCCTTCGCTGGGGAACGGCGCCTCGGAACAAGAGTGTTCGGACGAATTGAGCGTCCAGCACTCGGTAGGCCCACCCATACCCGAGTTCGCCCAAGCCCCCGAGGAAGGAACCAAAGTCCCGCCCCTTAGACGACGACAGGACACCGGGGACGTTTTCCCAAACGATCCAGCGGGGGCGGTATCGGTCAACCAGCGCAAGATAGACGAGGGCCAGGTTGCCGCGCGGATCGTCCAGGCCCTTTCGGAGTCCGGCGACCGAAAAGCTCTGGCAAGGGGTTCCTCCGACGAGAACATCGAAAGCTGCATCGGGCCAATCCTTCCAAGCTTCCAGGTTTCCGAAGTTCGGCACCCGGCCCTCGGCCGGAAGCTTCTGAACGGCGCGGATCGCGGCGGCGCGGCGCTTGCGGTCCTTTGCGGTAAGATCAGGGATCTCCGGGGACGGCATGAACAACGGCCGACCGGCGCCGTGCCTGGCGCTAAGGACCGCGCTGGCGAAGGGGTCGATCTCGGCGAAGCCGGCCGCCTGCCAACCCAAGGGCGCCCAAGCGACCGAAGCGGCTTCGATCCCAGAACAAACCGACAAGAACCGAAGGGGCGCCGTCACCGACGCGCCCCGGGATCGGCCGCCGGGGCTGGTTCGTCGAAGGTCGGGAACGCGTGGACCTTCGCGGAAGCGCAATAGGGACATAGGGCCGCCGTCGCGACCGCCGCCAATTTATCGACGGCCATGGGAAGCCAGGCGACCGTCCAAACGTGCCCGCAATCGGCGCAACGGCCGCAAAAGGGTATCCTGGCGGCCTCGGTCGGGGCTGCGGTCATGCGGCGACCTCCGGTTCGGATTCGGGCCACCAATCCCAATCGACGAAGCCAAGAAGGCAAACCATGCGATAGGCGCCGCGCTGGCTGCGGGCGGCGATCCGGCGGCCGGTCCGGTTGCAACGGACGACCCAATGGCGACGGGCGAAGCGGGCTTCGATCAGCAACGCTTTGACGGAGGATTCCGCGATCCCAAAGATTTCGGCGATATCTTGGTCGTCGAAGGTTTCGGCCAAAGCCGCAACCCGATGCGGGGTGATCTTCAACTGGTTCTGGATGTTCATGGGCTTTCCGGTCGGTCGATAGGGCGGAAGGCGCGGGCGGTGAACCGCCCGCGGCCGGGTTCAAGCCTCGGGGTCGATCTTGGCGCCGACGTAGATCAGTCCGACCATCACGGCGCCGAGGACCAGGTCGGTGACGCCGTTGGCGACGGTCATCAGCGCGACGCAGACGATCCCGCCGACGACCAGCCAATTCGCTGCGGTCTTCAACATCCCTGGCCCCGTCAGTTCAGATAGCGGTCGGGGGAAAGGCCGCCCAAGGTCTGGCCCAAGTCGCGAAGGGCCTTCATTTCCTTGTCGCCGATCTGGCCGTCGGCCCCCGCGACGTCGATCACGATGACGAAGACCATTTCCAGATCCTCGGCCGTCGACTTCGCCCGGGCCTCTTCGACCTCGCGCTTCAAGCCGACCCGCCCGGAAATCCCGGCCTTGGCCCGCTTGGCCTGCTTGTCGAAGGCGGCTTCGATATGGGTGCCCGTGAACGCCTTGGAAAGCGTGTCGTGGCTCAACAGGCGATCCAGGGCGACGCCCGCTTCGTCGACGTCCAGGTTGCCGTCGGCGGCGCCGACCAGGACGCAAGCCGCGCAGGCCGCTTCCAACAAATCGGCGCGGCCGTTGAGGCGCTTGGCGCCCCCGGCGATCTTCTCCTTCAGAAATCCCAGCATGTCATGCTCCTTCGGTTCGGGATTGATCCGCCCCGTCGGGGCCGGATTTCGGGGCTGCGGCCGGATCGGCGCGGCGAATGGGGCGGCCGCCCGGGGTATCGGCGGCCGTGACGATTCCGTCTTGCGGGCAAGTCGGGGTGTGGGCCTGGCCGATGGGTCGGTGGCATTCGTCGCAGACGGTCTGCCAAAGCGGGACGGCCGGCGGCTGGTCTGCGGCGTCGAGGTCGGCAAGGAGGTCTTCGATCTCGGCGATGGCTTCTTCTCCGCCTTCGTCCCAATCGGCGATGGCGGCCGCCCAACGGCGCAACTGGTCTTCGGTGGCGAGGATCGCGGCGCCGGTCATGCCTTCGGCTCCCGCTTGGCCTGCGCGGCGGCCGCGTGGGTGCGCTGGCGTTGAGCGCCCGCGTATTTGACGACCATGGCGCGGCTCTTGT
>NZ_JAHPJM010000039.1:0-3837 GCF_019042715.1 Paenibacillus sp. AK121
AGATTCCGAGTCTCGGCCGATCTGGTGACTTTGACCTCGGCTAACTTCCTGCCGGCTCACCAATGGCGAGGTGTCTGTTGGGTCGCAGAACTCGGGGTGTTCGTCGCGGTCGCGGATTCGGGATCGACCAGCCGCGCGGTGGTGTCTTACGACGGGATCAACTGGCAGAACTATGCCTCGGCCAGCGCGACGTTCCGCGGCGTTTGTTGGTCCCGACCGCTGTCGCGCCTTGCCGCCGTGGCGACGGCCTCGACCAACAAGGCGATGTATTCGCAGAACTCTTCGCCTTGGCTCCCGGGTTTGAAGCCGATCCGGTTCACGGAGATCGGTTGCCCGGCCGTCGACAAGGGCACCAATCAGCCGAACGTCTTCCTCGACCCGAAAAGTTCCGAAAGCACCTTGCCGTTCTTCTCGAACGGGGGCCGCGACGACGCGATCCAGCGCCGCTACCTCGAAGCGCTGATCGGCTATTGGTCGACGCCCGCGAACAACCCGGTCTCGGCCCTTTACGGCGGGCCCATGATCGACATGGGCGAAGCGGCCGTATGGTGCTGGGACGCGCGGCCCCATCCGACCTGGCCCGCCCGCGCCGATGTATGGGGCGACACCGCGAACTGGACGGTCGGCCATTGGCTGAACGGGAGGCTCGGCGCTTCTGGCTTGGGCGACCTCGTTCTGGCGATCTGCGCCCGGTCGGGGATCGACTCGGCCGCCCTGGACGTCAACCGGATTGCGGAAGCCGTGCCCGGCTATGTCATCGCTTCGCTGGAAAGCCCCCGCGCCTCGATCGAACCCCTCGCCCGCTATTTCGGCTTCGACGTCGTCGAAAGCCAGGGCGCGATGCGCTTTGTCGCTCGGGGCGCGGGGCCGGTGGCCACGATCACCGTCGACGGCGTCGTCGCGGGCGAAAAGGCCGAGGGCGAAGATATTGAATTCGTCCGGGGCCAAGAAACCGAACTGCCGCGTGTCCTGAAATGGCGGCTTCTCTCGGCCGACGAGGATTACGAAGCGGTCACGGTCGAAGCCCGGAGGGTGACCGTCGACAGCGTTCGGGTGCGGGCCGAGCAATTCGCCATCGCCCACCCGCCGGATCAAGCTGACCGCAACGCCCGCCGCGCCCTGTTCGAAGCCTGGATCGGCCGCGAAACCGCGACCTTCTCGCAGCCGCCGTCGCCCCTGGCCCTCAATCCCACCGATATCGTGACCATCGAGAACGACGGCCGAAGCCTCGAATTCGGGCTGACCCAAATCGCCGACAACGACGCCCGCCGCGTCGAAGCGGTGCGCCGCGATCCCATGGTCCACAACCTCGGTCCCGGCCCCTCGCGCGGGGTTTCGACCGACGTGCCGGTCGTCTTCGGCCCGCCCGATGTGGAGATCCTCGATCTTCCGCAATTGTCCGAGGACGTGCCCGCCCACCGGCCCCTGGCGGCCGTTTCCGCGTCGCCCTGGTATGGTCAGGCGGCGATCTGGCGCAGCGCATCGCTCGACGGGTTCTCGCTCTTCGCGACGGCCGACCTTTCGGCGCAATTCGGAGTCCTCGCGGTCGCGCTGCCCTCGGGCCCGACCTCGCGCTTCGATCGGGCGAATGCGATAGCACTCGATATCTCGGGCGGGACGTTGCAAAGCGTGACCGACGAGCAGCTTTTCGCGGGGGCGAACCTGTTGGCCCTGGAAACGGCGGCGGGTGTCTGGGAACTGATCCAGTTCGCGACGGCGACCATCGTTTCGCCCGGCCGTTGGACGCTTTCCCGCCTTCTGCGCGGCCAGGCCGGGACCGAGGACGCGATCCTGCCCCTCGCCCCGATCGGAAGCCGGATCGTGTTTCTGGGGGCCGCCCTCGTCGCCCTGCCGATCTCGGAATCCGAAATCGGGATGCCGTGGAATTGGCGCTTTGGGCCGTCGGACCGCGCGGCCGGGGACGCCATGAACCTGCCTCTGACCTATACGCCGCAAGGGCGCGGGCTGCGGCCCTGGAGCCCGTTTCGGATCAAAGGGGTGTGGCAGGGGTCCGGGGATATCGCCGTCGCCTGGGCGCGCCGCACCCGGTCGCTGGCCGGGGATAGCTGGACCGCACCGGAGGTGCCGTTGGGCGAAGCCTCGGAATCCTACGACCTGCTGGTCTTGAACGGCGCCGGGGCGACGATCCGCACGGTCGCGGGGCTCGCCTCGTCCGCCTGGACCTATACCGCCGCGATGCAGACCGCCGACTTCGGCGGCCCCGTCGCCAGCCTTCGCCTCCGCATCTTCCAGAACGGCCAACTCGGCCGGGGCGCGGCGGCCGATATCACCCTTACCCCCTAGGAGCCCTTCCCATGGCGGATACGCCCAACCTGGTCCTGCCCTATCTCGCGGCGAACCAGTCGCAAAAGCACGTCACCGTCAACGACGGCCTTCGGCGCCTTGACGCGTTGGTTCAGGTGGTCGTCCAAACTGCCGCGTTGGCGATACCGCCCGGAAGCCCGACCGAAGGGCAACGCTGGATCGTCGCGGCTTCGCCGACCGGCGCCTGGGCGGGTCAAGCGACCAAGATCGCCGCTTGGCAGGACGGGGCGTGGGTCTTCTACGCGCCGCTGGACGGTTGGACGGCGATCGACGCCAGCGTCGACGCGATGCTGATGTTCAACGGCGCGACCGGGACTTGGGGGCTTCTGATCTCCGGGGTCTTTGCGGACGCGGCCTTCGCGCTTCAGGACGACGGCGATCCGACCAAGCTCGCCCGGTTCCAGATCGGCGGATTCACGACCGGCACGACCCGGGTGTTCACCCTGCCGGATGCCACGGCGACCCTGGCCGTCTTGTCGATCAACCAGACCTTCTCGGCCAAGCAGACCTTTTCGGCGAACAACAACGACTTCGGGACCGCAGTCGGACCGGGAACGACGAACCTCGCCTCCGGCGCGACGACCAGCGGCAACACCAAAGCCGTGAACATCGGAACCGGCGGGGTTTCCGGTTCGACGACTTCGATTGCCATCGGATCGGCCGTCGCCGGGGCGCTGGGCTCTTTGACCATCAACAGCCCGACGGTGACCTTTGCCTCGACCGTTTCGACGGTCGCGATGGCCGCGGCGAACCTTTCGGCCCTCTACCTCGGCCTCGGCGGCGCGACGGCGGATGCGACGAACCGGCTTTCGATCAACGCCCCGGCCTCGCTTTTCAACCACGCGGGCGCAGGTCATCAGGTCAAGGTCAACAAGGCTTCGGCGACCGACACGGGTTCGTTCCTCTTCCAAACGGGCTTTTCCGGCCGCGCGGAGTTCGGACTGACTGGATCGGACGATTTCCAGGTCAAGGTCTCGAACGACGGGGCGACCTGGTTCAACGCCTTGCAGCTTGAACGGACCTCGGGCCGGGTCCGCGCCATGGTCGCACTGCAACTGAACCCGAACGCGGGCGACCCGGGGACCGTCTCGGACGGCGACCTTTGGTATAACGCGACGACCGGCAAGTTCCGGGGCCGCCAGGCGGGCTCGTCTTACGATCTGATCGGCGGCGGGGGGGGCGGGACCGCCTGGTCTTCGATCACCGGGACGCCCAACACGTTGGCGGGCTATGGGATTACTGATGCCGTCGCCTTGTCCGGCGCCCAGACGGTCGGCGGGGCCAAGACCTTCTCGGCTCCGGTGATCCTCGGCGCGCAAGCCTCCGATCCGGCTTCGCCCGCCAACGGCACGCTCTGGTTCAATTCTACCTCCGGCCAGCTGAAAGCCCAGACCGGCGGCGCGGCCCGGATCATCGACGCGCAGACCGATATCGCCTGGCTGACGCCGCCTTCGGGCGAATACATGCTGACGACCGCCGGGGCGGGCGGCGCGGCCACCGGCACGCTTGCCG
>NZ_JAHPJM010000003.1:0-524630 GCF_019042715.1 Paenibacillus sp. AK121
TCATCATCAGTTACTTTGTCGCCGGGCTTGATGTGCATCTTGATGATTTCGCCTTCGTGAAGACCTTCACCCAGCTCCGGGAATTTATATTCAAATTTTGCCACGTTTAAAACCTCCCAAATTTACGGTGTGCTTTAATTAAAATTCCAATACTTTATTAACCGCATCAATGATACGTGTTGGCGTTGGCAACCAAGTATCTTCAATTTGAGCAAATGGATAAACGGTATCCGGACCTGCTACACGCAGAACTGGTGCTTCCAGATGCAGGATTGCTTTTTCGTTAATTTGTGCAATAACTTCAGCAGCAACACCGGCACTCTTTTGCGCTTCTTGAACAACGATAGCACGATTGGTTTTTTGAACAGAGGCAACAATGGTATCAATGTCAATCGGGCTGATTGTACGCAAATCAATGATTTCCACTTTAATACCCTTTGTTTTTTCCAGCTCTTCAGCAGCCTTAACCGAAGTGTGTACCATCATACCGTAAGTAATGATCGTCACATCGGAACCTTCACGAACTACATTTGCCTTGCCCAGTTCAACTGTGTAATCATTCTCAGGAACTTCAGCACGGAATGCATGGTACAGGTTCAAATGCTCCATGAAAAATACTGGATCGTTATCGCGAATAGACGCGATCATAAGACCTTTTGCATCGTAAGGGTTGGAAGGAACAACAACCTTAATACCTGGTGTTTGAGTCAAAAGACCTTCCAAGGAATCTGTATGCAGCTCGGCTGCCTTAACACCGCCACCAAAAGGTGTACGGAATACGATTGGAGAATTGTAACGTCCGCCGGAACGGTAACGCATACGGGATGCTTGAATTGCCATTTGATCGAGTGCTTCAAAGATAAAGCCTACGAACTGGATTTCAGCTACAGGGCGGAAACCTTGGATACCCAGACCGACAGCAAGACCCCCGATTGCGGATTCCGCCAGCGGAGTATCGAATACACGTTCTTCGCCAAATTCTTTTTGCAGACCTTCTGTAGCGCGGAATACGCCACCTACATGACCTACGTCTTCACCGAAAAGCAGGACGTTAGGGTCGCGTTTCAACTCTACGCGCAGTGCGTCACGAATCGCTTCTTTCATGTTCATTTGTGCCATTTGCTTCATTTCCTCCTTAAACATTGACAGATCAGTTTCAGTTCAGGTCAATCGAAAAGCAGACCGGATCGGGTTGCCGCCCGGTCTCTTTCAAGTTCAATTATTTAAAATCAGCTTTTTGTTCTTCCAAGTGCTTAGGCGTAGTTTCGAACATGCTATCGATCAGGCCAGGAATTGTCATTTTTTCTGTTTTCTCAGCTTTTTTGATCTCTTCGTTCACTTTTGCCTTAGCTTCTTCTTTTACGCGAGCTGTATCTTCTTCAGTCCAAAGACCTTTTTTCTCAAGGTATTTCGCAAAGCGGGCAATTGGATCTTTTGCATTCCATTCGCCTTCTTCTTCTTTAGAACGATATTTCGTCGCATCATCAGAAAGGGAATGCGGACGGAAACGGTAAGTAACGGCTTCAATCAATGTTGCACCTTCGCCATTACGTCCACGCTCTGCAGCTTCTTGAACAGCTTTAATAACTGCAAGCACGTCCATACCGTCAATTTTCACGCCTTTAATACCAGCAGCTACTGCTTTATGAGCGATCGAAAGGGCAGCGGTTTGTTTCGAGAATGGAGTTGTGATCGCGTAACCATTGTTTTGCACAAAGAAAATAACTGGCAATTTGTACACACCAGCATAGTTCAGACCTTCGTAGAAGTCACCTTCGGAAGAACCACCGTCACCTGTATATGTAATGACGACTTGTTTTTGTTTTTTCAGTTTGTAGCCCATTGCAATTCCCATAGCGTGCAGAATTTGCGCGCCAATGATGATTTGCGGCATCAATACGTTAACGCCGTCCGGAATTTGACCACCGTGTTGATGACCACGGGAATACAAGAAAGCTTGATATAATGGCAGGCCATGCCAAACGAGTTGCGGAATATCTCGGTAGCCTGGTGCAATAAAGTCTTCTTTTTGGAGCGCAAATTCACTACCAACCATTGTTGCTTCTTGTCCGGATACCGGAGCGTAGAAGCCGAGACGTCCTTGACGGCCCAAGTTAACAGCACGGTCATCCCAAGTACGTGTAAATACCATACGATACATAATTTCTTTCAATTGATCATCTGTAAGTTTAGGCAATTTATCTTTATTGACAATTTCACCATCCGGAGAAAGCACGGACAGAGCCTCAACTTCCTCTGTGTAAACTTCATAAGGAACCTTGCTCATTTTCTTCACCTCAACAAAAAAATTTGAATATCAAGTTCCGCTGTTATAGGATTATTATACACCTGTTATATCGCTCGCGTCAAAGATTTAGTTATTTTTTTTGAGTTTACCACATTTTTGTGTATGTAACAGGGTGTGTTTTTTACTATAACAGCTTAGTACATGATTGAAATTTTAAACATCTATTGCAATCAGGGTAATCTTAACTTATTGTGATCCTTAATGCAAAATAATACCCAAGAAAGGTGACGAAAAATGACGGATTCTCGGTATTTAAAACGAACCATCCTTAAAGACGAAGTAGACAGCCGCTTACTTGGCGAAACCCGAACTCTTCGGATTTATTTGCCGCCCGGCTATAATGAAATATTGAGCTACCCGGTCGTCTATTGTCAGGATGGAGAGGAATTCTTCAACTTTGGACGCATTGCAACACACGCCAACCGTCTCATACTGGATGAGGGCGTGGAACCCTTCATTATTGTAGGCGTGGAAGTGAACACCAAAATCAGAACTCAGGAGTACGCTCCCTTCGGCAATCGTTTTGAGGCATACACTGCCTGTTTTGCAGAAGAGATTATTCCCTATGTGGAACAAAAGTATCCTATAAGAAAAGATGCAGCTTCCCGCATTCTTGCTGGGGATTCACTGGGAGGCAGTGTGTCTTTGCATTTGGCGCTATTGTATCCTGAGCTGTTTAATCGCATTATTAGCCTCTCAGGTGCCTACTATGAAGCTTCGCAAGAAATTATTGCCCGTGAGAAAGAACTGTCGCATCTAAATGTATGGATGACAGTTGGCCTTCAGGAAGATGCTTTTGAGAGTGATACCGGCATTTACAACTTTGTAGAGCTGAACCGTCAATGCGCAGATTTACTGCGCGAGCGGAACGCCGAAGTTTCTTACCGTGAAAAGGATGGCAAACATTTATGGGGCTTTTGGCAAAACGAGTTGCCTGACGCGCTAATGTATTTTTTGGATCGTGCCTGAGTAAAAAAACATCCCAGACAATGATGAGGAATGGAGCATTGACCTAGGAGGACATAAGGCTCCTTCCTCTTTTTTTATATTTTGATTACGCTTTCAAAAATATATAACGAAAAACGGCAATGATTGCCGTCATCTGTCGTTCACATTATAGCTTTTCTTCTATGATCTTGTCCAGCAAGGCCTCGCATCCTGCGTCCAATAATCGATAGGTCTCTTCAAAATTCCCGGTAAAATATGGGTCGGGTACTTCTCTTAACTTTTCTTGAGGAAGCAAATCCATGAATTTTAGAATATCAGCATCTGCTCCACCTGCAAGTTTACGCATGTTTCGTTCATTAGAGTCATCCATGCACACAATATAATCAAATGCGTCAAAATCACGATCCGTTATTTGCCGTGCCTGTATGCCTTGTTCGCTGATTCCGTGCAGTTTAAGCTGCTTTAGCGTTCCCTCATGCGGAGGATTTCCAATATGCCAGTCACCTGTTCCAGCCGAGTCCACCCGAATTTCTGCGTCTAATCCCCGTTCCTTTGCTTTATGTCTCAGTATTGCCTCCCCCATGGGAGAGCGGCAAATATTGCCCAAACACACAAACAAAACGTTAATCATTTCGTTCCCCTTCCTATTCACGTCGCACTTTTTTTCTGTTCCATTGTAGCCAGGACCTCCAAAATTGTGCAAGCCATATTTAACGCGGTATACTTAAAATGATCGTATATCTGGAACCGTATGCAGAAAGAAAGGATGTTGGTTATGATGAAAAAGCGAGCCATTGTATTTTCAGGCGGTCGTCTTAATGAAGAA
The DNA here is from genome assembly GCF_019042715.1 of Paenibacillus sp. AK121. Classification (NCBI taxonomy): domain Bacteria; kingdom Bacillati; phylum Bacillota; class Bacilli; order Caryophanales; family Paenibacillaceae; genus Paenibacillus; species Paenibacillus sp. AK121. Next base: position 4,083 of record NZ_JAHPJM010000003.1, read on the forward strand.
GATTTACAACAAATACAACCCGATGATTTTATTATAGGCGCAGATAAAGGTGCCCTTTTCCTGATAGAACGCGGTATTACACCACACGTCTCTGTAGGAGATTTTGATTCGATTACTTCAGAGGAACAAGAACAGGTAAAATCAGCAAGCCAACGTATGATTGCGTGCGATCCAGTACATAAGGACCTAACTGATACAGAGCTTGCTTTAGAAATTGCTATGGAAGAACAAGTAGATCATGTACTCTTGCTCGGTGTTACTGGCACTCGAATGGACCACACCTTAGCCAATGTTCAAATATTAGTACGGGCCATGCAGCATCACATTAGTTGCGCTATCATGGACGCACATAATTATATTGAGCTGACCGGATCAACGCTCGAGATCCAGCCCATGGGCTATACATATACATCCCTGATTCCTATGACCGCCGAAGTAACAGGTATACAACTGGAAGGATTTATGTATCCCCTTCATAATGCCACCCTCAAAATGGGACAATCACGGGGTGTCAGCAATAAGCTAACGGCTGCAAAAGGTACTATTTCTATCAAAAGCGGTCTACTACTCGTTATTCAAAGCAAGGATTAATTATGACATTGTTGTAACTATTTAAAAAGTTGTTCACACACTCAAAACCCTTGACTAACAAGGGTTTTTCGGTTTTTTGAAGGTACTAGAATTAATTTATTTTTTACAAATTGTAATTTTTAATCGTTTTTTAATAATTGCGACGTAAGCCTTGCCCCACAAGCATTTGAGAGTAGTTTTCCAACTATTAGGCGGCTTCAAAACTGTTATACTCAACGCTGTCAGTTAGTTAGCAACTCAGCAAAATATTGCACAAATCAATTTTTGGAGGTACTTACAACATGAATATGCATAAAATCATAAAAAAGGTAATTATCGCAGGAGTCGCTGCCACTATCGGCTTTGGTACTTTTGCCATTGAGGGAACAAATACAGCACAAGCTGCTACTGCTACTACTACTGTAGGTCAGAAAGTAATTAACTACGGCAAAAAATATATGGGTACTCCTTATAAGTTTGGAGCTTCCACAAGCACCACACGCAATTTTGACTGTTCTTCTTTCATGAAGCACATATTCAAGAAATACGGAGTCGATTTGCCGCGTACTTCTGTTCAACAGTCTAAAGTCGGACATGCCGTATCCAAGGCCAATTTGAAAAAAGGTGACTTAGTGTTCTTTTCAAGCGGTAGCCGTGCCACAGGACGCAATATTACTCACGTAGCAGTATATATGGGCGGGGGTAAAATCCTACACACTTACGGTGGACCTGGGGTGACCATCTCTGATTTGAACTCCGGCAACTGGAAAAGAACGTACATTAAAGCACGTCGCGTGCTGTAATGTAAAACTCATTTAAGATTGGTAAGCCGGGACGAAAAGTTCCGGCTTTTTTTATACATAACTTATGCTATTTTGCTTCGATCGGCGTTCTGAGTGAATAGCCAATGCCTCGTTCGGTTCGAATCATTTTAAACTTTTGCCCTCTATCTACTTTAACCCTTAAATGCCTGATGTACACATCTACTACGTTCGTATCAGCGATATAATCATGTTTCCAAACATCCTTTAAAATTTGCTGCCTGCTACAAACTTGGTTAAGATGTATCGCCAGATGTAGCAAAAGATCGAATTCTTTCGGAGTTAATTCCAGCTTTCGCTCCCCTCTGCTCACCATTCTGCTTGCAGTGTCTATATGTAAATCCCCTGCCTCGATTGCTCTTTTCACATCACGTTCAACACCAAAAATTCGTAATAAATTAGCTACTCTAGCCTGAAGAACTCTAGGATAAAAGGGCACTACCATTACATCATGTGCTCCTTGTTCAAAGCAGTAAACCATAAGTGCTTCCTCATCTGATGAAATCATTACAAGCAGTGGAACATGAGGATAGTTCTGCTGCAAAATGCGAATCAAGCCTTGAGTGTCCGCCTGTTCATCTTTAATGTTCAGGAGTAGCAAACTCACAGGATTTTGAGCTATATAAGGGCTTACATCCGACGTATTACGAACATGAACCACCTGATAACCTGCCTGCTCCAATGGATGAACGAATTCAGCGGGCGCTTCATTTTCATCCACAAGTACAATTAACGGGCTCATCTTTTCACCCACCTGGTTTGGACATCGCATTACATATTGGATACGAACAAGTTTGTTATAAGCCATTAAAACATATTTGTGTTAGTGTAACAAAAAAGCAGAAAATCATTCTCAAAGAATGGTTTTCTGCTTTATGCTTTATGGTTTATGGTTTTCAGCCCAAATAGCGATGATATAGACTTTTTGCTTTTGCCACGTCCTTTGTCCCATGGATCAGCGCTCTGCCATCTGCAAAAACAACCAAGCGATGCTCGCCCACACTAAAGGAAACCAGATACGAATTCCACTCTACGTTCCCCTCACCCAATGCTGTAAATCTATTTGCTACCTCTGCGAGATTCAGATGTGTCCGGTTGGCAGGTCTTATTTGAACGGTATCCCTACCGCACAAAACATCTGTTTTCTGCCGATAAGAGGCTGATAAATAGGGATACGTCGGTTGGCTACCGCAAGAAGGACAATTCGCTTTTTTAAGACGATCCACTGCTATTGCTACATACTCATTTTTCCACAAATCAAACGAAAGCAACTTTCCTCTCAAGTTCTCGGGATATCCACCAAGAAGCTTGAAAGCTTCCGTAGTCTGGTTAGCGGTGACCATTTGTACTGCCTGCGGAATAATCCCGGCCGTATCACAGGTCTCCCCTCCAAGCGGTACAGTTCCCATCAGACAGTGTAGACAAGGTGTCTGACCCGGTAAAATAGTGTAAGTTACACCGTAGCTACCCACACATCCTCCATAAATCCAAGGAATGCGATGCTTGAGTGCCATGTCGTTCATAAGAAGCCGGGTATCGAAATTATCGGTTGCATCCATCATGAGATCTACCCCCTGGATCAACTCTTCCAGCTCTTCTATCCCAACATCCAAAACATGTGCATGTATAATTGTTTCCGAATTAATATCCTTTAATCTTCGCTGGGCAGCTACTGCTTTGGGACACCTTTGCACAGCATCACTTTCCTGAAAAAGCTGCTGGCGCTGCAAATTGCTCCATTCCACATAATCCCGGTCTACCAGGCTTACCGTACCTACGCCTCCACGAACTAACGTTTCTGCAATACCAGTGCCCAGCGCTCCAACACCTATGATTAGTACATGAGAGGAAGCAAGCCGGCGTTGGCCTGCAGGCCCAAAGGGTGCAAACCTTTCCTGTCTGGAATAACGGTCACTTTGTGGTGGTTCAGCAGCAGATTTTTTAGTAATCCTCATCCCTGAACCATGCCTTCTATCGGACTGCTTGCTGAAGCATAACGTTTTACAGGAATCATCCCCGCCTCAAATCCATATCTGCCTGCACGTACAGCCAGCTTCATGGCCTCAGCCATTTTCACAGGATTCTTCGCTCCTGAGACAGCTGTATTCAGCAGAACACCATCTGCTCCCAACTGCATTGCCATTGCTGCGTCACCAGGTGAGCGAATACCAGCATCGACAATGACCGGAACTTCCGCTTGCTCGATAATCAACTCTAACGAAAACGGATTGAGCAAACCATGTCCTGTACCAATCGGCGACGCTCCAGGCATTACGGCATGTACTCCAAGCTCTTGCAACCTCTTCGCTAGTATCACATCATCCGATATGTAGGGTAGCACGACAAAGCCTTCCTCTAGCAACTTTTCACTAGCTTTCAATGTTTCAAAAGGATCAGGCAACAGCGTCTTGCTATCCCCAATGACTTCTACCTTAATCATATCGCACAAGCCGGAGGCTTTTGCCAACTTGGCAATACGGATTGCCTCCTCTGCTGTTGTTGCCCCCGCTGTGTTGGGAAGAAGTGTATACCGGCTCAAATCCAGTGTATCGAGAAAATGCTGCTTATCCCGTTCCTCCAAATTCAGTCTGCGCACAGCGAACGTTAATATTTCCGTCTCAGCAGCCTCTACGGCTTGGGATTGGATATCCAGATCCGAAAATTTCCCTGTTCCTAGCAACAGCCTTGAGGTAAAAGATGCTTTTCCAATGGTTAACATGATCAACCGCCTCCTACAAAATGTACGATTTCTAGGCAATCTCCATCCTTAAGTACCGTTTCATGATGATCTTCACGGGTCAATATATGCCGATTCAGCTCTACCACTACGGTTTTCACCTTTAAATCAAGTTCATGCAGCAATTGATCCACACGAGTGATTCGATTGGAAATGGTCATGCTCTGTCCGTTAATGGTCAGCTTCATAAGCTTTCCTCCTTGAAAAGTTCAGAAGAAAATTTACTTATTCCAAGTCCAGCTGCACCAGCCCCTTTAAGCATAGCTGCCATCGCTCGCCCAGTCGCATCACTAAGCAGGACACCGTTGCGATAATGCCCGACTGCAGCATAGACGCCCTCTACTCCAGGAACAGGCCCAATGAAAGGACGCTCCGCAGCCGCCTGCGGACGCAAGCCTGCCCATGCACGTACAAAAGAAGCTTCCTGTACACGCGGTAACCAGGCAGATGCACGTGCTAACAACCCCTTTAAGCCTCCTACGGTCACCTCTTTGTCATATTGATGCGGAAGACTTGTGGCACCAATCCAAAGCTCGTTATTCTGTTTAGGCACGAGGTAAATATCGTCAGCATAAATGGTATAATCCAACGGATGATCCTTCGAGGAGACTGCTACCGCTTCGCCCTTGACCGGGTATAGTGGATAATCAAACCCAATTTGTTCTAGCAATTTCAAGCTGTCCAAGCCTGCGGCAATCACGACCTGATCGCAGGAAAAAAATCCACTATCCGTTCGCACACCACAAACTCGACCATCCTGTATGACCAGTTCCTCAGCTTGAGTTCCAGACCATATTGTTGCTCCCAGCACCGCAGCTGCCCCTGCATAAGCACGGCAAAGCTGGACAGGAGACACTTGTGTCTCCTTTGATCGGTAGATAGCCCCAATTACTTGATCTGCCAAGCCCGGAATCCGTCGGGCCAACTCCTTGGCATCCCACCAAATGGGACGATCATCCTCTCGCATATTCGCAGCATTCCAGCGTTTTTGGCCCTCTGCTTCCGAACGAAATGGGGTCACAAATCCTCCTGTACGAAAGTCCACTGAAATACCCGATAAACGTTCCAAATCACAGACAAGGTCAGGGAATGCATCTCGACTTGTACGGGCAAATCGTGCCAGCTCAAGGTCTGCAAACTCTTCACTTTCCGCTGCCAGCATTCCCACCGCTGCTCCTGATGCTCCCTCACCAGGGATCCATCGTTCCAGCATGATCGTACTACGTCCCTCCTTAGCCACATGATAAGCAATGGAACTGCCGATCACACCTCCGCCTATGACCAAGCATTCAGCGTGTCCTATCGCTTTTTTCTCTGTATGTGTCTTTGACATATGTTCCGTGTCTCCTCTCCAGTAAGCATTCTGCTTTCCCTTCGTCTTGTTTTCTTGCTACAGGTCGTGAACTACAAGATCTACCATTCGCCTATATTCCATCGCTGCTGCAACGGGTGACTTTGCTTCCCATATACCAGACATCACCGCAATTCCGCTTGCTCCAGCATGATAAAGCTCTGGAACATGATGGGGTTGTATGCCTCCCAGCGCTATCACCGGAATGTCCGACAATCTGCAAATGCTTTCAAGCTGTGCTATACCCCGCGGTACAAGACCAGCTTTACAATGGGTCTCATATACATGACCAAATAGTACATAGTCTGCTCCAGCCTGCTCGGCGGTCTGCACCTCCTCCAAGGAATGTACAGACACTCCACAGCGTGTACCCTCTGAAAGTAGACTTTTCGCATCCACCACAGATAACCCATTAGCTGGAAGCTGGACAGCTCCTGCCGAGGTAAGTAAAGCTACGTCCACGCGGTCATTTACTACAATTTGCCGCAAAGGAACTTCCTGCTTGATCATGCTACGAGTCAAAGAAAGCAAAGCAGAGGCACCCTTCTGTTTCGAACGTGCGTGTACATAATGAATATAAGGACAAATAGCGGCAGCCACTTGGGGTACATTCACACAGGAGACACTTTCCATCGTAATTACGTGTAATTCGATCTCATTTTCACCTCACTTGGACTAAAGAATATGAACTTGTGTTATAAAAAAATCGTATTAGCTGAATCTATATTGTTGTAGCTCCATATTGGGTAATATCATACGGAGCCAGCCACATGTACCAGCAATAATGAAAGGAGATTATATGTAAATCCGTCTACGGAAACTCGAACAAATGAAGATGAACGAAACGCAAAAAGCCACTTCCCAAAGGAAGTGGCTTGACAAACGTTCAAAATCAAACGGACTATTATATCCGTAAACGTATATCGTTCCTGCGCAAACAAAAGTAAAGAGCTACTACCTTGTTTGTACAGTACTCACTTCCCTACGCTGGCATAACCCAGATCAGGTACAAAGGGTCCGAAATCCATTTATTTCGTCTCAGCCGCATGGGCGGCTCCCCTAGTGTGACTATTTTATTGTATCAGCTAAAGATAGCTTAGCATATTTTCCTAATTCTGCAAACCCCACCTTGTGTGAAATCTGTCAGAACTGGATTTTAGTTAACTTTACTAGACCACTCTTCTACATTCCACGTTTTGGTTACCCAATCCTCGTAAAAGTCCGGTTCGTGGGATACAAGCAATACGGTCCCTTTGTATTCCTTCAAAGCGCGTTTGAGTTCATCCTTTGCTTTGACATCCAAGTGGTTGGTGGGCTCATCAAACAGTACCCAGTTACTCTCACGCATTAACAGTTTACAAAGGCGGACTTTAGCCTGTTCTCCACCACTAAGCGCAGACAAAGGTCGGGTGATATGCTCATTCTTCAAACCACAGCGCGCCAAATGCGCTCGTACTTCATGCTGATTTAAATGTGGAAATTCATTCCATACATCGTCAATCGGTGTAATTTTCTCTGCCTTTACTTCCTGCTCAAAATAAGCGGGCTGCAAGAAATCTCCCTGATAGGTTTTTCCGCTGATCGGAGGTATTTTCCCCAGAATGGTTTTGAGTAACGTAGACTTACCAACACCATTGCAGCCAACAATTGCGATCTTTTCACCACGTTCGATCGTCATGGACATTTTAGGCAAAAGGGCATGAGTATAGCCAATTTCAAAATCAATACCCTCAAAAACTGTTTTCCCGCTTGCACGGGCTTCTTTGAACTGAAAGGTTGGCTTTGCGGCTTCTTCTGGCTTATCAATACGTTCGATCCGATCAAGCTGCTTTTCACGGCTTTTTGCACGACCTGATGTAGATGCGCGCGCTTTATTGCGCTGAATAAAATCTTCCTGTTTCTTAATATATTCCTGCTGCTTCTCATATGCATCAATATGCTGGGCTTTGTTCAGATCCGCCATTTCAAGAAACTTTTCATAGTTAGCTGAATAACGGGTCATCTTAGCAAATTCAAGATGGTAGATTACATTAACGACTTGGTTCATAAATTCAGTATCATGTGAAATTAGGATAAAAGCATAGGGATAATCCTTCAAATATCGCGTAAGCCACTCAATATGCTCCACATCCAAATAGTTGGTAGGCTCATCCAGTAGCAATACATTTGGCTTTTCCAACAGCAACTTCGCAAGCAGCACCTTTGTCCGTTGCCCACCACTAAGGGCTGCTACATCCCGATCCAGTCCGATGGCAGAGAGACCTAATCCATTCGCCATTTCTTCAACCTTCACATCAATGAGGTAAAAATCCCCCATATCCAGTTGCTCTTGAATTTCTCCCATCTGTTCCAGCAGTACTTCCAACTCTTCGGGAGAAGCCTCTCCCATTTTATCCGTAATCTGCATCATTTCCTTTTCCAGTTCCAACAAAGGAAGAAACGCGTCTTTTAATACATCACGTACTGTTTTACCTGGCGTTAGCTTGGTGTGCTGATCCAGATAGCCATAACGTACACGTGGAGTCCATTCCACTTTGCCTTCATCTTTAAGCAATTTTCCAGTCAGAATGTTCATGAGTGTCGATTTACCAACACCGTTTGCTCCTACCAATCCTACACGTTCCCCCGCAAGTAATCGAAAGGAAACATTTTTAAATAACGCACGGTCCCCAAAGTTGTGGGATACATTTTCTACAGTCAATAAACTCATAAGCTGTTTTTGGCTCCTTATTGTCTCATCGGCATTGCCGAGTGTTCTTATTTCATATAGCTATTGTTTCTTTCAAAGCTTTATTGTAGCACATCCGGCACCCTTATCGGAATATTGAAAACAGCGAATTTTAAGGTTTTCAGATGGATTGGCCTAAAAAAAGAAAAACAGTTAATCGTAGTAGCACTTAAGCTCCTCTTCGGTAGGTACGTAAGGAGTTTCTTGCTGCTTTGGTAATCTAAGCTTCTAGTATACAGAAGCTTACAATTCCCTAGCAACGAATGCCTAAATAATTGATAAGTTCTAATAACAATTAATAAAAAGGAACTCTATGTAGACAGTCCTCATGAGTATCGGAGGAATAATAAAATGAAGAAAATGTAATCATCCCGGTCTGGATTCTGGACCGGGATGAAATAAAATTAATTTATAGTTGGCTATCTTTCAGCAGACATGGCAATTTCTTTTGTTTCATGAACTGTACCAAATGGATGCTCAGGCGGTGCATAGATAACGTATATCTTAAGGGGCGTATTTCCTGTATTAATTACATTGTGCCATTTTCCAGCAGGTATCATAATTGCATAGTCATCATAGGCCATCACTTGATAATCTAATTTGTCTTTCCTATCCCCCATTTGAACAAGTGCCTGACCTTCTTCAATACGTATGAATTGATCAGTTGTTGGATGAGCTTCTAAACCGATATCATCGCCAACATTAATACTCATCAGAGTCACTTGAAAATGTTTCCCTGTCCATATAGCAGTACGATAATTTTTGTTTTGATTTGCAGCCTGGTCAATATTCACTACAAATGGACTTTGTCCATAATCTCTTAATATTATCTTTTCATTGAGATTACTGTCGTTGTTGTACCAATTGTAGTATTGAGGATTATAACTCCGATAGTTGTAATTACAGCTGTTATACATAGGAATATGCCATGGGAAGTGATGGCATGATTTAGGGTACATACTCATTCTCCTTTTTTTGATTCAGTGTTTACTTATCATATGCGGTTGCCTATATAAAGGACTAAAAACCTTCAATATTAGGCAAGTGCCTAAATGATGCCAAGACAAAAATATTCACAAGCGGTTTCGTCTTTTACTTCAACAGATATTAGCACTTAAATTTACATATAACTGCATATACTTTGCGAGTGGTGTCAGCTTCGTTGGAACTCCCCCGATATGTCGAGTATCAAATTCCATTTATTTGACTCACTCTTTAAAATAGCAGTGACCATAAAATCGAAAGACTAGGCTGTCACTGCAGGCCAACCTTTTAGTTGACCTAATAATACGAAACCCACCCCGGAGAGTGATTAATTTAAGCTGTTATGATATTTGTATTCGAAATACCCAGCAGCTGCCGCAGATTTTTCATCCGTAAAACGCTCAACCGCTTGAAAAGGAGCTGGATATGAATCTCTATAAAAATATTTCATTCCAGTACCCGGTTCTATGCCTCCAATAATAGATTGCTTTCGGACGACTCTTCCACCACCAAACCCATAGTTATTGTAATATCTGTCTCCAACTGGAATGCCTTGGATAAACGCGATCATACCCACATCATCTATCGTGTTATACCATTCCTCTTGTGGAATGAGTGGAAGAGTGAACGTATAGGAAATGCCATTCCGTGCTGCTTTTTCGTTATGGACGTTAATCATTCGAGCCAGATCTTCCTGAACGGTGCGAACGATGGTAGAACGGCGCATTTGCTCAAAGGTTAATGAATTGTTCAGTAACGAAATGGGGGTCTGACTCTCAAGCTCCTTTTGAAAACCCTCCACCCATCTCTGATTCCGCGCATCATATGCGTGCAGATAATTGTCCAGGGTGAATCCCACACTATTGCCTGCTGCATCAACATAGGCATAAGGCTTTTTTTCGCTCCACTTGTGGCCTATGACCGCTTGTCCATACGCATCTTTATAGGTTGCTGAAGCGAACGTATAATAACCATCATAGTCCAGAATCACAATGACTGGTATGTAATCCAATAACGCACGTTGTGCTGCTGTATCCCCATCAATGCCCATATTAAGGAAGAAAGTGTGCAGGAACGTGGTCAGTGCTTCTTCTTTATCTACACGAAAAAACTTATCTGATCCATATCCGGCCTCGCGTTCCTGACGTTCATTCTGTGAGAGCACAACACCTGCATCCTGAACTGCGGTACGGAGAGCAGACGTATATTTCATTTCTAGCTGCTGTACTTCACGCTGATTCTGCACTCGTAAATCACTAACCACACCAAAGGGCAAAAAGAGTAGGACAAATATAACTGCAAAATCAGTAATCTTCATTCAAAACCATGCCCCCGTAAGAAGCTGAAACTGCCGGCTTATCGTTATCTATTCCACCCAAAATCCAGGATTTGTATAAATCCGCAGGAGTTCGATTCGTATTATGTAATCGTACTGTAAAATAATCTCCGGCCATCAAGGTATACCGACGTGTCTGTTCCGGCTTGGGCTGCGAATTATCAGGAAAGAGTACAGGTAAGATTTGCGGGTTATAGTAGCCATCGTATACAGCTTCATAATTACCCAGAAAACTGTCTGGCTTTGCCGCATCTGCATAGTTCGGTACATATTTTTTGTGCATATGCTCCAAATCAACTTCGTACGTATTGCCTGTCAGCTCCAGATCACGCATAAAATCGTTATACATCGTCGGTGTAATGTAACCTTTGGTTCTTACCATATCAACAAAATGTACAATCGAATGATATGTATTTAACCCGGATATATCATCCTGCCGTTCAGCAGCTTGAGCTGCGGGTACGATGTACAAAAGCAATACAGCGAGCAACGCCCCCAGCAGCTTGGATATTGTTTGAACCACTTCAGTCCTCCCCCAATTTCTCAAAACGTACAGATGTTATGTCTCCGTTCCCATTACGCTGTGGGTATATGGTATATATAGAGGAAGCATCCAAGGTAGATACATCAGGCTCAAACGGTTCAGAGTATACATCGTACTCTAAACCGTCAACTTGAACCGAAATCCCCTCCTGCAAGTTCATCCGAATGGTCTGGATAACTTGAGTCCCCTTAATCCGTTGTGGCGTCTCCACCTCTATAGTTCTGGATATCCGCCCCTCTGATTGCTCCTCCCGCTGCGACCTTAATTCCAGTGCACTACCCAATTGACTGGACAAGTTTGCTGCTGCTGCACATGCGGTTATAAATAGAATAACTGACACACCAAGCCACAGCATACTTGAAGCGTGATCAGACATGCTCACATCTCCCTTATGACTATCATCTTTGCTGTACTTCTTAAGACTGGGTAAACAACAACCCACGTACCACGTTTGATTTGTCTTTAACGATTTCAGCCTTGAATTTACCACTTGGATTTACGTATTCATTCTCCTTTTCATTAAGTGTATTCGCAATTTTTCCCGTCTTATCACTGCCGCCATTCACAGCACCATACTGCTCGCTGTCTGGACTAATGTTCAGAGCATTTCCATACCACTGTCCTGCCATATTTTTGCCGGTTTTAATCTGAATACCGAACTGGTCCTTTCCCTGAAACTTCCGCAGCGCATTGGTTACCTGGGAGCCGCTAATTGTTGTGCCGTCGTATACTGTAAAGGAGGCTTGAGACAATTCGGTCTGGATATCGGCGAAATTGTTTTGTGCTGTTTTAGTAGCTTCCTGAGCTGAGATAAACAGTATGACTACAATTGTAATTAGTGCGATGGTCAAAAATATCCCAGCAGCTACCTTTAATGCTGTTGATGCATTGTTCATTTCTTTCTCTCCTCAACTTGTAATATTGGTTAATCATCATTGAATTTACTTACTGAATTTTTTGTATTTGCTCATAATAGCTACCCATTTGAACAAAGCTCATACCGATCAGCGGAATCACCAAATATAAAAAGATAAGACCATACATCGGGGCAAAACCAATCATCCTCCCCCAGATTGCCTTGCTGTCTATTATTTTTTCATACTCCTGTTTTCTTTGTTCAAAATAGTAGGTCATCTGGGATTCCAAATCATCAAACGCCTCTCTAATGGTAATTTTCCCCAAAGATAAATAAAGCTTGTCCACCAGACGTTGAAATTCCGGCAAAGGTGCTTCTTCTTTCAACAAATCGAGAGCTGCCTCTGGTCCATGTTCATAATGAAGCAGACATTTTTGCAGAGGTCTTTTGAAGATAACTGAAAATCTGTTCAGCCACTCCAATATTTCCTCGACAGACATTCGTTCCATAACCCGTAAAATGGAAATAACCGTTTGAAACTGATACACCTCATGCTTCATGTCCAAATAACGCATTTTCCGTTGCAAATATAATAAAAGCATGGGCATTTGGTAGGCTACATACCCAGCAACTATACTAATCAGTACTTCCCACCATTTGATATATTCTTCATTCCAATCTTTCAGCTTTTGGAGAATTCGTTGAGTATTTCTGGATAGCTGCTCTGGAGTAGCTGTGCCATTAGCATAGTGTTCTAAAGCAGCGTACGCTCGCTCGTATGTGCTATCCGCTTTCATGTTCAACGTTTGTATGATTTTGCGGTCAATCTCACTCTGCTTCAAAGCTTCCTTTTCCTCTATCGGACTTAAACGTCCAAACATTTGACCCGATTGTACTGGTGCGTGAAGGATATGCGTTTTTTCAGCTTCATGTAAAATAAATATGGTGCTGATACTAAGCACTAATCCTAAGATAAAAAGAGCAATTCTACGTATGTAGAGCCACTCAAGCTTTACCTCCGCACCACTTTCCTTTAATAGTCGGGTTATCTGGGAATAAGATGTCATATGCTGCCGGGGAATTAAAGAATCCACCATATTACGAATGATGGGCAGACGATATAACTTCTGCTCCCACACCCTCCGCCCTTTACCCGCACGATATCCTGTCTCGTCCGACTGTTGCAGTTTCTGTAACAGAAAGTAGGATAGGATGATAACAATGTAAACGGTCAATTTTGTGATATAACCCAATTTCCCCTGATAAAACTCATCCATGGATGGAAAGCTGGATCTCGCCCATCTCTCGATAGGGGTAGTAAAGAAAACGGGAGCCAGTGCGATCACGTTTAAACTTTTTAGTAGGTAGTCCAGTTTATTTCTCCGCAGTAACTCCAACTGGATTTCACGTGCAAGACTGCTTAGCCCCTTTAAATAAATGGAACCACCATCCTCAACCCGATCACCAAACTCCATTACCATATACGAAATACCAGCAAAGGCTTTTAAAAATCGATTTGGAGCTGATTCATAATATCTTTCGAGTGCCTCGTGCGGATCAGCATCTGTCAGCGCCTCATGGATGAGCCGTGCATGTCTTCCAGCCTCTGCTTCTGCTAAATAGGCCGCTTCAGATATGGATTCTTCTACCATACCGTGCTGATGATAGTGATGACGTACATTGGCGAACAATTCGATCATTTGAGAAAGTAGCCTTTTTTCCATTTGGCTAGTGGCCACATCTATAACAAGACTGTTGATTACCACTCCACATAAAACGGCCAATATAGCAAACTCTATTCCTGGTTTCATCATCAACAGCACAACGCCGCTGCAAACAAAAATACCCCAGATGAACAGTATCATCTTCATGGTCTGCAGACGAAGCTTATACTCATCGTATGCATGCTGACCAGCTAGTCGCTTACGTACACTAGTGATGTATCCAAATGTAATAGGGACCCTTATACACAGCGTATACAATTTATGCATTAAAGTTTGAAGTTCCCGTTGAAGTACCGCTTTTCCCTTTCGTGCTTCCTGTACAGAATGAATTATACCTCTGCGAACTGCATAGCTCTTATGCTTATGCAACCCATACAAAACTGTATATAGAACTGCAAATCCCCCACCTGATATAAGCAAAACCCACAATAAAATTTCTTTAAGACTCATAGTCTTCCTCCCAATAACGGGTCAAAAAACTGCGGAAATCTGTAGCATCCTTAGCATTCATTTGCTCACACATTTCTTCTACGCTTTTAGCTGTCAAGGGCTTCATTGGTATATAACTTCCATTTCGATATTCCATAACATGGCGATAGCTATAGCTCGATGAAGCATTGGGACCTACATCCGTATGCTCTGGATTACGCGGTACACATTCTGTGATCCGTTCGATATAACGCCGCCCTTGCGCATCACGCTTGAGATGCACATCAAAATTAATGACATGCACTACCTGTTCTTCAGCAATGCCTTCATGCTGAAATACTCCAGTTTTGAGCAGTGAATTACGAAGCGAAAATACAAGATCACGAAATGTTTTAGCATGGTGAGTAAAAATAGTGAACAGACTAGCAACCTGCGACATTTGAATCATCCAAGCAGCTACTTCATCACTCGCTACTTCACCTAGAATATTGACGGTTCCATCTGTTTTTTTCTGCAAGTCAAGACCTTGTTGTCCTGAAATATGATCTGTTTCTCGAAAGGTAAGAATATTACGGCGACTGTAGATGTTGCGTAGATGCAGCTCAAAGGCCATTTCCTGAACGCGAAGCGTATACGAAGCGTAAATATGCTTGACCATCGCCATTAACAATGTTGTTTTTCCTGAACCCTGCGCACCTGTAATTGCAGTAATCCGACTGCCTTTCATTAGATAAGATAATAGCTGGATTGGAAAATCAGCGTTTTGTCCCCTAATTAACTGTTCCAGCGAAGCGCTTTGAATATCAAACTTACGAACAAAGAAAGCCCATGATTCAGAGAAAGGCGGGCGCACTACTACTACCCGTGATCCATCCTTCATTTCGTTGACCTTATAACCATTCGCTTCAGAAAGCTGTCCTGGATAATTGTATTTGTAAATATTTTGACATACCCTTTTAAGCTCACGTTCCGATCCGAAGGAAAGGAATGAAAGATGGATAGTTTTACCTTTGTAGAAAATCCACACACTCTCATATCCATTTGTAGTAGGCGCAGAGGTTTGTTCAAATACATATCTATCTGAAGACCAATGTGGTGATGAAGGAATCCCACCTTCCGGCACACCACTGACACCCCCGCTTACACCATCGATCTTCTGGTCACGAATATCATCAATGACAGAAAAGCCTTTATAATTTTGATAAATCCGCTGCACAATAATATCCACTTTCTCCATAAAGGAAAGGGGACGGTATTCACAGTCATAGATATAGCGGATATCCTCTGTCGTTACGAAATAGCTTCCATCCTCTTCACCTTGCTGTGAATACCTCATTTCGGCTAAGTCATAAGTATCCAGTAAACGTGATAGTGCATCCGCGCCAAACTTCTGCTGATATTGGTAAAAAATAATTTCGAATTGATCCTGTGTGTCAAACAACTCAGGTCTGGAGAATGGCATAACAGTATCGGCGATTTTCTCGTTCAAACCGTAACTGTTTATCAGAAGCTCACTCATCAGATTTTTAACAAAACGTTTATCTCCACTGCTACCATTGGCACAGTCCTTTAACGCCCTTCGTAGTTCCGCCCTTTGATGGATACGCCGCCTATATTCCTCTTCATGTAATCCGGCATCTGCCATCTGGCTGTGACTTAGTTCATGAAGCGCATTTTTGATGTATTCTATCAATGTTTCGAAGGTGGCATCTTCGGTCTTTGGTTCTACCCGAAGAGCTGAATGTTGCGAGTAAAGATTCCCTCGATATTTAACAATAATCAGTACGATGCACAACAACACAATGCAGGTAACAATTAACCCGTTGATCATATGAGCGGACAGCATTAAGCGCCCCTCTCCAAAGCCTTGAGCCGAAGATCGGACTCTACCGCCTCCAGAATAGCTTTGCTAATCTGCCGTACGCTCTGCGCCCATCCTACAGACATAAAAAGCTTGCGTTGCTGCTCTTTTCCACTTCGCACCTCGCGCTGCACATGGCCAATCACATCCCTGCGGTTCCATGCGTCCATAAATTCGGTGCTATAAGGAACTGTATACAAAGTACCCTTGTAGCCATATCTCCTGCGTATATTCGCTTCATTCGCTTGTGAATGCACATCATATTTTCCAAGGACAATTAATAAGGGTAATGACGAATATGTGGATAACGGAGACACAGATTCAAAATAAGCGTCCAACTCACGCATATTCTGAGTGAGCGAAAGAACAGCCAGTTTGGCTCGTGCACATGCTTCATGCTGTACAGTCCCCCAGCCTCCCCCACTCCCTGCATCAATCAGCGTTAAATCATAATATTGATTCGCTGTATCAATTACCACCCTTACAAGATCAGGAGAAAGTAGCGGCGGTGCAGCTCCAAAGCCAGAGGTTCCCTCAAGTACATCCAGAGTGTGTTCTAACACAGGTATTGTATAGTTACGAATATTTTCTCTAGACAGCGTCCCTCTCAGAACTAAACGTGAAACAGCCTCCCAGCCCCCTTCCTGAATCTGTAGACTCGGATCGTCCATGGCGTACTCCTGTATAGGAAATCCTGATTCAATACCGGTATGCCTATGGCCTAAATGAGTTAATAATAGTCTTCCTCTATATAAATTACCTATGGTAATTGCTATTGCTGCCGCTAAAGAGCTACTCCCACTCGCTCCCTTAATTGGACTCCAAAATAAAATGGTGCTCATGCTCTCCTCCTTTCCGCACGCTTTAGCGCACGATGACTCTCTTTTATCTCCCAACTCATCCATTCCCCAATGCAACGGCACAATTCTCTCTTATATATTATGGATAGAGGTTTTAGCAGAAGCTGTTTTTTATGCTCATTTTCCAGCTTTAGAGCAAGCTGACCCTCATCCCATGGCAGTACATACGGCTCTTGCTGCCATAAGGCAGGAAAGCGGTTCATGTATTCCCACAAATACGCTTCCTCCACACCACAATCCACTGCATGTATAAATAGCTTGTGAAATACAAGATTTTTGGGGAATCCAGGTTGGTCAAACAAATGCTCAAGCCAATTCTGTCCGTTGTGCATTAACATGTGGCTATAATCACTGACCCAAACTCGCAGTTCTGCCGTTTTCCAAACAGAAATTGGACAAAAATCAGGTAGCTCTACATCCAAAATAACAATGTCATAAGTCTGTTCTTCATTTTGATCAGCCAGCATATCGATATGCAGATCTTCCCATGCTGTAAATCCAATTGCCACATCGAATCCACAAAACTGCGTAATGGGTAGTGGCTTATCAAGCATTCCTATGCTATACCGATACCGTCCCCGCAGTGTAGCGTCCACAAGCAGTACTTGTTGACCGGAAGCTGCCAATACGCTGCTGATGTATAATAAGGTATCGCTTTTGTCACAAAGACCGGCAAATATCCATGTTTTCATACTTCCGTTCCTTTTCTCTCATTTATTTGGCATACGGATCAGAGCTGCCGCCCTGCGTTAGAATCTTCGTTTGTTCTTTGTGATCCTGTTCCTCACTCCCTGTATCATCAATTCCGCTTGCTGCATCTTCAATAGCTGTGCCCGCATGCTGAGCTGCAACCTCCTCACTTAGAACTCTTTCCACAGGTGTTGAAATCACATTGTTTGATGAACCAATCGCATTTTCTAGAGAATCTCGTAGCTGCTTGGACAGTTTTTGTTCAGCAACACGGACTAAATTCGGATCACTATTCATTAACGCTAACACCTGCTCATTAGGCGGGTAGGTCGGGATTGCCTTGGGCTGAAATTGGGGATCTACATATGTCAGAGCATAGATGGATGCTTTATGCAGATAGGCATCTACAATAGCACTCGAAAGCGATAGTATTTCCTGCTCATTCATAGTAACCCATACGATTGGGCCTTCCAGCCGGGAAATCTTCTTTTTGGATAATAGAATGTAATCCTGACCTGTTGGAAATTGAATGCGGATATCTACTTCGTCCCCTGACTTCAGGCTGCTGGGCAGTACCACCACTTTTAACTCACGGCTGCGTAGATCCTTAGGTGTAGGTTCATTAGCAGTAATCATAGCAGATGTAAGCACAGATCCTTTTTTTAGTTCTATCTTGGCTGTGGTGCCGGAAACTTCATTTTTATTTGCCAATAAATTTGACGGGGCTTGAGAACCAGGAACCTTAATTCCCTTCAAATCATTAGATGTAATCTGCTCGCCTGGTGAAATGTCACGAACAACCGCCCAGCCTGTTTTCGCGGTCCGTTGTTCTTGTTCATACAGTCTCCATTTCTGCTCTGCCTCCACCTCTGCCTGTTTCCTGATCTCACTCATTTGATGGGTATTCAGTATAAGGTAGCTCACAAAGATCATGCCTACAATTCCCGCGCCAATACAACCTGCGGATAGTTTTTGTTTGCTACTTTTTCTTAGCTTGGACACACAGCTTCTCCCCTACCTCTTTTGATATATACATGTCTATTTATTTAGTGCTGCCGTTTAAGGAATCCGAAACGTTTTTTCCGGGTGTCTGTAATGACTCCACGAAAAAGCTCATCCAATACCTGATCCATTTCATCATCCTGTTCGAAGGGGTCTGAGTGGAACGGCAGCGCAAATACTTTATCGTGTTCTAGCTCCTTTCGTAACCTGCGGACAGCCTCCGAGGATGCCAATGGCAAGCAGTAATTCCATTTATGTTGCGGAAGACGCTGAAGAGATCGGGCTAAGCCCGTTATATCCTGAACTCTCCATTCGGCTCCTGAGCCAACAACTAGCGGGTAATCAGCTCTCAGAAATTCTTCCAGTCGTTCATTGTCCTGCCCATTCCCCAAGTCCAGTACGATAAATCTGTAGGAGCCGCCCAGCAAAGAAATGACATCCGCACGAGATGTTTGCCGCCAATAATGGACTCCATCGACTTCAAAACGCCGACTTGAACTCGCTTGTCCAACAGGTATGCCTTCCACGACTTCTTGCAGTCGGGCGAATGCCTTAGCTGTACTATGTAGCTCAACCAAGGCTACAGAGTGGGTCCTTCGAGCCAAGTAGTGGCTCACCGCAATTGCTGTGTGCGTAGCACCGGAGCCGGAAGACACGCCCAGCACAGCTACTACCCTTGTTCCAGCATAATCCATTGAAGCATTACTCATAGATTTTCCTGGTTGAGCAGACTGAAAATCAGCACTGCGCCTCAGTTCTCCAATGACCTCCTCAGCAGACTGAAATCGTTCCTCAGGATGATCCCGCAGCAGCTTTCGAATTATCGGAATCAAATGTCGAGGCAATTCCCCACGAATATACCCTTCAACTCCTGCAGTCCACTCGCTATATTTACCACCTGTACATAGATACAATAGTAACGCCCCCAGACTGTACAGGTCCGAACGAGCATCCGTCTGTCCTGTTCCATATTGCTCTGGGGCAGCGAAGCCTACTGTGCCCAGCTTTATCGTATCCTGATCCAGCTCGGACTTATAACTCCTCGCTATCCCAAAATCGATCAGCTTAAATTCCATTTCTGGTGTCAGCATAATATTCGCCGGCTTGAGGTCCCGATAAATGACTGGTAATTGACGGGTATGCAAATAATCAAGTACATCCAATACCTGCAGAGCGAGTGGAATGATTTGTTCCTGTGGTATATAGCCTTGGTATCCCCTCATGTATGCTTCCAGCGTAATTCCTTCGATGTAGTCCATAACCAGATATACCGCACCAGATGGAGGATACTCAAAAAAATCAACAATTCTCGGTAAACGTGGATGGCTTAGCGAAATCAACATTTCGGCTTCCGTCCGTACAATCTTCATTATTTTTGGATCGGCAATCGACTCCTTCACCGCCCAATGCTTGCCCGGCAGCTTTAAATCTTCGGCCATGAACACGCGGCTCATGCCTCCCGAACCTAACGTGCGAATTATTCGGTAACGCTCACCGACAATTGACCCGAACTCTAATCGTGATGGTTGATTCATCATTCTCTTACCTCCCTTCTAAAAGCAGACAACGCAAAAAAGGGAAAGCCACCGCAAAATGAAGTCTTCATGCTGACATGAAAACAATTTTCGCGGGATGCTTTCCCTTGATTTAACACAATTATTTTTTTAAAGGAACAATTTGGCTTTATTATATAGCACACCTGTATCTATTGTAAAGAATTATTTTCCATACTTGATCATATACAGGGTAATCTCATCTCGGTTATGGAAAAGCTGCTTAGCTCGCTGAATCTGCATGCCGGACTCCTCGAATGAAGCAATCACATCATGAATGAGCGCCAAGGGCTTTTTATGCATTAGCTTGACTGTTACGATAGCAGTACCACCACTCCGCAAACTATATAGTAAATCAGTAACGAGCCTTGCCATCTGTTTTGGGCTCCAGCTCATATCACAAACCAGCAGATCGAACGAATTTTCTTTAAATTTGACTTCACTTGCATTTTTACGCAAAAACGTCAGATTGGCGTACTTCATCAGCGATGGCTCCATCTTGGCCGGATCAACCGCTGTAACTTTCAGTCCACGCTCCAGCAAAAAGGAAGTCCATCCACCCGGTGCTGCCCCAATATCTAGTCCCTGATGGAAAGCGCTAAAATCAATACCGAACGTTGCTTCTGCTTCCAGTAGCTTGAATTTGGCACGAGAGATCTGTCCGTCTTCCTTCTGAAAACGAACTGCACCTCCACTCCAATCCGATAGGTTGTCCTGAGGATGTGATACGCCTGCGTACCACGTATCCGTATCTGCAAAAACGGAAACAATAACATCAGCGCCTTGTACCACCAACTCCATAGGTAGATCACTTAATTGTTCACTCAAAGCCAACTTGAGCGCACCTGCGCTTTCAGTCCAACTGCTATTAGTTCCTTTGCGTACTTGCAAAGAAACACGTTGATCTATCAGTTCCCTGCGGTTACGGATAAATGCAACCAGACGCTCTTGCACTTGAACCAGATCCGTTCCTTCCTCCTGAAAATGAACAGGAAACAAGTGGCGAAGAAACATTGGTGGCTGGCCTGTAATCGTCCTCACTGTTTCAATTTCTCCCGCGGGTAGTGTTGCTAAAAAAATTTCACCAGGTAGAAGCATTGTACTTTTTACAGACCCAAATAATCTTCTAAGCTCCTCTTGAGCATAGGGTGCAAAACCATGATTGGCCGTACAAACAAATCTTGATGATGACAAAGCGCATTCACTCTGTTCATCTGTATTCATGTATAGTTCTTCCAAAATAACGTTACCCTCCAGTGCACACCCGAATCCAGGGACGTTCACCATCCCATTCCAGCTCAACTGGAACTTCATAAGTGTGCATAATCAATTCTTTCGTTAAAACTTCTTTTTTCGATCCAGCAGCTGCGACTTTGCCATCCCGAATCAACGCAACATGCGTAAAAAGAGGGACAATCTCCTCAATGTGATGAGTTACATAGACCACTGATAAGTCTCGCTTGCGAAGCCGATCAATCTCGACCAACATCTTTTCCCGTTCAAATAAGTCCAATCCGGCACAAGGCTCATCCATAATCAGCAGACGAGGTTCAGCCATCAGCGAGCGGGCCAGCATTACCTTTTTACGTTCTCCTTGCGATAATGTGCCCAACGGGTGATGAATCAGATCGCCTAAATTCATACCCTCCAGAAGAGATACGGCTTTTTCTTTTGCCTCCGCCGGAATCTCCTGATAAAAACGCAAAAAAGCATACGCACCTGTAGCCACCACTTCCCAAACGGGATCTTTTAGCGCCAGCTTTTCCAGTAATGTCTGGCTAATGTATCCGATCTGCTTGCGAACTTCCCGCACATCACATTGACCATACGTTTGCCCAAGCACCTCAATCGTACCACGACTTGGAAACATATACCCTGTCATCATTTCCAACAATGTTGTTTTGCCGGAACCATTTCGACCCAGAATAGCCCAATGTTCACCTTCTCGTATTTCGAGGCTTACATCGTCCAAGATACGTTTTTCTTCTCGCTGTAATGTAATGTTCTTCATGGATATCATTCCATCACGCTCCTTATCCTGCTCAGCAAGTGTCCTACAGATTCCATTTTGTAGATGATTTCAGGATTTTTGTTTTCACCATTATATATAAGAAGCGCGGGGACGCTGGAAATCCGATACTCCTGAACCAGTTCAGGAATATAGTTAATGTTGCTCTGCACCACTGCTCCTTCGGGGAGCAAATGCTCTGCTACCTCTAACATTCTACGGGCAGCCTCGCATGTTCCGCACATGGGAGTGTATACAAACAAAGCCAGCTTGCATCCCTCCCATATGGCACGGCGTGCTTCTTTTTGTCTGATCTCTTTCATCGCTTAGACTCGTTTAGGATCTCTTGCATACGCACCTCAGGAATCGGCCCGTTATGCACAGTGACTCCCTCCGGCTTATTCGCATAAAGCAGCTCATACATGGCTCGCCGCCCCTGCGGACTAGAGGAATGCAAGTAAATTTCACGCGGATATAACTGTTTACTTGCAATAGCAGCAGCTACATCCTTTCCCGTCGGTTGGCCTGGACCCAAATCATAATCTAACGACAGGATCGATATAGGGTATTCATGAAGCAGAAGCAGACACTCATCCGCGTCCCTTGCCAGTTTAAAACCTGGAGGACAAGGTCGATAATCGTCCATAAACAAATACACCAACTTCTCCTCCTTCTTCCCAAAAAAGTAAGCTTACACCATTCTCTAAGATCACTATTATCTATTTAAAATAAATCACTCCCAGCTTTGAATCATTTGAATGTCCTCCTGATGTGTCCCATCAGGTCCCGCCTCACTCTCCAATACGACGGGAATACCTCTTACAGCTTCTTGTTCTGTTATCCAGCGCATGCCCTCAGTACCAATGAAACCTTGCCCCACGCGCGCATGTCTGTCTTTTTTAGAGCCGTACGGGTATTTGGAATCATTCAAATGAACTCCGCACAGTGCTGGCCAATAGCCGAGACGGTCCCCTTTTTCAAGCAAAGCCTCGTCCATTCCACCGTTCCACAATCCTGCTGCATACGCATGACAAGTATCCAGGCAAAATCCGATGCTGCCAGGATCTCGACACAACTGGCGAATTTGAACCATTTCCTCCAGCGTGGTTCCCATGGGACCATGATCCCCAGCCTGATTCTCAATTAATATTTTTGCATTTCCCTGCCAGCCTTCCAGCACATCATTCAGACAGTTAATAATATTACGATAGCCCTCCAGCGGGTCTGACGAATGCATATGTCCAAAATGAACAACTATCCCCTTCGATCCACAGGCTTCAGCAATATCCAGATCATTGCGTAATGAAGCAACCATCAGTTCATAAAGTTCCTGACCGCGTTCGCGACCATGAGCTGGATTCACGGGATATGGCGAATGAGCAATAGATTGAAGCTGGTGCTCTGAGCAGTAGGTTTTACAAGCAGCAGCATCTATGGAACTCCATTCCTTCAGCTTGAGACTACGAGGATTTTTCGGAAAATATTGAAATGAACGTCCTCCCTGCTCTCGTGCACGTATAGCAGCTTTGGAAAAGCCACCACGCGTACTCACGTGAGAGCCGATAAGCAATTTAGGCATCATGCTGCTGCACCGGGCAATAAAATGCTTTTTTTCCCGCCAGCTCGACTCTTACAATTTTCCCACCGCTTGGAGATTCTTCTCCTTCACGGTCATATACTCGACACTGATGATCAAAGCCACCTGTTAGCGTGTCTCCCTCCATTAGAGGCATTTCCATATAACCGCCCTCCGCAGTAGCTTCACGAAGTACGGATTGAGTAGCATGATATAGCTTTTCCACTTTTTCTGGAGACTGCACAATATTTTGTACCTTGGAACCCGGTGTAAATCCGGCGATATAAGCAATTTCGTCCGAATAGCAGTTTCCAATTCCCGAAAAAACCTGCTGATTTACCAGTGTTGTTTTCAAAATTCCCCGTCGTCCTTTTAGACGTGCTGTAAAATTCTCCAACGTCATACGACGGTCTAACGGATCTGGCCCCAGGTCTGACAAAGCTTCATCTGTTTCTTTAGCCGTCAGCAAGTGCAGATAACCTAAGCGCAGTCCGATAAAATAAAGCTTCACTCCGCTAAAATCCAATTCGATCTGAATCGTACGGTCTGGACGTTGCTCCTCCGTTCCCAGATACAACAGTCCTCCCAACATTAGATGAAGCACAAGTCGTTTACCCGTGTTTAAATGAAAAATCAAATGCTTACCCCGACGCTCTAAATATACAACGGTTGCACCCAGCAATTGCTTCTTAAAGGTTTCCACTTCAGTATTAATGGACTTTTCGCGGCTAACCGTCACTCCAGTAATCGGAATGTCCAAAATTTGTTTTGACAATAAGATTCTGTAGTTTTCCATTTCAGGAAGTTCCGGCATATCAACATCTTTCCCTTCGTAGCTACATAGCTTTTAATTCTCGCAAATTTCTAAAACATATATTTTTTATGACTTCAGCTCTTCTTTCATCCATTCCTGCAGTTCGTCCAAATTTTCAAACATCAGGTCAGGTTTCACTCCAACGGCACGAATATGTTCATCCATATTAGCGCGAGTCGTCACGCCTGACAGAATCAAAGCTGTCTTACAACCTGCTGCTGCACCTGCCGCAATATCTGTAAGCATATTATCGCCCACAACCAGAGCTTCATCCGCTCTAATGTTCAAGCGATTCAGTGCATAATTCATTAGCACGCTTGAAGGCTTGCCGATGACGATCGGTTTGACCTGTGAAGCAGCTTCAATGGCAGCTCCAATTGTACCTGCACCTGGTGTAAGTCCGTCATGCGAAGGCAATTGTAGATCCGGATTTGTCAAAATAAATGTGGCTCCCTCACGAATCCAACGCATGGCAGCTGCCAGCGTTTCATATGTAAATTGACGATCTATCCCCTGTACCACATAATCAGGATGGTTCTGAACAAGCTGCAAGCCAGCCCCCGTGAGTGCCTCGCGTAATCCCGTTTCACCAATACAATATACATGAGCTCCAGGGCTTTGCTGTGCAACATATTGTGCAGCTGCTAACGCTGAAGTATATACTTCATGACTAGCTGCTTCAATTCCCATACCAATCAAATGCTCAGCCACCGATTCGGGTGTACGTGAAGCATTGTTTGTGACATATGCATAAGGTATCTGCTCTGAGCGTAATCGGGAAATGAACAGATCCGCACCCTTGATCATCCGATTACCATGATAAAGGGTTCCATCCAGATCAATTAGTAACGATTTTATCGTAAACCCCTCCCCCACTTCAATTTCATACATCATAACCTTGAAAATAATAATTCACCCCATGAATGGTGTTCTCCTTTTTATTTAACCACCTGAATGACTCAGGTCATTAAATAATCGGTCATTTCCACTCATCTCATCTATCTTAAGTCAAAAATGCTCATGAAGTCCATGAATTGCTGGTAAACCATCCAAAATAGCGTCAACCCTCGCTAAAAGCCGTCGCTTCCCCATAGCATAAGATCATTTCTTCGTCGAATTCCATCGAAGATGCTACGTCTTCAAAGAAAACTTCCTGTATTTTCTGGGCATACTCAAGCAACTAAATCCTTTAAATTCGATATATAGAAACTCAAATATGACATACCTCCATATGTGGTAGAACAATTTTATTCATCCTCATACTGATACGTCTCACCTCTTGTCGCATCCTGCGCTTTCCCGGAAAATAATTTCTAGTGAAAAAGAAAAGCACCGGAGCAAGCCCCGGCACCTAAGCACATACCTTTCTCTCCAATCGTTTATTGACCGATATCAGGTACCGGTAACAACACATGCTGCTCCGCAAGCAATGAATTGGGGAATAGGCTTCGCGCTTCCTCCAGCAAAGGCTGAAGCTGCTCTTGATCTTTATACCTAGAACTAAAATGCGTCATAATTAACTGCCCCGCGCCTGCGGCTTTGGCAGCTTCCGCTGCCTGAAGCGCCGTACTATGATGATACTCGTACGCCGTATCCGCCAGATCATGCAGAAATGTGGCTTCATGAACGACGACAGTTGCATCTCGTGCCAGCACTACTGTATTCGGACAGGGTCTCGTGTCACCTAAAATAGTGACGATCCGCCCTTTTTTAGGTGAACCCAATACATCCTGAGGATTCAGAATAACTCCACCCTCTACTTCCACACTTTCTCCACGCTTTAATTTACCGTACACTGGGCCAGGCTTGATCCCGTATCGCTCCAACAGTTCTTGGTTGAGCTTACCGGGCTTATCCATCTCTACAATTCGGTAGCCATAACTGTCGATCCGATGATCCAGCAAAGCGGATTCCACCCGAAATTGACCATCATCGAACAGGACCCCGCCCGTATGCTCCACAATATGTAGTTGGTAATTGATACGAGATTGGCTGATCCCTAAAGATAGCTCAATATATTGTTGAAGCCCAGGCGGTCCATATACAGTCAGAGGTGCCGTACCCCCCTGATATGCCCTACTCGACAAAAGGCCCGGCAGACCAAAAAGATGATCCCCATGCAAATGAGTGATAAATATTTTTTCAAGTCTGCTCAGCTTGAGCGGCGAACGCAATACTTCCTGTTGAGTGCCTTCACCGCAGTCAAACAACCACATGCTTCTTCGTTCCTCCAGTAAACGAAGAGCAATGGATGTTACATTTCGCTGAATTGTAGGTACCCCTGCATTTGTACCGAGAAAATATAATTCCATGACATTTACCTTCTTCCTGCTGACCAGCAAAAAACCTCCGAAGCTCGGAGGGTATTTGCTATCCCATCTGATAAAGGTGTTAAACCTTTTCGACGTTAAAATACTGCGCCTGAGGGTGGCTGAACACCATGGCTGATACTGAAGCCTCCGGTTCCATCATAAACCCTTCTGTTAGTTCAACGCCAATGTCCTCAGGTTTTAACAATTGGAACAACGGTCCCTGATCCTCCAGATCCGGACATGCCGGATAGCCAAAGGATACCCGAATACCTTGATATCTGGCTCCGTGCCGCTGTTTCATCGTCATATCGGCAGGATCCGGGAAACCCCAGCTATCCCTGATAATATGGTGAAGCCGTTCTGCTAGTCCTTCTGCCACTTCGAGCGCTACCGCTTGAAGTGCATGTGAGCGCAGATAATCTCCTTTTTCTTTCCACTGGGTAGATAGCTTCTGTATACCATGACCAGCGGTAACAACCATGAAACCTACATAGTCCATAACCCCTGATTCCACAGATTTCAAAAAATCAGCCAGACATAGATAAGGCTCTACCTGCTGACGTGGAAACGTAAATGTGTGCAGTACTTTACTTACATCCGACGGATCATAGATTAGAATTTGGTTTCCTTGGGACTGAGCCGGGAAGAACCGATACATAGCACTCGCCTTAATAATTCCGTCTGTAACAGCTTCAAACATGATGCTGTCCACGGTTTCCTTCAACTGAATCGCTTTCGGGTCCCCCGAAGCTAGCAGTTGCTCTACATTCCCTTTTAAGCCAAGATGATGTCCCATCAGCATCTGCATATTCACATAAGGCAGAATATAGTTCAGTGGGTAGTTACGCAGTACATGGCGATCCGTATCCGGTGGGATATAGACGGGCAAATCCTGAGCAATGTTAGAGCGTACAGCCCGAGTTAGCTTAGGGAGCGGCTTGGCTTCCACAACTGTTGCCGCTTCTGCCTCTTGCTCAGCCTTCATGTCCTCGGCCATTTTTTTACGGGACTCAGGGTCCATAAGCTTATTGGCAATATCCAGACCATCCATAGCATCTTTCGCGTAGGCTACCAGTCCATCATATTCAGGACGAATACGATTTTTAGTAAACTTACGCGTTAAGGCAGCTCCACCAACCATTATTGGAATATCAATGTTCGCATTTTTCAAATCCTGCGCGGTTAGCACCATTTGTTGTGCCGATTTAACAAGCAGACCGGACAGGCCGATCATGTCAGCCTTTTCTTCACGATAAGCCTCAATGATGCGTTCTGGTGGTACTTTTATACCCAGATTTACAATATGGTAACCATTATTGGATAGAATAATCTCCACCAGATTTTTACCTATATCATGCACATCACCTTTGACCGTAGCCAACAAAATCTTACCTTTTACCGAGGATTCATTCTTCTCCATGAACGGCTCTAAATAAGCCACGGATGCTTTCATTACTTCAGCGCTTTGCAGAACCTCCGCAACAATCAGCTCGTTGTTGTTAAACAGACGTCCTACTTCTTCCATCCCTTTCATTAGCGGTCCGTTAATAATCTCCAGAGAAGAATATTTGGCGAGAGCTTGCTCCAGATCGGGGATCAGTCCCTCCTTACTTCCCTCCACTACATAGGAAGCCAGCCGTTCTTCGAGCGAAAGGTTTGATATCTTCTCTTTTTTCTCCACTTTCTTGTTACGAAAAGCTGCTACAAATGCAGATAAAGTATCGTCATTTGTATTATAGATCAGATCTTCCGCCAATTTCCGTTCATGCTCGGGGATAGATGCATAGCGTTCAAGCTTCTCTGTATTTACAATTGCATAATCCAGTCCCGCTTTGGTGCATTCATACAAATAGACAGAATTGAGCACTTCACGACCCGCTTCCGGTAAACCAAAGGATACGTTACTGATGCCCAATATGGTATGAACCCCAGGAAGGGCTTCTTTAATGATACGTATGCCCTCAATCGTTTCCTTAGCCGAACCGATATATTGTTCATCCCCTGTTCCTACTGGGAATACGAGAGTATCAAAAATGATATCCTCCGCTGCCAGACCGTAACGGTTCACCAACAGATCATAAGAACGTTTAGCTACCTCAAGCTTATCCTCACGCGCAATTGCCTGTCCACGTTCATCAATCGTTCCGACAACAACAGCAGCGCCGTATTTATGAATAATAGGAGCCATTTTCTCAAATTTTTCTTCACCATCCTCCAAATTAATGGAATTAATAATTGCCTTACCTTGCGAATATTGAAGTGCTTTATCGATAACTTTAATATCCGTGGTATCAATCACCAATGGTACTTTCACCTTGTTTACAACCAGTTTCAAGAACGCTTCCATATCAATCATTTCATCCCGGTCCGGATCTTGCACACAAATATCAATGACATGTGCTCCGCTTTTTACCTGAGCGCGGGCAATTTCAGACGCCTCTTCATATTTGCCTTCTACGATCAAACGCTTGAATTTCCGGGAACCAAGAACATTTGTTCGCTCACCAACCATATACGGACGATTATCCTGTTCAATATATACTGGCTCAATGCCTGATACGGCAGGAGGATGATGATGACCTACGAGCTGGCGAGGCTCAAACTGCGCCATACTTTCACTCATTACTCTTATATGCTCTGGTGTAGTACCGCAACAGCCTCCTGCAATATTCAACCAGCCTTTTTCAGCGAAAGCAGCCATTTTACGAGCTAATGAATCCGGCGATTCATGGTATTGACCATTTTCATCGGGCAAGCCCGCATTTGGATAACAACTAATAGCTGCAGAGGACATTTCAGACAAAGAACGAATATGATCACGCATAAACTCTGGACCTGTAGCACAATTCAGTCCAATCGAGATTGGGTTTAAATGTTCGAGTGATATGCAGAAGGATTCGATATTTTGTCCGGCCAACGTTGTTCCCATCGGTTCAATCGTGCCAGAAATCATTAACGGAAGCTCAATCCCTGTCTGCTCAAAAGCCTGACGAATTCCAATGCTGCCTGCCTTAACGTTAAGCGTATCCTGTGAGGTCTCCAACAGAAGAACATCCACCCCGCCTTCAATAAGCGCCAAAGCCTGCTCCTGATAGCTTTCAATCAGCTCTACAAATGTAACACCGCCTGTGACAGACAAGGTTTTCGTGGTTGGACCCATAGCTCCTACAACAAAACGAGGCTTGTCCGCAGTGCTGTATTTATCCACCGCGTTACGTGCCAGTTTGGCCGCCACCAGATTAATTTCACGGGCACGTTCTGGTATATCGTAATCCGCCAAAACGACGGATGTTGCTCCAAATGTATTCGTTTCAATCAGGTCTGCCCCGGCCTCCAAGTATGCTTCATGAATCCCTTGAATGACATCCGGTCTCGTTAAGACCAACATCTCGTTGCAGCCTTCCAACTCTTCTCCACCAAAATCAGCGGGAGAAAGGTCTTCCTGCTGAATCATAGTACCCATAGCCCCATCAAGAAGGAGTATTCTTCGTTGTAACGCATCCTGCAAGCTAACTTTATCCAAAATTTCTTCACCCCCGCAAAACGTTAAATCCTAGTTTAGCAGAAACCGTATCATTTAGATAGATTGAAGTAAAAACATACGTTTTATGCAGGCTATTCTTCTTCATAAACGACTTAGCTGATCTATTTTTGTAGTATGCATCGTTATAGACGAACGTCTTTAAACTGTATCGTTTAGCTATAGTCGTTCCCATATAAATGTTTCAGCCTGTATTGTGCAACTGGATAAGACATGGTATTCTTTATACAACATTAATCCAAGTGGAAAAGAGGGATTTATACATGGCAGAAATTTTTATACGCAATACGAATGAGCGAATTAGTGGTGAAGAACAGGTACGTGAATTTTTGGAGAGCCACCAGGTATTGTATGAACACTGGGATGCCTCCAAGCTGCCAAGGGAGCTGCAAGAAAACTTTACTCTGACAGATGATCAAAAAGCCGCTGTTCTTAAAACATTTGAACCTGAAATCAAGGATTTAGCCGCACGTCGTGGATATAAAATATGGGACGTTATCACCTTATCTGAAGCAACGCCGAATCTGGAGGAGCTGCTGGCCAAGTTCGAGCAAATTCACACCCATACCGAGGATGAGATCCGTGCCATTGTTGCTGGTAAAGGCATTTTCATCATTAAAGGCTCTGAAGAGATCGGCTATTTTAATGTAGAGCTTTCACCAGGTGACGTTATTTCCGTACCTGAAAATACACCTCACTTCTTCACTTTAATGGAAAATCAAAAGATCGTCGCAGTCCGCTTGTTCATCGAAGAAAATGGCTGGATTGCCGAACCGTTCGAAGATCCAACATTCACTACAGCATAATTAAGATCTATGGTGTCAATAAGAAAACTCCCTCTGCTCTGTAGCATATCGAGCGAAGGGAGTTTTCTTGATACTTGTTTTAGAAAACTGTAGATTTCTCACTTTAAAGATTGAATAATTCCATGCAACTCAAACAAATGCTTGATTTGGAACTTCGGCTTGATTTCTGTAGTATTGGTTTTATCGTTCCGATTCACCCACACCGAATGTACACCAGCTGCCAAAGCCCCTTGAATATCAGTCGTCAGCTTATCTCCTACCATTAAAGCTTGTCCAGGTTCAATTCCTAGAAGGCCCAAAGCATGCTGGAATATAGAAGGATCAGGCTTGCCCCGACCAAAAGAACCTGAAATAACAACATGATCAAAAAAAGGAGCCAATTGAGGAACTCCATCCAGCTTCTCCTGTTGTAGATCAGGGGAACCATTTGTCAGCAATAACAGCTTGTATTGCCCCTTCAATTGTTCCAGAATCTCAAACGTTTCTTCATATACATGTGGACGTGCACGTCTTTCCGAAGCAAATTGGGCAGCTAGCTTTTCCGCCAACTCCTCATTATATATCCCCAGTTGCTGAAGCCCTCTGCGCCATGATTCCTTACGATAAGCAGGAGCCAACTGTTCCAATTGGCGGAATTCAGGTTGCTCACCTGCTGTAAAATTCGCCCACAGTCCTTCAAACGGATTAATGCCAATCATTTGAGTAAAACTAAAGGTTTCATAGGACTCATACAAAGCGCGCGCTTCCTTGCGTACGGCTTCTTCCAGCGTTTTCGGATCAGCGCCTGTTTCTCGGGAGCCTGTTTGACACGCTGCATCAAATGCCTCTTCTACACTACGTTCATCCCACAGAAGGGTATCATCAAGATCAAACATTATCGCCTGAATCGTCATATGAATTATCCACTCTCTTTCCACTGTATATGTAAGATTGTCTGTTTGGTCACGAATCAGATCGTTATGTGTGCCCATATTAAGCAAGTGGCCGCACCATGTTATATGAAAAAATAACATCATACGGCCTTACTTACAGAGCTACAGGCTAAATCGGTTATTTCTTATCTACCTGTATCTGATTGGATAGTGCAAACTTTTCAAGACGCTCTGCGATGGCATCCGTATCGTAGCGTCCCAGTGATTTTGTAAAAATAAAATTACCGCCCTTCCCTTTTCTTTCAACGGTAACGTAACCCTTTTCAATTTTGATGGCTTTCATGTCCCCTGCCGTCATCGGCCGTTCTCTGCCACCTTTTAACATATAGAGGGTATCTTTTCCCACTTTTAAATAAGGACGGCGAATGAAGAAGATTACAGCCAGCATCAAGTACAAGCCAAATACCAGCCAGTCCATTCCCCGCATGCCGGTCTTAGTCAAAAAGTAACTCATAAGCATGTACAATACAGCAAGACCAGCCAGCATGATTGGCACAGTAATATTACGGCCACGGAAAATGTCCATTGCTGAACCTGCGCCGTTAATGGTTTGAATGCCTTGTTTCTTGCGCGTTTTATTTAAATGCGCTGTGTTTTTACGTACTTTTCTTTCAAATGATCGGGCCATCTCTCAATTCCCTTCCCAATAAATATTACATTAAAGCAACTGCCTTAAAGCTGATCTATATAGATACCAGGAAAGATACCTAAAACAAAGGCAAATGATGCAGGCTTTAGCGACATTAATGCTTCAGCCCGCCATTTCCCTTCGACGTATCATCGTCCACAAATTCAATGGTTTCAAGCTGCTGCCGAAAATTACGGCGAATGTTGCCTAAATAAATTTCCCGAAGGTTGGCGCGCTCTGTGGTTTCCTCTTCTGTCAATCCTTCGGCTTTTGCTTTGCGCGCTAATTCATTAATGCGCTGTACCAAGCTGTCTATATCCAAATTGTGTCCCCTCCATAAAAGCAAAGATATAATACACTTTGACATGTAGAAAAGAGCTTGTCAAGGCTCCCGCATTGCGCTCCTTGACAAGCTCTATAGTCTTATAGATCAGAAGTGTGGAAGCTTAAGCACCTGACCTGCCTGCACTCCCCGATCCTCCAAATCGTTAATACGCATAATTCCTTCAATATATACCCGTGTATCCATTCGTTCCGGTTTATGATTCACGGCAATCTTCCATAACGTATCTCCAGGTTGTACAGTCAGCTTAATCACCTCTTTATTAGAAACTGAAGGTGCTGCGAAAACCGTAAGTACACCTGCCCCTGCAACCCAAACGATAATTACTAGAATAAGAAGCTTGAGTAAAAGAGTATTGGTAATAACCTGTAACAAACGCACCTTACCCTCTTTTCGGGTCTCCTGTAAATTCTCTAAGTTCATCGGGAAAATACTTTGATAAGTGCTATATTTCATAATTGGCCGCGTCCTCCAAACGTTTGTTCTTATGTTTTTCACAATATAACACGAACGTTTGTTTTGTTCAATAGAAAACAGAACAAAAGTTCGTAAATATTTTTAGGGATTATTTAGAACTTATGTTTGTACGAACGGAGGTTCTATGCTATAATTTTCCCAAACGTTACTAAATGGGGTTGATACGGTATGTCTAAGATTTCGAGCCGCCAGCAGGCCATTCTTGAATTTATCCGCAATGAAGTGCGTCTAAAGGGATACCCCCCTTCTGTGCGCGAAATAGGCGAGGCAGTCGGATTGGCCTCCAGTTCTACGGTTCACGGTCATTTGGATCGTTTGGAGAAAAAAGGACTCATTCGCCGCGATCCTACGAAACCACGGGCTATTGAATTACTTGGTCAAGACGAATCGGATAACAGCAACTTGATTAATTACTCCATTAGTCGTGTTCCCGTCGTCGGCAAAGTAACCGCTGGTCTTCCTATTACGGCGACAGAAAATATTGAAGATTACTTTCCTCTTCCCCAACACTTTGTTGGTGAGGATAAAATATTCATGTTATCTGTTGTAGGCGAAAGCATGATTGAAGCTGGTATTGCTAACGGAGACTATGTAATCGTACGTCAGCAGCAGACAGCTGATAACGGAGACATTGTAGTAGCTATGACAGATGAAGACGAGGCAACAGTTAAAACCTTTTACAAAGAAAAAGATCATATCCGGCTTCAACCTGAAAATCCAGCCTTTGAACCGCTTCGCCTGACACACGTCAGCATATTGGGCAAGGTTGTTGGACTCTTCCGGGACTTCCACTGATTTATCGTGCTTTCTTCCCCGTTATACTACCACGAATATAAAACCGGCCGCCTAGGCGAGCCGGTTTTATATTGTTATTATGTTTACTATGTGTGTCTCACAACTATTCTTTCCTTTTCAGCAACCTATATTGTCTCTACTATTATATCCCCCCATTATCCGAAATAGTCCCCTCTGATCTTGAACTGTTTACTTTTATTAGCTAAACAAATGGAAATTTGACTCATGTGAACCTACTGTAGCCTTCCCCTATAACGTAAAGTTGGGAAGGCGAACGCAGGCTAGCATGAGTTTTTTTAAAAACATTTAGGAACATAGGTACTAGCTTCTTTTTGTCTTTAGTAGATTGATGCTGATACATTACTAGCACAATTGACATATGTATATAGCAGACCTAAAGTAAAGGAGTTATGCAGATGATCAGAAATAGAGTTAAAACGTATAAGCATCGCATCGGGAAAAACAGATATCTGGTCGTTAAAGTCTTTCAAGCCGCAGCTGCTAAAACAGGAAGCGGAAATGCACTCGCAACTAACGCATTAAATATCAAAATTTCCAAGCGTAAGCATAAACATCATTAAGATTTAACCGTACCTTCATTTCTTTGAAGGGAGGTGATATTATGAGCAGAAGACACAGCAACCGTGAATTGAGAAGAAGAAGATTAAACATCCGTTCCAACCAAAGAGCCACTGCGCGTGCAAGAGGTAACGCACTGGCTGTTAATCTGTTTAGCGTGAATGATAGACAAC
This sequence comes from Paenibacillus sp. AK121, assembly GCF_019042715.1. Lineage (NCBI taxonomy): Bacteria > Bacillati > Bacillota > Bacilli > Caryophanales > Paenibacillaceae > Paenibacillus > Paenibacillus sp. AK121. Next base: position 39,113 of record NZ_JAHPJM010000003.1, read on the forward strand.
GCAGACGTTAATAATTATTTTCAAGCAAAAAGCAGGAAGAATTCTTCCTGCTTTTTTTGTGTTAAATGATCACCAAACTACCAATCCCGCCAGTTATAGCTTCCTCAAACTTGTATCAGCTTTGGTCCCACTTGTCCGCTTTTCTTTATAAATTTTATAAACAAGGCTCGAACAGCTGGACCCATAACCAATAATTGTAATGGATAGGCCACAACAAAGTTCTTTATAGAAATTTCTAAATATGCTTCAAATAATGAATGATCGCTAATAGCATGGCTAAGAATTGAAGTTAATAAACCGTAGAAAGACATAGAACAGGCCATTCCGAACTTCCGAACACCATTATACCATTTCCGAAGTTGATTTATATTTGCTTGGTGATACCGGCTATGATCAGATATGTGCCAGATTCCAATAAATTAATCACAAAATTATAATCCGCTAAGAGATCCTTAAGTGAATTATCCCTACTTTGCGGAATATTATTATGTTTATCAACCATAGGACCATACTTTTCCTCAAGATATTCAGGAATATCTTCTCCTTTAATTCTGTAAACCCATTTCAAGTCCACATATGACAAATGCCTAATCAACTGGGAAGTGCTGTTATACTTATGATCTGGCCCTTTATAATCTAACTCGCTTTGCTGCATATCTTGAACGATGGATTTTAATCGGTTGTAATTACCCTCCACCATTGAATAAAAGATGCCCACCTGCGGTGTCATAGATTCAGACCCTCTTAGATCAAAAATCATTAAAAAACCTCATTTCATGGGAAGATATAATTTGTCATAACTTTGTGCCATCAAAATATTTATATGTATGCTTTAAAACTGAACATTCAGTGACTCATTCGGGGCATGTGTAACAATCCCTTTAACTAAAAAGCTCTACCAACCATAAGGTTAGTAGAGCTTTTGCATTTAAGAACCTCCAACCTGTACAAGGATCTGAATATGTTGCGTCAGGACGGGAAAAAACAAAAAGCTACTTGCAACGATTAACAGTGTCATTTTTTTCAACATTGTCTAACCACACCTTTTCTGATAGTTTAAAATACTCTTCTCTGGCCTCTGGAGACGCGTATGCTTGGAAATGTGCAAAGAGACCCGTACAGTTTATAAAGTATGTTTCATTGTTTAGTATATGTGCTTTTACCATAGCACATAATAATTGTTTAAAACCATCATTGTACTTCCCCCTGTTTAAATAATAGTAGGCCACTTCGTAACAAAACCATGCAATATAGTCAGGTACCACTTGTTGGGTGTACATATCAGTAGATAGCGGAAGTTGGGTAAAGGCATCAATGTCTATCTTAAATCGTGATAGTACATCATCTACATTCAAATTATATCGGTTAGCCGCTATCATAACGTTCAACAACTTTGAGAGTTTTTCATCCTCCACAGTATGTGCTGTTTCAGCTATGTATTCAACATAATCTGCAAGCACACTTGTATCTCCAGATAGGAGTTTATTAACGTAAATATTGCATCGTGCCCAGTCTTGATACATTTCTACCCAATATAGGGTATCATCATCAGTCTCTCTAACCCACTCCAAGTCTGCATAGGCATATGTATATTGTAGAGCTTGTTGATAATCGCCTTGGGCATCACAGACACTTGCACACAACAGGTCAGCATAGGTAATATATACAAACATGGGGCGACTTAAACTATTTTTAGACTCGTCATCCTTTAGTTTCTTCTGTTGATGTTTCAAAGTGTATTGGATTTCAGCTTTTGCTCTCAATTTTCTCGCTATTTCATCAACCTTATCCCATTTACGCAAAGACCTGTACACATTAGCTAAGTCCTTCAATGCATCAAGTTGTTCTATTTCATCTAGGCGCTCGACATAAGGCTCGAAAAGTATGGCTGCCCTAAGATTGCGGCTTTGATCGTCATCAATCTGAATCGCGAAAATACGATATTGACAGATGGCCAAGCGTTCAGAATGTTGATATTTTTCCACTTCTGCTACACTTTCATAGAGCAATAGTGCAGCATCATATCGTCCCTGCGCTAACAATTCTTCTGCAATGTCAAATAGCTTGGGTGAGTAGAGTAGATTGTCCATGATAGCTCCCACCACTCGACGGATCGCATCCAACTTGTCCAACTCTGCACAGCGATACAAAAATGGTTCGATTCGCCTCATATTAGGGGGAATGTCGATAATATAGTTTTCTACATATAAGTCGTAAAAATAGCCCTCTGGTAATCCCATAGCCTCAGTGATTCTATCAATTTGGTTAACAGACATAGAACTATTTCCTGTTACAATGCCACTTACTATCCCCCTATTAATGCCTGCGATATGCCCGAATTGCGTTAGGTTCAGACCCTCTTGTTTTAGGTATCTATCTAATTCCGCCCGAATCGTAGGTGTATGCTTCATGTCATATCCACCCTTCACATAAAAATTCCAAAATTTTTATATTATTGTTATCTATTTTTCTCTAAAATTGACCATATGTCAATATATAATGCGAATAATGTGAGATTTCATTTTTAACATAAAATGAAATAAAAAAACTTCGGTAAACATGGTTTATGCTGATCACTGACAGTAGAACCCAATAAGCGCAACAACCTATTATGGAAGTAATCCCCAAATAGGCTGTAAAAACTTAGTTAACCAAAAGGAAGAGAATACTATGGTTACTGCCAAATAACCTATGCGCCATTGGGTTCAACTTTTACCATCTTAAAAAAAGTGAAGTGTGTTACATTATAATTTTTCACAAAATTAAATCCAAAATGCTTTAGTAATTATAACCAAGAGGATAAAAAGCACCAAAATTGCCGCTGTAGAAGTCCACACACCGTAGCCACCTTCACATGCACCCATGGTTTTAACCTCCTTTAATTGTTGTACTTCCAATATATGTGTAAAAACATTACAAGCTTGTGCCATTAGAGTATCATCGGTCCAACAGGATCACTTGCTTATCTCTCTGTCAATAAGGAATATGGGATATGCACCTCGAAAATGCTATATTTAACATTTCCTGGTTATAAACTAAATACTTACTGTTTTGGTCTAGCACCCAGTTGGCAAAACCTAATGCTCTGGTGTAACTATCATAATTGTAGGGATTAACTTTAAACTCAAGAATGTCCAGCATAATCTGGTTCTCTTCATCTGATAATTCCAAGCCCAACTTACTAAACTGTCTTTGACGAATTCTCCGAGCAGTAGCATCTTGTATAGCTTTGTGCTGATTGGACACTTGTCCATTGTGTTGACGATAATACAATACGTTTATGGGGAGGTTTGCCATTTGTACCTGGAAAGCTAGTCGGTTCCACAGCTCGTAGTCTTCCGCATGGAGATAATTACTATCATATTGAATGCCAAGCCGACGGATCATGCTATTGCGCATTATTACAGCAGGATGGCAGATACAACAGTGAAATAGCAACCATGTTTTAATTTCGTCATGACTGGCCGGATTTACCTTTATTGATCCTCCACTAGATGAAGTAAAAGCAGCACCGCATACATCAACCAATGGATTTTGATCCATAAATGCGATTTGTACAGCTAGTCGATCTGGTGTAGAAATATCATCGCTATCCATACGAACGATATATTCACCATTGGCCTTTTTTAATCCTTCGTTTAAAGAAGCGATCAACCCTCGATTGGTATTATGGAAGATTTTTATCACTCTAGGGTCTGATATTTGTGAAATAAGAAAGGTAGATCCATCTGTCGAACCATCATCAATAACAATTAATTCAAAATCCGAATAAGTTTGAGTTAAAATACTGTGTATTGCTTCCAAGACAAAAGCCGCATTATTGTAAACTGGCAGTATGACCGAAGCTCGTGGCACAATATTCCCTCCATTTCATATTTTAAAAATAGAATCAGTAATAAAATCACAAAGCAGCTCCCCTATTTTTGATAGCTGTTCCTTCTATATTCTTATGTTCTAAGATATGTTCTGAAATATATTTTGAAGCGGCTTCTCGGTAATATAATATGCCCTTTTGAAAATTTAGAAGCTTTCCACTCCTAGAAAGCCAATCCTCTTATCAAAAGACACTTCCTTATAATTAATTAACAGAAAAAGATTCGCTAGTGCCATCAAAGATTGATTGGTTTGAATATTCATGCTTCAAAGTCGAGTTATTTACTTCTTAGATGATATTGACAAAATAAGTAATAAATTTGTACAATTAGGAAAAATATATTACTTAGATTCCATTCTTCATCGGTAATAAACATATTATAAATATCAGTAATCTTTTCTTAAAGATGGGTATAACAACTCTATTTTGCCTCTCCTTTTTGCAAATGTGCCTGTATTTAATTTAACGTAACGATATTTGTCAGATATCACGGCTGCATATACTACTGTATATCTATATCTAAGTGGAAAACGGACTGTGAGATTCAGCCGAAGATCATATCTGCATCTTAAAAAGGGAGATTGAATGATGGAACGAAATGTAACATCCGTAGAACACTACACTCCAATTTTGATTGTCGGTACGGGTATCTCGGGGCTTGCTGTCGCTTATTATTTATCGAAAAACAATATCAAGTATACCATTACAACAAAAAAGAATGCGCCCAAACAAAGCAACTCCTTTCTTGCAGCCGCAAATACACGTGTTCCATCGGAGAATGATATTAACAATATTATTAATCTTACGATTAATAAATGTGGAGCAGATCGATCGGTTATTGAAACGCTATATAGAAACTCCAACATAGTTATAAATTTTTTCGAGGAATTAGGAATCTCTTATGAGAAAACATCCTTTGGTATCATGCCTGAATGTTTGATTAAATCACAGGGAGGAAAAAAATTAGTTAATTGTTTGTTACAACATATTGAACAACCGCTGTGTAATAAAATTTTGATTGATTTGGAAAAGTCTGATGATGGAATTATCGCATTATTTTATGACATTCAATTAGATCAATTTATCAGGATTTATACTAATTATTTGGTATTAGCTACAGGAGGATATGCAGGACAATTTAATTACAATGATAATTCACCGGGTTCGACTGGAGAAACGCTTATCCTAGCTAAAAAAATAGGCGCAAGATTAAAGGGAATGTCTACTGTAATGTCTCATCCTTGGTCAATATACAATGGAAGACAAATTTTATTGGGCGGAGTTGTATCTTTAAGCCAAGGGAAAATAGTAGATGAGAAAGGAATTCAACTATTAAAAGATGAGTATATTTGTGATGCTATTGCTCGAGATGATTACCACGAAATGATTGACGAGATTTTACATTTTGAACTAGATTGCATCAAGCAAAAAAAAGATATGTACTTGGATATGAGCCATGCTGATGAAACTATATTGAATGAAAGATTTAAAAAATATGGATTTAGCACTAAGGTGGTTAAAAATAAAAGAATCAAAATCACACCAACAATGCACTATTCTTCAGGAGGAATCGAAATCAATGCTAATGCTGAAGTTATAAACTTAAATCGTGTTTTTGCTACTGGAGAAGCTCAATTTAATGGTGATCTTGGTATGGGAAGAATCCCTGGGCAAGCATTTGCAGCGGGTATCGTTTTCGGTAAATTAATTGCTGACAAAATAGCTAATGAAGGTGTCTTCAATACCCAATACCCGATTACCTTTAAAGATCCACCTGAACCTATGCAACTGTACTCAAAAGAAAATAATGACTTTCCAATTAAAGAGTTTCAGAAAAAGTTGTCAACTCTAATGGTGGATCTGATCGCTCCTGATTCATCTGTGGTTTCTCTATCACTCCATAAAAGAGAAATACAAGAAAGTCAAAACATAATATTGAGTAGCGCAAGAGGATCAGGAAAACGATATGAGGATATTTTAACATTATTTTTTGGATATTTTGTTGCGTTAGAAATTATAGAAGATCTTGAAGAAAAGGCATTCGGTATAGGCTAATAAACCCTTCAATGAGACGTTCCCCTTTCCGACGAAACCCAATAAGCGCAAAACTATTATGGCAGAAATTCAGCAAGCACCCACCAAAAGAACAGCGAATGCTGTGGCTATTGCCAAATAGCTTATGCGCTTACTGGAATCAACCTTTTACAATCCATGAGTGAAGTGATATTATCCAACAGTTCTTTTCACAAATTAAACCCAAAGTGATTTAGTGATGATAACTAAGAGAATAAAGAGCACTAAAATCGCCGCTGTAGAAGTCCATACACCGCCGCCGCCATTACCTTCATATGCACCCATGCCTTTTAACCTCCTTTATCTGTCGTCACTTTAATATATGTAAGAATACATTCTGTGATAGGGCGTGCTGGTAATTAAAAAACACCACAGAAACAGGCACCATTGATAAAAATACCATTGACGCATGAAAGTGGATCATAGTGCTTCTGAGTTATTAAAGCTAATCAAGAAAATGCTCAAATAAAACAAACTCTACTAACCTTAATCGGTCGGCAGAGCTTGTTATCTAATCTGATTTCGGGCAGATTACCAAAGAAATAAGGGTATTGAACTTGTTGATGGGGCACTATACAATTTTCTTCACAAAATTAAACCCAACACGATTTAAGGATGATAACCAAAAGGATATAAAGCACCAAAATTGCCGCTGTAGAAGTCCACACACCTGCACATCCACTCATAGCTTTAGCCCTCCTTTAATTGTTTTCACCTTAATATATGTATAACTACGACTCCGTGACCGGGCATTCAGTTAAATAGAAAATACACCCAACCAGGCGAATCCAGTGAAAATGCAGTTGTAGACTAAGCATCGGCGTTAAAGTAACTGGCAGGTTAGTGGTGGAGTTGTAAATTGACTCACGTTACATCGCGTGTTAGTATGATTTTAACCAATAACTGAATAAAAACGTTTTCTAGGGTTCCGCAATCGCAAGATTGGTCTGGTCCAAGAGAAAACGCACAGCCAAGTGGCTGTGACACGGAGGGATAAAAGCCTGGGAGATAACCGCATTGTGCGGTTTATTTTCCGGGCTTTTATCTTTTTCTTTTTTGCACAATTTTTAATAAGAAGTTTAAGGAGGAGCGTGTTATGAACAAAACGTGGTTTTCAGTCATTGTGGCGGCTATATTCGAGGTTGCTTGGGTCAGTGGGTTAAAGCATGCGGATAGTTTTTTGGAATGGAGTGGTACAGTAATCGCAATTTACATCAGCTTTTATTTGATGATCAAGGCGGCTCGTTCATTAGCGGTTGGAACTGTATACGCTGTATTTGTCGGGCTAGGGACAGCTGGAACTGTAGTAGCTGAAATTCTATTGTTTGGCGCAGACATAAGTGTTTCGAAAGTAGCTTTAATCGGGCTGCTACTTATTGGAGTGATTGGACTAAAAATGCTTAGTAAGAAGAAAGAGGAGGTAAGTGGACTATGAATTGGGTGTATTTGATCTTAGCGGGCATTTTTGAAATGATCGGGGTTTTGCTTATAAACAGGTTCAATCAAACCCGCAGTTGGAAATCGCTGACTCTTTTGATTACTGGTTTTGGCCTAAGTTTTATATTTTTATCGTTGGCAATGCAAACACTCCCGATGGGAACAGCTTACGCTGTATGGACTGGAATTGGCGCTTCTGGAGGCGCTATGCTCGGCATGATCTTTTATAGTGAGCCCCGCGGTTTAATGCGCATTTTGTGTATAGGGTTGGTCCTTAGCTCTGCTGTGGGGCTGAAACTAGCTAGTTAAAAATATATATTGATGCAGCTCTAAAGTTCGTTTCCTGAGCAAGCTAACGATGAATGTTAATTTTAATAAAGCTACGGCAGTCTAGAATTATATTTCCCCTTCCAAGGCTGCCGTTGAAATAAAAATTCTACGAGAGTTTAGAACTGAAATTGCAGAAACCAACCTCAGTGTCATCTTCAAAACGCAATCGTTCAAAATTATGAAGTCGACAAAATATATTAGGTAAATCTCTAATATTAAGAGTCAACATTTGGACTTGTATATACTTTTGATAAAGTTCTTCTTGTGTGCATATAGGACTTGTGAACAAGCTAGAACCCCCTTGCTACCATATTTGCTTATGGTATCCTCTACTTTTCCATTAATTTATTGAATATCTCTCTATCTTTGGAAGTAAAGTCGGAAATCCGTTTCTTTTGCTCGTACGTGTTGGTACTTGAATCCAATTTAATGAAGCCATTTTCCCCAACCACATATACGATATTTTTTTTTATCTTATATGACACAATATTATCAACAGTATTTTCCAGCGGATCAGCAAGATGATTATAAAGAATTAAAGGGTCGTGCGGCCCCCCTCTATAAATTTGAAAAGTCCCGTCACCAAAATATTCTACGGTATCTTTGCCTGATGGGTATTTATACTTCGTATTATCCCCCAAATTCACTAAAAAAATTATAGTAGTAGTTATAACTAGTAGAGAGAGCAAGATCAAAATAAAGATATATCTACGCTTCATCCGCAATTCACACCTCACTTCCAAGCTTTTTTTGTATCAGTTACTGTTACATAAGACGTATACTCATTTAGTGTTCCCCATGATTCCATTAAATTTGTTAGGTTTGCTGCAGCCCAACCAAGTTTGTTGTTCCCAGTAAACATTTGTTTAAAATTATACTCAAAATTATAGACATCAGAATACGTTGTAGTAATTTTCCATTGCCCGTTTACATATGTTCCATCTATTTTGTACTTCATTTTGTGAAAAGCATTATATAAATCTTTATCACTTTCTAATCCCTTAGAATCATTATATGAAAAACTTTTAACTTTTTTAGCATTAGCTTTTTTGACTTCATCATTAACTATTGCGATGTGCTCTTTAGATTTCTTAACTTGCTGCGCCTCATATGACCACTCGTTAAAGTGTAAATTTCCTGGTTTGTAGTCAAGTGAATGTTGAAGTAAATTGGCTGTGATGTCCCCGTACTTCTTTCGAGCTATAGGAACAGCTACTAACGCAAATGCTTTACGATCAGGATAATGTATTACAGTATCTGTTGAATTCTTTACCTTCTCTACGCCTCGCACCCAAGTCTTTTCTAGTTCTACCATCGGATTTTCAAACGGAAAAGTATTATTTCCTGCATACACTAACATATTCTTACTGTATGCACCTTCCAATACTTTTTTCGAGGCATCAGACTCATCCTGTTCTCTTGTTTCCTTAGGTTCTACCTGAGGACTGTACTGAATTTTTCCCAATTGATCTTCTTTTTGTTTTAAAACAAGTTCAAACTCAAGGATCTCTTTGCTAGTATCAATCTGTTCTTGATACTTATCTACATAAGCGTGTGTAAACGTAATATCTCGGATTGTATTTTCATTTCTAACGATTTGGATATTACATTTGCGATAGTAATCCTCAGTATCAGGTTTATATTCTGTGGTTGCCCATGTATACAGCATGTTGGAATTATCCGCATTGTCTATAACTGAAGGAAGCGAATGAAGCGGAATTTTGCTTTGAATATGTAGCGAATGAGCCAAGTTCGGAGACTTAGCTGAAAGTTTTATGGAACTATTATTATTATAAGTAAAGCCAATGATCTCACCTTTTACAAACTCGATTGGTTCACTCGGATTTGCGTTCTATTCTTAATGAAATGCTCATTGAAATAATCTCCTCTGTTAATTCAATCTAGTTTTGTAGGAAAAATTTGTGAAAAAAACTAATTTCCAAACATTAATATATACGAAAAATATTAAATAGTAAACATATTTTCAACGTGGTAGAGGACGTAAAAAAAGCCCCGGTTACCTAGGGCCTTTTATGTACTGCAGAAATAATATTCTCCAACTTAACCCAGCTAAAATCACCTTCACCGTGTGGCAGCCGTACGTGAGTTGTAGGAATTTTATTAGCGCTTGCTTGATTAGCTGCACTTTCTGATCATCCAATTCTGGCTTGCCGCGCCGTTAACTGTAGTTCATGAGTGTTAGATACGCTTCCTTATGTTCCGGTATGATGCGGATGCTTTCCCCTAATCCATTACCTTCGAGTCTTATTGGCATGACATGACATGTATGCAGCCTCCTGATGTGTTATGGACAAATTATATTCTGAGTACAGAAAAATAAACTTCAGATCATTGGAGGTTTAATACCGTATAATGACTATTTCCAAACGAGAAATGTAATGATCTTTTGGCACCATCCCAGCCCTCTATGATTACAATATAGAGCGTATCCGTCTTCGCTCAGCAGAATAATGTAGAGTATTGGTGGTAGCGTTCGATATCAGGTAACAAAGCATTCAACTTCTTTGTTACCCGGCATTTCTGTATACTATACAGATCAAAACAATGAACGACGAAAGCGGACACAACTATTATGCAACAATTACGGAATAGACGTTGCCAAAGTTACACTAAACTTTTGCAGAAGTTTACGATGGCGCACGTGAAGCCATGGAAAGATTATGGGGGCGATATTCCTGAGCTAGTAGGATAAATCAAGAACAGCAGTAAATTAATGTGTGTATTCCTAAAAGCCTACGTCGTCCATTGCCAAAAGGGGCTACCGAAAATTCTCCCTTGAACTAGCATTGCCTTTACAAATTGAGCAAATGAGGGATTTACAATAAAGTTCGTCCTCCCTATTACCCCAGTCTAAACAAACGCATCGCAGTTCGTGCCAACCTTCAAACGGCAAGTCATTCACCGCATTGGTGCCAAGATGCCAAAGGCTAAGAACAGCTGCGAGTTCCCAAAAAACAGTTATCAATAAAGCGTACAATCACAGCACGTTGATACATTTAAACTAATCAGGAAATTATCCAAGTAGGAGGAAATAACCATGGCATTTGAAGGTTATGGAGAAGACAAACGAGAACATTGGTTTGACTGGCCCTTCCCCTTGTCGGTATCAATACTGTATGTGGATGCGGATGTGGATGAAGCAGAAACGAAATGGTATCTCATTGACGAACAAGAAAAATACTTGATCCGAATTAGGGATGAAAAGCAAATTGAACTGCTTCATCACTGCATGTATGGAGTCTTGTTAAATGACGAGAAGATCAACTGGATTATTGATAAAAATGGCGGTAGATTTACCTATCACGATAGTGTGCAAGATTTTATCAATTTCCAGAAAGAATACCTTGATACACTATAAGAGGCGTGAACAGTTAAAAGCTCTACCGACCAATTAAGGTTAGCAGAGCTTTTAAATTTATTTAGAATATTCACTTACTTCAAATGTTAGGATACGATCATACAGCATGTAGTCCTTACGGCTACTGAACGGGCCTTTATTGTTATCGTGCTTATTAATGGCATATGAAGCCGATCCAGAACCAGCCTGCTTACCTTCATACCAAGCGATAAAGTCATTTACCTCTTTCATGCTCAGATCGAATTCTTTCTCTAAGCCAGTTGTCATGGTGACTACCAGAATTGCGCGGTTTCCTGTTGGTTGCTCAGGATCAGTTTGACCGCCTCCACCTTGGGGAGCTGCTGAAGCTTCATTGGAGTATTCTGAATCCACACCATTTACTTTAGCACTCACAACAAAGTAGTATTTTGTTCCGTTGGTCAGATCTGGAATGATGAAGTTTCCATAGGCATCTTTTGTTGCTGTTGCGGTTTCAGTATATTTGCCGGATTCTGTTCCGTATTTTACTGTATAGCTTTCTGCATTCTCGATTTGATCCCATTTTAAAGTAACTTTACTGTCGCCTGCAGAAGCATCTAAATTGAATGGAGCATTGATAGGTAATAATTCTCCGTCTTCTGCTATATCTATAGCATCAACTTCAAATTCCTTACCTGCTTGATTATTTGTCAATTTAACAATATGCTTACCTTTGTCTAAATTTAGTTTTTCAAACAAAATAACTCGATGTTTTACTGGTGAGCCATACGCTGAATAATTCATTATTTTCACACCGTCAATGTTCACTTCAATGTTATTAGATTGTAAAGTCCAGACTGGAGCTAGAACTCTAAGCTTTTCGCCAGTGAAAGCAAATGAAATTGTCGCGCCTTTGTCTTTACTATAATAATATCCCTCTTTATATGCTTGGTCTGGCTCATCGGATGGTACGAAAGCAAACACTCCATTTTCTCTCAAGATTGTCTTATAAGTATCATCAAATCTCTTCCAACCTACTTCTGGTTCTGTAAGCCTGTCCCCAACAGACGCAGCATAAATATTTGAATTTAATAGACTGACCGTTACAAGTAAAAAAGCCCCGAATAATACTCCTATTTTTTTGATAAATCGTATTTTCACTATTATTTCCCCCTAGTAATTTAATGAACAGATACTAAGGTAATATATTCCTCAAAACATGTCTAAACATAAACTTGCTGATTTATAAATATAATCTAAATATTTGCATATTTATTTTTTATTGGGTATGAAACAGATCTTACACCAGTTCCCCAGCTGAATCCTTTACCTCTACTCTAAATTCAAACTAGTCCAAAAAAAAAAAAGCGCTGCCGACCAATTAAGGTTAGCAGAGCTATCTATTATATATCGCAAATAAGACTGCCATTTATCAATTCTCATAACAACTAAATTTTATGGTACTTAGTAACTATGTACACAGATATACAGATTATATATAATTATTTTTGTAGTTAAATTATAGAAAGAAGGGATTTAATTTGAAAAAAATAATGAGTTTTGGTATCGCCGCATCATTGCTTCTGTCACTAAGCCCTGCTGCTTTTGCGCAGGATTCAATTTCAGCAAATCAAACTGATAATGGTTTCATTAAAGTGGTTGAAAATACTGAGAATCAGGACGGGCATGTTATTACTCCTTTTGATGTTCAATTGATTAATCCAATACATCACACTGGAAAAGGAGCATTTGAGAAAACCTTCACCATGATCCCTGAGAATGGGGAAGACGCCAATGTGTTCGTTAAAAATAATGGAAGTTCAACAATTTATGTAGAGATTAAGAAATTAGGTTCTAGCACCTCTATAGACACTTCAGTTTCACCTGGTAGTCAAAAGACCTTGCAAATTTATTCTCAAAGTAAAAATTCATATAGTGTATACATTTACACCCAGGACGGTTCCCAAATGGACCTCAATATAAGCGCAAGACAATTCTAATTAATGTACAGAAATTACTAAGTGGCTTCATATACATCCGACTCACATAAAAAAGAAAAGGACTCTATCGGCTAAATTGAACTGTGACCCGTAAGATGGACACCCGAGCGCTATCAGATAATCAACCTTACGATCCGACAATATAGCCTAAAGCGCATGACACGCTACCTGTGCAAACTGTCTCACATCAGTGCAAGCGGCTATTATCGCTGACTTCATGCCGAGGAGAGACGCCAGTTGCAAGCTCGCGCAGATGAACATGACTTAGCGCTCATCAAGATGCATTTTGATGCCCTACATGGCAAAGCAGGAGCATTGGTAATTAAAATGAGGCTTGAACGGGAAAATGGTGTTATTATGAACCACTAAAAGATCCGACGGATCATGCGAACGTACAAACTTGTCGCCACGATTCGGCAAGCTAATCCATACCGTAAAATGGCCAAGGCGACTCAGGAACACCAGACATGCCCCAACCTGCTAAACGTCAGTTTGACCAAGGGGAACCAGAAAAAGTATTGCTCACAGATATCACCTATTTGCACTATGGTCACGGGCAGTGTGCCTACTTGTCTTGTGTGAAGGATGGGGCAACCAAGCAGATACTTGCTCACTATCTGTCATCTTCTCTGGAGCTCGTCTTGATGAAGCGGACGCTGCAGTTGTTAATTGAACGGTTCGATGGGAATGTTCGTCCTGAGGCCATCTTGCACTCTGACCAAGACATGCACTATACCCACCCCAAAATTCGCCTTCTGGTCCGTAAAGCAGGCTTCAGGCAGTCTATGTATCGGAAGGGAAATTGTTGGGACAATGCCTCTATGGAAACATTCTTCGGTCATATGAAGGGTGATCTGGAATACAAATCGTGCGCAACCATTCAAGAATTACGGGCATGCATCGATAACTACATTGCTTACTACAACTCAGGCCGCTACCAATGGGCGTTAAAAAAGATGATTCCTGACGAATTCAGAAGCCATCTATTGGCTGCCTAAGCGGGCTTTATTCAAAGTGTCCTCAATTGGGGTCACAGTGGTTACATACCAGCAGAGTCCTTTTTTACATCTACGCTAAATTCAAATTGATCAACGAAAAAAGCTCTCCCACCAACTAAGGGGATTAATTCACTTACTTGCTTGAACAGTTAACCTTTCTCATCAAATGGCCAGAAGGACAAGTTGTATTCCTAGGGAATTTAGAGGTTTCCAGGCTGTGAATCAGCCACTCCCCATGTTTCTCCGTCAACTTTATAATCGCTGCCTCTCCACTGAAGTATGTAGTCTCCAGAACGCAAACCGTCGCTAAAACCTTGGTCAGTAGATTTCCAAGTCACTGTATCATGAGGAGCGATTACTAATGCTTCAATATATAGTTTGTTCGAACCGCTGTGAGTTAAACTTACTCTTACTGGATGATCAGAGTGATTCTTCATACAAAGTTTAACATGACCCCATCCTTTAGGAACACTAAAGGCTTCTTTTACAGTTGCGCTTCCGCCCGATCTTTGAGAAATTATGTTGTTTCCACTAGTTTTACTGGGTGAAGCTGAAGCTGCACCTATCGTAGTTGCTATAGATAAAGATAAAATCAAGAACAGAAATATTCTTTTCTTCATCATTTTCCCCTCCTATTTTTTGATATAGTCTACCTTTAAGGGACACCGTCTACAATCTGGTAGGTTCTTTCACTTCTACTCTAAATTCAAACTACTTACGAGAGAAGTAAGATCCGTTAATCTTGATCGACTCTGGTGTAATCTTCTCCATTACGCCACCGTAATCCACAATATCTATCAAATCCCCACCCAACGGCTGTACTACATATACTCTTACTGTCTTAATGCAGCTTGTAAATAGTTCTATATCCGACTTTAACATTTTATATGTATGGTTCATGCTGATCACCTCAGATAGTTATTCTGCCGTATGTGTGGTAATTCCTGCACTAAAGAAAGCCCTACCAACCATAAGTTTGGCAGAGCTTTAGCTTTTAAAATCCTCCAATGGTAACGTTAGGCTGAATACTATGGTGGTGGTTAAAGGCTTGATCCGGCACAGTAACAATCAACAAAAAGCTAGCCGCAATGATTAGAAGCACCATTTTTTTGAACATTGTTTTCCCACACCCTTTCAATAAGATTGAAATACTCAGCTTTAGTTTCAGGAACCGCATGGGCTTGAAAACGAACAAATAACCCCATACAGTTTATAAAGTAAGTTTCATTATTTATTATATGTGACTTTACCATTGCATTCATCAAATATTTAAAGCCATCAATGTACTTCCCTCGATGTAAATAATAAAAACCTAACTCGTAACCAAACCACGCGATATAATCCGGTATCACTTGTCGGGTATACATATCATCTGATGATGGTTGTTGCGAAAAAGTCCCAATAAGAGTTTCAAATCGTTTAAGTATATCGTCTACATCTATGCTATATTGGTTTGCGGCAATTAAAACATTAAGCAGTTTTGATATCTTTTCATTTTCGTTAGTGTCTGATGTCGCTACAATATATTCAACATAATCATGCAGCACATTTATATCTCCATATAAAAGCTTATATACGTAAGTATTACCTTCTGCCCACTGACTGAACAAGTTCATCCAGTACTTAGTATCCTCGTCGTCCTCTTTAACCCAGTCTAAATCCGCATAGGTGTATGTATATTGTAAAGCTTGCTGATAATCGCCTCGGGCTTCACAAACACTGGCACACAACAGGTCAGCATAAGCAATGTATCCAAATAACGGTCCTCTTGTTTTCTTTTCTGGCGTTCCAACTTTGTGTTTCTCGTTATGGACAAACGAATATTGGATTTCAGCTTTAGCTCTCATTTGCCTTGCCATTTCGTCTACCTTGTCCCATTTACGCAAAGACCTGTACACGTTAGCTAAATCCTTCAATGCATCAAGCTGATCTATTTCATCTAGGCGTTCGACAAAAGCCTCAAAAACGGCTGCTACCCTAACATTTCGGCTTTGATCGTCTCCGATTTGAATGGTGAATATACGGTATTGGCAGACTGCCAAACGTTCAGAATGTTGATATCTCTCCGCTTCAGCCACACCTGCATAGAGCAGTAGTGCAGCCTCATGTCGTCCCTGCGCCAACAATCTTTCTGCAATTTCAAATAGCTTGGGTGAATACAGCAGATTATCCATGATGGCTCCCACCACTCGACGGATTGCATCCAACTTGTCCAACTCCGCACAGCGAAACAAAAACGGCTCGATTCGTCTCATATTGGGAGGATGGTCGATGATGAAGTTTTCTATAAACAGATCGTAAAACTCCCCTTCTGGTAAACCCATAGCCTCAGTGATTAAGTCAAGCTGGTTAACAGACATTGACTTATTACCTGTCACAATAGCACTTATTGTTCCCCTATTCATGCCTGCAAGTTGTCCAAATTGCGCTAAGCTCAAACCCTTTTGTTCTAGATAGGAAATATGCATTTTCGAATATTAAATTTTTTTCCATTTTGTTAATACAAAAGTACATTTTATTCCTTTTTATGTGCTTTGATTGGTCATTAGTACAAATTATACCATTCGAAAGGACGGTTTTTGATGAAGTTTAAAAACACATTAATCATTCTTACAGGTCTATTGGCTCTTACGGCAGTAGCTCCGCTGGCTGCTTCCGCCACACCATATATGGGGGTTGAATTACCAAAGGGGCGTGGAGGTATAGTTATCCAGTCAACTGGTCAAGAAGTACATGAGGTTCTTGGCGGGACAAGTCCGACGATGGAGTTTACTGTCAAAAAAGGTTATGGACATGTAAAGATTAAAGTGAAGAATACAGGAAGCAACACAATTTCGTGGAGCTTGCAGGGTAACGGGAGAGAATACCTTAATAAAACTGTTGGCAAAGGTGATACATTAACGTGGACTAGTCTTAATTCATACTCTAACGGGATGCCATCAGGGGAATACGTAATTCAATTCCGAGCTGGCGGTAACAAAGTTGAAGGCGAAGCTTGGGGTACTACTGGCCAGTACCCATCAGACATTAACTAACCTCAAGCAGGGGAGTATCTTGGAGTTATATCCGAGACACTTTATGAATACAATGTTGCCATACTTAGTGTCTAGCAAAAGCCCAGCTACACGATTATCCTTTGGACTTAATTTCCCCCAACTGAATGCCTCCCTCTAATACAAAAAAAATACCCCACCAGCACAGCTAGCAGGGTCAGTGCACGTTTTTTGGAGTTGTACTGAGTGAAGTGAAAAAAGTGTGTGTGGTCCTTCAGCCTTTTCTTCACATAATTAAATCCAAAGTGATTTAGTGATGATAACCAACAAGATAAAGAGCACTAATATTGCTCCTGTAGAAGTCCACATACCACCAACTGGAGCTGGAGTTGTGTTGTCACATCCACTCATAGCTTTAACCTCCTTTACTTGTTGTACACCTTAATATATGTATCAATTCGTATAGTGACAGGGTATGCAGGTAAACAAAACAAAGGCTCACACCAGATAAACCGGCAGAGCCTAAAAACTTTTATAAAAGGGTTAATGTTAAGATAACTACCAACAAAATAAAAAGTGCCAGGATAACAGTTATCGACATCCAAACTGTCCTGTCAGTATTCCCGCCACCTCTTTCAGCTCCACTCACACATAACGCCTCCCTTGTTTACTCCACAGGTTATGTGAGACATTGTTTAGGGAATGGACTTCTAGGTAAACAAAAAAAAACCACCAGCGTATGCCAGCAGGGTATCACCGATGCTTTCGGATTGCACAACGGTGCTTTCGTATGTGCTGTTACGATTATAGTACGGTTGGACTATTTTGTAAATAATTATTCCAACTTTCCCCAAAGAAGGTCAAATGATGTAGAATTATCAAGTGCGAATTACCTATGACATTTCTACTATGTGGGGGAGATGATCAATGGATATATCTGAAAGAGAATATCTTGCCGAGAGACTTGATGATCAGATTAATTGGTATGATAAAAAGAGTATAGAGTGTCAAAAATACTACAAACGGTGAAAAAGAGCGGAGATAGTTGCCGCTGCTCTGATTCCTGTTTTAACAAGCTTTTCCTCCGGATTAAGATGGATCGCCATTGTTATTGGCGCTCTAGGAGCATGTATAGCATTATTCGAAAGCATACTTAGTCTACACAAATACCATGAAAATTGGATTGAATACAGGGGAATTTGCGAAACTCTGAGGCAAGAAAAGTATATGTATCTTACGAGAACAGGAATTTACAAGATCGCAGACGGGGCATTTAATTTGCTAGTAGAGCGTGTGGAAAGTGTTATTTCAAAAGAAAATGTCAATTGGGCTAATTTGCATGCAAATGAACAAAAAAAAGAGAGCCATCAGCAGCAAGCGCCTGCTTCAAACGGCTCGTAAGTTTTCTGGAAGATATCAGGTTTACATGGATACTTTTCGCCGTTTTGAGTGGCTCTCCCTCAAATTTGGATACATTTACTTCCTCACGCACTTTACCAAGTTCAGATGAGATTCCAGTAATAACCCAATCTCTGGGCGAGGCTTTTAATGGACCTTCAAGCGTCTGAATAATTAACTCTTCATGAGTTTGGTAGGCTTCTACCACAACGGGCTTTTTTCTGAATTTATTCATACAATCTCACCTCTGCATTATATTATCATATGGAAAAGGAGCTTCATTTATATGGCATTATACAATATTTTCATCAGCCACGCTTGGAAATATACTGGACATTATGAGGATTATCAAGACCTAATTTTAAAAAAGATAGAAAATTTAAAGGGTTCTACATATTAGATATGACTAATATGTAGAACCCTTTCTTCTTTTACTAAAGCACCCGTTAGTACAATAAGTTCATAAAAAAAGACCATCAAAAATGATGGCCCTACTTCACAAACTATTACATAGTCATTAAAAAACAAAGACATTAAAGCTAATAAAATCCTTCAACTTTAATTTTATTGTTCCATAACATTTCTAACAAATAATTGCTTGTTTTTATGAGCAATTGTACTTACTATCGCAAGTAATAGCCCCGAAATAACGAATACAATTCTAATTCCTAACAAATCTGCTAATACTCCCATAACAAGAGAGCCAACGCCAAAAATCCCAGTTCCGATAGCACCTAACGAGGTATAAACAGTTGATAACTGTTCTTTTGACACACTAGTTTGTATAACCGTTTGTTGAGGAATTTTTTTAATTTGTCCAAAAAGCCCTACACAGAGCGATAAAAGTAAGGAAATCATTGGAATGCTGTTTATGCTAAATAATATTGTGAATAAGAAACTTGCAAATGAACCGACAAAAATAAAGGTTCCTATTTTCTTTTCAACAAAAGAAGAAAATTTAATACAATAAGCACTTCCTAAAATCAGACCTAAAAAGTTAGCTCCATTGATAAATCCCCACCATTTTTCATCAACGTTCAAAGCCTCGTTGACAAACACATATAAAATAGCAGCTATCCAAACCGTTGCAGCAATTGTTTCCAAAAATTCTATCCAAGCAATCCTTCTTAATACTGGAGTGTTAGATAAAGTTTTCCAACCTTCTTTAATTTTTTCTAGTTTCCCTTTTTGCTCGGTTGTTTTATGGTTTACACTTTCTAAAAGGCAAAGTAATATGCTTGCAATTACAAATAAACATCCAACTAACCAAATAAGTTGTTGAGAACTCATAATAATTAGCAATGAACTTCCTACGAACCACATACCTGCTTGTATGGTCTGCGTAATTGTTTCTGCAATTCCATTAGCTTGAATTAGACATTCAGGTTTAACATAGTATGGAGTTAATGTCTGTCTTATTGGATTTGCACATCCGTCAAAAAAAGCAATCAATCCTATTATTAAAAAGATAAAATAATAATTAGCTGCTGTTAAACCAATTAACATAAACCCTAGAATAAAGAGTAAAATCGTCTTTACAATTTGTGACCCAGCAAGTAACCATTTAAGATTTAATTTCTCAACCAAAAGAGGAGTCAGCAGACTGGATATAAACATAGAAGAAGCAATCGTAAATGGAACAAACGATGCTGCAATTGCAGAACCTGTTAATACAAAAATTGTACTTATAACACCGACTATATATAATACATCGCCTATATTAGCGAGTGATTGACCCAAAAGTAATAAAGAAAAATTTTTATTCAATTTCATTATATATCCCCTATTATTTCATTCGAATTTGGCTTAATAGGGGTATATTAGATTGGACTATTCATTAAAATTTGACTCCTGTCATATATGGGACAAATCTGGGGATATAGATTTATCACAAATTTTGTATCATCGATTAATATTTAAATGAATTATAGCATATTTTTTCACTCCCATAGTAATTATATTCATACACCATTTTTTCCTTACGATTCTTTTATTTATATTCAGTAAATTCTCCATAAAATATAAAAATCCTACTTCCGCTAAACTGCCCCGTTAGTTGAATAAGAAGTTATGAGGGAGAATAAAACGGAAGTCCTTATTGTTATATAAGATTGCTTTTGAAACATCAGCTTCACTTGCTACACTGTTAAAGTTTATTTTCTCATTGGCTCTTATGAGCCTTTTAATGGCTTCTTCTACCTTTTGAGAAGTAGTAGCCTTACGATTAGTATGAATGGCTTTCAAGTGGGCAGAACGGTCATATTCGGCATTGCCTTCGTGGTTGTTTTAATATGAAGCTCATATTTTTGCTTATCTAACTCCGAAAAACCAACAGCTAAGTCTTACATGGGGTTTGATTGTCACCACAAGTGAGGCATGGGGGAGCTTCCATATGGGAGCAATTACCGTTCAAACGAGCGTGGCACGTTCCATAGGGGTTATCCATCGCATTTAGTTTATGGTCTTGCCATAAAGCATCCAAAATATCTGTTGGTATATCTTCTCCTTCCTTAATTTCTTGAATTTCACCATTTAAATCGAAACTGAATACTCCTTGCTTCACAGCGGATTCAAAGGCTTCTCTTTTGGTTTCATCTAATAGTTTAGCGTATCGCATTGTCATTTCTGGAGAAGCATGAGCTAAAAGCTCTTGAACAGTTAGAATATCTGCACCACTATTTATCATTTTCACTCCATAAGTATGTCGAAACTGAAGCATCGCGAAATGAAAAAGATTGCCGTTTTCGTCAGTGATATTCACTTTTTTTGCTAATATATTTAGTGCGCTATTAACCTAATTTTGCCCATATGGTTGTCCTTTTCGTTTTCCACGATATCGCACAAAAATATAATCCTTTGGATTATTATCTTGATTACTATATTTTTTTGATTTATCGATTAGAACGGCAAGGATTCCTGCTAACTCTTCATCAATTGGAATACGATGTTCTTTCACATAGGTTTTTCTTATATCTGTTACTATAGAGTATTGCCCGTTTAGTTGAACTAAGCAGTCAAAGGTTAGTTCTAATGCATCGGATATTCTAAGCCCTGTTTTAAATGCCGCCCAAACTATCGGAACAATATCTTTATGTAATTCATCTAGGTGAGAAAAAAGCTGCTCTAAGACAAAATCCGGAATGGAATAGATTGGTCAACGGATTTCTCTCTCGGTTTAGGCTTATCTTCAGGAAAAATCAACAATCTTACATGTTTTTCAGGAGCTATTTCATACTCATATCGTTGAATATCTTCAAGAAATTTTTGTATAGTACCTAATGCTATTGATATATATGCTTCAGGATGTGCATTCTTTTGTTTCAGTTGAATTTGAATATTCATGTAGAAATTCGATGTATTTTTCTATGTGCTTTCGCTTTAAAGCTTTTAAATCTTTCCATTTTGGTTCTAGTGTAAATACAAATGTAAAAAAAGATGGTAAAAACGTTATATAATTTAATGCCGTACCCCATGCGAATTTATTTTTACTAAGTAATCGTTGCTTAAAATACTTTTTGACTTGCTCACGAATGGTAGTAGGTATCTTTGAGAAATCAATATAATATTGGCATTAGTTTAGTCTATTTAATAATAAAGTAGTTCAGTGGATCAACGAGGCCCAAGCTGATGGGCAATTGACTTGGAAAAACTATTCTGTTCTCGAACATGACCCAGCAATCGACCCTAATACTACAGTCGGGAAGAAAAAACTTCAAGAAATATTAGACAATCAGATTAAACCAGCATCAAAGATCATCATCCTTGCTGGTATGTACGCCGCCCATAGTGACTGGATTATTCACGAAACTAACACCTCTGTTTTACAAAAAAAGTACATCGTTGGCGTGAAACCTAAATGTCCTAGCTACGGCTGTAAGCTCCGCTTTGCTTAATCCGGACTTGTTGGACTCATAATCCATAACCGGCGGCAGATCGAAAGCCGCGATGCCTCCGACTGAATTAATGGCGCTCACAAAGTTTGCAGCTTCCTTTCGGGCATCCTCTGGCGTTTTCGCAGAATCGTCTAAATAGTGATAGACCCCTATCAGGACTCCGACAGCTCGTGCAGCCTGTGATTACCGATGAATGTTTTGTCGCGGTATGACTTACCCTGACTGGCCTTAAGAAAGGCAAAGGAAATGCCGCTTGCCTTGACCGCCTTCCAAACAATCTTTCCTTGATAACGGGATACGTCTATTCCTTAGGCATTACCTTTTTTCCTTGCTTGCATCTTCCCTGTCCCCTTCCTGACTTCCGCTTTTACTTTTTAGAACCTCAACCGCTTGTCGGATCACTGGTGGTATTGGCGCTCCAAGCCTGCCCCCGTTTTCCAGAATCGAAAGCAGCTCATTTGCCATATAAAAATAGGCGACCGCATCCCGGAATAGGTGCGAATCGCCTAAGACTCCATCAATCAGATGGGATACTGATACCATTGCAAAAATAAATACCTTTCGAGCGATACCGATAAGACCAATCTTGCTTTTTAAACCGGGCCCGGTTCCCTTCTTACCTTCTACGCCAGCGGTAAATAATCCAGTCACATAATCAATAATGACCAGAGCAAGTAACACCCCCAATACTCCCGACCACCCACCGTAAAAATACGTCACAGCGCTGCTTCCTAAAGCAGTACTGAACTTAAAAACCTCCCACTTATCCACCTTGCTTCCCCCGTCTCTCCGTTCAGGAAACTTTTCCTGAGCTATCATCGTCTACTTTCTGTTCCTTTTCTTCCTGGGCCTGTATCTCTGCTAATGCATTTCCTACTGCTATATCCAACCCCTCAAGTATTTCTTTACGTTTATGTGGCTGTGAAGCAATTACAGCAGAAATGATCTCAGTTAAATCCTCAACAGGTCTGGTTAGATCCAGTTGTATGTCCAATGTGGATTTTATCTTTGCCATGGGTTTCGTCACCCCCTCAAGACGCAAAATAAGCCCCTGATTTATCAGAGGCTTTCATACCTATATCTTAAATTGGTTTTATTACTATAACGGTGCGGATTTTAAACAGAAATATTGCTCAGCAAAAATAAGGTTGTAGAGTGACTATACATCTTTAAGCTAACAGGAAGTAAAGTTCCAATTATGGTAATATGGAGGATGACCAAATCTTCTGTTTGAGTTAGGAGCGAGTTACCTATGGATCTACTCATAATTATTTTAGTGATCGGTTTTATAACCATAGTAAGTTATCTCAGGGCAATTCATATTTCTCTTCAACGAATTATAGAATATAAAGGTAAAGAAAATGACTAGCTATTTTCAAATATGCCCAGTTTCAATATTTTGTAATATATTGGCGTATAGCTACATTATAACTATTCGACTGTCTTAACTTAGGAGGTTCTAAAGAATGCCTTATCCAATGGTCCATTTTGCTATAGCTTTAGAACTTTGCTCGCGTACTCCATCTTCTAGTTTCTTAATTGGGAGTATTGCTCCAGATGCTGTCCATGTAAGGGGAGATGTGACAAGAAGCGAAAAGGGTATTACACATTTTGTTTGTGAAGATAGATTCCCTAGTAGTGAGGTACTTAAGGAAAGATGCCAGTATTATTTAAACCTTAATGTTGAGACTAACTGGACAGATTACATACTAGGGTATTTTGCCCATATCTATGCGGACATAAGATGGACGGAAACAGTCTATTCGAATTTTGAACGTGAGTATCAAGGAGAAAAAGATGAAATAAGAAAAATCTATAATATGGAAGCAAACCAAGTAGAATTTAATTTAATCAAAAGAGAAGAATGGGCAGAAGATGTTCTCAACAAGCTCTATGTAGGAAATGCCTATAGTATTGAACCATTGTTAACACAAATTGAAGTAAATCAGTACCGAGATATAAAACTACAATGGCTACGTAATAAGAACAATGAACCCCAGATAACCCCAATTTATTTAAAGGTAGATGTGGTTAAGAGTTTTGTTACAAAGACATCGCATGAACTTAACGACTTATATAAAGAATGGGGAATCGAGTCTCTATAAGTAAGACTTGTTTAAGCTATCGTGACACAGCAGTTTAATATCACACATCGTTGAGCAGGCACATAAGTCTGCTCTTTGGGTATTAGACACTAATTTGATTATTTTTAAAATGGAGTTGTTTATCATTTTAAAGCATTATAAGATGGTTTCAGACATCGATGTACTTTAAAAAGAAAGAGAAGAAAATATGAAGGCTGAAATTGAAAAAATACCGTCTTGTAGAATTGCATACATGAGACAGATTGGTCCGTATGGAATTGCAAATTCACAACTAATGGAGAAATTTAAATACTGGGTTGAATCGAATAAATTATTTAATAATAAGTCTATTATCCTCGGCATTGCCCAAGATAATCCTGCATTTGTGAAGCCGGAAAATTGTCGCTACGATGCATGTTTGGTTATTCCTGATGGTTACTGTGTTAATACTGATGAAGTAAGTCTAAGCAATATTAGTGGAGGAAGATACGCTGTTTTTAAGATAAATCATACAGCAGAAGCTGTTCAAAAGGCTTGGGGCGAAATATTTCTAGAGTTGAAAAACCAAAAGTTCAGATTAGATGAAACCAAACCTATCTTGGAGCGCTATACAATTGAACTTATTAATAATCATCGTTGCGAAATTTGCGTTCCGATTCAATAAACGTGTTAAGATACCTATTATTAAAGGTAGTCTAATACTAATCCCTCTCATAAAAGTAAAAGCCCTCTGTTTAAGAGGGCTTTTTGTCACGGTGACGGTTTTTTCAATGCGCTCAATAAGTTTTTGATCGTCGCCTGCCGCACCTATTCTTCTATCGATGTCAGTCAATGACTTTTCAGATTTTGTAATATCATTATTAAGTATTTCGATCAATTCCTCCACAGTCCCAGAGTGCTTTACAATTAGTTCCTTGGACCAATTGGTATGTGGGTTATTCTTCAAAGCCATTGCTTGTGACTGCTCTTCAACAACCACATATGAAGAAGGGGTTCCTGTTGTAATTTCAATAGTTTTCCCCTTCACCGCTAGGTTCGTCCCCAAAGATTCTGAAATCGGGCGCAAAGGTACATACGCTGTACCATCGACGGCAATAGCGTTTTCAAACAATGTTGTTCCATTTACGCTCACATTTTATTCCCCTAAAACCATCTTTCCAACTAGTGGAAATTTCTTGGTGATGGATCAAATGTAGCGTTCACAATTACATCATCGTACATATCACCTCTTAGTGAAGCAACATCGTTTCTCAACTCTCTGATTGTTTCCCCGAGATTTTCAATAAAATCTTCAACTCCGAGCTTAAGCCCACTTACAGTAGCTTCAGTAAAATTAACCTCATTTTGAAAATAAACCATATTATCCGTAGATTTTAATATATCCCCCACCCATATTATCTACATGAAATGAATTCAAGTCCCCAAAAATACGCCTACCCTCTTTTGCTGTACAGAATAAGGCACCTGTAATAATACCGCCCTCTATCTCATTACCAATTAACTTACTGGCTCTAATAATCATCTTGGGCCCGTATCGCTGCTAATGCATTTCCTATCCTATATCCAAACCTTAAGTATTTCTTTCCGGCGTGCTGGTTGCGAAGCAATGATAGCAGAAGATAGTTGAAAAACAGTAATCAATCTAAGGAGCATGTCGACCTACGCGAGGCTTCATCCTAAATGAAACTAACGCAGGTTGTAGTTAAATTACTATTGTGATAAACTGGATGTAATTTGATGATGGGAGTTGAACGGATACATGTAGAACTTTCTTGCTTCGAGATCACGAAAAGAACGGACTCAGCGATTGGCTAGGGTCGTTTTATTTCGTCTCTGCAAGAAAGGTCTGCGTTTCGTTTGCGCTCCCTCTCCGGACAGTCATATGGCCCCCTTGTAATGGGGTCTTATTTCCTCGTATGGATTAGAGCCGCAAGAAAGCACCTTTCTTGCGGCTCTTTTTTATTTCCAAACGAAAGGATGATTGCCATGCCCGCCATTCAGGTAACCAATCTTACTTTTGCCTATCCAGGCAGCTATGACCCTATATTCGAAAATGTTCATTTTCAAATTGATACAGACTGGAAGTTGGGCTTTACAGGACGAAACGGTCGGGGTAAAACGACGTTCTTAAACCTGCTGCAGGGGAAGTACGAATACAGCGGTACGATCTCCACACCAGTCGCCTTTGATTATTTTCCGTTTCCCGTCGAACATCCGGAGTATTTGACTTTAGATGTCGTCGAAGAGATCGTGCCAAGCTATGAGAACTGGAAGCTGATGCGTGAACTGAACCTGCTTAAGGTTTCAGAAGACGTGTTGTACCGACCATTCGAATCGCTGTCCCAAGGAGAACAGACGAAGGTATTGCTGGCTGTGCTATTCATCCAAGACAATCGATTTCTGCTCATCGACGAGCCGACCAATCATCTCGATTTGCACGCACGCAAGCTTGTCGCCGATTATCTGAATACGAAGCGTGGTTTTATTCTTGTTTCACACGACCGTGCTTTTCTCGACCGCTGCGTGGATCATATTCTGTCGATCAACAAAACGAATATTGAAATCCAAAAAGGCAACTTCTCCAGCTGGTGGACGAACAAAACTCGCCAGGATACATTCGAAATGGCACAAAACGAAAAGCTGTACAAAGACATACAGCGTTTATCAGCATCCGCTAAACGTACTAGTAGCTGGTCTTTCGAGACCGAAAAATCGAAAAACGGCACACGAAATTCCGGTTCCAAACTTGACAAGGGGTACGTCGGACATAAGGCAGCCAAAATGATGAAACGCTCAAAATCCATCGAACAGCGGCAACACACTGCTTTAGAGGAAAAATCGAAACTGCTCCGAAATATCGAACAGTCAGAAAGCCTTGCGATCTCTCAGCTCGTGTATCCCAAATCGGAATTGGCGATACTGGATCACGTTACGATTTACTACGGGGAAAGAGCAGTATGCAAGAACGTTAGTCTGACGATTGAACCAGGAGATCGGATTGCAATTTCAGGTCCAAATGGTTCAGGTAAGTCTAGCTTGCTTCACCTGCTCAACGCTGAGGAGCTGTACTATACAGGTACGTTTCAACGAGATCCGCAGCTTCGCGTTTCCTATGTATCCCAGAATACTTCTCATTTGCGAGGTACGCTTTCCGATTATGCAGCAGAGCACAGAATTGACGAAAGCTTATTTAAAGCCGTGTTGCGTAAGCTAGATTTCGCTCGCATCCAGTTTGAGAAGGATATATCGGCGTTTAGCGGCGGGCAGAAGAAGAAAGTTCTGATCGCGAGAAGCCTATGTGAGGAGGCTCATCTGCATATTTGGGACGAACCGCTCAACTTTGTCGATGTGATTTCCCGGATGCAAATTGAGGAGCTGCTGCTTGAATACACGCCCACCATTGTATTCGTAGAGCATGATCGGGAATTTCATGACCGGGTCGCCACGAAAACGATTGAACTCGGTGGGGATTAGAATTTTACAAATTGAATTGGATTAAGACATGATTTCAACGATAGAAAGCTTTGTTCAACAACTTTTATGAAAAGGAAAAAGATTGAACTAAAGGCACACGATAGTTCAATCGAACATCGGCAGTCTAGGATTTTATTTTTTCGTCCATTGCTGCCGATGTTTTTATTGAAGACAGTTTAATAGTTATCTTACTAAGACTAAGAAGCTTATATTATTTTACAGTGGGTTTTGCTTCTTCTACTCTACTCTCACTGTCCATTTTGGGAAATTCCGCTTCAAATGCTATTGCAAAACAGACAATTGGATCAATAAAATTTGATCAAGAAAGTATAAGCCAACTTGTTTTAGCTGTTTGTGACTTTTACCAGCAACCGAGATTACAATGTCGCCAAAGTAATATAAGTTTGGTAATCCCCCAATTGAAAGAAAAAATATTGAGTGAGTTGAATTTGTATTTGCTTAAGAGTGTAGAAAACTTATATACAGATATGGAGAAAAATTTATTCATATCTATTTATGCGAACGTAATCTATGAGGCTGGTTATTTATGGGCTTCCGGTCATGCTCTCAATAGTAGCCTCTTCATCCATTTTGGATTCAGTTTGAATGAGCATAACTTCAGCGCCGTCAGTTCCGCGATATGATTTTCTAATAATCAGACCATACTTACCTTTTATAGCGGTTGTATTTAATGGTTTCAAGCTGTGCTCTTCAGCCGCTGCTGTTTATGCGAGTCTCCCTGCACTAGGTTGAGAATATGGATATCTTCTGCTTTCGCCTTAGCCGATATCTGTGATGGAGCTTCCGATTCGGCAGCATATGAACTATAAACAAATGCACCTATTACGAGTGCGCCACCCAATGCTACAGCCACTAATTGTTGTTTCCACGCAAGTCCCTCCATGGTTTCTTCCAGCCTACTTAATTGCTTCTGGACTCAAATAGGAGGGATACCATCCCTACAAGGACTATGCTTTGTGTTATGCTCCTTTTTTTTATTATTGGCCCAATCAAGTAATGTTTGTTTCAACTGATTTGCCTTCTCTCCTACCCAATCTTTCGAATGAGACTTTCCTGTTTGTTCCTCAATGATAGATTCTACCTTTTCAAACTCGTTGTTCAGACAACTCTGCAGCACTCTAAGGGCAGTAGCTGAGAAGAGATTTCCGAACACCTTCTCAAACGCAGGAAATACCTAATCCAGTAAAGCTCTCGAGTTTAGCTTTGCCTGAACATACATCGAGGTTATAAACACATGTTGTCTCGTCACATGCTGTAGCTCGGTGTACAACTCGTCCCATGTACGATGTGGCGTTACATCACCCCGATAGTACATGTCGGCCAAGTGCCATGCATCTGCAGCGTCGGTTTTTACTTTTCGCAGTTGCGTGTTTCTCGCACGTTTAGATTGAAGTGGATTGATTATAAAATGCCTGTACTCCTTACGTATTAAATAGGAAACTAATCCTCGATGGTAATGGCCGGTTGCTTCCAAAATAATAACAGGCTCCTGCCCGAGAGTACCTTCAATTCATCAAGTAATTCTCCTAATCGTTCAAAACCGCTCCCCTCGTGCGTAATACTCTCCAATATTCCGTAAGGTTCATTTCTTCCTAGAAAAGCCTGAACGACGCTGGCTCCTTTAGCCACATCTAATCCTACAACCGGCTCCATAACACACTCCCTAATTTTAAAGTTGCCGTCACTCCCACGATGTTCCAACCCCATAGCTTCGCTTGTGATATGATACGAGATCCCTGTCTCAACCAGCTCAAACATGGTCATTGGGGGCAGTGAGAGAACTGTTTTCACGACGGGGCCCGCCCCAATAAAGTCCACGTTCTCTCGGCTACCGCCATCATATGACGCCTAAGAAAAAAGGCCAACCAGAAATCTCTGGTTGACCTAATAATACGAAATAAAGTCCTAGACTGTCGCTATTGCACTGAACTAACGTATCCCGTTAGTTCAATGGATTAATATACAACTAAAATCCAAACTCTGTTACTCTTTCAAGCCACTCACGCATAAGTGACTCAAATAATAGAGTCTGTTCAATCTGAAGATTATGGCCTGCTCGATCTAGAACGGCAAAGGTTGCTCTAGGATAATTGTCTAAAATTCTAAAAGCATCTATGTAACCAACAACTGCATCTTGTCGCCCAAGAGTAAATACTGTTGGTTTATCGAAAACTAATTCATCTATATTGGTGGAAAATCCATAGTTTCTTTGAATCTTGTTAAGAAAATCAAAGTCAGCGATCTTACAACCTGACACGATCTCTTCTGAATACCTTTTCCAATTATATTCATTGAGGACGACTTGATTTGCGCTAAAATCGCTTATTTGCTCTTCACTTAAGGTGTCCATAAACTCGCGATCACAATGAACAACAAAATGCTCGGGAAGTATTCTTCTTTTGTGTTCAGGAATAATTAATGGACAAATCAGTGCAGCCCCACCAATACGATCTTTATGTCTATTAATTATTCCTCTTGTAATATATCCACCGTATGATTCGCCTGCTATGAGATAATCTTGGTTTGGGACAAGAGTTTCAATAAAATTTATAACTGTTTCTAGCATATCATCTGAATTACATATTTGATCGTAATCCTTTGTTTGTCCCATTCCAGGCAGGTCAAGATAGATACGACGCCAATTGGAATTATCTTCAAATATCGGTTCCATGCACCCACTCATTAACCGATGGTCTGGTGTAAAACCATGGATCATTATAATTGGTTTGCCTTTACCAATTTCCTCGTAATATATATTGGCATTCTTGACTTTACAATATGGCATACAGACTCCTCCAAAATTGAGTTATTATTATAATATTCTTACACTAAAGAAGAATCTACATGTTTTATCAAGCAAACCAGATCTCCTTTCCGTTTCGTTTTGATTATATACGCATATATAATATATGTAAAGAACACTTGTTCTCGTTCTCGTTTCCGGAGTTAAACTAACCTGCCCGTTAGCGTAACAAACCTGCCATTGAATCCACGGCAGCCTCATGGTTTAGTTTATTGAGCTACCTTAACAAAGACCTCTTCTTTTGCTTCCCGTTTTACGGCTTCAATCAGTGTTTAGACAATCATTTTACATATTTGAAATTTACAATTTTTCCCTCTAAACCTTCCTCATCCTGGTCCCTTCCTCTTCCACCATGAGCTCCCTTCTAAAGGAAGTCTTTATGCATAGGTATACTCCGGTCCCAATCGTTCGATAACTCGATCTAACTGTCTGGTTAGATAAGGCGAAACGTCACCAATGCCAGACACTGCTTCTAACAAGGGAAAGGATTGCCCACCCCACGGGCCTTGTGGATCAAAGACTTGTCTACCGATTCGCAAGCCTTCTGTTTCCCTGAAGATGTTCAATCGTTCCAATCCTTCAATAAGCAGCCCGACCGGCAGCGTTTTGTTCCTACGTCGGGACCATTCTGCCAAGAAGGACATGCCACGTAATATATCATATTCAAAAAACCTCGGAAAACAAGGCTTCAGCCATTCCATATCGATGACGCTTCTATTTTGTTTAGAACATACAAGACGATGCTCAATTAAATAACGTGCGCCTTCATCTAAGAAAACGGCTTCCTGTTCAGTAAATTCACGGTCAGTATGCCATAAGATAGCTTCAAGCGGAGGAAGTGTTGAAACAATAGAGCTCTTT
Source organism: Paenibacillus sp. AK121 (assembly GCF_019042715.1). Classification (NCBI taxonomy): domain Bacteria; kingdom Bacillati; phylum Bacillota; class Bacilli; order Caryophanales; family Paenibacillaceae; genus Paenibacillus; species Paenibacillus sp. AK121. The sequence goes on from NZ_JAHPJM010000003.1 coordinate 70,689, forward strand.
TTTGAATGAATATAAGCTTCAGGGTCGCAGTTCAGCCCGCCATCAGGTAACTGATGCTTTAAGAGCCATTCACGAATCCAAGGCAGTTCCTTGTCCAAATCACAGCCATACGCCATTAGAATCATATAGTATACGGCAAGTTCACAATGGCAGCAATCCATCTGCATCTTGTCGCTTTCACTTGTTGGATGGTCATCGGGGGATATTATGAAGGTCGGCCAAACCTGAGTTTCGAGTAAATATTTTGCTCCAGTAATAGCAGACTCGGGAATTAGTTTCACCTCTCCCATTTCATAAAGAGCAGCCATATGCCACCAAGCTCCATCCCATTTTCGACGGCTGCACTCGCCGTGAGTCAACCCTAAATGCGGAGTAGATTCAAGGAACTGTATAGATTCTTCGATTGCTAAACGAATATTTTTATTTGTTTGCATCTGAGTATCTCCTTTTGATTACCTCTACTTCACGCTTCAGTAAGCAACGCCTCACCTCGTATACCTTCTACTCTTAAAAAATTCGATATGTTATTTAACTATCCTGCCCATTAGCTAAATAGAGCATCGTCAGAATATTACTTTATTTTTCAGTCTAGAACTTTATCTTCCCCTGACGCCTATAATAAAGACCGCAAAGGCTTAAGCTCTTTGCTTCTGGCATTCTAAGTCCAATTTCTCCTTCTTGGTTTCGCCCCCGACCATAGTCGATCATCACAAAATCCAATGTTCGGTTGACAGACTTTTTGCTAAATTTTTCTATGACCTTGCGTCTTTGTCAGCGAATGTTGTGGCCAATATACCATGAATACCTTTCTTATACTCTCTACTCATATACTGTTGAGCTTTTAGATACAAAAGCTTTGCAGCAAGCCTTTCATGCACATCTCTAATGTTAGAGATTGCAAAACGGATATTGTTTGTAATGAGGAGATAGAACTTGTAATGACCTGTTACCCTTTAGAGCTATCCACATCCAGAATGCCACCCAAGGGTGAGCCATCATCCAATCAGCTTATGGTCATGAGCGGCCACGCTCCACGGAATCGCTTATACTCTTCTATTCTTTTAGGCTGTAATAGCTGAGCTCATGTTCAGGTTGCACACACTTTGACCTTTTATTGTCGTGATAACCGTAGACCTTCAACAGACTTCTTGAGCCTGGCTATCTCGTTATCCTTTTGTTGCATAAGGGTTTCAACGGCGATTAAATCATCGTTCTAGCCCTTAGCCACCTGTTGAAATCTCTATACCCCCTTTCTATATCTGGCTGCTGTGGTGGGTCTGGATCAATCCTTCCACTATTGAATGGTTGTTGCTCCACATCTCATTTATATGTTTTTCCACACTCATCCGCCGTCTCGGCTCCATCCACTCTTTGCAGCATCAAAAGGCATTTTACAGTCATATACAATTAAAAATCCCTTTCCGCATTACTGTAAGTACACTGTCCGAATGCGTACACGCCTCTTCTTTCATCCGTAGGAGTATTTTTTTAAATCGAAATCAACATTTTCAATGAGGAAGAAACCTCTGCATCTGGCATCATTACAACGATGCTTCGACAGACATTGTATAAGGCTGTTTTCTCTTTCTTTATTCCCTATGAGCTAAAATATGATATATCCTTACTGCCCTCAACAATGAATATGTTCTGCATAAACTATCAAAAAGGAGATGAGAACATGACTAGATTGTTAGATGCTCGAACATCTCAAAACGCAAGTTACGGTAATACGATCTCAATTCCCTTGCCAGCCAATACTGCTGGTGCCATCGCGGAGCTTGGTTTAGATGTAACGGAATGCCCTTTACTCTGTGAGTGTCTCCGAAACAAACCCAAACGCTGTACAAGTCGTCACCATCAATGCTTCTGATTACAATATCCCTCTACCACCATCAAATGAATTGGTATATACCTTATATATATTTTGCACAGCAGATGCTACCCGAATAGGAATAGAAAGTTTTAATGCTGTTGCCTACTCGGATTAAAATTCACCGTAACATGGAGGGCAAAGCCCTCATATTTTTGTTTCATCTGCTCTTGGAGACAATAATTTCTATCTGTCGTTCATTTTTTGGTATAATTTACTTAAAGGGGGTGATCCAATGGGAATTATGCTTATTCTTATTGCTATTATTTTTTTCGCGCTTGGTATTTTAAGTAAACGGAAACCCACTTGGGGATGGCGTGCAAACGAAGCCTGGAAAATCAAAGGTGACTCAGAACCAAGCGACGCTTACATTGATGACATGAAATTTAGGGGCTCTGTATCTATTCTCTTTGGTTTCTTTTTCTTAGCGTGTGGACTTTTGATTATCTTTCTGTAAGCTCTGCGATCTGTTATTAGTCATCACCCTCAAACAAAAAAATCCCTCAACGCTTAGAGCGCCAAGGGATTCCACATTTTAGTAAAGCGTCAGATATTGATCACGTTCCCATTGATGTACTTGGGTTCTGTACATATCCCATTCAATTTCCTTAAGTTCATAGAAGTAAGCCAGAGCATGATCACCCAGTGCGTCAGAGATCACCTCGCTCCGAATAAGCTCAGACAGAGCTTCTTTCAGGTCTGCAGGCAGACTAGGAATGCCTTCTTCAATTCGCTCTTCCTCGGACATCACGTAGATGTTGCGATCGATTGGGGCTGGCAAAGCCATCTGACGTTTGATACCATCCAAACCTGCTCTCAGCATTACAGCCAAGGCTAGATAAGGATTCGCTGCCGGGTCAGGGTTCCGAACTTCGACGCGAGTGCTCAGGCCACGAGATGCGGGGATCCGAATCATCGGACTGCGATTGCTTGCAGACCAAGCAACATAACAAGGCGCTTCATAACCTGGTACGAGACGTTTGTAGGAATTTACTGTTGGATTCGTGATCGCTGCCATTGCACGTGCATGTTTAAGAATACCTGCCATATAGTGGCGAGCTGTCTGGCTTAATCCGAGTTCATCCGTCTCATCATAAAATACGTTTTCATTGTCCTTAAACAACGATTGGTTGCAGTGCATACCGGAACCATTCACGCCGAACAAAGGTTTTGGCATAAAGGTTGCATGCAAACCATGCTGACGAGCAATGGTCTTAACAACGAGCTTGAACGTTTGAATCTGATCGGCAGCTTTAACTGCATCTGCATATTTAAAGTCAATCTCATGCTGACCAGGTGCGACCTCATGGTGGGATGCTTCAATTTCGAAGCCCATCTCTTCAAGCTTAAGAACAATTTCACGACGGCAGTTCTCACCCAGATCCATTGGAGCCAGGTCAAAATATCCGCCTTGGTCATTCAGTTCTGTGGTTGGATCGCCTTTTTCATCGGTTTTGAACAAGAAGAATTCAGGTTCTGGTCCGACATTCATCGAAGTGTATCCCATTTCTTCAGCTTCCTTAAGTACACGTTTCAAGATCCCCCGCGGGTCACCTGCAAATGGAGAGCCGTCTGGCTTGTAAATATCGCAGATCAAACGAGCTACACGATCTGAGGTTACCCATGGGAATACAACCCAAGTGTCCAAATCTGGATATAAGTACATGTCAGATTCTTCGATACGTACATAGCCTTCTATGGAAGAACCGTCAAACATCATTTTGTTATCCAAAGCTTTTTCCAGCTGGCTAACAGGAATTTCAACGTTCTTAATGGTGCCCAGCAAATCTGTAAACTGCAAACGAATAAAACGAACATTTTCTTCTTTCGCAATCCTAATGATATCTTCTCTGGTATAACTCACACTAACCTCTCCCTTTCTGTAACGACTATATGCAAATCGGCTGTATCATAAATGACTTAAATGATGAGACCGTTTTTAAGTAGAATAAACTTATGCCAAAAGGTAAGCCACAGCATTATCTTTTGTTGAAAAACCGTGATAATTCGCCTTGGATCAAAGATACCTGTCCTGGTCTTTTGCCTGCAACAAGTTGTTGCTTCAACAAACGATGAAGCTGAGTGTCGGACATTTCACGGCGTTTGACTTCCGTATCTGCAGTAATAACTGTAGCTTCCTCCGATTCCTTGGTAACCGGATTCATGACTTGTTTAATTCCTGCAATGTTTACACCCTTCTCGATCAACGCCTTAATTTCGAGCAGACGCTCTACATCATTAAATGAAAAAAGTCGTTGGTTACCTGATGTACGGGCAGGAACTATCAAATTATGCTGCTCATAATAACGAATCTGACGTGCTGACAAGTCCGTTAGCTTCATGACAATACCTATTGGAAACAAGGCCATATTTCTGCGAATTTCGTCGCCCATTTGTCATCAACCTTCCAGTGATCTATTATTCACCTTATTGTACATTTAGCTGATGCAAAGTGTCAATGATATGTTAGAAAAACTCACAATAATTTACGTTCTTTCATCGTTTGCAGAGCCATAAGTACTCCATATTTGACATGAGAGTAGGTTAAACCCCCTTGCATGTAACCAATATAAGGCTCTCGAATCGGAGCATCTGCGGATAATTCCAAACTTCCACCTTGTATGAATGTACCTGCTGCCATAATAACCGGATGCTCATAACCCGGCATATCCCACGGCTCTGGCACCACATGGCTATCCACGGCGGCTGCGCGCTGAATGCCCTGTACAAAAGCAATTAGATGTTCTGCTCCGCTAAAAGAAATGGCCTGAATCAAATCCGTACGCTCTTCATGCCAGGCCGGTTTGGTCTCAAAACCCATTTCCTCAAAGACTGCAGCTGCGAATATACTTCCTTTAACCGCTTGCCCCACCAATGTAGGAGCAAGGAATAGTCCCTGGTATATGCCCCGTGTAGTACCTAGCATCGCTCCTACTTCTCCCCCGATACCGGGTGCTGTTAATCGGTAGGATGCCAGCTCTACATATTGATGTTTGCCGCAGATATATCCACCCGTTTCTGCAATGCCACCACCGGGATTTTTAATCAACGAACCTGCCATCAAATCAACACCGACCTGAGTAGGTTCCAGCTTCTCAGTAAATTCCCCGTAGCAATTGTCTACAAAGACAATAACGTCAGGCTTTATCTTTTTCACTCGTGCCGTCATTTCTTCAATATCTGCCACACTAAAGGAAGCTCTCCAATCATAGCCGCGTGAGCGCTGGATACCAATCACTTTGGTATTGTCATGGATTGCGGACTCCACCGCTTTCCAGTCCACTTTACCTTCTGCTGTCAGCGCTGTCTCTTCATAAGTAACACCAAAGTCCTGCAATGATCCTGTTCCGTCGCCGGGCTTACCAATCACTTTGTGCAAGGTATCATATGGTCGCCCTGTAATGTATAACAACTCATCCCCTGGTCGCAGCACACCAAATAAAGCCGTGGCGATGGTATGCGTTCCCGAGGCAAAATGCGGACGCACCAACGCTGCCTCCGCACCGAACACATCTGCATAGACTTCTTCCAGCACTTCACGCCCCCGGTCATTGTAAGCATATCCCGTTGAACCTGCAAAATGAAAATCGCTCACTTGCTTGCGCTGGAAGGCCTGAATGACCTTCCACTGATTTGCATCTACAATATGATCTATGTGCTGTATACGTTCTTGTATTTTATGTTCTACCGTTTCCTGAATTTGCTGAATTTCCGGACTAAAAACTACCATTTACCTTCTTGACCCTCTCTCTTCCGCAGCCTTAGGCTAATCATGTTATATTGTTGTTCAATTTTGAACGATAAGCATTATCATCTTATTGACCCAAAAACGTCATTAGATGTTAACTTTCTGTGAACTCACTGAGAGCATGACCATACTTTTCGTATTCGCCTCTTTGAATTTCTACCTCATAAATGACATCATTGCCATCATACTCTGTCAGCAGTACATCTCCAATTCGATAAAGCACAGATGTTAAATCCCCACGTTCCGCAGGAATACGGAATCTCAGTGTGTCACCGCTCAGATGCTCCTGAACCAGTTCGCGAATGCGTAGCAAATCCGCTTCATCAAATGCACTGATTTTCAAATAGCCTTCCCCGGAAGGAAGCATTTCCAATTGTTCAGGGGTGCAAGCATCTTTTTTGTTAAACAATACAATCTGAGGCTTGTCCGCAGCCCCAAGCTGTTGCAGAATTGACTCTACAACTTTCATTTGTTCGTCACGCATGTCTGAAGAGGCGTCCACGACATGTAAAATGAGATGGGCCTCATTGGCCTCTTCCAAAGTGGCCCGGAAAGAGGCTACCAAATCATGAGGCAGATTTTGAATAAATCCTACTGTATCTGTGAGAATAACTTCTTTGCCACTCGGCAATTCCATTGTTCTGGAGGTAGGATCGAGCGTTGCAAACAGTTGGTTCTCAATATATACATCGGCAGCTGTCAGTTGCTTCAACAGTGTTGATTTCCCGGCATTCGTATAGCCAACAAGTGCCACCTGAACGATGCCAGCCTTTTGTCTGCGCTCCCTGTGTAAATACCGATGACGCGTCACTTCCTCAAGTTGGCGTTTCAGATCACTAATTCGGTCACGAATGTGACGACGGTCCGTCTCGAGCTTGCTTTCACCAGGACCACGTGTTCCGATTCCGCCACCGAGCCGTGAAAGGTTTTTACCGTGTCCAGACAGTCGAGGCAGTAAGTATGACAACTGCGCCAGTTCAACCTGGATAATACCTTCCCGTGTTTTTGCACGCTGAGCAAATATGTCCAGAATTAACTGTGTTCGGTCAATTATTTTGAGATCCAGGCTCTCTTCCAGATTTCGTACTTGAGCTCCCGAGAGCTCCTGATCAAAAATAGCTGTATTCGCTCCCAATTCTTCAGCAACTGCACGCAATTCATCTACTTTTCCTTTGCCAATAAACCATTTCGAGTCTTTGGATTCCCTATTTTGTGTGAGGACGCTCAGGACTTCAACTCCCGCTGTTTCAGCCAGCTTCACCAGTTCTTCCAGCGAATATTCCGTATTGATGCCAGATCGTTTGACTTCATCCGTAATTAAACTGACCAGTACCGCCTTATCCTGCATTTCGGTTTGTGTATCATGAGTGGAGTTCGCCATATTGTTTGCTCCTTTATTTTCATGTCAACTCTCGAACAGAAACCGACCTGATGTCAGGCCGGCCCTCGTTCGATGTCATACAATTCGATATGATTCAGATTCCTATTATCGCCTATCTTTTGTCCATTTTCAAATCCTCTGGTCGCAACGTCATCAACTCCTGCTTACCGGGTTGCCCGCTCCTGTACTGATTAAGCAGCCTGACAGCTTGGTGTCGAATCGCTTTTTCAATCACATTACGAACATAACGTGCATTACTAAATGCATGGAGACTGTCATTTCGCTCATTTAGCAAATGCTCCTTCATTTTGAGTATAGACTGAGGCATGAGAATATAATCCCTTTCCTTAGCCATCATCTCCGAAATTTGAATGAGCTGATCCACAGTGTAGTCAGGAAAATCCAACTGGATTGGAAAACGAGAAGGAAGACCAGGATTTGTCCGTAAAAAAAAGTCCATTTCTCCCGAATACCCTGCGAGGATCAAAATAAATTGATTTTTTTGGTCTTCCATGGCCTTTACCAGGGTATCAATCGCTTCTTTTCCAAAATCCTTTTCCCCTCCGCGTGCTAAACTGTAAGCCTCATCAATGAACAGCACGCCGCCAAGAGATTTCTTTACCAGGTCCCGCGTTTTTTGTGCGGTGTGGCCGATATACTCACCTACCAAATCAGCCCTTTCCACCTCAATCAGATGGCCCTTACTCAGCACCCCCATTTTTTGCAGCATTTTAGCGATAATGCGGGCTACTGTCGTTTTCCCCGTACCTGGATTTCCTTTGAAAATCATGTGATATACGTGTGCGTTGCTCAACAGACCTGCATCAGTGCGCATGTGGGCGATTTGTAAAAAGGCATATACCTCAAATACCAGCTCTTTGATGTTATCCAAGCCGACGAGATGATCGAGTTCTTTCTGAATTTCCTGATAAAGACTGAGATACTGCGGTAGCGCCTGCGACTTGGTCGAAGCCACTGCTTCCGTCTCGTCCACAGTCACCGAAGCGATCGGCTCCGGGCTACGCAGCACGACATTGATTTGTCTGGAAGGTCTCTCCTCCGACCGCTTGCCCGCGGCGATTCCCCGTCCGTTCATGCATCCATCACCTCAACATTTCTTCAGGCACAGCTTACCCTATTAATGTATTCGGTCCAGCATGTCCTTATTAGCATAAAAGCAACGAGAACGTGCACTAAGCCTTCCCTCAATTCAGGCAATCCAAGTTTGAGCACTGATCCACCACCGTTGCAGCGTCCATTTAGCGTAAGCCAACACTTCTCTTGATTGATGGATTGGCATATTCAGCACTTTGGATTCGGTCAGAGCCATCTGAGGATGATCAAAATTCAAAAATTGAGCAATCTCCATCGCCCGAGGTCCATGATAGCTATGTGTGATGATTACGGTGGAGTTCCAGTCATATTCCTTCATGATACGCTGGCTGTAGAGCAGATTTTCGTAAGTACTGGTCGCCTGGTTTTCTAATAGAATATGCTGTACAGGGACTCCCCTATCTACCAAGTAGTGTTGCATCCCCTCGGCCTCCGTGTACGGAAAATCAGGTTGATCCAGTCCTCCACTTACAATTAGCCGCTGCACCGTCCCGTTGCGATATAACCGCAAGGCTTCTTCTAACCTTTCTTTTAAACCAGGACTGGGTTCAGCTCCCCACATTGAGGCACCTAGTACGATACCAATTTGTGCATGCTGGAGTGGATTGGTAGAGGCAGCTGTATTCATATTCCATACTAGGATACCTGCCCATACGAATCCGACCAAAATAAAAATCATCAAACCAAGTATGAAACGCTTCGATACCATAAATATTTTCCCATTGCGACTTTGCCTGCTTTTTGGCTCATGGCGTTGGGGCCCAGTGCTTTTAATCCACTGCAAAAATTTCACCGTTCTCTCTTAAAATCACCGTTGTGAAACCATTCAGCCCGGTGTTTCAGCGACATTTTAAAATAGGGGAACATATGAGCATCGATCTGATGTAACAAGTCAGCCGCCGTTCGGTTAGCCAATTCTGCTTCTTGCGTAGAAATATGTCCCCGTTGTAGCGCCTCCTCCAGTTCATCCTCATCCACCAGAAAGATTTCACCGTTTTTAAGCACGACCACATCCAAATACAAATCATCAAACCAAGGAACTCCTTGATCGGTTACTCCTTGATTTCGGCAGGTGTCAATGTACCATTCAACGATTTGCTCTCGATTGTCAAACATAGCAGTCACCACATAATGCTTACCTTTGGGATAATATTGTAACCAGGAATAACCTTTATCGGCTATGCAAAACGTATGACCACCATAACTTTTCCATAATGGCTCCTTGAGACTCAAAATAGTATACAGGGTCACATATCCTGTAAACGCATCACTTTCTACATACCGGCAAGCAAACTTGCGATTGGTGATTCTGCGCCAGTTGGCCCGGTCTCCGAATTTGCGCTTCATAAATGATGTTCCTCTCCAACATTGGTAAAACCAGCTTACCATATTTAAACTGTACACTCAAAAATAACCCCTGTATTACAGCAAAAAAGGTATTTTCAGACTGTCAAAACAGTCCGAAAATACCTTTGATTTGAAGCCACTATCATCTTACATAAAACATATTTGCTAATCCCGGTTGTGACGTCCACGATTGGAGTTTGAATGACCGTTGGATGTGTTTTCATGACTTCCATCCATAATAGCACCTGTGGTAGATGCATCTGTATTTTCTGGATTGGTCATAGTATTTTCATCAGTTATACCTGAATCCGGTGTAGTCGTCTGACCATTCCCCGTATTTGTATCGTTTCCGTTCCCAAAATTGTCGTTACTGTTGCCTGTGCCTCCAGTACCATTTCCATTGTTACCTCCAGGAGACGTTGGAACTTGGTCAGTACCAGTACCGTTATCAGTACCTCCAGGAATCGTATTCCCCTGGTCTGTGCCGTTCTGACCGTCTATATTCTCGCCATTATCCGGTACGGTTCCATCCTGATTAGGATCGTTTCCTGGCTGCGGATCTATCGGAGTAGTCTCTGCCGGAATTTCTACACTAATCGTATTGGAAGCTGCGGATTCTTTACCATCCGCTCCATAAGCTACGACATAGTATTGATACGTTTTTCCAGCTACAGGAGACGTATCTTCACCACTCGTGCCTCTCATCGCCTCCATAATCGTCCGGAAGCTTCCTTCGGAAGACTCTTTACGATAAACACGGTATTGTACATTGTCTCCCTCTGCCGCATTCCAAGACAACGATACAATTTGGGTATCCTGACTATAAGACCCGTTCAGTCCGCTAGGAGCGGTGGCCTGAACCGGCTCTTCTGGCTTCTCTTCAACCGGTGGTTCATATCCCTTCGGCTCGCTAAATTGCGTAACTGGATGCCCCTTGAGAGCTTCACCCATGACCCTTCCGAAAAAGGCAGCCGACTGTCCACTGTAGTTTCTCAACATATGCTTACTGTCCGGCTTGTCATACCCCATCCATACCGCTCCGGTATATTCCGGCGTATAACCGACAAACCAAATGTCCCGGTTACCACTGTTGCCGCTAATACCACTTTGGGTCGTACCCGTTTTACCAGCTACAGGCCAGTCAATACGTGCTTTGCGACCTGTACCGCTATTGACCACATTTTGCATCATTTTTGTCATTTCATAAGCCGTTTTCTCACTCATAACAGATTTGGATTCCTCATTATGAGTATAAACCACTTGATCATCACTATTGTTAATTTGCTTAATGGAGTAAGCTTTTTGGAATTGTCCCTTATTGGCAAAAGCGCTATAGGCCTGCGCCATTTCGAGGGTATTTGTTCCTTTGCTTAATCCCCCTAATGCGATAGCAAGCGAGTGATCATTTTTGTCCATCGGTATGCCTACGCTCTCGGCGAATTGAACCCCTTTTTCCACACCGATTTGGTTCAACAACCATACAGGTGGTATATTTTCAGACTTCGTAATGGCATCGATCATGCTGATGGTCGAAGAGTAACCATGCAAGTTTTTCGGACTGTATCCGTTAAAGCTCTGCCGTTCGTTACTCAAAGGAGTATCTATCGTAAATTTACCGGATTCAAGAGCTGGCGCATAGGCTACAATCGGCTTAAAGGCCGATCCTGGCTGTCTGCGGCTCTGTGTCGCACGATTGAAGGTTCCCTTTTTATAATCCCGTCCGGGTGCCATCGCGGCAATACCACCTGTTTGGTTGTTAATAATAACCATAGAGGCTTGAACAGGCTGATCGTCTGGACTCTTTTCGAACATATCATCATCTGCCATCGCTTGGTCCAGCGCATTTTGAGCCTGAGCATCCATTGTCGTATGAATTTTATAACCACCAATAATCAGATCATTGCCGCTGACTCCTGGCAAGGCATCCTCTGCCTCATCCATGACATATTCCATAAAATTTTGATACTTTTGCACTTTTTCCGGTTGTTTGTAATCGTAATTTATAGCCTTGGCTTCTTCCATTTCCTGCTTGCCAATCATTCCCTGCTCAAACATCAGCTGGAGAACCACAGCACGCCGGGCCTTTGAGTTTTCCGGGTTACTGATCGGGTTATACTTGGAAGGCCCTTTTGGAATAGCTGCCAGTGTAGCAATCTGCCACAATTTTAGTTCTTTTAAGTTCGATTGCCCAAAATAGCCTTCCGAGGCTGCTTTAATACCGGAATACGAGCGTCCAAACCAAATCCGATTCAGGTATAGCGTAATAATTTCATCTTTAGTCAAATTCCGCTCTAGCGCCATTGCGATGGATACCTCTGTCGCTTTACGGAAAAAGGTTTTGTCACGTGTCAAAAACAAGTTTTTGGCCAACTGCTGAGTCAGCGTACTGCCGCCCTCCACCGCAGAACGAGCAACGATATCCTTCACTGCCGCCCGACCGATAGACCAAATATCAACTCCTTGATGCTCCATAAAACGCTTATCCTCAGTTGCGATAAAAGCTTTTTTGAGCAACGGTGGAATTTCTTCACTCTTCACTGGGTCACTTTTTTGCACAGACAGCTCACCCATGAGCACACCGTTGCGGTCATAAACCTTTGATGTCTCGTTCACTGTAATTTTGTCCTTGTTGGCTTTGTAGATTTTTTCGCCATTAACCATGACAAATAAATAACCACCAAGTGCGCAAAATATGGCTAATGCTGCTGTAATAAACAGCGTCCACCCAACTCGCTTACCTGTTATTTTCTTTTTCTTGCCCTTCGGCTTCTCTTTAGATGTGTTTCTATTGCGATTGCCGGATCTGGACAATGAATCGTTTGGCATTCCCCTGACTCCCTTTCGCGAATAATCATTATGTCACCGAGCGTAAGCTTAGAGCTAGCTGTCGGCAGCATGAAAGTAAACGGAATGAAAAGAACAACCCTGATCAGGTTGCTCCCGGTCACATTCCTATACAGTTAGACGAGACGGACGCCTGAAAAGTTTCATTATCCGGGCGGCCGTCCAGCCGTAATCAGTTATCGCTAGCGTTATCTTGTTGTACAAGCGATACGTTGCGTTGCGGTGTAAAGGTGGAGATGGCATGCTTGTAGATCAGCTGTTGCTTTCCATCCGAATCGATAACAATTGTAAAATTGTCAAATGCTTTAATCGTTCCTCGCACCTGGAATCCATTGATGAGGTATACCGTTACAGGTATAGAATCCTTGCGCAATTGGTTCAGAAACGTATCTTGGATATTAATAGACTTGTTCATTTTAGCCGTACCCCCAATAATCATTTGGATTGTTTTGAAGTATATTCAAGGTCTGTCCGGAACTTTCCTGCTATAATTTCGTGTATTAGGGCTACATGAGCAGAAAAATTTTCGAAATCAGTGACATCTACCCACTGGATATCCTTCATATGGCGAAACCACGAGAGCTGTCGCTTCGCAAAATGACGCGTATCCCGTTTTAGCCAAGTCACCGCCTCCTCCAAAGACACCTCTCCCCGCAGGTAGGAGGATATCTCTTTATAGCCTAGACCTTGCATGGAGATGGCATCGCTTCGCACTCCCCGTTCCATTAAGGAGGTTACCTCAGCAACAAGCCCTTGATCGAGCATCCCGTCAATTCGGTCTTCAATACGTTTATATAGCATTTGCCTATCCATTGTCAAACCTACGATGCAGAGTTGGTAGGGAGATTCCTTTTTTTGACTGGCAAGTTGAGAGCTCAGTGTTGTTCCGCTAACATGGTAAATTTCCAGCGCTCTCACGACTCGACGACGATCATTAGGATGCAGACGAAGTGCACTTTCGGGATCAACTGCCTTTAGTCGCGCATGAAGCGCTTCGGCCCCAAACTGATCGGCATAGTCAAGCTGTTCCTGGCGAAAAGCTTCATCAGCCCCTACCTCAGAAAACTGGTATTCATAGCAAACCGATTCTACATACAAACCCGTTCCGCCTACGATGAAAGGTAGCTTTCCCCTAGATTGAATATCAGGTATGAGACGACGACAGTCTTCCTGAAATTGGGCTACTGAATATGGGTATTCAGGCTCATGAATATCGATTAAATGGTGCTTGATTCCTTTCATTTCCTGTTCGGAAATTTTGGCAGTTCCAATGTCCATATGACGGTATACCTGCATGGAATCCCCGGAAATAATTTCCGCGTCAAATTGTCGAGCCATTTCGATGCTTAGTTTCGTCTTGCCAACCGCAGTCGGGCCAACAAGAACAAGTAGTTTAGGCTTAGATGCCACTGTCAATATCAATCACTCCGTACACTGTTTTCGTTGTGCCCCGTTGCTCCACACGGAAGCCGAGGCGGGCAAACTCTCCGCTACCCCTTTTTTCTTTCAATACAATTGTTTTTCGTGCAACCCTTTTCGCATGAGCAATACTTTCTTCATTCAATGCATCTGGATTAGCCAATCCTCTCAATGGACCGATTGCACTGGAATCAAGCAACGGATCACGGAACATCGGGTCAAAATAAATAATATCTACACTTCGATTCGGCAAGCTACGCAAATAGTCCAGATGATGACCATAACGAACGTCAATGTCGGAAAAAGCTCTATCCACTGCAGCGTTACCGGAACGGTAATGCCTCATCCCATCCTTGATTAATGCATAGACAGGGAAGGAACTCTCCACAGCTGTAACTTGTCCAGAGCTTCCCGTTCCAATCGAGAATAGAAGAGAATCCGTACCGAGCCCTGCCGTGCAATCAAGCACGGTATCACCCGGGGCAAGTCGGGCAGCCGTCAACATCGGATCAACCTCGCCCTTTAATACCCTTTTAGCTCGAATGAATCCCATGCTTGGATGAAAAATCATCGGTGATTGTTCCGGGCCAATCAGCCTCACCCCGCCCTGCACCAGCACCAGAGCCTGACGGACTCTGTGAGCAGCGATTAGCTTAGCTACTGATATGCCGCGACGTGGAGCGTACAGCACCCCAAGCTCGGCTGCAAGCAACTTCGCGCGCTCCACAACCTCGTCCGAGGGAGAATCTCCTGTCGTGACCAGTAATTCAGCTTGCTTCTCACGAAGCATCATCTGCTTTTCTTCTTCACGGTTTTCCCAATCCTGCAACATATTTATACTCCCTTACATTACTCTTTTAAACAGCTTCTCCAGATCATATGTGGAAAAGGAAACAACGATGGGGCGCCCATGGGGGCAGGTATAGGGTTGTTTGCAGGCTGCCAAACGCTCTAGCAGCACGGCAGCCTGTCGGTCAGTCAGCTTCTGATTTGCTTTAATCGAAGCCCGGCAGGAGCACATGATTGAGGCAGCTTCCCGCAGTTTAGCAAGATCAATGGCTTTTTCCTCCAGTACCCATCCGGCCATTTCCTCAATGACATCCGCTTCTTCTCCTTTAGGGAGCCAGTACGGATATGAGCTGACACGGAAGGTTTGCCCGCCAAAATGCTCCAAATACACCCCCGCCTGTTCAAACCAGTGCAACCTCGTTTTCAATTTTTCCGTCTCGGAAGGCGTAAATTCCAATGTAATTGGCAGTAACAACTCCTGTGATACTGATTCAGGGTTGCCAAATTTTTCGTAATAAAATTCGTAATTGACCCGCTCATGGGCGGCATGCTGATCAATTAAATACAAGCCCTGGTCATTCTGCGCAATCAGATAGGTCCCATGGTGCTGACCGATTAAATTCAGCTCAGGAAAAGTAGGCACCTCAGAGGCTGCCCCCGACAACGCTGTCAATTGCTCTGTATTTAGATGCTCCTGGCGCGGCTTCTGATCCGTAAATTTAGTAGTGTTGTCTGCAATTGGTGAAACAGCAGAACGGTAAGCAGTAGAAGCAGCCGTTTCCTGTATACCTTCGCTGTACGAGGAAGAGACATCTGTTTCGGCATGGTCTCCTGTGGATATCGGTGTAGTCGTCCCATCAGGAAGCGACACGCCTCCTCTAACATCACCCTCGTTGTTTTCTTCCACAAAATCTGCATCCAGCTCATCATCACTGATACTTTGACGAGCGAGAGTGTTGGCCTGTCCAATGACGGAATGGCTCCCCCTATTCGGAAGTTGCTCATGTTCATGGCTAAACTTCTTACTCTCTTCATTACTTTCATTACTGCTTATATTATCTGCAGAAGTATCTACTTTTGCACTATTTCCTTTCGAGAAATGAAACTGCTCCTGCACAAATGAGCCGCTATCCTTGCCGCCAATTTCGCGTTTGACTGCCTTTGGAATCAGCACTTGCTGCCCTAAAACAGCTTTTACCGAATCTTCAACCAGCTGAAACAGTTCAGCTTCTTTACTGAACCTCACCTCCAGCTTGGCTGGATGGACATTAACATCCACCAAAGAAGGATGCATGTCCAGTTGGATCACAGCCAGCGGATAACGATTAATCGGCAACAAAGTATGATACGCCTTGAGCAGTGCCTGATTGAGCCCATAGCTCCGCACAAATCGTCCATTCACTACTGTCGAGATTGCATTTCGATTCGATCTGGTCCACTCTGGGCGACTGACATAGCCGCTAATTCGGTAATCAAGGCTCTCTCCTTCCACCATCAACATTGATTTCGCCGCAGAAGTTCCGTAAATAGCAGCAATCACTTGGAGCAAATCACCATTGCCCAGCGTTTGCAACAATGTATTACCATTATGCCGCAATGTAAAGGCCACTTCTGGGTGCGAAAGCGCCATTCGATACAATACATCCGAAATGTGTCCCAATTCCGTCTGGATCGTTTTCATATATTTTAGCCGTGCAGGTGTATTATAAAACAGATCGCGTACGGTAAAATCCGTCCCCTGCCTTCCAGCAGCATCCTCGTGAAGCATCAGTTTACCGCCCTCAATCACCAATTTACGGGCACGGCCGTCATCTCCTGCTGCTGTGAGTAGCTCTACTTTTGAGACAGCCGCTATACTTGGCAATGCCTCTCCCCGGAAGCCGAGACTTGTGATCTGGAACAAGTCTCGGCCATGTCCGATTTTGCTTGTCGCATGTCGATAAAATGCGGTTTCCACGTCCTCAGGCTCTATCCCACTGCCATTATCCGTCACCCGAATACTTTGCAGGCCGCCCTCTTCTACCCATACGTCCACTCGTGTACCGCCCGCATCAATCGCATTTTCCACCAGCTCCTTCACGACGGAGGCTGGACGTTCCACGACCTCACCGGCAGCAATCTGATTCGCAATATGCTCATCTAGCACTCGAATTTTAGACATCCTTTTAACCTCCTCCTGACTTCAAAGTGTGATGAAAAATAAGCAAAATAATAATGTCTAATATTCTTAATTACAGACCATTGGCCTTATTCTTTAATTCATTTAACAGTTGCATCGCCTGTAAGGGTGTCATATTCATGACATCAGCATTTTTCACCTTCCGCAAAATTTGGCGCACGATCGGATTAGCTTCTACCGTCTCTGAGTGTGGCTTGGAAGGAGCAAGGTCCTGCTCTCCGAAAATGGACAGCTGTACCACGTCAGAAGCTGCATGCTCCAACTCACCTGAATCTTCCACAATCTGTAGAGTATCTTCTTTTACCAGGGTAGCTTGCTGTGATCCAGACTGGACTTGTGGTGCAGTTTCTCCGTTTGCTCGCAATGTCTGGTCTGCATATTTTGCGGACATTGGAGAAATCTCTTCTGTCCCTGGCACTGTACGAAGATCAGTCCCTTCCTTCGTTCCTCTTGCTGTCTCGGTGCCTGCCGTTACTTGAGCTGCCGCCTGTTCAAAACCATACAGCAGACCATTTGCTCGCTCAATAATGTTATTAGGCAAACCTGCAAGCCGTGCACAATAAATACCATAGCTACTACTAGCCGCGCCCGGTATGAGCTTGCGTAGAAAATTCACCTTATCGCCGCTTTCCTGCACGGCCATGGAATAATTTCGCAGCGAAGACAGACCTTGCTCCAAATGGGCCAGCTCATGGAAGTGCGTAGATACCAGCGCCTTACAACCAATCGTATCATGCACAAATTCGATGACCGCTTGTGCAATTGCCATCCCTTCGCTGGTGGACGTTCCTCGTCCCAGTTCATCAATTATAATCAGACTTCGTGGAGTTGCCTTGTCCGTCATGACTTGAATATCTGCCATTTCGACCATAAACGTACTCTGTCCGCCAATGAGATCATCCGCTGCGCCGATCCGTGTGAAAATGCGATCCAGCATCGGCACTTTAGCACGTGCAGCCGGGACAAAGCAGCCAATTTGAGCCATAATCGCAATGAGTGCAACCTGACGCATATACGTACTTTTCCCTGCCATATTCGGACCGGTGATGAGTAAAATATGCGCATCGGCTTCTTCCAACACTGTGTTGTTGGCGATAAAGCCGCCATCTTTCATGACGGCCTCCACAACGGGGTGCCGTCCCTGTTCCACTACAAAATCATATCCTGTTGTCAGCTCAGGTTTCACGAATCCACGTTCCGCGCTAACCGTAGCCAGCGACTGATACACGTCAATTTCAGCAACTTGCTCTGCCAGCTTTTGCAGGCGAGGAATTTCAGCGTTCAGTTTACTGCGAAGCTCAGAGAAAAGCGTGTACTCCAGATCCACCATTTTATCCTCAGCTTCCAGAATTAGCGATTCCTTTTCCTTCAATTCTGGTGTGATATACCGCTCAGCATTCGCCAACGTCTGTTTGCGTTCATATCGACCTTCCGGTAATGAAGCCAAATTGGATTTGGTCACCTCAATGTAGTAACCAAATACTTTGTTGTATCCGATTTTGAGTGACCGAATGCCGGTTGCTACTCGTTCTTTGGCCTCCAGCTCAGCAATCCAACGCTTACCGTTCACACTCGCCTCACGCAGTTCGTCTAGACGCTGATGGTAGCCTTCCTTTATAAGCCCTCCATCTCTTACGGAAATCGGGGGTTCATCAGCCACTGCTTCCTCAATCAGCGTACACAGGTCTGCACAGCTGTCCAATGTTTGTGCAATTCGTCTCAGCGTATTCGACGGAGATTCAGCGCACAGCTCGCGTAAAGACGGAATTTGGGCCAGAGACAGCTTGAGGGCGATCAAATCTCGTGCATTAGCACTACCAAAAGCGATCCGTCCTACCAAACGCTCTAGGTCGTAAATCTCTTTAAGCTGAGCACGTACATCCTCGCGGAAAATAAACTGGTGGTATAGCTTGTCTACCGCTTCTAACCGTTCCTCAATTAAATTGCTACTCAACAGCGGCTTGTCGATCCAACGACGCAACAAACGTGCGCCCATGGATGTCTCTGTGCGATCCAGCAACCACAGCAACGAGCCTTTCTTGGAGCGTTCACGCACCGTCTCCACCAGTTCCAGATTCCGGCGGGTAAATGGATCCAGAATCATAAAATGATTAGGCTCATAGACCGAGATTTGGGTCAGTTGACCTAACGATCTTTTTTGCGTTTCATTTAAATAGGAAATCAGGCGCGATACGCACCGTCTGCGTTCCTCCGTAAGCCTTGCCCACGTGGCTTCACCAAATTGATCCCGTACCAGATCATCCTTGGATTTGTCCCAAGCCGTATACACAACCCGCCTTCCAACAGGAGACATACGGGAGGTCACAAAATCAAGCAAATGACCATCTCCCAACATTTCGGACGGCTCATAAATGTTAATTTCATCTAATAGCCATTCTTTCGAATCAGGTACGGAAGTCACATAGAGTTCACCTGTCGACAAGTCGCATGCCGCCAGCGCCAGCATCCCGTCCGTCTCTGTGACACATACCATGTAGTTGTTGGATTTATCACCCAGCACCTTGCCTTCCATGACCGTACCCGGGGTCACAACACGGACAATATCCCGCCGTACCATTCCCTTGGTAGCTGAGGCTTCCTCCATTTGTTCACAGATGGCCACCTTATAACCCTTCTCAATGAGGCGTTGTATGTAATTTTCTGCTGAATGATAAGGCACGCCGCACATCGGAATTTTCTCCGCGACGCCACCCTCACGACCAGTCAGTGTAATTTCCAGCTCCTTGGATGCAAGAATCGCATCATCAAAAAACATCTCGTAAAAATCCCCTAGGCGGAAAAACAAAAACGCATCTTTAGCCTGCTCTTTTATAGATAAATATTGCTCGATCATCGGTGTATATTTAGACATACCGTTACCTAACCCCCACACTTTGTTCCGTTTAAACTCATAATTACCTTTCATTATATCAAAAATGACAGTCGATAACATGAAACCCTCTCGGGTGTTGACACTTGATTTTACGAAAGCTTCCAGTACGGGCGCAAATCCCGTGTTTCATCCCATTGTTTTCCCTTGCGAAGGCTATCCAGAAGTGGCGCTATATAAGCTTCATATTGAGAAAAGATATCTAGTGAAATCATATCTAAAATAAGTGGCTCCATATACTCTCTAAGTACAACCTGATTCCCTTCATAAAAAGCTCTGTGAGCCTCTTCTTCTCCCAGCGGCCTACGCTGCAAACGTGAGTATTGGGAAGCAATCAGAAACGCCATCCCAATCACACCTTTCGCCAGCTGTGGCGAGATTAGAAAACTGGGCAGTGTTCGATATTCAAAGCCTCCATAAGACTGACGGCGAAAATCGCCCAAATTGCCATAATGCGGTCTGCGCCGAGCCGAGCGCTTGTCTTCCAGCAGCGCCAGAGGCAACGCCAAATAGTTATCTAGTGCCCTGAGCAGGGCACCATTTAGCGGAACCCCGCTGAAATGCAGATGTCCGCCCAAGGGAAAACCCGGTTGCGGCATTCCGCCTGCCTGCCAGATGAGCGTATGGTCATCTATCTGCCGAGCTGCTATCGCAAAAGCTTGGCGCAGGTGCCTCAGCAGACGGGCCGGATCTTCACTTGGTGCAGGACGAAGCTCAGCGACTGGGTATAGCGTTCGTCCTCGGCGGGTAACGGCATCGCAGCCGGCTACGCCTAATCGGCCCAAATATCGAGAGGCCGGAACAACCCTCCCCTCTGGCATACGAACCAGCACAAATTCGGGATCCATTCCGATTAATAGTCGCGCTCTGCCCCGTTCCGCTGAAAGTTCCTCTCCCGGAGCATCCTCTTCACGAGCAGCAGCTTCATATAGCGTGGCCAAACGTCTATCGTTCAGCCATGGCTGTGCCAAGACATGGCGAACCTGACAATTACGTTCTCCAAGCGGCCTCAGCACTACCTCACCACTGTCCAAACCGAGAGTGTACAACGCACGTACAGCCAGCCGCTCCATCCGGACATAGAGCGGTGATTGATAATCTAGTTCAGACCGATCATATGCACTAACCTTAGTAGAACCTTCGAGGGCACGTCTACGGATTTCCAGCACCCGTAGTTGATGGATTTGCACCGCGTAGCCGATCGCAAAATCTGCTGTACTCTCATCCAGCCAACGAACCGAAATACCTGAGCGCTCCAATCTGCGCATTTTTTCATCGTCCGTCATCTGTCTGAAACGTCTGAGCGCCTGTCCCGGTTGCCGCATCATAACTCCCCCTTACCGATCTACGTACGGACTTAAACAATCCAAACGACAAAAAAGGAGGGCCTTTGCCCCCTGCGCAATATCAGCCGGCGCAAAGAGTAAAGTGGCCCTCTTTTTGGTCACTCCTGTCAGAGCTCGTCGTCAATGAGGTCGGGGTCGAGCTCCTCATAGTCCCCCTCTTCCGCTCCAAAATCAAAGTCCTTGTCAAAATCGTCACTGCTGCCATACGGGAATACTTCTACAACAATCTTCGTTTCCGCCACCAGCTCCACCGCAAATTCCCGCTCGACCCGGATCATTACGCTGCCACCTCCAGAAGACACACTGGCCTCGACGCAACTTGGCTCCTGTGTAGCTTCGGCGGATACTTCCACTGTAGACGCCCGGTGCTTCGGATCAAGATACGAGAGCGGCACATTTTCTACGTACGACACCGTTTCCTTAGCCACATCGGTCTGCGAGTTTTTATCGTATGAGTACCAAATATTGATATCATACGTCCCGATGACCTCAATGCCGTCTCCAGCCGCCACAGCTTCATACTGGTGGTTAATAATCCA
Organism: Paenibacillus sp. AK121; assembly: GCF_019042715.1. Classification (NCBI taxonomy): domain Bacteria; kingdom Bacillati; phylum Bacillota; class Bacilli; order Caryophanales; family Paenibacillaceae; genus Paenibacillus; species Paenibacillus sp. AK121. The sequence continues at coordinate 92,154 of NZ_JAHPJM010000003.1, forward strand.
TGCCCCCAAAATACTGGTCGGATTATTCGGCGGAGTTACGGTATGGGTTACGGTAGAGAATCTGCGACCTTTACCACAGATCGCTTTGGTAATAATCTCTCTACGATTTTTATGACTTAATGCCATTCTTGAACCTCCTCCATACAATCAATCATTCCATACATATGTATGCAGGTTGTGGGCGAATGTTGAGTGAATAGGCGAAAAGGAAAAAATATTATTTGTATAAGCATATGCCGCCATGGCTTGAACTCATGCACGCCAATGTGTTACATGCTGCTCAACGATCTGTAAAAATTCGCTGAGAGCTGGCGATTTCCACTTTTTCGTGTGATAAGCGACCTGAGTAGCCACCTGCTGTTCACTGTCATCCCAGGCTAGACGTGCCATTTTCCCTTCTCGCAGCTCATTCTGTACCGTAACCAGCGGAAGCAGCGCAATACCCAGTCCAGCCATGACGCATTGTTTGATGGCTTCTATGCTCCAAAATTCCAGACTAGGGTCTGCAAAAATACCGTGTTTGTTCAAATACTGCTCAAAAAGGATTCGGTACGTACATCCAGCCTCCGTATGCAAAATGGTTTCGTCCTTCAAGTCGGCAGGCTCTACCTGAGTATAGGCAACCAGCGAATGCTTCAGTGGAGCAACCAGCGCCATCGGCTCATGAATAAGCGTGGTGATATTCAGTTCCCTATCCTCCGTCTCAGGTTGAAGCAAAAAAGCCAAATCCAATTCACCGGAACGGATCAAATCACGTAATTCCCAGCATTCGCCGGGTTTAAGTACAATTTTAACCTTTGGGTACCGCTCCCTGTACTCACGGATCAGACTCGGCAAACGAAAAGCAGCCAGAGACTCTGGTGCTCCTATTTTTAGCGTTCCTGCTAATTCTGTTTCTGAACGAAGCGCATCCTTGGCCATAGCATGCATCTTGGAAATTTCCTGCGCATAGGGCAGCAGGCGTCGTCCGGCATCGGTCAGCATAATTTTCTTGCCAATGCGATCAAACAGCGGCGTACCCAATTCCGTCTCCAGTGTTTGAATTTGAGCAGTAATACTTGACTGTGCATAATCCAGTATACGCGCTGCTCGCGTAAAACTGCCTGCCTCCACTACATTTATAAAGGTAAACAAATGCCGCGATTCCATAATCCGCTCCTTCAATCGATTTTTCCGATGCAAGCAATCGTAATATTCCGTTTTTCCGATAGATTGATTATCTGATAAGCTGGAGAAAATAACAAGAGAAAGAAGGCCTTTCTGCATGACGAATGAAAATAAGCTTCAATCCACTATTGGTCTTCCACAGGCCATTGCGCTCTATATCGGAGCTGTATTGGGTTCGGGGGTATTGATTGTGCCTGGTCTTGCCGCCCAAATGGCGGGTCCAGCATCGTTGCTGGCATGGGGATTCATGACCCTGCTCATTCTGCCAATGGCGCTTTCCATGGGACTTCTATCCGCGAAATTCCCAAATGCGGGAGGGGTATCGCATTTTGTGACGTTGGCCTTTTCCCCACGTGCTGGTGCTTATATCGGATGGTTTTTTCTCATGTCGGTTCCAATTGGGGCCCCTGTTGCCGCACTTACCGGAGCCGGCTATATGACCGCAGCTATGGGCTGGGGAGAGGAAAGCCGCATAATGTTGGCCGCTGCCATGCTGGCGGTGGGCCTGGTCATCAACTGGATTGGTATGAAGGTTGCCGGACGTATTCAGATTGCCGTCGTTATAGCCATCGTTGCCGTCCTGATATTCGCTATTGCCGCAGCACTCCCTCAGATGAAAACTGTTCACTTCACGCCGTTTGTTCCACATGGCTGGCTTTCTGTCGGCCAAGCAGCTGCGATTCTGTTCTGGTGCTTTATCGGCTGGGAGGCTGTGTCCCATATGTCAGAGGAATTTACCAATCCCGAGCGGTCTGCCGTTAGAGGTGTGACCATTGCAGCCATCATTGTGGGTTTGCTTTATTTCCTTACTGCGCTTGCTACGGTAGGCACACAAAGTTACCTTGCAGGAGGTTCGGATGCTTCGCTCATATGGGTGATTAGTCGGGCTATCGGGCCATGGGGTGCGATCATTGCGGGCTTGACGGGGATCTTTATTTGCACCGCTACTATTATTGCTTACGTGGGTGCCGCTTCACGAGTCGCTTATGCTTTATCTCGACAAGGACAGGCCTTTCGCTGGATGGGCGTGTTATCCCAACGCTTCCATACCCCCATCGGGGGCATTGCTTTTCTTAGCGTCTGCTTCGTGATCATTATGGTGTTGTACAGTAGCGGTGCTGTTTCACTCACCAACCTGATCCAATTGCCGAACGCTACCTTCATTCTGACCTATCTAGGGGGTTGTGCAGCAGGAATCAAGCTCCTACGTGGGAGTCGTTGGGGAGTTTCCATTAGTTGGATTTCCTTCATTTCCACGGCAGTTGTTTTCCCCTTTGTCGGGTGGGCCATGCTTTACCCTTGCCTGATCACCGTTGTCTTGTGGATCACAGATCGAATTCGGCATAAACGGACTTTCACTCATCCGAATTCTGCCGTTACTGAACAAGAAAAGGCTACTGTCCGTCATGGATAGTAGCCGCTCAAGGTCCTTACTCTAATTTTTCACCGGAGTAGGGGCCTTGTCCTTTTTAGCGATTTTCAAATACTGGTGAAGCTCATGTGTAAGCTGCAATAATGCTGAACGAATCTCAAATTCCTCCCGAGTTGCGGGAAGCTCCATGGCTTTAAATTCTTCACGAACCTGCTCCAACAGCTTCTCGGTCTGTCCTGTATAATGTCCAGCCAAAACGTCGTTGCTAAGCTGGTCGAACAGCTCGGCCAGAAGCTTGGCCTGCGGCATGTGCTGATACATTTGTGCGATCAACTGCATCATGTTTTGAATCGAATCCAGCTGTTCTTTGCGCATATAAAAATACACATTCCAGCCTTCTTGGGGACGAAGCATTTGATTTTCCAATGAACGACCCGCCTCAGTGACCCCTTTGGTGATCACGCTGTCCGCTTCAATAACTTCCTTGCCATCCCATATGTATGCCGGACTACGCAGCGTGTTGGCCATATTTCTGAATATAACAGAAAATGTCCGATCCACCTCCTGCCGGATTTGTTGCATTGTATTATCAGAACGCGGCATATAAGCTAGATTGACAACCATCGCAGAACCCAGCCCAATCACCAGCAGAGCCAGCTGGGTCAGCAGTACCTCCATATCAATCACACCGCCGCTGAATACTCGGAAAACCACGACCGAACCCGTGACAATGCCTTCCTTAAAGCCCACCCGTACAATGACCGGAAACGCCGTTAAAATATATAATGCAAGCACCCAATCATGGAATCCGAATACCACAAACAAAACACAAGCAAAAAGAAGTCCCACGACGGATGCAAAAAATCTCGCCGAAATGGTGCGGAGACTTCTCTTGCGTGTGACATCCACCCCCAAAATTGCTAAAAGCCCTGCCGAGGTGGCTCCGTGAATGCCTACTCCCTCCGCAATAAGTACGGCCATTAATGCGGCAATAGCCGTTTTAATCGTACGAAAGCCCATGAAAAAATTCTGTCCCCTCTAGATGAAATCTGTTTTCTCATTTTCATAAATATTAAGTATTTCATTTTCATGGTACTTTATTTTCACGTTTTGCACAAATATTCAGAAATTTAATAATTACCGATGAGGGCGACCTGAAAGCAAGCGGTGCTCCACATACACAACTGCCTGGTACATCAATGTAGCTACGACAGCAATGATCAACAGACTGGACATGACCAGTGTGAAATTGAACACCTGAAAACCATAAATGATCAAATAACCTAAGCCATTTTTAGCAACCAAAAATTCACCAACAATCACGCCAACCCATGCCATGCCGACATTCACTTTCAGCGTAGAGACAATTGCGGGAAAGGAGGCAGGCAAAATCACCTTTTGAAACGTATCCCGGCGTGTTCCTCCAAACGTGCGAACCACTTTGACCAAATTGGGATCGACTTCCTGAAAACTGTTGTATACCACAAGGGTCGTAATGATAACCGTAATGGAGAGGGTTGTCATCAGAATCGCGGTAAAACCAGCCCCAAACATGACGATAAATATTGGCCCTAGCGCTACCTTGGGCATACTGTTAAACACAACCATATATGGATCAAGTACCCTTGATAAAAACGGCGACCACCAAATAAGTACCGCGAGCAATGTGCCGAGCAGAGTACCGAGCAAAAAACCTGCCATCGTTTCTCCAACAGTGACACCTACATGTCCCCATAATTCCCCGCTGACCGCATCCTTGCCAATCTGAGTGAAAATTTTGCTAGGATAGCTAAACAACAATACATCAATCCACTTCAAACGACCTGCAATTTCCCACAATACAAATAAAAGCAGCAAAATAGCTATCTGCACACCTGTTACTAACCACTGTTGCATACGCCTGTTACGCAAATACGTCTGATGCAGTCCTTGAATCCAACGTTGCTCAGGCTGATCAGCTTCGTTCTTCATACGTTAACTCACTCCTTTGCTCCCGAAGCCTCCAGTTCCCGCCATATTTCATGAAATAGCTCATTAAAGCCCGGCTGTTCGCGCGCATAAAAAGGCTGCGCTTCCCGAATGGAATCCGGAATCTCGAAAGTACGCCGGATATGACCAGGATTTCGCCCCATCACTATAACCCGATCACTGACTGCAATGGCCTCGGCCAAATCGTGCGTGACTAAAATCGCCGTTTTCTTTCGTTCGCGCAAGGTTTGCACAACGAGGTCCTCCAGTTGCAGCTTAGTTTGATAATCCAGCGCGGAGAACGGCTCATCCAGCAGCAGCAATCCCGGATTCGTCGCCAGCGTCCGTACCAGCGCCACACGCTGGCGCATTCCTCCAGACAACTGGGATGGATGCAAATGCTCCTTTCCTCCCAAACCCATACCTTCCAGCAATAATCGCGTCCGCTCACGCGCAGCTTCATCTACTCTGTTGCTTAGTTCCAGACCTAACAATGCGTTATCCATGATCGTCCGCCACGGGAAAAGATAATCCTGCTGCAACATGTAACCGACCTCAGGACTCGGGCCACTTACCGGCTGACCTTGCAACATAACTTGACCTGCCGCTGGACGCAGCAGCCCGGCGATCATAGACAGGATCGTCGTTTTGCCGCAGCCGCTTGGACCGACTAAACTGACAAATTCCCCTGTATTTACGGAAAAATCGATATTCTCAACCGCCAATGAAGCTTCCCGATCTGTTACGTATACATGGGTCACTTGCTCCATTCTCACCATCGGGATCGTCACATCCGCAGTGAGACCACTCTGTTCCTCCGTCATGGTGAACCTCCTGCATCCACAGCTGTATCCGTAGCTTCGGTTGTGCTCTTTTTCACATCTGTTTCAGTATTCCCGATAGAGTTGGAGGAGATCGCCTGTTTTGCAAAACTTGGGTTTACCAGCTTATCTAGTGCAACCGGGCTTTTCAGCTCACCTGCCGAAGCCATGACATCCTGTAAATTATTCCATTCATTTTCCTCAATCATCGGGTTCATTGCATAGGTACCCTGTTCCTTATAGCGCTTGATACTACTCGTCAAAACAGCTAATTCTGTATCCTTAAAATAAGGTGTAATAGCTTCGGCGATCTGTTCAGGTGAATGCGCAGCAATCCACTGCTGTGCCCGATATATGGCATTTGTAAATTTCTGAGCGGCTTCGCTATTGGTGTTTAGATAGCTTTGCTTCGCCATATATACCGTATACGGCAACTCGCCACTCTCTACGCCGATAGAGGCAACTACCCGACCTCGACCTTCCTTTTCAAAAATAGACGCCTGTGGCTCAAACAGCTGCACATAATCCCCTGTACCCGAACCAAAAGCAGAGGCGACATTGGCAAAATCAATATTTTGAATCAGCTTCAGATCCTTATGAGGATCAATGCCGTGTTTGCGAAGCGTAAATTCAAGTGACATTTGTGGCATTCCGCCCTTGCGTTGTCCCAAAAAATTTTGTTGTTTCAGCTTTTCCCAGTCAAAGCTATCCTTTGTTTGCCGAGCAAACAAAAAGGTTCCGTCCTTCTGTGTCAGCTGAGCGAAATTAATGATAGGGTCCTCTGCTCCTTGCTGATACACATAAATAGATGTTTCCGCGCCGATCAGCGCGATATCTGCCTGATTGGACAACAACGCCGTCATCGCCTTGTCTCCGCCAGGGATCGTAGCCAGTTGGACATCCAGTCCCTCCTGAGCAAACATCCCCTGGCTCAAGGCTACATACTGCGGCGCATAAAAGACCGTACGGGCTACCTCGCCAAGTCTGATCTCAATCGTCTGCCCCCCCTTGGGGGCACACCCACTGAGCAACAGTAATCCGAGTAGTGCCGCAGCCACCACTGCTTTGCAACGAGCGCCGTATTTCATCCTTGTTCCCTCCCCACCTTTACATCGTTGACTTCATATATTGTTATGCGGCTGACATTATAATGGTTAACTGCATACAAAAACCCCGCATTTGCCTATGAATGCGAGGTTTTTGTGTGCGATTGTATAAGAACTCTAAATCAGAGCTTGTATATGGATGTATATTTATCTTCCAGATAGTCGGCGAGATAATCAGGATTCAGATCCTCACCCGTAATGGCTACAATCAACTCAGACGGCGTTCGGCTCTTGCCGTAACGGTAAATCCGTTCAGTCAGCCATTGCTTGATCGGCTCCAGCTCACCAGCAGCAATCAGCTCATCCAGGTTCGGCAGCTCCTTACGCAGAGTCGCCAAAATTTGGGCTGCATACATATTGCCAAGTGAGTAAGAAGCAAAATAGCCAAAATCACCACCGGACCAGTGAACGTCTTGAAGTACGCCCAGCCCGTCGTTCGGGGGTAGAAGCCCCAGGTATTCTTTATATTTTGCATTCCACACTTCGGGGAGACGCTTTACATCCAGCTTTTCATTAAACAGCATTTTCTCAATTTCATAGCGGACAATGATATGTAAATTATATGTCAGCTCATCCGCTTCAATACGAATCAATGAATTTTCCACGCGGTTGACTGCCCGGTAAAATTGCTCTGCCGTGACCTTCGCCAAACGATCAGGAAAATGCTTTTGCAGATCATCGTAATACCGATCCCAGAAAGCACGACTGCGTCCGATTTTATTTTCCCACAAGCGGGACTGGGATTCATGAATCCCCATAGAGGTTCCTCCGGACAGTAGTGATCCTGCCAGCTCAGGAGCAATGTTTTGTTCGTACAGTGCATGGCCTCCTTCATGCAGTGAGCTGAAAATAGCACTGGTTACATCATCTTGCAAGTAGTGTGTTGTTATACGCACATCACCTGGATTTAATCCTGTCGCAAAAGGATGCACACTCTCATCCAAACGACCTGCATCAAAGTCATAACCCATCTGCCCTAAAATGAACAGACTGAACTTTTCCTGCTGCTTCACATCAAATACACCGTCTAAAAAGCTCTTATCCGGCTGGTTGGGTGAAGTCTGAATTTTAGACAGAAGGGGTACAAGGCGCTTTTTGAGTCGATCAAAGACAGCATCCAGCTTTTCAACCGTCATCCCTGGCTCATATTGATCCAAAAGTGTGTCGTACTCTGTATCCTTAACACCCCAGTAGCCGATAAACTCACGCTTCATGTCTACGATTTTAGACAAGTACGGTTCGAATCCGGCAAAGTCGCTATGTTCCTTTGCTTCCTCCCACTTGCTTTCTGCCTGAGCCGCTAAAATGCTATACTCCCGGTAGCGGTCTGCTGGGACTGAACGATTCAAGTCATAATTTTTGCGACATTCCTCTACCAATCTGCGATCATTGTCCTCCAGTTGCTCCAGCTTGTCTTTTGCGGCAAAAAATTGCAGCAACTGCCCCATTTCATCTGAGATCATCAGCTTGAACATTTCCGTGGACAGCATCCCCAACGTCTCGGACCGAATGTCAACTCCCTTGCGTGGAGCTCCTGTCCGTAAATCCCAGTGCAGCAAGCCGACTGCTTCGCCATAACCGCTGATTTTGTGTGAGATTTCCTTTAAAGCCGTCCATTGATCCAACGTCTGTTGCTCCATAATTAGGGTCACCTCTTTAACTTAAAATGGTTAAAACTTTACAACTACCTATACTTGATGATACTTATATTAAAAAGTATAATCAACACACAACATGTACGACCAACTCCTAATACCTGGATCAACGTTGGGCAGTACATATTGCACTTTATTAGAATCTGGAGGGAACTATCGTGGATCACATCCAAGAAATTTTAGAGTACAATCGTGTTTTCGTAGAAAACAAAGAATACGAGGCCTATAGAACGGGCAAGTTCCCTAACAAAAAAATGGTCATCATAACCTGTATGGATACGCGGCTAACGGAATTGCTCCCCAAAGCCATGAACCTGCGTAACGGGGATGTCAAAATTATTAAAAATGCGGGTGCCATTATTTCACAGCCTTTTGGAAGTGTAATGCGCAGTGTGCTAGTCGCTTTATATGAGCTGGGAGCAGACGAAGTACTCGTTGTAGGTCATTATGAATGCGGCATGGCTGCACTAAACGCTGATCATATGGTTAATGAGATGCTGGAACGTGGAATTTCGCAGGAAGTGCTAAGTACATTAGAAAATTCAGGTATTAAGTTAAATAAATGGTTGAAGGGTTTTGACAACATTGAAGAAGGGGTACAGACTACAGTGAAGCTTATTAAAAACCACCCCCTTCTCCCTCCCAATACGCCCGTTCATGGTATGGTAATACATCCGGATACAGGCGCGTTAACCCTTGTTGTTGACGGGAATAACCAGTAAACAGAATCCTTATCCTCAAAAGTTAACAGGGTAGTTCAGGCGCGTATATACGTGCTTAAACTACCCTGTTTCTATGAAAAAAAGCACATATACATACCGAATGACCCCAGCCAATTTTGGCTAACCTGTGAACGACTGGTGTGAAAGTTGTCAAACCATACAGTTTCAGTGTACACTTTTTATGGAGCCGCAGATTACCGGCCGCACAGCTGTTACAACCGTTACTTTGATGGATGAAGGAGATAAGATATATGAATTTACTATCGTATGGTCTGTTGGGACTTCTCGCCAGAGAGGAATCCTCCGGCTATGATCTGATGCTGCGTATTCAGCCTTTTTGGCAGGCCAAGCACAGCCAGATCTATCCGCTACTGGCCCGTATGGAGAGCAAGGAACTGCTAGCCTCCCGATGGATTCAGCAGTCCGACAAGCCTGATAAAAAGATGTATACCATTACGGACAAGGGAATCCATATGCTTCAGCAATGGTCTCAGGAAACGTTAGCTGCTCCGGTTACACGGGATGAATTAAGCCTTCGACTATTCTGTCTCTGGTTGACGGACAAAACTAGCGCCAATCGTATGCTAGAGGAACGCAAACGTTATTTTATTCAGAAAATCCGTCATCTAGAGGATATACTGAACGACATTCCCGCAGAAAATTTACACTTTGGCAGTAAGAATTTCGGTGACTATATTCTAGTACAAAAAGGGCTTATGAATGCCAAAGCAGGCCTGGAATGGTGCCAAATGGTGCTGCGCATGCTGCTTGCCGGTAATGTCAGAGCGGACACTAATCCGTTTTTACTTAAACCCTAAAGCAAAATGCTTTTATCAATCCATGCATGGGATTTATGTACGTTATCGTTTAATTTTTTAAAATTTAAAATTCTTTGAAACCCTTTTCCATGCTATATCGTATTACGGGTAAGCGGTTGTTTGACCTATAACACAAATTACTAGGGGGATTATATTTACATGAAAAAGACATTCACTTTGAAAAATATGATGATGCTGATGATGGCTTTCACCCTACTCATTGCTATGATCGCACCATCTACAGCTGATGCAAGGCGTGGTGGTGGATTTAAATCCGGACCAAAATCATACCAATCTACACCAAGCAAGGCGAATGACAGCAGCGGCATCAATAAGTCTGATAGTGGAACTAAATCTAGTGCGGCTACGGGCAACACAAGCAGAACCGGTGGGTTCCTCGGTGGCGGTGGCGGGTTCCTCAAAGGGATGATGCTGGGCGGCTTGGCAGGTATGCTTTTCGGCGGATTGTTCGGCAACATGGGTGCATTGGGCAGCTTACTTGGCCTGGCCGTTAACGTTCTAGCTATTTATGTCCTGATTATGGTTGGTGTAGGGATCTACCGAGCTATCAAAAATCGTCGTAGACCCGATGATTCGCGTGGAGGACGTTACTAAGTTATGATTTTAAGCATGGATGAGATTGTCAATGCCATTTGCCTGCATATGGCTGAACGCAAGGGCGTACAACCGACCGATGTGGTTGTGGAGCTAAGCTGGGAAGAGGATACAGGCTATACAGCCGAAGTTCATGTCCAGGGACGCAGTCAATATCTGGTGGAAGCCAATATGATTGAAGCCATTCTGAGATATCTTCATTCCGAATACAATATTCGTGCCTATCGCGAGCAGGTCAGATTGGATCTGGATGAAGAAATTACCGCTATTGTCCAAACTTAATTAAATTGCATAGGACCGTCGTACAAACTTGTTTCAAAATAAAAGAACCGCTCTTTGCCTGGTGGCAAGGGCGGTTCTTTTTCTGCTCTTTTCTCTCTAATAGATCGTCATGGTTGTACGCGGCACCCTTTCAAGCAAACCACTACCATACATTTCCCGAAATGGCTGCTCTTCCATATGGATATAACCGATATAACAGCCGCATTCTTTCATCCGGCACGGACGCTGGGCGCTCAGTCCCTCCAGACCGTCTCTGTACAGGTGCCCAATCACACGTCGATCCTGATAGCAGTGTTTTACTCGCCCGTCACCTTGGACGTAGAATACATCTGCTCCCGCGCGACATGCTCGTCCCTGGCTGCTATAATCCTTTAAATTCCATTGAAAATAGGGATCTATCGCAGTTAATTCGGCAACCTCCGCATCCGTATAATAATGTGGTCGGTCCTTGTAGGCGTTGACCCACATATAAACTTCTTTTGGAAGTTGCGCCCGCAAGGAACGAATAGCCGGGAACGCCTGTCTCAATCCAACTGTACCGACACTATAGGAAATGCCAAGTTCATATAGCTTCATCGCCTGCGATATAAAAGCTTGCTCTTTGGTTTCTCCAGGATGATAAGTAGCCCACAGTGCAGCCGTATCTGGATTTAATTCGTTTGTCCAATCCAGCTTAGCCGATAGATTCGTCTGCACCGCCACTTTTTCCACATGCGCCATGTGAGAAAACTCAATCATAGCCTTACGATACCAGGAATGAATCAAGGCTTCTCCGTACGGATTAAAAAAAATGGAGAGCTGGTGCCCTAAAGCCCCCTGCTCCCGTACCCAATCAGCAAAACGCTCCAACTGCGCCCGATCCTTGTTCAACGTTTCCCGACTATCGACGTTTTTACTGAATGGGCAGTACGGGCAAGCATAGTTGCACGAGGTCAACGAACCACGATAATATAAGGTCGCTCTCATGCGCCTACATATCCTTCCATACGCTCGCGTACTGATGTGGAGATCATCCAGTCTCCAATCGCATCGGAATAGGCCATTCCTTCCTCCGTAAGTCGAAGCGTGCCCTCCTCGACCACAGCCATACCCGATTCCAGTAGCAGCGACATTCCTGTAAAATCGTCTTCCAGGGATACACCAAAGCGCTCTGCATAGGCACATAGCTCCAAACCTTCCCGATGAAGAAGCGCCTTCAGGATAAAGCGCCGCTTACGCTCATCCGCATTTAAAATAAAGCCGTAGTCAGCCAGATCATGACGCTCCGCCGCCACATAATCCGCGATAATACTACGTGTAGCTGCTGTACTGACACCATACCGGCTGGCATAGTGTACATCGCGTGTATAAGAGCGTGCACCACACCCCAATCCAGCCATGCCCTCCTCCTGGCAACTGTAGGGTAAAAGCTCTTTGCTAGATGTACCCTCATTTTTAGCAAAACGGCGCATGGAATATTGTACATATCCTGCCTGTTTGAGTCGTTCGCGCGCTACTTCATACAAGCTGAGGCGAATATCATGATCCAGCCCAGTATAGCCAGGCTTTAAAATCGTATTTTCACGAATGTATAACGGGTAAAGAAAAATCTCTCCTGGCGAATAGGACAGGGCTTCCTCGAGAGAATACAGCCAGGTTTCCACCGTTTGACCAGGCAGACCATAGATCAGATCCACGTTGAGCATAGGAAAATTGTATTCTACCAGCCGCTCAAGTGCTTCTCTAACAAGCTTGGGCTTCTGAGGTCGGTATATGGCGGCACTTTCTGATTCCACAAAGCTCTGGATTCCCATGCTGACACGATCTGTACCGCGGCGCTTGAGCACCTCCAGCCTATCCTCAGTTACAGTATCGGGAGAGGTTTCGACTGAAATAGAAGCTCGCTTGGGATCCAATCCCATAATATTTTCTGCAATGTCAAATAAACGCTCCACCAAAGGAGCCTCCAATAAGGTCGGCGTACCACCGCCAATCGCAAAACGCGAAAAAGGCCGACCGCCCATAATTGGGGCCCATTGCCGAGCTTGTCTTTCTAGCGCATCCACATACTCCTTGTGCACATCCTGGCGCTTATCCGGTAAAGTGAACAGGTTACAAAATCCACAGCGAGCTGCGCAAAACGGTATATGCATATACAAAAAATAGCTTTCCAACTCTTCTTTCTCCCACAATTCCTGCAATGAGAGCGGTGTATCGAACGAACGATAGGCCGTTTTATGCGGGTAAGAGTACAGATAGGAGCGATAGGGAGCTTCTCGGATCGTACGTGCCCATTCTACAGGAGTATCCGGCCACTGAAATCTAGTCGTTACTAATTTTGTGTCCATTCCTGGAGAAGTTTGGGTTGCTGTGCCCATCGGATGTAGGTGATTCAGATTCATGGCTTTCATTTCTGCTCCTTCCTCGCGCTGGATTGGATTCTTGATCATTTATCAGTGCAAACTACTTTTCTTTTTGTCCTACAGTATAAAATCGCGGTAAGGCACATTCCACACTACCTCATGCGCCAGACGATGCCCTTCGTAGCCGTCTTCGCCATAAGCTGTACCATGATCGGAAAAAGCCATGCAAAACGTCTTGCCACGCTTACGCAAAGCATCAAACAAGCGTCCAAGTTCACCATCCACATACCGCAAAGCTGCTCGTTGAGACTCTACTGAATCTTTTGAAGAGCCCTTTACAAAATAATGATTAGGCCCATGGATTGCTGATACATTCAGAAACAAAAACAAGCGCTGTGCAGGGTCTGCCTTTTCCAACAGCTTCAAGGCATGATTCACCTGATGCTCTGTTGAACGAGGGTTGGTAACGCCAAAGTTCATGCGCCAGTAGCTCTCTTGAAAATATCCGGGCAGCACCTTGGCCAGCTTGTTCTTCTTCGTGAAAAAAATAACGCCACCGATACAGATCGTCCGATAGCCCTCGTTCTCCAGCCCGGACACAATGTCCGGAGCATCGAACAGCCAGGTATGTGGATGCGTTCGCAATCCCGTATCCTTTGTGTGAAACAGCCTGATATGTGAAGCCTTATCTGTATTGGCCGGAGTCGGTAAAAATCCGCCAAAAAAAGCATGGTGTGCAGCATATGTAAAGCTCCCTGGTGTATGGCGCTTTTCCCACGACCCGGAGCCGCATAAATTCGGGCAGTTTTCTTCCTCCAGCTTGGCTACGTCATAACGCAGGGTATCCAGTGTAATCATGACAATATCATGAGAGCCGACAATTTGATTCATATCAGTCATTATCTGTCTTTCCTTTCCAAAACTACGCTCCTATTAGCAAGGTGCAGCATTTCCCATTCATATGGATTCCAACCCTGATACTCAACCCGATACAGTAAATCACCGAACGGATTAACATCCAATACATAGGGACGACCACCGTGAGCTGGAACGAGCACATCCAGTCCAGCAACCATAGATGACGGAAAAACCCTCATGGCGGCTTTTGCAGTATGCTGGACCGATTCTACCGTATTCTGTGGTAGTCCGGCTTCCTCTAGCGAGAGTCGCTCATTACGCAAATGTAGATTTGTAATGGGGCTGTGACTCAAACGTAAAACCGCATGACAAGCTTCTGATTCACACACGAGTTGACGCACATCATAAACACGTCCGTTCAGGGTCGCTTTGGGAATCCAGCGTTCCACATGTACCCCTTCCAAACATAGCCAGTTAAGGATGGCATGAATGTCCTGCTTGTCTGTATAACGACGCAATCGTCCGGCATTATAATACACACGCTGTCCGTGTATGATCTCTGTTCCAATCGTAGTTACCGCCAGCTCTGCATGTGTCTGGGGATGTACCTGATATGCCATGACACCAGAAGCACCTGACCCGCAAAATATTTTCACAAATACGCGGTGAAACCCACTCTTTTTCATAGCTGTATGGAGATCGACAGCATCACGAAAAGCACCGCCTGAAGCTGTAAGCACAGGCGGGACCCTGATGTCTGCCTGGTCTAATACGGCGCTACAACGCCGTTTGTCAAACATGACGGCTACTTCCGCAGGATCGTTCATCCAGCGCGACGAGGGCCAGAGCCGATCTACTTCATGCCGCAGCCAAGCCAGCAGACGGCAATAGCCCCGGAACCATTGTGCCGGGTGCCAAATGCGACCATGCTGCTCCTGCAAACGGCGCGCTTCTGCCGCCAGTATACCTGTGCCATGTGCCCATTCCGGCCATGGCAACAAAGAATCGTCTCCCTCGGCATCCGGGGCGCCCAGAGCAATCAATTCCCGCTCTACCTCAAAGTTTTCGCCCGGTGCATCCAGACGTAGCAACGGGCCACTGTCTACCCGCCCTGCCAGTAATTGATCAATGCTCTCTTGCACATGGACACTGCCATTCACGCTATCTTGCGCAGCTTGTGCAGCTATCCTGACCATCAGTTCACTCAGACTGTGCTTCTCTCGAATGGCCCCCAACACATCTGTATAGGAAACCTCCAGAGCTGGCGGAAGCATTAATCTGCTTCGTGCTTTCTGCAGCCCCGTAGTTCGACGATTCCCCGAATTACCGAACAAGATAAACGGCTCGTTGACATTACTATCCCACATCTTCATCATAGAGCCGCCTCACTTTTATTCTTTTTAATTTTAAATTCAATCCGTTTTAGAAATCCATTGGAGCAAATTACTCTGTCAGTGATGGATAGCGCCAATCATCTTCTTCATCTGCTTCTTGTTGATCTTCTACGTTCACAGATAAACCTGAGTTTTTCCAGCGTTCCATCATTTCACTAGACATATAATGATAGCTCAAATCCAGATGTTTTAGCCCTTTTATACTTTCACTAGCCAGCAGCGCTTCTGCACCTTGATCAGACAATGTACCTTGTGAGAGATCTAGCACTTCCAGTTGTCCAATCACAGGGGCATTAGCAGCAGCAATGGCAATTTCATCCTGTATCTCACTGTCTTTGAGTCCCAAGTATGTAAGTTTGGGAAAAGGATTGCTGTCCAAAAACGGTAAAATATCTTCCAGTTTACCGTCAAAACCATAATCCTCGACACCCAAATACAGCTCCAGCTTACGCAGTTCAGGCAGTTCGGCATTACGGATTTGCTGAAGGACGCTCACAGGCAGACCGCCACAAATAATAACCAATTCTTGAAGATGATTATGGCGAAGTGGTTCCAAGCTCAGATCCTGGCTTCCTTTAATATGTAAGGATTCAAGCTTTGGAAACGCTTCTAACAGCGGCGACAGATTCGTTTGGTTAATCCATGATACCTCACACTCATCATATTCCATATCACCAATAAACAGCTTGCGCACCTTAGGAAATTGATCTTTCAGCTTCACTAACACCGGTATAAAATCATCTGGTGAGTTTTCATAGGCGCCTCCCCAATCTCCGATGATCAGATCCGTAACTTGGGCACTCTCCGGCTTGGCTGCCAGTTCCTCAATAGATTTAGCCATCGTTTGGCCATTCTCATAAGCTTCATAATCTACAACCAATTTCACTTCCATCTCACAATTCCTCCGATCGCTTGTCTGAGATCTCGTAAACTATCTATTTCCAATTTAGTCTATCCTATTCTACCAATGTTCGTCAAAAAAAGTCCCAGATCGACATTAATCCTATGTAAAATGTGCAAATGAAATAAAAACAAGACAGCCCACTTACGGGCTGTCTTGGGATGTATCCATAATAAATTTCTACTATTATAAAGAACGCAAGTTTAGAACCAAGTTATTGGGTAATTGTAATCGGTGAGTTATCGGACAGCAATGCCAGATTATTCACGATCACATTCTCTTCCTTGCTCAAGCCACTGGTAATGAGTGTTTGTGAACCTGTCGTTTGAACAGTCTTCACTTCCTTGCGTTTCGCATGGTCGCCGTTTACCACATATACATATTCTTTACCTTGATCCTTTTGCACTGCCGCAGTAGGAACAACAATACCTTCTTGCGCATTGGCAGCGACAAAGCTGATATCAGCCAACATGCCGGATTTCAGTTTCATATCTGGATTGGCTACTGAGATTTTTACAGGATAGCCTTTTCCGCTTGCATCCAACGGGCTTACATTTTTGACTGTACCTGTTGTTACAATGTTGGAAGCTGCAACACGAACCTGTACCTTGTCACCTGCTTTTACATTGTTGATCTGTTCCGCAGGGACATAGATCAATGTATTGACCGTACTCAGGTTAGCAATGACAAGCGCAGGAGACTGAGCGGATACCATTTCGCCCACTTCTGCATTTTTCGTACCCACAATACCGTTGATCGGTGATGTAACAACGGTGTCATCCAATGCATCCTGAGCAATGTTTACATTCAGTTGTGCCTGCTTAAGAGATTGTTGGCTAGACTCGATGCCAGCCGTATTTTGAGATACTTTAAGTTGATTTTGCGCATTGCTGTAGCCGCTGTTAGCATTACTGTAGCTATTTTTTGCTGTATCATAGCTGTTGCGGGCTGTAGTTAGGGCCTTTTGAGCCGCTATCAATTGATCTTTTGCATTAGCCTGCGCATTTTGTGCATTATTATAAGCCGCTTCCGCATTCACAACTGCGGTTTTTGCTTGTTCTAATTGTGCTTGGGTGCTCGCACCAGCATCAAACAGACTTTGTGTACGGGTTACATTCTTTTGTGCATCTGCCAATGCTTGCTGTGTTTGTTTCACCGTATTGGCTGCCGAGGAGACACTATGTGTCGCTTGTTCTACGGCTGTAGTTGCTTGATTAATAGCTCCCTGAGCCTGATTGATTGCACTTTGGGATTGAATCACACCGCTTTTGGACTGCACTAAGCCCGAAGTTGCTTGAACCATCGTTGATTCATGGGATGCTTGAGCGGTGCTTACGCCTGCTGCTGCTGCTGCTGCGGCGGCACGGGCTTTTGCAACATTGTTACGCATATCCTTATCGTCAAGCTTGAATAGTACTTGACCCTTTTTAACCTCAGAACCAATATCCACAGGCAGCTCAACCACTTTACCGCCTACTTTAGGCACAATATTGACTGTTTCCGAAGGAGTTACCGTACCTGTATAAATATTGCCCTGTCCGATAATCCCCTGCTGTGCTTGACTAATTTTAACCGGTACGACCATGTCCTGAGCCGCTCCGCTATTACTGGAGCAGCCTGCCAGCACTGCGCCGCCGAGGACTAAAGCCGCTAATGTACTTTCTACTCTCAATATTTTCATGATAATTCCCTTTCTTTCTGTCCGTGGAAATAATGTAAGCCATCCAGTCGATATTTTTGTATTTCTCTTTTTTAAGCTTCCGGCTGTGTCTTTGCTTTCTTCCTCTGAATAAACAAAAAGATGAGTGGAATCGTGCAAAACAGCGGTATAGATGAAATGAGGAACGTATCCCCAATTCCTCTCGATGTAGCATCCAGTGTGATTAAACTACTTATGGATGACATCCATGAGCTACCCAATGTCGCTTGTAGCGTATGAGCCGAGTCTTGTGTAATGGACTCCGAAATTTGCTGGGCATGGGCAGCTGAACGGCTTTGCATAATGGCGGTCAGTACCGCAATCGCCATAGATGCAGCCACGGTACGTACCAGATTGGACGCTGTAGACGCATTGGCTACCTTGCTCGGATGAACAGCATTCATGCCGACCGTGGACAATGGCATCATGCAAATACCAATTCCCAGACCCCGTAATGCCATTACGGTTTCCAACCAGGCATGCGAAGTATCTGGCGTAAGCTGATGAAGATGATAGGTCATAAAGCTGGTTAACGTCAGGCCCACAAGTCCCAAAGGCACAATGCCGAACTTATCGAACAGCTTCCCGGCAATAGGCATCATCGCCGCCATGGCAATGGCCTGTGGAATGAGGATAATACCAGTATCAATCGGTGACACGCGCTGAATATTTTGCAAAAACAACGGTGTTAGGAACGTTCCTCCGTACATCCCCATCATGACCAGACTGGAGGCGATAACACTAATCGTATATTTTGAATTCTTGAATAATGAAATTTCAATTACAGCATTATCCTTGCCACTTTCTACATAGATGAGAAAGACAAGTGCCCAGAAAGAAATAAACAGCAGAGATACAATCCCAAAAGAAGTCCAGCCATCACGCTGGCCGTTTGTCAGTGCGTACAAGAGTGTTCCTGCACAGGTTGCCGCCAGTAAAAATCCTGGCAGATCAAACGGTTTCGGCGTAACCTTAGGCGGCTCCTTGATGAGAAGGATGACCATTAAAATGGCAAATAAAGCAACCGGCAGACTGACAATAAACAAGAAACGCCAGTTAAACCATTCAATTAAGTAGCCACTCAGCGTAGGCCCTACAGCTGGTGCGGCCATTGCAGCGATCCCCCATATACCAAGGGACATCCCGATTTGTTCACGCGGCATAATTTTGTAAATAATCGTCATACTCAGCGGCATAATGACACCGCCGCCCAGACCAGCTAATACACGCGCTGCAATCAGGGAAGAATCACTCCATGCAAAAATACATATTCCTGTCCCCAGCGAGAACACGCTGAGCGCAAGAATCAAAAACTTTTTGTATCCGATACGCTGCTCCATATATCCGGTAATCGGGACGATTACGCCGGATGCAAGCGTGTAACCTGTAATAACCCACTGAATACGTGTCGTCGTTGACCCTAAATCCGTCGTCAATCGTGGAATGGCGACATTGATCAGACTGTTGTTCAGAATGGCGACAAAGGCGCCTAAAACGATAGCAAAAAAGGCAAGCCAGCGTTCTTTGGAAGAATCTGTCGAAGGAGCAGCAGCAGTTTCATTGGCAGCCACATGGACCCCTCCTTTTTAAGATGTATGAATTTTTACTTCCACGTTCGTTCCAGGGATAAGCTTCATGTCCTTCGGCTTGTTCACAGCAATTTCTACAGGTACACGTTGAGTCACCTTATTAAAGTTACCACTTGTGTTCACAGCAGGAACGAGCGAAAACACTGCATTGGAAGCTTCGCCCACTTTACGAACCTTACCCTGAATGACCTGATCGCCTGCTGCATCAAGCGTAATGTCAACAAGCTGTCCTGGTTTAATACGGTTAATATCGGTTTCTTCAATATTCGTGGATACATACAGGTTGTTCATATCAACCATAGTCGCTACAGCACTACCCGGTGTTCCAATTTCATGTTCTTTCGAATAAATCTTAATAACAGTTCCGTTAATCGGCGCACGCAGCACAGACTTGCTAATCATGCTTGCATCCAGTCCTGATACATCCTGTTCGGCAATCGGTTCATTGCGTTGCAGCACATCGCCTTCTTCAACATCAATGTGGCTAATCTCACCGGAAATTTGCGGCATCACCTTATACTGATCGGCTTGAATGCGCGCATCGTCACTTTTAACAAAGTGTGTTGCCTGATACCAATAATAGTAGCCAATAGCTCCACCACTCAGAATGAGCAGCACGATGAGAATCGGCAATACAGTTTTCTTACTCACTTGTTCCACCCCTGTTGTCCAAAAAATTTTTATTATTCAACGCTAATATTTTAAAATTGAAATATTAGGGCATTAAACCAAATCTAGAGCATAAATAAACACATGGCAGCAAGCCATGCACAAGACAGGACTTATTTATGTACGTAGGACAAGCTGATCCATAGTCCACAAACCGTCTTTATTATATTTAAATATTTTCATATAACTATTGTACATTGAAATATTATAGATATATTTATCTATTCAGGCAATATAAATTTTCAGTTTTTTCAGAATTTTTTTTCACAAAAAAGAACCTTGTTTCCAAGGCTCTTTCATGAAAAGGGATAGTTTACATTTAAAGGTTCACACAATAAACCTAAGAGAAAAGCGTAGGTCCAAATGACCGATCCCTACAGTTTTTCGCCTCTCGCTCTTCCTTTTTGTCCTTATTCGCTCTGTTCTGCTGAGAACCTTGCTGCCCCATACATCCCCTACAACGACAGCGTTCTGCCATCCCATGCATATCCTCTCTGGAGTCTTTTAATAGTCGTACGTAATCCAAAGATTGCTGTAAAGAAGCCGAGCCAGGAAGAAAACGAACCTTCTTGCCTTCTAGCAGACAGTATACTTCGATAAGCTGAGGAAGAGCTCCAAATGCATAGTAACAAAATACATTTGTTAAATGTTGAAAAGTACTAATAACGTTAGGGTTGTAGTCCACCATATACTTTTGAATCAGTAATGAATCTGCTTGTTCTGATTGTTGCCAGGCTGCCTGAATAATCAGCGAAATGTCGACCTCCAACTCAGGCACCGC
Organism: Paenibacillus sp. AK121; assembly: GCF_019042715.1. Classification (NCBI taxonomy): domain Bacteria; kingdom Bacillati; phylum Bacillota; class Bacilli; order Caryophanales; family Paenibacillaceae; genus Paenibacillus; species Paenibacillus sp. AK121. The sequence continues at coordinate 112,913 of NZ_JAHPJM010000003.1, forward strand.
TGTACAAAATTGTTCATACAACATCACAGGCACCAATAAGTCATTATTTAAGGCACATATTTTTGACAACTCGCCTGACACTTTATTTTTGACATCCCAGTAATGGAACAAGGATTCAAAACTGTTCGACTGCTTAGGCCACCACTTCTCCAGCACATACTGGACAGGGACTTCTCGCCGTACCTCTACTTCCATTCCAAAGTATTCGTTCAGCGCATGCCCTATCGCATATTGAACCCGTTGCCGCCAATTCCAACGCTCACGCCCTCGTTTTCTCTGTGATTGACGGATTGGCTGCGGAGTTCTCCACATCTCCTCAAGCTGATAGTCGTGCAGAAGAGGAAAGCCGCTTAAGCTATCGCTATTGCGCATACCTATCCCTCACTCTCTTCTCAGGACACTCCAATACCAGCCTGCGCAAATTGTCTTCCGTAAGCCCGGCAATTCTCCTTCTCATCATCGAGTGGATTGAATTCAATCTTCAGACTCTCCTGAATGACCGATGCGCCGCGTTCTTTGACTTTTTCCTCTACTAAGTCCACTGCGCCACAGAATTGTGTATAAGATGTATCTCCACTGCCAAATACAGCAGTCTTTTTACCAGACAGATCAAGCTCGTCTAGTTCCTCATAAAAATCTAAAAATTCATCAGGAAGCTCACCATCTCCCCATGTATATACACCCAAAAGGAATCCATCATATGCAAGTAATTCTTGCGCGCTGCAATCATACGAAGCCTTCAACTCCGCCTCATGCCCTGCCTGACGAACACCCTCGGCGATCAATTCCGCGATTTCCTCTGTATTACCGGTCATGCTAGCATAAGCAATCATGATTTTACCCAAGTTCATCCCTCACCTTTATTTGAAATATGGGATGCTTTCATTCCCTATTACTCAAATAATATTTGATAATGATTCTCATTGTCAAATACAAATTTCAATTATCAACTGTATTTTGGTAAACATATACGCAAAAAAGTCGCATTATATGCGACTTTTCACAATTAGAATCTATGGATAGATGTAAAAATATTATGTACGTACAACTGAATCCCCTCTTCACAAATAGAATGAAAATCGGATAGTTGTACGTACAAGTGGGATTGATTTCATTTTAATATGGAAGCGCTCTAATTACAAGTACATCCGAAAAAAATATTTTTGCTCTGTCTAACTACTTACTTATTCATGGAATCATTCGATTGTTGCTAAGGTTTGTTGTACAATAGACTCCATATGGGGATTTTACGCAGCTTACTGCCTAAATCCTGAATTGACTGCTGAAGGATGGATTGTACATGTATGTAGCACAAGAGTGGAAAGACTATGAAGTAATGGATACAGGCGGTGGTGAAAAGCTGGAACGTTGGGGCAATATTGTCCTGCGTCGTCCCGATCCGCAAATTATATGGCCTTTGACCCAGGAAACAGCGGAATGGCGGAATGTTCATGGGCATTATCACCGCAGCTCTTCCGGGGGAGGCCAATGGGATATGAAAAAGCCTATTCCCGAGCGCTGGACGATTAGCTATGGACCGCTTAAATTCCACATTAAACCGACCAGCTTCAAGCATACTGGCCTTTTCCCAGAGCAAGCAGCCAACTGGAGCTGGATGATGGATAAAATTAAAGGCGCGGGCAGACCTATTTCCGTACTGAACCTGTTTGCATACACAGGAGGGGCCACGACTGCCGCAGCGTATGCCGGAGCTAGTGTAGTTCACGTGGATGCCGCCAAAGGTATGGTGCAGTGGGCAAAGGAAAACGTTCAATTGTCCGGTCTGGCTGACCGTCCGGTGCGCTTCATTACAGACGACGTGTTCAAGTTCGTGCAACGGGAACAACGTCGAGGCAACCGTTATGATGCCATTATTATGGACCCTCCTTCTTACGGACGTGGACCTAATGGAGAAACCTGGAAGCTTGAAGAAAGCTTATATCCGTTCCTTGAATCCTGCATGAGCATCATTTCAGATCAACCCTTGTTTATGCTGATCAACTCCTACACGACGGGTATTTCACCTACTGTATTGCGTAACATGCTGAGCATGACGATGCAACAAAAGTATGGGGGCCAAATTAGCGCTGGTGAAATCGGATTGCCGATCACACGCTCAGGATTGAATTTGCCTTGTGGTATTCTCGGACGCTGGGAGGCTTAATTCCTCTTATGAATCAAGATGAACTTACTCGGCAAGAGCATGCACAGCCGAATATTCCCGTACTATATGAGGACAACCATGTCCTGGCGGTTGTAAAGCCTGTCAATGTTCCGACACAGGAGGATGCCAGCGGTGATCCCGATCTGCTGTCTTTACTCAAGGAAGATTTGAAAATCAGACACAATAAGCCTGGTAACGTCTTTTTAGGTTTAGTTCACAGGCTGGATCGGCCTGTAGGCGGAGCCATGATTTTTGCTAAGACGTCCAAAGCTGCTTCTCGCCTGTCAGAGTCGGTTCGAAGTCGTCATTTTCACAAGCTGTATACAGCTGTTCTGAATGGCGTTCCTGCGGCTCTTCAAGGCCGTCTAACCCATTACCTGCTAAAGGACAGCCGTACCAACACGGTCAAAACGGTTCGACCCGGCACGGCCGGTGCCAAGGAAGCCATTTTGGAATACCGCGTTATCGGACAGGCTGCTGGACTCAGTCTTGTGGAAATTAAGCTACACACCGGACGCTCGCACCAAATTCGCGTACAGATGCAGGCAATCGGCTGTCCCCTCTATGGGGACCAAAAATATGGCGGTAATCTGAGCCGTCCTGGTCAACAGCTGGCCCTCTGGTCCTTGCTCGCTGGAGCACCGCATCCGGTCAGCAAGGAAGCGATGAGCTTCCACTCACTGCCTCCCGTCCAATTTCCTTGGAGTGAGTGGCCCTTGTCGCTTTATGAGAAGATGATTACGTCGGAAAATTGAGCAGACTTACTACAAAGAACCCGCACTGCATGTAAACAAACATGCAATGCGGGTTCTCTTTTTTCACAAAAGCAAATTAAAATGTATCCATGCTTATGATGAGGAAGCCACGGTATTCCCCTTCTCGCTGTTGATCAGCTGTTGACGGGAACGAGCGTTTTGTGCATTCGTATTTTTGATGAAAAACGCTAAAACCAAAGCCGTCACGCTCAATAGTGTAGCAATGATAAAAGCCGAGTTAATACCGTAAATCGTAGCTTGATTGCCAGCAGCCAGCATTCCTGCTTTGTCCGTAACGTTCAGTCCTTCAGATGCAACCATCGTGGTTAAACGATTGCTGGTTTGAGTAGACATCACCGTCACTAGAATTGCTGTCCCAATCGAGCCCGAAATCATACGCAGCGTATTGCCCATCGCTGTACCATGGGCATTCAATCGTTGTGGAAGCTGATTCAGTCCGGCCGTTTGGATCGGCATCATCAGCAACGACATCCCGAACATCCGTACCGTATAGTTGATTAAGAGTGTCAAATAGGTGGTTGATTCGGTTAAACGTGTAAATTCCCATGTCGTTACAGTCATGATCAACAACCCAATTACAGACAGCCAGCGCGCTCCAATTCGGTCAAAAATAGCTCCCGTCACAGGAGACATGATCCCCATCAGAATCGCTCCCGGTAACATCAGCATGCCGGACTGGAGCGGTGTAAATCCGCGAATATTTTGCAAATAAATCGGAAGCAATATCATACCAGCGTACAGAGCCATCGTCACAATAACATTAATGATTGTCGTCAAGCTGTACACATCGTATTTAAAGATACGGAACTCCAGCATAGGCTCATCTACCTTCAGTTGTCGGACAATAAATAAAATAAGCGCAATCGTCCCGACGATGAGTGTAGACAGGACTGGAATACTTCCCCAACCTGATGTTCCAGCATCACTAAAGCCGTATAACAGCCCGCCGAAACCGAGTGTAGACAAAATAACACTGAGAATGTCCAGCTTAGGCTTGGATTGCTCGGTTACATTTTTCAGAAAAATAAATCCGATCACAATCGAAATCACGGAAATCGGCAGGATAATCCAGAACAATACTCGCCAGTCATAATGCTGCACTATATAACCAGATAAGGTTGGTCCAATGGCTGGAGCAAACCCCATCGCAAGCCCCAGCGTTCCCATTGCACGGCCACGACGCTCTATTGGGTAAATGTTCAAGATAACGACCATCATTAATGGCATCATAATCCCTGCACCCGCAGCCTGAATAAGCCGACCGATTAGCAAGATACTAAAACTCGGCGCTATTGCACATAACAGCGTGCCGATTGAAAAAATAGTCATCGCACTAATAAACAATTTACGAGTAGAGAAACGGGCAATGAGGAATGCGGTCACCGGGATTAATACCCCGTTTACGAGCATAAAACCTGTGCTAAGCCACTGAGCTATATTGGCATCTACACTCAGATCACTCATCATTTTCGGTAAAGCCACACTTATCAACGTCTGGTTTAAAATCGCAACAATTGCGCCAATCAACAGAGCGGCCACAATGGGTGCTCTGCGGACATTACCTGGTAGTGTCATTTGAGGACTGCTCAAGTTGATTCATTCCCTTCGGTGTTAATTTCATGATCATTTGTTTATGAACATCCAAGAGCAACTCTAGCTGCTCCTTCGGGATGTCCAGAATTGGCAAGACGCGTTCCATCCACATGGCGTCTACCTTTTGCATGATATCTTTTCCTTCTGGCGTAAGCGTCAGTACTAAAGATCTGCGATCATGCTCATGCCGTCCACGAGCGATATATCCCGCCTTGGTCAAGCGGTCAACCACCCCGCTCATAGAGCTGCTTCCCACATGAGCTATCTCTGCCAGCTCGGATAACCCAATATTGGGACGTTTATTTAGAATGGCCAAAGCCATGTGCTGCATCGCCGTCAGATCCAAATGCTGCTCCTCATTCCAGAAAGCATAAAATATTGTCTTGTTAACCTCCCTTACCGATTGAATAATCCGGTACACCTCAAGTCTGTCTTCCTCTCTGTCACTCACTAGAACCATCCTTCTTCCCAATACATATTCTTTACCCATATACACAAACTAGTAACTATTCGTATACGAAATGTTATTTATTTATAACTATTATTTTATCATCTCTTATGTAAATGTCAACATTCCCCCAAATACTACCTATGCTTGAACACAAAAAAGCGCGGAAATGAATACCACGATCGGCATTTACCCGCGCATTTCTATTCGCCTTAGAAAGCTATTCTGCTCGCTCTATTTGTTCCTTTATTCCCTCGTTTTCACTGGCTGATACAGCAGTTTTCGACTTCGTTGTAATTTTCCCCAACAAATAAACCAGCAAATTCTGATTGTGCTGAGATATTCGGTTTAGCGCAGAACCCAGAAAATCGTCCCTGATTTGCAATCCACGCTCCACTTCTTCTCTACCTTGATCTGAAATAACAATCCATACAATTCTACGGTCCTTTACGTCTCTGAACCGGGTGACCAGTCGATTCCGCTCCATCCGATCCAATAGCATCGTAACTGCCGCAGGTGTGGTGGCGAGATATGGGATAAGTTGAGACGGCTTCATGCGGCCGTATTCGTTCAGAACCTCCAACACCGTGAGTTGAGCCTCAGTTAGTGATGGAGCTAGTTGCTGCTCCATATGAACCTTGTAGTCCTTAGCCATTCTGGACCAGATTTTTGCAAATTCGGTCGTTTGCATTTTGCCTCACTCCTTTGAATAACAGGGTCAGTAAAAGCATCAATGTTACCGTATGGGCCACCGTCCGGATTGTATTTCATCACATTAAATTTTCGCCATTTCCCTTCAGTTTCCTGCCGTTTTGGGAGCATCAAATGAAAAGGGGAAGGAAGTCTCACTTCGGATTTGGAGGCAGGTCAAGGTTCGACAGCATGACGGCAAAAAGGTCCTCATTCGTGCCGGAATGGCACGTGAGGACCTCTCTTTTTCGAGCTAAAAAACGCTTGACTTTACAATTATTCTACTGTCTGCGAACTCTGAGGTTCACTACGCGGCAGCACATTTACAATTTCGTCCTTCTTCTCCACAGGAGCCAGCAGCTTGCCTGTATCCTTGCGGTCGGTTAAAGGAGCTTTTTCCGAAAGGAAGGACATCGTCTGCCCTTCTGATGTGATGACAAATAATTGAACAGCTTCACGACAATAGAAAGCAGCCACAATTCGTGTTCCGTTCGAACGTACCCGCTTGCCTTCCTTGAATTCGAAGGTGCTGATTCCTTTACCGCCTCTTCCCTGAGAAGGATAATCCAGCAGTAGCGTACGCTTACCGTAACCGGATTCGGTCAGTACCAGCACCTCTCCTTCATCCTCTTCTACCCATAGTGCTGCGACAATTTCATCGCCTTCCGCCAGTTGTATACCTTTGACTCCCGCTGAAACGCGGCCCATGGCATTAACCTCTTGCTCCTTGAAACGTATGCTCATCCCTGCACGGGTAATCAACATAATATCCTTGCTATTGTCGCTTAACGTTACTGATAGTATCTCATCGTCGCCAGCCACCTTGCAGGCTGCTACAGCACTGGAGCGTTTTGTAGCATACTCCGTAAGTTCTGTTCGTTTGACCTGTCCTTTCTTCGTTACAAACACCAGACTTTTGCCGATTTCCTCCATATTTTTGATCGGAATAACGCTTACGATCCGATCTTCCTTCGCTAGCGAAATGACATTGACAATTGGAGTGCCCGGCTCTTTCCACTTATACTCTGGTACCTGGTGCACAGGCAGCAAAAAGTATTGTCCACGCTGGGTGAAGACGAGCAGCACATCGAGTGTATTCACGTCAAGGAACTGGGTAATGTAGTCCCCTTCTTTAACACCTGAGTTTGAACGTTCCCCGCCAGAGCGAGTGAACGACAGCATACTCGTACGTTTCACATAGCCATCTTTCGAGAGGGTCAGCAACACATCCTCTGCCGCAACCATGACCTCCAGGTTTACCTTAATTTCTTCTACCTCACCCTGTATCTCCGAGCGACGGTCAATACCGTACTTTTCACGAATTTCCAGCAGTTCCTTGCGGATCAGACTGATCAGCTTGCTGTCGCTATCCAGAATAGAACGATATTGAGTAATTTTCTTTTGAATGTCAGTAAGTTCTTTTTCGAGAGTTGTAATTTCAAGATTCGTAAGACGGTACAATTGCAGAGTCAAAATGGAATCCGCTTGTCGTTCACTAAAGCCAAACATCCATTGCAAATTATTTTGTGCATCCTGACGATTTTTAGAAGCTTTAATAGCCGCGATGACCTCATCCAGAATGTTCAGCGCCTTGACTAAACCTTCCAGTACATGTGCGCGATCCTCCGCCTTTTCCAGTTCAAACTTGATACGGTTTGTGACAACCTCGCGCTGGTGAGCTATATACGCTTCCAAAATGGACTTTAATCCAAGCTGGTGTGGTGCTTTGTTTACGATGGCTACCATATTGAAGTTATAAGCCACCTGGAGATCGGTTTTTTTCAGCAGGTATGCCAAAATACCTTCTGCATCCGCTTCCTTCTTCAGCTCGACAACAATACGCAGGCCATTTCGCCCGCTCTCGTCACGAACCTCGGCAATCCCTTCTACCTTTTTCTCCAAACGGATGTTTTCCATAGCGGTTACGAGCCTGGATTTAACAACCTGGTATGGAATCTCTGTAATAACCAGTTGCTGCTTGCCTCCACGCAAAGACTGAATTTCCGTTTTGGAACGGATATAAATACGTCCTTTGCCTGTTCTGTAAGCATCCTTGATGCCTTCGCCACCCATAATGAGTCCGCCAGTCGGGAAATCCGGACCTTTAATAAAGGTCATAATCTCTTCTAGCTCGATCTGCGGCTTTTCCATCACTGCGATGGTGGCGTCAATCACCTCACGCAAGCTATGAGTTGGAATTTCCGTTGCAAATCCAGCTGAAATCCCGCTGGATCCGTTTACCAACAGATTAGGATAACGGGATGGCAGCACAACAGGTTCCTTTGCCGAGTTATCAAAGTTATCCTTGAACAAAACCGTACGTTTTTCGATATCACGCAGCATTTCCATTGCGATCGGAGACAAGCGTGCCTCCGTGTAACGCATAGCTGCCGCAGGATCGTCGTCCTGAGAACCCCAGTTGCCGTGGCCATCCACCAGTACATGGCTCATTTTCCAAGGTTGCGCCATCCGTACCATCCCATCGTAAATAGATGAATCACCATGAGGATGGTAATTACCCATAACGTCCCCAACGGTTTTGGCGGATTTGCGATACGCTTTTTCCGGGGTATTACCCGAATCGTACATCGCGTACAGTATTCGGCGTTGCACAGGCTTTAATCCATCCCGTACATCAGGTATCGCCCGATCCTGAATTATATATTTGGAATATCGGCCAAAGCGGTCACCGACCATTTCCTCCAGATAAGCTGGCAAAAATTGCTCCGATAAGCTCATGTCTACACCTCATTTAATAGCACTACTCTACGTATTCCGTGAAATCCACGTTTTCCACGATCCAGCGCTTACGTGGATCCACCTTATCACCCATCAATGTGGACACACGGCGTTCAGCTTTGGCAGCATCCTCAATCTGAACGCGCAACAGGGTGCGTGACTCGGGATTCATTGTCGTTTCCCATAACTGATCAGGGTTCATCTCCCCGAGTCCTTTATAACGTTGAAGCTCAAAATTCCGTCCAAATTCTTTTAAGTAATTATCAAGCTGCTCGTCAGTCCAGGCATAACGAACCGTTTCGAGCTTACCCGACTTGCGGGTTATTTTATACAATGGCGGCTGAGCAATAAATATGCGTCCTGCATCAATGAGTTCTTTCATGTACCGATAAAAGAACGTCAACAACAGTACTTGAATATGCGCGCCATCTGTATCTGCATCGGTCATAATGATGATTTTGGAATAATTGCTGTCTTCCAGCGTGAACTCAGTTCCTACCCCCGCGCCAATCGCTGCCGTAATCGCACGATACTCATCATTTTTCATAATATCCGCCAATTTTGATTTTTCCGGATTCATCGGCTTGCCCTTTAACGGCAAAATTGCCTGGATTTTGGAATCCCGTCCTTGTTTGGCCGATCCTCCAGCCGAGTCGCCTTCCACGATAAATAACTCATTACGTGTAAAATCCTTAGACTGCGCAGGCGACAGTTTGCCATTCAAATTAGAACTTTCACTGCGTTTCTTGCCAGAACGCATTTCGTCCCGAGCCTTACGTGCAGCTTCACGCGCTTTGGATGCTTGAACTGCCTTTCTGATCAAGGTTTGCGCTATCTGTGGATTTTCCTCCAAAAAGCGCTGCATTTGTTCAGATACGATGGCATCCACTGTACTCCGCGCCGAAGCACTACCCAGCTGATCTTTTGTCTGACCGACAAATTCAACCTCGGCCATCTTGACACTGATTACAGCCATCATACCCTCACGCAGATCGTTACCTTCCAGGTTTTTATCCTTTTCCTTCAACATCGCTGTTTTGCGTGCATAGTCGTTCATGATACGAGTGTAAGCGGTTTTGAAGCCTGTTTCATGCGTACCCCCGCCACGTGTCGGAATGGAGTTAACGAACGAAGCAATCGTCTCTGTGTAGCCGGCATTGTATTGGATGGCAATCTCCACTTCAATGTCTTCTTTCTCGGCATTAAAGTGAATAACATCATGCAATACATCCTTACCCTCATTCAAAAAAGAAACAAACTGACTTGCTCCACCCTCATAAAAATATTCATCTGACTTTCCGCTGCGTTCGTCTTTAAGCTGAATACGAAGGCCGGAATTCAGAAAAGCAATCTCCTGAAGGCGTTCAGCCAGCGTATCGTAGTTAAAATGAATTCCTGACTGAAAAACGCGAATATCCGGTTTAAATGTAATTTTCGAGCCCGTCTTGTTAGTATTGCCCAGCACTTCAAGGCCTGTGGTCGGTTCACCGACATGCTCCACGCCCTTCTTGTCCTGCCAATATTCAAACCGCTGACGATGAATCTTGCCGTCCCGGTAGATTTCCACTTCAAGCCATTCCGAAAGAGCGTTCGTTACAGACGCACCTACCCCATGCAGACCCCCGGACTTTTTATATCCCGAACCGCCAAACTTACCTCCGGCGTGCAAAATGGTGAATACAACTTGAGGCGTAGGAATTCCCATTTTGTGCATTCCCGTAGGAATACCGCGCCCGTTGTCTGATACTGTAACAGAACCGTCCTTATGCATTGTGATATCAATGCGAGAGCAAAACTTGGCAAGATGTTCATCCACCGCGTTGTCTACAATTTCCCATACCAAATGATGCAGTCCCGAAGAACTGGTGCTCCCGATGTACATGCCCGGCCGTTTGCGAACTGCCACAAGCCCTTCGAGCACTTGAATGTCGTCCGCGCCATATTCTGAAGCTCCGTTCTGTGTACCGGAAGCTCCCGCAGACAAGTCGATTTTGTCGACCATTCATGCTCCCCCTTTGTCTAATCGTAACCGTGTTTTGCCTTATTCTTGATGGTTTTCACCAAAAATGCAAACAGATGTTTTCTTTTACCTTGTCCATTTTAATTCAATATATCCCGTTTCGTAAAGACGGCGAATGAAACAATCAACGCCGCAGCCCCCCAAATGCCCAGTACAGCTAAAGAAAACGGCAGGGTCATTCCCTCAATCGGGGCAGGGCTTCCAGATAAATAATCGGTTAATCCGAGGTTAACCATAAATAAATATTTGGCGCTCTGCCAAGATGAAGCCATGTTGGTCAGTATAGTGCCCGAAATGAGCGCGGCCATCATGACCACGATACTTGCAGCTGTACTACGTACCAGAACAGATACCATAAAGGCTAACGAAGCAACCACCAGACTGACAAACCAGATCAATCCGGCTTGCAGCATCAGGTAATGCCATTGTGGAATTGCATGTACAGCAGACAAATCCACCGTCGATCCAACAATTTGAAAGCCGGTAAATACCGGAACATTAAAACCACGAAAACCAAAAAACAAGCCTGATATGAGATAACTAATGACAAATACGGCCAAAATGATGAGCGAAACGAACATATACAGTGTCAGCAGCTTGCTCAGCAGTATTTTCCACCGCCTGACCGGCCGAGTCAGCAACATTTTTATCGTGCCTGTCGTCCGTTCTCCTGAAACCAAGTCCGAAGCAATGGCCATGATCAACAACGGAACGAACAGATTTATGGAGTTATCCATAAACTCTCTGGTAAAAGTGACGCCACTCGGCTCATTAGGATTCACGTCATTTTCCAGATAATATTGCATCTGCTGCACAAAGACCCGACGATAGGTCTTCCATTCTTCGGGAACCCTATCGCTGCCCAGCGAGTTTTGGTTATCGGTAATGGCTTGACGCAGTTCCAGCCGCCAATCATTGCCGAATTTCTTGCGATTGTTTTCTGCCACTTTCATCTGAGCGTACGTAAAAATCGGCACAAGCACAAGCAAAACAAGTAAAATGACATAAAATCGTTTCTTCTTGATAATTTTAAGGGTTTCATTTTGTACGAGCGGTAAAATATTATTCAAGTATCTCACCTTCCGTCATTTTCAGGAATAGTTGCTCCAGTGTAGGATTAATTTTGGTTACACCTTTAACGGAAATACCGGAAGCTGTCATGTGTGCGACCAGCTTCGCAATATGCTCTTCATCCATTTCTGTAAAAATAGCATCGACTCCGCTGCCTGCAACAATGCTGTCATCAATTAATTCATCGACGTTCGTAATGATGTGCACATACGGAGAATTTTGCAATAGGGCAAGGCCTTGATCGCGAGGCTCCAGCTGCCATACAGCCATATGTGAGTGTGTCTCAACCAGTTCCTGTACCCCACCAACAGCCAGCACCTTTCCCCGACTAATAATTGCCACACGATCACATAGCAACTGGATCTCGCTGAGCAAATGACTGGAAACAAATACAGCCATGCCTTCTGCCGCTAACAAACGGATAAAAGCTCTCATCTCTTTGATTCCCTTGGGGTCTAGCCCGTTCGTCGGCTCATCCAAAATGAGTAGCTTAGGTCTGCCAAGCAAGGCTTGAGCTATACCAAGACGTTGGCGCATCCCCAGTGAATATGTACTTACCTTATCATGGATGCGACGATCGAGCCGAACCAACTCAACCACCTCGCGGATGCGCTGTTCATCAACACCAGGCTGCATGCGGGCAAAATGTTCTAAATTCTCCCATCCTGTCAGGTAGCTGTACACCTCTGGATTTTCCACAATAGAACCAATATGCCGTAAAGCCTGCTCAGGGTCACGATTTACATTATGACCGCATACGGTTATCGTCCCTTCCGTAGGCTTAATTAAATCGACCAGCATACGAATAGTCGTCGTTTTTCCTGCTCCATTGGGGCCGAGAAATCCGAAAATTTCACCTGCGCGAACGTCGAACGTTACATCATGAATGATCATTTTGCGTTTAATTCGTTTTTTAACATGCTGAACAGAGAGCACGATTTCATTATTGCTGCTATCTCTGTCTGCGCTACCAACCTGATTGGAGGAATGAAGACTGGACACTGCATTCGTGGATGTCGAATCTTGGGTCACGCCAGCCTCGGTCTTGTCAGCAGATTGGATGCTCATTACTTGTTCCCTCCCTTTTTCGCTTCTGCAGGTTGGCTACTTGTAGACTGTTGATTAGGATTTACATGATCGGTACCCTTCGTTGCGGTAACAGCAAATCCTTGTGCGATACGTTCAGCGATTGCCTGATAGCCTTGTCCGTTGGGATGAAAATGATCGGATGATAAATAGACGGGCAAATTTTGCTCGAATAAATCGAAAGTTGGAACCAGCGTCATGTTACTGTTTTGGTTGGTAATTGCCATGGCAGCCATATTCCATTCAGTTACCACAAGATTACCGGGAATTTTCATTTCCCGCAGATCACTGAATGGATTATACAATCCTACATAGACAATTTTAGCATTCGGATTAATTTTCCCTACCTTTGTTAGCACCTTTTGCAGACGTTTGGCTGCATCAGGCAGAGCTTTGCGCAAACCGCTGAGTGTAGGTGGCTCTTTGCCGGTTTGGGCCGCCTGTGCGCCCTGAAATAAATCATTTCCGCCAATCGAAACTATAATCACATTAGCCTTCTTCAGTACATAAGACACACCAGGCTCATCCAACTTGGTTAATAGTCCTTGAGTCGTCAGTCCATTAATCCCTAGATTATTTATGAGCCGAGCTTTATGTCCTTCCTGATCATTTAACAAAGTCACCGACCGACGCACAAAACCACTTCCGGAGTCATCCCCCGTTCCTTTGGCTAACGAATCGCCAATGGCAGCTACACGCAACTCTTCCGTCTGAGCAGTAGCCGATGGTGCAGTTTGTGTCTGCGATGAACCGGATTGTACAGGTTGAGTACTTACCAATGGCTCTGGAGCCGTAATACTTCGTACTGCTGCAATAAATCCGTACAATAATAGCAGTGTGGCGGCAATGGAAACGGAACCGACAGACCGCCAAATCCATTTTGATGAATTCACTCGTGTTCCCTCCTGATAGCTTGGTGAAATAAACATAAAGCTTCTCCTGTCATTTTGCAAATAAACCGTTCTGGTTCAAGCGAAAATCAATGATTACAATCCCATATAATTTTCCATGAACATACTAAAAAAGGATGGCAAATTCCCATCCTTTTATTATACTTTTTGTGCGAATAGCCCTTCCTCTCATCAGCGGGATTAGACGGAAGGAACTATTTGCTATCAGGGATGAAACTTCTAATCCATTGTCCAAAACTACCCGGATTTCGGCTTTGAATCAGTACCGTTCCTTCACCGCGAAAACGACATACAAGAGCTTCCCCACTCGTTACGCTGGACAACCAGCCTTTAGATGCCTTTTCAATTCTATAATCCATATAATCCGGCCATGCCACTAGATGAGCATTATCAATAATACGCTCCTCTCCTGGCGCGATATAAATGGGGTGAATGGCTCCATACGAGGATAGGAATACTGTGCCTCGGCCACTGATTTCTACAATAAAAAAACCTTCACCGGAGAATAAACCTTTCATCAGGTTTTGCATTTTGGTACTAACCTCAATCCCTTCTGTACAGGCCAAAAAACCGTCCTTTTGGACCAACAGCCTGTACGTGCCATCCAGTTCCACTGCTTGTACATCACCTATGCTTGCGGGGGCTAGCAGTACTTCAGCGGGTCCCCGGGCTGCTCTCAGCTCTTGAAAAAAGAATTTTTCTCCGCTCAGCATTCTGCCTAAACCACGTAACAGCCCACCGTCTACCGTCCCCTTTATATCTACACTGGAAGACATGGAAACCATCGCTCCCATTTCTGCTTTAATGGTTTCTCCGGGGTTCAACTGCACCTTAAGCATCGCAAAAGCACCTTCATGCACGATTTCGTAGCTCATTTGTTCACCTAGCTTTCCAAAAGTAGTCTGTTATCCATTCAGCTTACTGTCATCATACTATAAGCGCGTCCCATATGTCTTTTCTGGGATAGAGAAATGGTTTATGCTTGAAGAGTCATAAGCGACATAAAAAGACCCGCTGAACGTTGTCAGCGGGTCTCTAAATTACGTTTCGTCACTATCTTTTTACAAACAGAAATGACGTTTGAAACGTTTTTTCTATCAACTTAGTTACGTGTGAACTCTTGTACCCAATATCCATTGTAGTAAGCCACACCGATTTGTGTATATTCTGCCTTCAAAATATTTTCACGATGTCCCTGGCTATTCATCCAGGCCTTCATTACTTCTTGTGGTGTTTTTTGTCCCATTGCAATATTCTCACCCGCATACGTATAAGTTACACCGAATTTTTTCATCATATCAAATGGTGAACCGTAAGTCGGAGATGTATGGGAAAAGTAATTGTTCGTGCTCATGTCCTTCGCCTTCGCTAAGGCTACTTCTGTAAGCTTCGCATTAGAGGTGAGGGGCTTCAGACCTTTTTGGCTGCGCTCGTTGTTTACAAGCTTTACCACCTCGGCTGCAAATTGAGACTTGCTCAGTTGTACATTAGAATCTGTAGACTGACCTGCACCTGAGTTGGCGTTTTGTGTTTGGGTCTGTTGCTTGGTAACAGTCTTTGAAGCCTTTTGGCTAGCCTGATTCGTCGTTTGCTTGCCAGAAGAAGGATTTGCTGTTTTTGTTTTAGCCTTGTCCTTTTCAGAATAATCCTTAATGACAGTCTTCGTTATTGTTGTCGTCCCATTGGACATATTGACTGTGTATCCGTTATTTTGAAACCACTGTTGTAATTGGGCAGACAAATCGTCAGCTGGTGAAGCTGATGCCGGAACGATGAATCCTGCGGATAAAACGGCGCTTAAGCTTCCCATCACCAGTGTTTTTTTCAACATATTCTTCATTTCGTCATCTCCTTGTTGTATAAGTGCCTTGGTGTGAATGTCTCAGGTTACAACTTTGTAATCTTTACTCTAGCAGTATATCATGTTTTATAGCATCATCAATGGTATAAAAGTTGGAAAAAAAATAGCCTGCTCGGCAATGACGAACAGGACTAAGTTAAAAATATTGAGGCTTTAAGTATTAGATTGTTTGTTGCAAGCTAATTATCTAAGCTTTTTGCTGAAACGGTAGCCTTGCTTCTCAAAGCCGATTCGGTTGTAGAAAGCACGGGCCTCTACTTGTTTGATGCGGTTATTCGCTCCAGTAATGAATAAATGATAGCAGCCTTGCGCACGCCCCCACTCCTCACCACAAGCAACCAATCGTTTGCCAATGCCTTCGCCGCGATACTCCCCGCTCACGACCAGCATGGTGATTTGTACAGCAGGATCAGGATAGGCCAGGCTTTGAGCCGTATGCATGCCGATTACTCCGACAACACAACCATCCATTTCTGCAACCATCATATTCGCTTGACTGTCCTCCTGCGCTGTTCCCATAACTTCTTTCATAACACCACAAGTCATCGGGTATCCGACTTCTCTAAGTAGTCCAGTTACGGCTTCACAATCGCCAAGCTCTACGGAACGAATTGTCAGTACTGGAATCATCACACTGTTAGACATGATTTACCTCCACTTTCAGCATATTGGCAGCTTCTTTGGCTGTCTTCCGTGCTGTCTCCACATCTTCTGCAGCGCTAAGCGCTACAGCCATCCGGCGTCCCGGCTTGGTTTCAGGCTTCCCGAACACTCGCACCTGTGTCCGGGGTAGCAATAGTGCATCATGCAGACCGCTTATTGCGAAATCGCGCGTTGCCACTTCTGCCTTCAAGGTAGCTGAAGCTCCTGGTGTAAGCAGCGTGACCGAAGGCACCGGGAATCCGAGAATCGCCCGTACATGAAGCGCAAATTCAGACAAATCCTGCGTGATCATGGTTACCATACCTGTATCATGCGGACGCGGGGATACTTCACTAAATATGACGCTATCAGCCGTTAAAAACAGCTCTACGCCAAACAATCCGTAACCACCCAGTTCATCCGTAATCGTACGGGCAATGTCTTGCGCCTCCGAAAGCTGCTTGTCCGTCATGCCATGAGGCTGCCAAGATTCGACATAATCCCCATCTTTTTGAATGTGGCCAATCGGTGGGCAAAAAGTCGTGCCTGATTCCGATCTGACGGTCAATAAGGTAATTTCGCTCTCAAACGGGACAAAAGCTTCAACAATGACACGTGTCGTTTTGGCACGCGCGCCTTCCAGCGCCGTATTCCAGCAGGATTCTGCGTCTTCGAGTGTCCGACATACAGACTGCCCTTTACCTGACGAACTCATTAAGGGTTTGACCACACATGGCGTGCCCAGCTCTTGAACCGCCGACCGTAACTGCTCAAAATGATCTGCAAAACGGTAGGCGGCAGTCGGAAGCTGTAATTTCTCGGCAGCCAACCTGCGGATACCCTCCCGGTCCATCGTAAGACGGGCGGCCCGGGCCGTTGGTACTACGTGAAATCCCTCTTGCTCTAATTCTTCCAAAGCACCCGTAGCAATAGCTTCGATTTCAGGTACAATTATGTCGGGCTGTTCCTTGCGAATTAATGCCTTCAACGCCTCAGCATCCTGCATATCCAGACAGTGAGAGCGATGAGCCACCTGCATTGCTGGAGCCAGCTCATAGCGATCTACAGCAATACATTCCACGCCAAGTCGCTGAGCTTCAATAATGACTTCTTTTCCCAATTCGCCGCTACCCAGCAGTAGCATCTTCTTAGCCTTGGCAGAAAAAGGAGCACCCCACATCTTGAACTCTTCCCCCTCTGACGATATTGCTCTGATCTCTTTTCATCTTTATTTTCAGGGTTTAGCTCCAAGAATGCAATAGTGCTCGGCATTTTAATTTACAAAAAACGCGATTTTTTGATCTTTTTTTTACAAAAATCTGAACTGTGCTTCCACCAGCCCCCGATATATTCCATGTTTTTTCATCAATTGTTCATGATTACCACTTTCTTGGATTTCCCCATGGTCCAGTACAACGATATGATCAGCATTCCGAATAGTGGACAAACGGTGAGCAACCATAAAAGAAGTTCTGCCTTCCAATAGAACCTGAAGAGCCTCCTGAATTTTCAGCTCCGTTTCCGTATCAATGCTAGCTGTGGCCTCATCCAGAATAAGAATTCGCGGATTAGCCAGTAAGGCACGAGCAAAGGATAAGAGCTGGCGCTGGCCCATGGAAAGCATCCCTCCACGCTCCTCTACCTCTGTTTCATAGCCATCTGGTAAGTGAACAATGAATTCATGAGCATTGACCGACTTCGCAGCCGCTTCAATTTCCTCATCCGTTGCATCCAAACGGCCAAATCGGATATTATCGCGTATCGTCCCCGAAAAAATAAATGTATCCTGAAGCACGATGCTAATCTGGCTGCGCAAGCTCTCCACCGTGACATCTCGCACATCATAACCATCAATGGTAAGTCGCCCTGACGTAATGTCATAAAAACGACTGAGCAAATTAATAATTGTACTTTTACCTGATCCGGTATGACCTACAAGCGCTATAGATTGACCTGCCTCGACAGAAAGATTAATACCTTTAAGCGCCTGACGTCCCTTTTCATATTCAAAAATGACTTTTTCAAATTGAATTTCACCCCGGATAGGCGGTAAGGCTTTTGCTCCCGGTTTGTTTGCAATATTCGGCTGTTCATCCATGAATTCAAAAATTCTTTCTGAAGAAGCCATCGCAACCAGTAGCTGATTGTACATTTGACCCAGCCGATTGATTGGCTCCCAAAAGTTCCCTACATAGTTGGCGAATGCAACCAGCAGCCCCACCGTAAGCTGATCTGTCTGAATTAAATGCGCTCCAAACCAGAACAGCACAAGCGTACCTAATCCTCCGGTAATATCAATAAGTGGGCCAAAGACCTGATTCATAGCAGAAGCCTTATCCCACGATTTTTTACTGGAGCTGTTCATATCGTCGAAATAAGCCATGTTTTCCTGCTCCTGCGTATACGCTTGTGTCACACGAATTCCCTGAATAGATTCATTCAAATGAGAATTGATACGCGAGTTCTTCATGCGTACTTCTTGCCAGGCGCGACGGATGCGTACTCGCAGCTTGGTCGAGATCAAAAACATGATCGGAACGGTCACAATCACTGCCAAACCGAGCTTCCAGTTAATAAGCAGCAAAATAACGATAATTCCGAAAAGCTGTACGCAGTCAATCAGGACATTCACTGCACCATTCGTAAATAAATCCTGTAGCGAGTTAATGTCATTCGTCACACGTACTAATACAGAACCCGCCGGTCTTTTATCAAAAAAGTTAAAGGAAAGCTTCTGAATATGCTTGAACAAATCTTCACGCAAATCGTAAATAACCCGCTGACCAATAATATTGGTGAATTTAATGCGGTACGTACTGGCTGCCCATTGAATTAAATATAACAAGAGCACGGCACCCGTAATGAGCAACAATAACTTTACGCTCGGCAGTGCAGGCCATGCGGGAGCAATGGCCTTGTCAATGGCCAGACTGATCAAATATGGAACCGTCAGCTTAGTAATCGTGCCGAGAATCATCATGACCAGAAGAATCGGCAGAATCTGACGGGCATAAGGTTTCATGTATGCTAGCAAACGTTTGAATTCCGCCCAGTTAAACGGTTTATCAATGACCTCATCATCTTGATAGACAAAGCGCTCATTGGTCGGCTTCTTTAACGGTTTGGCTTTTTCTACTGGAATATTCATGGTCTCACCTGCCCTTCGGATACACCGTCTGGAGCCTCCGCTATGTAATCGGCGTATTGAATATGATACACATCCTGATATGGACCTGGAGTAGCAATGAGCTGTTCATGTGTTCCACGTTGGACGATTCGTCCTTCCTCAAGCACTACAATTTCATTGGCATGACGAAGCGAAGAGATTCGATGAGCTATAATAAACGTTGTGCGTCCACGCATAACCTCTTGAAAACCGGACTGAATTTCATGCTCCGTCTCCATGTCGACCGCACTGGTAGCATCATCCAGCACGAGAATTTTCGGATTTTTGAGTAGTGCGCGCGCGATGGCGATCCGTTGTTTCTGCCCTCCAGACAGTCCCAATCCACGTTCACCAACAACAGTGTCGTAGCCCAGCGGTAATTCAGTTATGAATTCATGCGCCTGAGCCAGCTTGGAAACGCGTATGATGTCATCCATACTGACATGACTTAACCCATATGCAATATTGTTTCGTATAGAGGACGAGAACAGAAACGTCTCCTGAAACACAGAAGAAATTTGAGCACGTAAATCGCGAATTTTCAAATGACGTATATCCGTCCCATCCAGCTTGATGCTTCCTGCATTCACATTGTAGGCTCGCATGAGTAGTTGAATAATGGTCGACTTCCCCGAACCTGTTCCTCCTAAAATCCCAATGACCGATCCCGGTGGCGCATCCAGATTGATGTCAACAACAGCAGGTAGCTTATTTCCGTAAGCAAAGGTAACATGATCAAACGTCACATGACCCTTCACCTGATCGGCGTTGAGTGTAAGTGCATCAGCTTCATCGGTTACATCTACAGACTGATTCAGCAACTCCAAAACCCTTTCACCGGAAGCTTTGGACTGCGTATAGTTATTGATATGAAAGCCAATGCTCCAGATGGGACCGATAATGTACCAAATTAAGCTAAAGAAAGCGACGAGTTCCCCCAAGGTCATTGACTTCTGGATAACTAGATATCCACCCATGCCCAAGAGAAGAACCACACTGACCGAGGCAATCAGTTCCATCGCAGGAAAAAATCGACTCCATAAGGAAGCAGCCTGAATTTGGTTACTTTTGTACTGCTCATTACGTACGGAGAATTTTTCCACTTCATAGGATTCGCGAGCAAAAGATTTAACGGTTCGCACACCTGTAATATTTTCTTGTACCGCTGTCGTCAGGGCGCTGAGAGCAATTCGCATTTCCTGAAAGGTGGGATGAATCCGAGATTCAAATTTGAATGTGACGAAGAGTAGCAATGGCATGCTGATCATCGTAAAGAGGGTGAGCTGCCAATTAATATACAGCATCATGATAGAGCCGAATACGACCATCAGTAGCACATTGAGGAGTTGCGCAAAACCAAACCCGATAAAGTTGCGAATCGCCTCCAAATCACCAGTCAGACGGGACATAAGATCCCCCGTTTTGGCGGTGTCATAATATCTGAAGGACAGAAATTGCAGCTTTTCGTAACAGGCATTGCGAAGTCGATACGCCAGATAGTTACCTAGCCGTCCACCAAAAAAACCATGTAAAAATTGCATAAACCCTTTGATGATCACGACTCCCAGTACAGTCAGAGCCAGAACCGGAACTTTCTCGAAGTCACCGGGAATGATAGCGTTATCAATGAGCCGTTGGAGCAGGTTCGGATACACCAGTCCCAAGGCCGTCGCTATCGCAAGGCATAGAATGGAAAGAAATAGATAATGTCTCCTCTCACGAAAAAAAACTTGCAGTTGCCTGAGCACTTCCATGTCAAGTCCCTCCATTAGTTGCACGACGTTGTTATATGGCTTAGTGAAGTTTACCATCCGTGTTCCAAGGCGGCAAAGAGGATAACGGGCCGTTTTCAGGCAGGTTCGCAATTGGTAGGTGATTAGACAAATTAAATCGCTTTCTTATCATTGAATATGGCTATTTCCTCAGTTTTCCTTTCTTTTTGAAGTATGCTTAAAACACCGGATTGTCCCACAACCCGGTGTCCTGAACTTAATACAATCATGAACATATTTATATTGACTCTAAATTCGCGAGCTGATCAGCAAGCTCTTCCCAAACTTGTGGCTCCTCACCGCCCTTAAGTGCATGTTCCATACCACGAATCGTCTCCAGCATTTGCTCTCGTAGCTGTGCTTTCTGCCATGTTTGTTCCTCTTGCATCATAGCAACGTAAAAAAAAGACATTCGTTCTCGCTGCTGATCCACAGCTTCTCCGATTAACTGGCGTAATATGGGCTCCAGTCTAGTTTGTAAATTCGCCCGACCCATCCCTTCAAAAAATAGCTTTGGATTTTTAAAGCTATTCCAATAATCCTTCCACTGAATGGACTCCTGTAAGGAAATATCGCTCAGTTCGGGGACAACCCATTCTCTAAATCCAGGAACTGTGCAATCTAGCCCATTCAACTGAAGGTTCATGTGATCTACGCACTGTTGGATAGCTTTACGCACCAAGGCTTGCCCCATTTTTTCTAGTCTGAGGGTGGTTGCCAGCAATTCCTGAGACAACTCCAGTTCGATCAATCGCATCAGCTCACGACCACAAGATGCAAAGGCCAAACGAAGATCACCTACTCCTTCACGCAAAACAGATGGATGGAACGCTTCTGCCATAAATTCACCCGTCCGGTAGGCTAGCCTTTGGCGTACATGATACAGCAGTTCATCGGTTTCGTCCGACAGCACAGATCCACCATTGTTGTCAGTCGAACCAAGAAGCACATTCTCTAGTTCCCCACGAATTCGAGTTAATTGCTCTAATCGGAGCTCACGCTCTTCAGCGCTATACCGGGCATCAGCAGCATGTTGTTCTATTCGGCTCCGCAGACGTCCCAGCTCCTGCATAGCAGATGCAATAGACAAACCTGCCAGCTCTTCGGCTGCAAATGCCGAAAAATCATTTTCAAACACATCAAACCGTGAAGCTGCACGTAGCGAAGCCTCTCCCTGCTCGGCTGCTTCCAACGCCAGCATGCTGGAAAGCGGATAAATACGCGGCTTGCGGATTCCGTTCGCCTGAAGTTGTTCCTGTACATGCTGAGTCACAGAATATAGTTCATCTTCAGAAGACGCCAGATCGGATGCGTTGACGATAAAAAACGTCTGATTCAGCGCCAATGTCTCTTTGACTCGGCCCAATTGATTCAAGAACTGCCGGTCTCCTTGCGTAAACGCATGGTTATAATATGTCACAAATACAAGAGCGTCTGCATGCTTCATATAATTGAAGGTCACACCTGTGTGCCGTGCATTCACAGAATCGGCACCTGGCGTATCCACCAGCACGATGCCCTGACGAGTCAAAGTGCAATCATAATAAAGGTCGATATGCTCCACGAAGCATGATTTGCGCTCGGATGCGACAAAATCTCGATATTGCTCTAGATTCACCTGAAGCTGTTGTCCTAGCAAGCTTTCAGCTTCTTCCCATCCAGCTGCAGCAGCCTTCAAAAAGCTGTAATGAGGCCTTCCCGCAGGATGAATACCTTCTGGTGATAACGAATTTACGGCTTCTTGCCAGCCCACGGATGCTGGCTCTCCCAATCCTAATAACCGAAATGAGTATTTAAGATCTTCCCGCAACGCATCCACTGATTTCATGTGGACGTCAGCCGTGGCATGACGCTCATGACTTGTAGGCGCCATAATGCGATTAATCGCCGCTGTCGTCGGATGGGGCGATACGGGTAACACCGCTTCGCCCAGCAAAGCGTTGGCAAAGCTGGATTTGCCAGCACTGAATGCTCCGAATAGCGCCAGTGTAAAGCGCCCGTCCTCCAGTGCAGCAGCTCGCGCATGTAAATCCCGAACAGCCGCCTGCATCGCAGGGTACGGGCTTACCAATGCAGCGGCCGCCTTCAATCTTGTCGCTGCTGCATCCAGCCGCGTACGGCGGCCCCCGGCGGCAGACTGCGCTGTTGTCATGCCTGCTTGTGGCTGCACCGATGCGTTGTGCGAGCCAGCAATGTCTGGACGCACGGCACCTGTTGAAGCCGTATCTGTCGGGGCAGCAGCGGCAGTATCGGCCGCAGGAGCAGGCGTGCCCACACGGGGCAACCCGCCAGGCGCGGAAGCCTGCGGCAGCATGCTACGCAGCAGGTCGGCGTGCGAAGCCAAGGCTTGCAAGCGAGTGCTGTAACGGCTCGCAGCTTCCGCCTGCGCCAGCAACGCAGTGCGCGCATCCGCGAGAGCCTCGCGGCTGGCTTCGGCCCGTACCGCAAGCTGGGCCAGCAGGCGGTCTACCAGCGCCAACGCCTTGCGGCGGCAATCAGCGGTCACAGCAGCGCGCAGGTCCTTGCAATAGTTCAACGTATACTCCGGAGACAAAGCATTTTCCTTTACTGTCTGCTCTACCAGTTGCCGATCCATTGCAGGGCGGATGTCATCCAGCTCCTGTTCCATCGCAGCGGTCCACAAACCTTGACCTTCTCCCCATGACCTCAGTAACTCACGCACATGAGGCAACAGTTGTCCCTCCACCTGATCACTCAGCATCCCTGCCAGCCGGTCCAAACGGCGCTCCTTTTCTCGCTCCGTCTTTCCTCCGGCAAACCATAACCCTGTTTTAAAGCCCGGCTTGCGGCTTTCTAAATATTCGCCAGCCGCTTCACGTAGCTCCGCAGGCGTGAGATGAGCATGTTCCAGTAGATGATCCAGCTCTTGACGAAGCCGTTTATGCTCCTGCTCTGGAAGCATCCTCCAGTGTTCATCCTCTTGCTGTAAGGCCTTCTGCTCTATGTCCAGGCGCAAAATGGCCTCTTCTCCACCTGCTTCTTTGAGCAGTGCGTTCAGTTCCTCTTCTTCAGCGGCCTGCACCGTCTCCACATGCTGCTCTACCAAATGGTGCATAGAAGACACTAAACTATAAGCCAAAAGCTCTGCTTTGCGCTCCAGCAAATTCGGAATCAAGTACGTCAACTGCTCCCACTGATTCCAGGGGTGATTCTGTTCCTTCAAGGAAGTAAACAGAATGTCCGTGTAATGTACCTGCCAGGCATGAAAGCTGCTTTCCACCTCATTACGATAACGTGTAAAGGATAGCTCCCGCTCTCGGTGCTTATCGATTTGATTGATTATCAAATATAGTGGCTTGCCCCAATCCGACAAACTTTTGGCAAAAGACAAATTATTTTCAGATTGGACATGATTGTAGTCCATCACATAAAAAACAATATCAGCCCAATGTAAAGCTGAATGTGTCGCCATCGCGTGTCCGTGGTCTGTGGAATCTACGCCGGGTGTATCCAGCAGCACTCCTCCGCCAGATAATATCGGTATATCCTCCCATACTTCAACTGATTCATAGGCTCCACCATTTTTACAATACTCAGCAAGCTCGGACAGGGAAGCTTCCACGATTTCCGGCTCCGGGTTTTCTACCGATCGGGCTGGATGAATAAGCACTCTCGAACGTCCATGACGGATGGACACTACATTAGCGCTTGTAGGCACCGGTCCAGATGGCAGCACGGTTTTACCGCACAGGCTGTTAATCAAGCTCGATTTACCTGCTGAAAAATGTCCACAAAAGGCAATGGTCAACTCTTGCGCATGCGCTTTTTCCATCAAATCCCCTAGCGCCCTCGCTCCCGCTTCATCCCCTGCTTTACGCAAGTTATCCTGTATCTGTTCTATCGTATTCAACCACTTGTCCGCATCTCCTGTAATCGTTTGCATCATAAGCTACGGTTTCACTCCTTGTTTCTTATCTGCACCAAATAGCTATATTGTAGCATTCCTAAGCCACTGTGAGAATCATCACATTAAAAAAACTAAAAAAGCGCTCCCTGCCTGTACCTGGCTTTCGGGAACGCGTTCTTGTAAATGGCAAACCATAAGTTTATTTTATAATGTCCAAAACAGATCATCACAGTAATGCTTCAATATATTCTTCCATATCCAGAGGGTCTGTCGTTGCTTCAAATCGTTTGATCACTTTCCCGTTCCGATCAATCAGGAATTTCGTGAAATTCCATTTGATCGAATCTCCTGGTAAGTACTCAGGATGACGCTCATGAATTAAAGGAATAAGTATTTTGGCAACCGAATGTGTTTCATCAAAGCCCTCAAAGGGCAACGACGAAGCAAGATATGTAAACAACGGGTGAGCCTGCTCATCACGTACATTCACCTTTTGGAACATGGGGAATGCGACCCCATAATTCAGAGTACAAAATGTTTGCACACTTTCATTGGAATCCGCCTCTTGATCGGCAAATTGATTGCATGGGAACCCGAGAATCACCAAGCCTCTATCCTTATATTGATCATATAGACGCTGCAAATCCTGATATTGAAATGTAAAACGCTGAATAATCATAAATGCTCATTTAAGAAACTCCTCTGAAAATGTAATTGAAGATTTCATATTTAAATATGTGAAATCATCCATATCCAGCGTTTTATGACGGTCTTCAAGGTTCGTATATGCGCCTGCGGGCTGGTTAGACCAGCCGAGCCGCCTATACCGGAACATGCAACGCATGTCGTCCGCTAATTACACTTAATTAGCTGCAGTCTCAAGTACTGGCAGCAAAATTTCAAATACTTGACCATGCTGTAAGATCGTAATTCCACGGGATTTATCCTTCATTACGACCACTTCTGGTTTTTGTGACATACGCTCCAGGTAATGCTCAGGGACATCACCAGAATGACTAACTGTGATTCCCTCTAGCTCGCGCTCTTCGTTTTCAGCAAACTCTGTTGTTACAATTTGCTCAAAAATATCGGAGAACGCCTCAAAATTATCTGTATATACCGAAATGCACTTCATTACTCTTCATCCTTTTCTACACATAAATGGTTAAACCCTCTATTACCTTTATAGGTCTTTCGGGTCTTTAAGCTCTACGTTTCTTATCTTTTCTGATAAGAGACGTTTTCATACGTTTCTTGCCTTCCCTGCACACATCCAGCAATGGACACACCTGACATTGAGGGTTTTGAGCTTTGCAATGGTAGCGTCCGAAAAAAATGAGCCGGTGATGGGTCACAGACCATTCATCCCTAGGTACCCTTTTCATCAGCTTTTTTTCCACCTCAAGCACTGAATCATCCCACCCTGCAAAGCCGAGCCGTTTGGAAACGCGCTCTACATGCGTATCTACCGCAATAGCTGGTACATCAAAGGCAGTAGATACTACGACATTAGCCGTCTTGCGGCCAACACCGGGTAGCTTGACCAGTTGATCATGCTCCGAAGGTATCTCTCCCCCGTACTGGTCTATTAAAATCCGGCAGAGGTTATGAATATGCTTGGCCTTGTTTCGGTACAAGCCGATTCTACGAATATCCTGCTCCAGTTCCTCAAGAGGAACAGCCAAATAATCCTCAGGTGACTTGTATTTTTGAAACAGGTCTGCCGTTACTTTATTGACCATCTGAT
This sequence comes from Paenibacillus sp. AK121, assembly GCF_019042715.1. Lineage (NCBI taxonomy): Bacteria > Bacillati > Bacillota > Bacilli > Caryophanales > Paenibacillaceae > Paenibacillus > Paenibacillus sp. AK121. The sequence continues at coordinate 139,467 of NZ_JAHPJM010000003.1, forward strand.
CGGAGCATTGAGCAGACAATAACACGGCAATCGTTAATTCAAAAGCATTGTCATGGTTCAGCTCACAATGGGCATCCGGAAACATCGTACCGATGGTGTCCAATATATGACGTGCGGTTGCTGCATTCACGGAAATCCTACCTCCTAGCAAAAAAAACGTCTTGATACGGGATAGCCCGCATCAAGACGGTCACTCTAAATAATCATCCGGAAAGAAACGAATACTATTTGTGCATGACTGCCTGCATAGGCGAGAAATACACTCCTATATTATCATTATCTGTCACAGATTGCACGTGAAAAGTGTGTAAATTCTCAAGAAATTTTCATACAGTCTGATCGATTAGCGGCTCATTGGATGCTCCAAATCTACATGTCCCATTAAGGACTCCAGAGATTGACCATCTACGAGCAAATCCAGCGTTTTGACTTCCTTGAATTGGAACATCGTTTGCTTCAAAGCATCGATAGCCAATTCCTCGCCGCCAGCTCCCAATCGAGCCTCATCCGGCAGGGAAATATCAAAGGTCAATGCACCGTTATCCAATTTGATCTTATGCACGGTAATTTTCTCGGACCACAACGGAATCAGAGCAGAATCACCGCTCTTTTGTAGAGCTTCAAACGCTTTTTGGAATTTTTCCAGCTCGCTCGGATAGGTAATTTCCTTTTTTTGTTCTTTCAAACCGTTCTCTTGTGTATCCGTATAATACACCGTGATCTGCTGTGTTTGACGATCTCCTGACTTTTCCGTGTCCGTCTTGGTCTTTGTAGGCTCCGTCTTCGGAGTTGCAGGTGTTTGACTCGCTCCATTATTTTCAGCAGACTGAGCTGATGGATCAGGGGTCGTCTGTTCGGGTGTACTATTTTGTGCAGCTGAAGTTTGTGTTTCCTGAGATGGAGTCGCAGGAGCCGATGTTTGCTTAGAGGCACACCCTGCACCTGCAATGGCAAACAGTGCCAGCAGACCTGCAATTACGATTTTCTTGTTCATATGTCTGTCCCCCTCCTTACTTGACGTTGGCAAGCGATTTGTTGAAGATTTATTTTACGTCGAGATACTCTGTGATTCCATCTGCAATCCCTTGAGCTACCCGGTTTTGAAAATCTTCATCAAACAGTGTTGCTTCCTCTTTTGCATTACTCAGATATCCTACTTCAAGCAAAACAGCTGGCATAGTCGTTTCCCGAATTACATGGAAATTTCCATAACGAATGCCGCGGTCTGTCAGACCCGTCGCAGGAGCAAAGTACTTATGCATAACGTTGGCGAACGCTTTGCTTGCACTACGCTGGTAATACGTCTCTGTGCCGTTGGAAGCTGAGCTACCGCTGCTGTTAGCATGAATGGACACAAACACGTTGGCTTTAAGATTTTCAGCCACTTTTACGCGCTGTTTAAGCTCCAAAAATGTATCATCGCTACGTGTTAACACAACCTCAAGCTTGGGGTTTTGTTTTAATATGCTTTCTACTTTCAGAGCCATCGCCAGGTTGAAGGTCTTTTCATAATTTTTTCTTGAAATACCAACTGCCCCGGAATCTTTTGCTCCATGTCCAGCATCAATAACAACGACCTTTTTACCATTGCTATTAACTGGAGATGTCTGCGTATCGTCCGGCTCTGACCCATCCGGTAACGTTGCGTCTGGCGTTGTATTCACTGAATCCTTGGAAGCCAGATCGACGATAACACGATTCGATCCATCATTATATGCGGTATAATTCATGGCATGTTTCAAATCAATAACAACTCGCACCGTTGATGGTTCCTTTTGGAATAAAGCATATCGGATACCGGACACATCCGCTTCATTCTCAATGTCCAGCGAACCATTTAAGTTGCTATCCAGCTTCTGCTGGTCTCCAAAATTGTCCGCAAATGCAGTCGCTGGCAAATCCACCACTACCCGATCAGGGCCTGTCATCGTAAACGCTTTCGGCTTGACAGCACCCGCTGTTGTGATGGTTAAGCGGTTTTGGCTGAAACTGACTCCCTGCACCTGCGTCACACCTGAACTCGCATTATTGGTTGGCGCAGTTACACTTCCTGTACCTGTACTGTTATTTCCGGACTTAGGAGGTGTAAATTCCCCGTTTCCAGACCCACTATTGCGGGTATATAATTTTACGGACTTGGTGCTGCTGTCCCATTTTACGTCCAGTCCCATTTGCTCGCCGATAAAACGAAGCGGTACAAGGGCATAATTGGAACGCAGCAGAGGCGAAGCATCCAGACTAATGTCGCTTCCATTGACAGTCGCCGTCTTACTCCCGATTATCATTCGGATCAAGGTACTGTCCTTCTCAATCGTTATGGTTCGCGCCTGCTGCTTCCATGTCACGTCATATCCCAAATTTTCAGAAATTACGCGTAGCGGAACCATCGTACTTCCGCCAATTACTTGTGCCTTAGCACCACTAGGGACACTTAACTGTTGATCGTCGAGATAGATTTGTGTTCCACTCGAAGCCGCATGTCCATAACCCGGAACCGCCCACATGAAGACAAATAATAACAACAAAAAACCAAATTTCTTCATTCGTCACCCTTCCATTCATAATTTTTTTGCCACATGCTCCGGTGCGGCGACCTGATATACGCGCTTATGTAATATCAGACAACCTTATAGACGTTATCTCACACCAAAAGTTGCGAATATATTCCATCATAACAGAAATATACGTGCCAAAGAACTATTTTTGTCGAATTTTGACTAAAAATATGGACCATTTGCTTCCCGTCAAAAGTCACAGCAAAAAAATAAAAAAAGCTACTTTTCACCCTCATGAATTTTCATTAAAAGGTGAAAAAGCAGCTTTTATTGCAAACTTTCTTAGTTGAGTGATTCAGTTACTCCTGTGCCTGTTCCAAGGTACTCTTTCAGGCCATCGACAATACCTTCGGCAATCATCTGCTGTGTTTCTTCTGTGAACATGGCCGCTTCATTTGACAGATTACTAAGGTAGCCACATTCCAGTAATACAGCGGGCATTTGTGATTTTCTCGTCACCACATGGTTTGCCACCTTAATACCGTTATCCTTAAACTCGGTTGCTGCTACAAGATGCTTGTGCATGATCGTGGCCAGGCTCAAACTTTCCTGACGTGCATAATAGGTTTCAGACCCATTAGCTTTTCCGTTATTAGAAGTTGGCATACTGTTACCATGAATGGAAACAAACACGCTAGCCTGCTGATTATTAGCGAGCTGTGGCCGTTCATCCAGTGTGGGATACGTATCTCCATTGCGAGTCAATACAATTTGAATATCAGGATCATTTTGGGCAAGCTGCTGGACTTTTAACGCTACCGCCAACGTAAATTCCTTCTCATGTCGTCCAGTCACACTGCCTGCTCCAGGGTCCTTACCACCATGTCCTGGATCAATTACGACGATTCGCCGTCCTTCGACATTCGTTGGAGCTACTATCTCCGGGTTCACACTACGTTCACGCAACTGAAGGGTGATATCACCTATGCCATTTGTTGAAAGATCGTAATCACGTGCCTTATTCAAAGCAATGACGATACGTGCGCCCCCTTTTGTTCCATCCGCAGGAGCAAATCTGATTTCCTGTACATCCTCACTGTAACTATTCACCAACGCCCGCGTGCCATCCTTACGAACCGGGAACGACTGGAGAAGATCTGTCGACAGTGAAGTCTCCGGTAAATCTACAACTATACGGTCAGGTCCTGTCATTTTGGATACTTTAGGAGTTAGGTCTTTGTTCAGAGAAATCTTTAACGTTTCATTCTCAAAAGAAATGTTTTGTACAAGCACCGCATTTGTAGTAGTCTGTTCTACATTCTGCTCCTTGGAAGTTGAAGGTACGGCTTCCGTATGCTTGTCTGCTTCAACCGGAGTTATTGTTGTCGCTGTTGCTGTAGACGTTTTATTTGTGCTTTTTGTACTCTGTGTTGACGTTTGCGACGGTTGTTGGGATTGAGACTGTTTATCCGCTGGTTGAGTTGCAATCTTCTGACTGAGATTTACGGATTTATTTTGATTATTCCAATCCACTTTTAACCCCATTTGCTCCCCGACAAAACGCAATGGAACCATGGTCGAGCTGCCCCGCAGCACAGGTGGTGCATCCAAACTAACTGTTTTTCCATTCACATCAGCCGATGTACGGCCTACATACATAGACATATCGGTACTGTTTTTTTGTATTGAAATTTTATAGGCTTGTGGCTCCCACTTAAACTGATATCCAAGCTGCTCCCCAACCACCCTGAGCGGTACCATGATTTTACCATTGACCATTTCAGGCTTGGCACCTGCGGGCGCTTCCACCCTTTTGCCATCCAAAAATAATTCTGCTCCAGCCGCATTCACATGAGGGGAGGACGGCCATAACCAAATCAAGATAGCCGCTAGTATCACCCAACCATATTTCTTCATCCTCATTCCCCTAACTTATATATGTATTTTTTGTGCTAATTACAGACATAGTCCTTCAACCATTTTACATTTACAATACCATGATGAGTCGAACCGTCAACCCCTTATTTACCAATTTATTTTCTAAACATGATAAAAGCCCGTAGGCAAAAGAGTTGCCAGTACGGGCTGTCTGTCTATCAAATAAATCAACTATATTTCTTCATATTAAAATTGGACTGGAAATGAGCATTATGCGCCTTGTTTCGCAGCACGCTTTTGCTCATAAGCCAGAATTTCAGACTCATGCTGGAGGGTCAAGCCAATATCATCCAAGCCTTGCAGCAGGAATTGACGGCGATGTTCATCCAGATCGAATTCAATACGCAGACCGTAATCGTCAGTGATCGTTTTTTCATTCAGGTCTACGTTTAATTGGTAATTATCATGCTTCGCCGTGCGCTGGAACAATTCCTCTACTTGCTCTTCAGACAGCTTGATCGGCAAAATACCGTTTTTAAAACAGTTATTATAGAAGATATCCGCAAAAGACGGTGCGATTACACAACGAAACCCATAGTCCATGATTGCCCACGGTGCATGCTCACGGGAGGAGCCGCAACCAAAGTTGGCGCGAGAAATCAGTACAGATGCCCCTACATAACGAGGCTTGTTCGGTTCAAATTCAGGATTAATATTGCCAGCCTCATCAAACCGCCACTCATAGAACAAAAACTGCCCAAAGCCTGTGCGCTCGATGCGTTTCAAAAATTGCTTAGGAATAATAGCATCCGTATCCACGTTCACCCGATCCACAGGCGCTACAATTCCTTTTAAAGTTGTGAAAGCTTCCATCGTTAATTCCCCCTCCGTATCCTAGCGGACAACTTCTTCCTGCTTGAATTTCCAATCTCGTACATCGACAAAATGTCCATGAATCGCCGCAGCGGCTGCCATTGCTGGAGATACAAGGTGAGTACGTCCTCCGCGTCCCTGACGACCTTCAAAGTTGCGATTAGAAGTTGAAGCACAACGCTGCCCCGGTTGAAGTACATCTGGATTCATCGCAAGACACATGCTGCAACCCGCTTCGCGCCACTCAAATCCTGCTTCTTGAAAAATGACGTCCAGTCCTTCTTCTTCAGCCTGAATTTTCACACGACCCGAACCTGGTACCACGATTGCCGTGACTTTGTCAGAAACCTTGTAGCCTTTGGCTACTTCGGCTGCAGCGCGCAAATCTTCAATCCGACCGTTGGTGCAGGAGCCGATAAACACATAATCAATTGCAATATCCGTGATCGGTGTGCCTGGCTTCAGATCCATATATTCAAGCGCTTTTTCAGCTGCTTTACGTTCGTTTTCTGTCGGCAATTCTGCCGGAATGGGTACGGTTGAGGAAATATCTGTGCCCATACCGGGACTGGTGCCCCACGTTACTTGTGGAATTAAGGAATCCACGTCAAACTCCAGCACGACATCAAACTCGGCGCCTTCATCGGTGACAAGCTCTTTCCACTCAGCAACCGCTTGCTCAAATGCGTCACCTTGGGCTACATGTTGACGTCCACGCAAGTAGTTGAAGGTCGTTTCGTCCGGCGCAATCATACCTGCTCTGGCTCCGCCTTCAATAGACATGTTACACACTGTCATGCGCTCTTCCATGCTCAACTCGCGGATGGACTCACCCGTGTACTCAATAACATAGCCTGTAGCGAAATCTGTACCGTATTTGGCGATGACACCCAAAATCATGTCCTTTGCCGTCACACCAGGTTTGCGACGCCCTACAAAACGAACTTCCATCGTTTTTGCTTTTGCTTGCTGGAGACATTGCGTTGCCAATACGTGCTCTACCTCACTGGTTCCGATACCAAAAGCGAGCGCTCCGAACGCCCCGTGTGTGGAGGTATGGCTATCACCACAAACAATCGTTTTTCCCGGATGAGTCAGACCCAGTTCAGGCCCCATAACGTGAACGACACCCTGATCCACCGTATCCAGATCATATAGTGTGACACCGAAATCGCGGCAATTTTGAGTTAATGTATCAATCTGCTGCTTGGAAATCGGGTCCGTAATGTTGTAACGATCTTTTGTCGGTACGTTATGATCCATTGTGGCAAACGTCAGCTCTGGACGACGCACCTTGCGACCGCTAAGACGTAGTCCCTCAAACGCCTGCGGCGAAGTTACCTCATGTACGAGGTGAAGATCAATGTACAAAATACTCGGCTTGCCCGCTTCCTGATAGATGACATGGTTATCCCAAATTTTCTCGAACATGGTCTTTTTACTCATCAATATTCACCCCTGTGTTTTTCGAACCTAGTGGAGAGAAGCTGTACGGCTCTCTCTTGGATGTCAACAATATACCACGACGTGTCTGATTGGTCTAAGATATGATATCTATAGAAGTGATAGTCTTGACCTATAAGCGCACTTAAGAAAATATTGAGGCAAGACTAAAACACCAAAGGCCGAAGGTTATTTTTCCTTTTGACCTTTGGTATGACTCTATTTTTATATCATTATCGTTTTGCGCTAAAACATTGAGATTGAGTGCATCACCATACCGTACATCGTCAATCTCCGATGACTGCTTACTTCAAATAGGTTCCCGTTTCTCCAATTCCACCACTGCCATTCAAAACATATACCCTTGCATTTCCTTTACCGGAGCAAGTCAAGGTAATTTTGCCATCCGTAACTTTTTTGGAATCACCGGTCACTGCATCCACATAGGTTCCGTTCGGAATTCCGGAAAACGTTGCGTTTCCCGAAATCGTGACCAACGCAAAGCTGTCAATGCCTTTGGCGCTGTCGGTATATCTTCTCTTAAACGCAAGATTACCCGTTACATTTTCTGTAGAATACTGGCCTTTTTGCAAGGCAGGAACAGCTCTTCTAATTAAATTTAGCTGTCTGATATGTTTCGCCAGAGGATGGTTGAGTGATTCCGCAAGCGTGCCAGTAGCATTTGTGTATTTGCCATAATCTTGTACCATAACACTGCCTTCTATGTGATCGCCGTAGTAAGCCCGTCCCGTTTTGCTTAGCGGTGCATTTGGACCCGGATCAATGACTGCCCCCTTTTGAAATTCGATTTCGGAGCCATAGAAGATGGCGGGTATTCCGCGGAAGGTGAACATCAGATCGAGATTCTCGGCCCAAGTATCTTGTGTGCCCGCAAATCTTTGATTTTCCGGAGCCTGGTCGGGCGCATAGTCATGGGAGTCGACATAGGTTACATTCCAGGTGGCATCATTGTAGTATTGATCTCCACTTCTCATATTGAAGGCTTCATGCGCGGTCTTGAATGCCCAATGCATAGGAAAATCTATCACATCCATACCCGATTTCATCGAATAGTCAGGCGTATGATAGGTATTGCCGATTAAGAAAGCATTGTTCGAGGTTGGCTGTCCTGCTGTAGTAGAGTTATCCGTCCACTCTTGTTCAACCGACATTTTATTAGAGGCATAGTCATTTTTCCCATCGCCCGGATATGATTTTGAAGCCTTCCAAGTATAGAATGGCGTTGAAATCGCTGGAATTCCGCTGTTCCAAACATCTCTGTACCGGGTGGCTACTTCTCCAAAAACATAGAAATCCGAGCCGCCTCTTGTCTTCCAGGCAGGAATATAGTACTTGTTGAAAATATATCGGCTCACATGCTTCACTGTATCGACACGGAAAGCGTCAACGCCCATGTCTATATAGTGATTGTAGGTATCAATTAAATATTTGTTAACTGCAGGGTTTTCCGTGTTCAAATCCACGCAATCTCCCGCTATCTGACCAGTCTGAACAGTATAGGACTCCCAGGAAAGACTTTTCTCTGTATGGTAAATATTATTATTCGTTTCGGCGGTCTTCATTAAAGCGAGCCTTGCCTGATACTGCTGATCGGGTGTCATGGAATCATAGTTTGACGGCAGCTTATCCGTAGTTTTCACCAAGTTGTTACCGGTATTCGGTTTAGCCGGATCTTTCTTAAACATGGGGTACAGATTCTCTTCACCAAAATTACCGGTATGATTGACGACGATGTCCTGAATAACCTTCAGCCCTTTGGCATGGGCCGCATTGATCAAATCCTGATAAGAAGCTCCCGCCGATTCATACCTTGGATCTACTTTGGCAAAATTTATAGCATGGTAACCATGATAATCATAACCGCTAGCATTCTGCACAACAGGTGTAATCCAGATGGCACTAAATCCAAGGGCTTTAATATAATCGAGCTTTTGAATCAGCCCCTTAAAATCTCCTCTCCAAGCAGGGTCCGAATCCGGATTACGCGCCTTGGTATCATCCCATGCGTGTACATTGTTGCTTTGATCACCGTCATAAAACCGGGAAGTAATCACGAAGTAAATAGTGTCTTCCCGAAAATCCCCCTTGTCTCCAATATTATAAACAAAGCTCTGTTTGGTTTGATTCCCAGCACCGTCTATAACAAGAAATTTTAATGTCGTGGTCTTGGAGATAAGGATGGACGGTCCGGTCAATCCGGCCAGTGCGTTACCGTGGATGTAGACTTTTGAGCTTGTGGTAGGTTCCGTACCATCCTCCGTGTAGTATGCCTTGGTCGTTGCCGCCTTGTTATCTTTCAGGTTGAAGGATACCGTCACAGAGGAACCGGAATGCCCGGCAGGCAAATTCGCCGTGATTGTCGGAGCTTGCAGATCGGCATTTAGGTCAATTACATAATCGAAAGAGGATGCATTTCCAGTTTGACCGATTGAATTGACAGCGAGGGCTTTGATAGTCAAAGAGGAAGCAACCTTGATTGGAGTGGTATACAAGGTCGAGGAGGTCGTAGGTGTCGAACCGTCTATCGTATAATAAATCTTATCGCCACTGTTGGTGCTGGACAGCGTTACCATTTGGGCCGAATCGTATGTTTTCGGCTCGGGAGAGATGGAAACCACCGGAAGTTTTGGAGTTTCCGGGTTGGCATCATACCATACGTTATCCGTGTAATACCAGCCCTCTTTCACACTGCGGGACAAGTCGGCCGTCTGTTTGCCACTACCATCATTAAAGATGAGACTTGAGCCTGTCGCCTCGGCAATCGTATAGCTATACCAGTCGTTTCCGTCCGACTTCATCAGAATTCCGGGCCACGCCCCACTAATCGGAACGGTTGCCGGATTCAAATTCCAGTAATGGATTCGAATTGCTGAATTCCAGCTTGCAGGCTTTTTAAAGTGAACCGTTAATCCGTTTTGAGTTGATGTAGGTGATGTAGGTGATGCTGTAGGTGCATACGTCGCAGTAACGGTAGAAGTGGCCGATGCGGTTGGCAGTGGAAGAGCATTCACTGTGGAATTCGTATAGGCGGCTGTATAATCGGTGTTACTGGCCGAAGCACCGCCAGGTAAACCGAAAAAGTTCAAGCAAAGCGACAGTATAATCAACCAAGAAATAAAACTCCCTGTTTTTTTTCTTAGCAAGTTAACACCCTCCTGATAAAATTTAGTAGCTAGATAGTGCAACCGGTTGCATAAAAATAAAAAAAAAAAGAAAGACACTTATTTTGGATAAAATGAATCCATTGATCGCCTCCCCCGTGTTATGTAAGGAAAATCATTGTACGCGCTTACAAAATAAACTCTTAAAAAAGCCCGTTTAAATACGGATCCAAAATAATTAATGATTTTTCCTTTTTTGATTATATCATCCATACTTTTCCTCGGTCAATGTATTTGCTAGTGTGTAGATTTCCTCTGACCATAATCACTCTTTATGAAAACCAATGGCTACTTTTCAGAAGTCTCTCGCTCGCAAATTCCCAGCATACCTACCTCCAATCTAAACTATGTAAAATTTTGGTTGGGTGTAATGAATTTCACATCTTTCCGGGTCAACCTGTTCTACCATAGAAGAGTGATACGCCGTGCTGGGCAGACCATTTTGGTCGGGACGTTTACTTCCTGTTCTAAATTAGCTACAGAGGCTGTCTAGCATGCGCGGCAAGTACGCCTTTATTTTGATTCGAAGCGGAGTGTCCAGATGTTGAATACCGAATTGGAATACCGTGAGCGCATCAGGAAGCTGGCCGTATGTATTGTCAAGCATTACCGAGGAAAAGGACCGGACAACGTTAAGGTTTCTTTGAACTCACCACTCCGAGTTAGAGTAGAGATCCAAGGTACTTTGTCTAATCTGTCCGAAATTCTCGTTCATGAAGGCGCTGTGGAAAAGGTCAGTGATTACTGGAATGTCCTTCGTCCTTATCTGGAAAAGGAGTTTATGAGGGAAGCCGAAAAAACACTTGGCAGTCCCTTCACTTACACTTGGGAGGTCTGCCCCTCCGTCCATGGAGACGGACATATTATCATTACTCTTGAACTACAACACATACCCCGGTTGGATTAGCGGGAAGGAGATTATCTCCTCGCTCGCGGATAAGCCAGTACAGGATGCAGCGTAAAGCGGCATTTTTGTATTGGCTTTTTTATGTTACGAGTTTCATCTATTTCATATAAAAAGAGGTGCTGCACACATGGCAGACAAGGTATTAACAGTATGTCCTTACTGCGGAAGCGGTTGTCAGCTTCATTTGCTAGTGGACAAAGGACAGGTAATTGGCGCGGAGCCAGCTAATGGCCGTACAAATGAAGGAACATTGTGTCTGAAGGGACATTATGGGTGGGATTTTTTGAATGATCCACAGATTCTGACTGCACGCTTGCGCAAGCCCATGATTCGCAAAAATGGAGTCATGGAGGAAGTGGAATGGAATGAAGCCATTCAGTATACTGCTGAACGGCTGTCAGCAATTAAGGAAAAGTATGGACCTGACTCTATCATGGGGACGGGCTCCGCACGCGGTCCGGGGAATGAAGCCAATTATGTCATGCAAAAGTTCATGCGGGCAGTCATTGGCACCAATAATATTGATCACTGTGCCCGTGTTTGCCACGGTCCTTCCGTAGCAGGCTTAACCTACTCGCTTGGGGATGGGGCTATGTCCAACTCTATTCCTGAAATTGAACATTCTGATCTCCTTTTCGTATTTGGATACAATGCGCCAGAAACGCATCCAATCGTCGCAAGACGTATTGTAGCTGCCAAGCAAAGAGGTGCCAAAATTATTGTATGTGATCCTCGTATGACTGAAACAGGGCGCATCGCGGATATGTGGCTACCTCTAAAAGGCGGCTCGAACATGGCTTTGGTGAACGCCTTTGGTCATGTGCTAGTACATGAAGGGCTGTACGACAAAAGATATGTCGAAGCAAACACAGAAGGCTTTGCCGAATATGTAGAAAACATTAAAAAATATACACCTGAATATGCGGAAGGTATTACGGGTGTCAAGGCTGCTGACATTCGGGCGGCTATGAGGGAATATGCCAAGGCTCCTACCGCTACAATTCTATACGGAATGGGCGTATGTCAATTTTCACAGGCCGTTGATGTGGTAAAAGGTCTCGCTTCCCTTGCCCTGCTTACTGGTAATCTGGGCAAGCCAAATGTAGGTATTGGACCTGTACGTGGACAAAACAATGTCCAGGGCTCCTGCGACATGGGTGCATTACCCAATGTGTATCCTGGTTACCAGGATGTCATCGACACTGCAGTTCGCAAAAAGTTTGAAAAAGCATGGGGTGTTGAACTGCCGCGTAAAAAAGGATATTCACTTACAGAAGTACCGCATCTCATTCTGAAAGAGAACAAGCTGAAGGCTTATTATATCTTCGGCGAAGATCCTGTACAAAGTGATCCGAACGCTGCCGAGCTGCGTGAAGCGCTGGAAAAATTGGAATTTGTCGTGGTGCAGGATATTTTCATGAACAAGACGGCACTGCATGCGGATGTCATCCTCCCTTCTACCGCTTGGGGCGAGCATGACGGGGTGTATTCTTCGGCAGACCGTGGCTTTCAGCGCATCCGCAAGGCCGTCGAGCCTCAGGGTGATGTAAAGCCAGACTGGGCTATTATTAGCGAGGTTGCTACCGCTATGGGCTACCCTATGTCCTATGCAAACACAGAGGAAATTTGGGATGAAATGCGAAGCCTAAGTCCCTTATTCGCTGGTGCCAGCTATCAGAAAATGGAGGAACAAGGCGGCGTACAATGGCCATGCCCTACAGAGGATCATCCAGGTACACCGTATTTGTACAAAGGCAACCAATTTTCCACACCTAGTGGTAAAGGCCGATTATTCGCCTGCGAATGGCGACCACCACAAGAACAGCCGGATGCACAATTCCCGCTTGTCTTATCTACAGTACGTGAGGTAGGCCATTACTCCGTACGTACTATGACTGGTAACTGCCGTGCATTGCGCCAGTTGTCTGATGAGCCTGGATTTATTCAGATTAGTCCGGAAGACGGAGCAGATCTAAACATTCTAGATGGCGAAATTGTGGCTATCTCCTCGCGTCGGGGACGCATTATGGCACGGGCACAAATCAGTGACCGTGTGCAGAAAGGTGCGACCTACATGACCTATCACTGGTGGGTCGGAGCATGTAACGAGTTGACCGCCGATTTTCTCGACCCGGTATCCAAAACCCCGGAATTAAAATACTGTGCCATCCGGTTGGAGCGGATTGCCGACCAAGCGCAGGCTGAACGTGATGTACATGAATCATACCAACAGATTCGTAAACAAATGAACGTTCAGGAAGCCGTTTTAGCTGACAAGGTGACGAGATGAGCGGCGCGCGCAACACGCTGAGCCGTCCGACAAGTAGAATGGGGTCAGCCGATAGAACAAGTGCTGTTGCCTCCTCATTCGTCGTTGCAGACGGCGGGCAATGTATTGGCTGCAAAGCTTGTGAACTAGCGTGCTTTGCCGTTCATGGTCAGGCAGGCGGCATAGGCGCTTCGGTCGGAACCGTCAGCGTGCCTGTGGTTCCCAAGGTATATGTGGTGCGCGCCGGGGATACGTATGTGCCAGTGCAATGCCGGCATTGTGAGAATGCCCCCTGTGCACATGCCTGCCCGGTGCAGGCCATTCGCCAGGAGGACGGCGTAGTCATGATTGATGAGGACCGATGCATCGGCTGCACCTCCTGTGTTTTGGCCTGCCCCTTCGGGGCAATCGAGGTGTCTCCAGTCTATCGAGCCGGACACGTTATCACGCAGTCCGGTCTGACTCACCGTGCGAATCGAACCGCGCTTCCCCGCACTGCGGCAAGCAAATGCGATCTGTGCGCGGAAACAGAGAACGGACAGCCTGCTTGTGTAGAGGCCTGTCCAAATCATGTGCTACGGCTGGCCAATGGTATATCCGACTCGCCTCCAGAGCCTCGGCGGGAAGTCTTTTTCCCACGCCTGTAAGGTCAAAATCAGCCGCAGAAAGGTAGAAAAACATGTCAACAACAGACAAGATCTCTTCGCCTCCATGTATGAGGACGTCTGATTCTACAGACCCCGTCATTCATATTGACCCAACGCTCTGTACTGGATGCAGACGCTGTGCGGGTGTTTGTCCGGTAGATGCCATAGAGGGACTGCCTGGAGAACCTCAAACCGTGAACGCAGACCGCTGTGTTATTTGCGGTCAATGTGTGCAAATCTGCAGCGTATACGCCACAGATTGGGCAGATTCATCTCCGCAGGCAGCCGCCATCAAACGTCAGGAACGTATACGTGAACGCGATATGCCTGCCGACACCGGCGAACCGCTCTTTGCTGCCTATTATAGCTACAGCCTGAATAAGGTAGCAGACATGATGAAGAAGCCAGGACAGCTTCGAATCGTGCAGTGCGCCCCAGCCATTCGTGTGTCACTCGCGGAGGAATTTGGTATGCCGTTTGGTACCCTAACACCCGGAAAAATGGCCGCTGCCCTTCGTCGCCTCGGCTTTGATCGAGTATATGATACGAATTTCGGAGCTGACGTAACCATCATGGAAGAAGGCACTGAGTTGATTCGCCGCGTAACCGAGGGTGGACCGTTACCGATGTTCACATCCTGCTGTCCAGCTTGGGTCCGTTTTGCCGAGATTGAATACCCCGATCTGCTAGACCATCTATCCAGTTGCAAATCGCCAATGCAAATGGTGGGAGCGCTGGTCAAGACCTATGGTGCACAGCTGGATGAGGTGGAGCCTGCGAATATTTACAGCGTCGCGATCATGCCATGTACCTGTAAACAATTTGAAAGCGATCGTCCCGAAATGGAATCCGACGGTTATCGTGATGTGGATGAGGTATTGACCACGCGTGAGCTTGCATACTGGATCAAGCAACAAGGCATTGATTTTATGAACCTGCCTGATGAGGAATTTGATGCACCGCTAGGGCAATATTCAGGCGCAGGTACTATTTTTGGTGTAACTGGAGGAGTTATGGAAGCTGCCATCCGCACAGGTTATGAACTGCTGACGAATGAGAAGCTGCCAAAGCTCCAGCTGGATTTTGTCCGTGGCGAGGAAGGCATTCGAGTAGCGGAGGTACAGGTGGGCGAATTGCAGCTCAAGGTAGCGGTCGTCGCTGGACTCCAGCATGCCTATCAGCTCCTGGATCGTGTGCAGGCAGGCGAATGTGATTATCATTTTATTGAGGTGATGGGCTGTCCAGCTGGGTGTATCAGCGGAGGAGGGCAACCCAAGCTCATGTTAGAAAAACAAAAAATTGAGGCTTATCGTGCGCGTAAATCGTCCATCTATGGACATGATGCTGCATCTCAGGTGCGCAAATCGCATGAGAATCCTTTTATCATCAAGCTGTACGATGAATTTCTAGGTGAGCCGCTAGGTCATGTATCACATCATCTGCTGCACACGACCTTTCAAAAGCGTGGACCCGGCAGGCAGAGCCGCAGCAGCAGTGATATGTCCGTCAAAGGACATAACGATTATCCCATTCATTAGTACGTTCAACACATAGATATAATCATTAGAAATTATAAATTGCCGTTAGTTAGAGAGGAGTCGAGTTAGTATGAATCGCTTTGTTTTAGCTGATCCCGATCAGTGTATCGGCTGTCGTACCTGTGAAATCGCATGTGTTATCGCACATTCATCGGAGAACCCTTTTATCTCGCCAGATGACGAGTTTCATTTTCACCCTCGCTTAAAGGTGATCAAATCCTTTGGAGTCACCGCACCTGTCCAGTGTCGTCACTGTGAGGATGCTCCATGTGCTAATGCTTGCCCGAACGGCTCCATTACGAACGCAGACGGCTGCATTCTTATTAACAGCGAAAGTTGCATTGGCTGTAAAACCTGCATGATCGCCTGCCCTTACGGCGCGATTACCATGGTGCCTCAATACAGAGACGGACAGCCGGTCGTGCAAGACGGACTGTACACTAATGTGTCGGGTCGTTTGCAACCCAAAGAACGCATGATTGCCAGCAAATGTGATTTGTGCGAAGGTGTGGATGGCGGACCGGCCTGTATTGGAAAATGTCCAACGCAAGCCCTCAAGCTGGTCGAGCCAGATCTGGTTCATGCACGGGTTGAGGAAAAACGAGCTGCAAGTGCACGTCAGCTGCTGCATATGACACGCATTCCGGCGACGGGTCTATAACATGACTCCGTCTTCTCCTCTGGTCAAAGTTATGCGGACCGAACGGGATGCACTAGGAGACATGGAAATTCCTGCGGAGGCCTTGTACGGTATTCACACCGCACGTGCGATGAACAATTTTGCAGTCAGCGGCAGGCCCGTGAACAGAAACCTGATTCACGCTCTTGTATTGGTGAAAAAAACGGCTGCTCAAGTCAATGGTGAGCAGAAACGGCTACCTACTCACCGGGTGTCTGCCATTGTAAATGCCTGCGATGAATTACTCGCTGGACGGCATCAAGATATGTTTACCGTAGATGCCATGCAAGGCGGTGCAGGCACCAGTACCCATATGAATGTAAATGAGGTCATTGCTAATTTGGCTATCGTACAGCTAGGGGGGCAGCCAGGGCAATATGAGCTTGTACATCCGCTGGATGATGTGAACTGCTGCCAATCTACGAATGATGTCTATCCTACGGCGCTACGAATTGCTGCGATACGCCTGCTGCGCCCTTTATGTGACACGCTGTCTTCGTTACAAAATACTTTACAGCAAAAAGAAATAGAATATGCCGACCTGCTCAAGCTAGGCCGCACACAGCTAATGGATGCCCTGCCTATGATGGCCGGGCAAGGCTTTGGTGCCTACGCAAAAGCTATAGCGCGTGACCGTTGGCGCCTCTATAAAGCCGAAGAACGGCTGCGAGAAATCCCAATTGGAGGCACGGCGATTGGCACAGGTATGAATGCGCCTCGGGCTTACAGCTACCGGATGGTCGAAAAGCTGGCGGACGAGACTGGATTAGGACTATGTCGTAGCGACCACCCCATGGACCCGATTCAAAATATGGATGTCTTCGTTGAGGTATCGGGTCTACTTAAATCCGCTGCCGTAAATCTGCTCAAAATATCTGGCGATTTTCGTCTGCTGGCCTCTGGTCCTTTCGGTGGTATCGGTGAATACATGCTGCCTCCGGTCCAAGCTGGCTCCTCTATTATGCCAGGCAAGGTCAATCCGGTGATGGCAGAAATGGCCGGATTGACAGCGATGCGCGTGATGGCCAATGATGCGGCTATCACGATGGCTGCTGCCTCTGGACAGCTGGAGCTGAACGCGTTCCTACCGTTGATTGCCGAGTCGCTGCTGGAATCTCTGCACATTCTCAGCAATGCCGTTCAACTGTTCGAGGAACGGTGTGTGCGCGGTCTGATCGTACATGAGGAACGCTGCTCTGCTAATCTGCACAGCTCAGCTGTGATGGCTTCTGCGCTAGTCGCGGAACTTGGCTATGATGAAGCTGCTTCCATTGCATCAGCAGCCATTGCACAGGGGCGCTCACCAGAGGATATTGCAGAGGATCGCGGTCAACTGACCCGTGCGCGGATTGACCAATTGTGCCATCCCTATACCGTTACCAAGCCCGGAATTCCGGGGCAGGAAGAAGGAACTCACCATGGGAATGAATGATACCCCGAGAAGCAACCGACCACATATCGTTCTGCTTGGTCGCCGAAATGCAGGCAAATCCAGCATTCTGAACACCTTGACCGGCCAGCCCGCCGCTGTGGTATCACCTATAGGAGGAACGACTACGGACCCCGTTTTCAAGCCGATGGAGCTACTTCCTGCGGGTCCCATTGTTCTGGTGGATACCGCCGGACTGGACGATGAGGGTGAGATCGGGGAGCTGCGCCGCAACAAAACGCTAGAAATTCTTAATAGTACAGACTTGGCTCTGCTGGTCATCGACGCCACTGTTGGCGTCGGACCATTCGAGCATGAGCTGCTTGAAAAGCTACGCACTAAAAAGATTCCTGTCATTGGGGTACTTAATAAAATAGATACCCTTGCTGAATCAGATCCGATGGCTGCAACGCTGGGGAACGAATTGAATCTCACACTGATTCCTTTCAGTGCCGCTATGCTTCGGGGGGACACTGAACTGAAAAAGGCCATCACGAATACACTCCCCCAAAACGAAGATCGCTTCCGCATCGTAGGTGACTTGTTGTCACCTGGCGATCTGGTCGTGCTGGTGGTTCCCATCGATAAAGCTGCGCCAAAGGGTCGATTGATTCTGCCGCAGCAGCAAACGATCCGTGATACGCTAGAGAGCGATGCCATCGCTGTAGTGACCAAAGAGCATGAACTACGTTTGACGCTGGAGCGACTGGGGCGCAAGCCCCGCCTGGTCATTACCGATTCACAGGTCTTTATGAAAGTCGCAGCCGACACACCCAAGGATGTACCTCTTACCTCTTTCTCTATTCTGTTTGCCCGTCATAAAGGCGATCTGGACGAACTGGTGCGAGGAGCAAGAGCCATTGATCGCCTCAAGGATGGAGACCGTGTACTCATTGCCGAAGCCTGCACTCACCAATGCCAATCTGACGATATTGGTCGAGTGAAGATCCCTCGTTGGCTCCGCCAAACGATAGGCAAACGTCTCATTATCGAGCATGCATCCGGCTCCAGTTTCCCTGACGATTTGAGTGAATATGCGTTGGTTATTCATTGCGGTGCCTGTATGCTCAATCGGCGTACAATGCTTCACCGAATGTCTGAAACGAAAGCGGCCGGCGTGCCGATTGTGAACTATGGTGTTTTTATCGCTTATGTACAGGGGGTCTTTCCCCGCGCTATTGAATGCTTTCCATCTGCTATGCTGGCCTGGGAGCAAGCGGCTGAAGCCGGAAGTTATTCCTAAAATAACTCGCCATTAATATTTTTTCTCTAGACATACAAAAGCAGCCGCGCTGATTCCAACGCGACTGCTTTTTATGTTCAAATGCTATTATTATAAATAATAAGAATTTTCATAGCGTGAAATGATACTACCCATATTATATAATGCTAAAAATACAAATCGCGCTCGCCTGCTTCTAATCGTTCAAGTCTGTCAAGCGTCAAACGGCGTGTCGATTCACGTGGGATACGCTCCAGATTCTCTCGCAACGCGGCAGCTCCCAGTTCACGTGCATCCTCATCCCCATAATCCAGTAGATATTCTTGGAAGGTCAGCAGCGAATTCGGCTGGCACACATTGTGAATTTGTCCGGATTTGGCAAGCTCCATGAAGCGATCTCCGGTTCGCCCCTCACGGTAGCAAGCTGTACAGTAGCTTGGCATATATCCGCCACGACATAGACTTTTAATAATTTCCGATGGTGAGCGATGGTCTCCCACCTCAAATTGAGGCTTATCTTCCGTGTCCTGTTTGGCATAGGCACCTACGCCCGTAGCTGATCCAGCACTAATCTGTGACACGCCTAAACCAATGACACGGTCTCTATATTCCGGCTCCTCGCGTGTAGACAGGATCATACCAGCATAAGGGACAGCCAGTCGAAGGACGGATACAATTTTCATAAAATCATCATCGTTGACCAGGTACGGATATCGCTCCAGGTCTACATTTTCAGCCGGACGCAAGCGTGGAACCGAGACCGTGTGAGGCCCACAGCCAAAGACTTCTTCCAAGTGCTCGGCGTGTTTCAGCATGGCTACAGTTTCATAGCGGAAATCATACAAACCGTACAACACACCGATCCCCACATCATCTATACCTGCACGCATAGCCCGGTCCATTGCGGTGGTGTGCCAATCAAAGTCCCGTTTTGGTCCTTGTAAGTGAAATTTGCGATAGCTTTCTCGGTGATACGTTTCCTGAAATAGAATATACGTTCCAATACCCACCTCTGCCAACTTCCGATAATCCTCTTCGGTAGTGGATGCAATATTCACATTGATCCGCCGAATGCTGCCGTTATCTACTTTGACCTCATAGATCTGGCGCAGACAATCAACGATATAGTCAATGGGACAATGGACTGGGTCTTCCCCCGCTTCCAGTACGAGTCGCTTGTGTCCCAGTTCTTGAAGTACTCTGACCTCTTCCACCAATTCTTCCGGGGTCAAGCGGCTACGCGTAAAGCTATCATTGGTATGTTTATAACCACAATATTCGCAGTTATTAACGCAGTGATTGCTTACATATAAAGGAGCAAACAACACAATCCGGTTGCCATAAATCTGCTCTTTGACTGCCCGCGAAGATTTGAACATCTCTTCCAATAATTCAGGATCATCCACATGCAAAAGAGCCGCCGCTTCACTTGCATTCAGTCCGCGGCAGGCTCTACCCTTTTCTAAAATTTCCAAAATGCGTTGTCGATTGGTTGCCTCTTGTTTCCCCTGCTCCACTGCAGCCATAATCTCTGCTTCATTAATAAAATCCGCCGACACTTTCTCCCGTACTCCACTCACGTATACCCATCTCCTTATTTATGGTTACTGCAATGTTTACGTCACGTTCTCACACTGTCCCCTGTCTCATAAGCTGTCGTTGCACTCTCAAACTATCGCCGCGCCCCATATCAACTTCAAATCCAGCTCCACGGATCCGCAGCTCCAAGCAATGTCTACATTGGGCAGACTCATCACCCAAACATATTTTATTCTCATAAATCGCATACTTAGGCCTCACCGCCAGTGGCGACAAATTAGGCATCACCACATTCGCTCCCGCCTGAAGCGCCTTCTCCCTTCCTTGGGGATGAATCGTCCCCATGGCCGTGGATGCCGGAATAAGCGCATCTGGAACGACCAATCGGGATAATGAGATGATATCAAGTGCCTTTTCCATGCTCCCCTGGCTGGCCTCACGAAGCGGCGTGTTGCTATGTGGTAAAAAGGGGCCAATCCCGATCATATCTGGGGACAGACTATGCAAATAGACCAAATCGTCTGCTAATTCACTGTTCGTTTGTCCTGGCAATCCCACCATACATCCAGCCCCGATCTGAAAGCCGATACGTTGCAAAGCCAGCAGACGGCTACGCCTGCTTTCGATCGTCATCGTCGGATGCAGCTTGGCATACAAACTGGGTGAAGCTGTCTCATGCCGGAGCAAAAAACGGTCCGCGCCCGCCTCGTATAATCGCTCATAAGTTTCGTCATCCCGTTCACCGATGGACAATGTAACCGCCACATCTGCAAAACGGCTTTTAATTTCCCGAATTAGTTTCGTCAGCCGGGCAGCCGTAAACCAGTAATCTTCCCCACTTTGCAAAACAAAGGTCCGATAACCCAGTTCATACCCCTCCGCACAGCAGGCCAGAATTTCTTCCGGCTGCAAACGGTAACGGTCTGCCTGTTTATTCGAAGCACGCAGCCCACAGTACATGCAATCCTGACGACATATACTTGAGAATTCAATTAATCCTCGTAAAAAAACACCTTTGCCATAACGCTCCAATTTGGTGCGAGCTGCCAGTTGACGCAGTTGAGCTCGTAGCGCCGGCTCACTATCCAGACGTGTTAGCAGTTCCGTCATTTCTGTATGCGTCCATTCCTTGCCATCAGCCAGACGCAGTAATAATTCGTCCGTGACTCATCCCTTCTTCCCTCGTCCATCCGGACTTTACATCATCAGCGACTTATATCGTACATGTATTATTCTAGCAACATTAGAGAGAATATAACGTGACTAGTTTCACAAAAAATCCCATTTTCTGAAAACCAATTTCATTCTCAACTTAAAAACTACCTATTCATCTCTACACAAAAAAAAGCTGCCTCCTCCCTTATGGAAGAAACAGCTTCTGTCGATGGTTCTGTTTATCACTGAATCAAATCAATCGCTTGCTGGGGTACAAAATAATCAACGCCGTTAAATACGACTACACCGTTGAGCGTAGAATTTTTACCATTGAGTGTAGCAATATTTTTGTATACTGGAAGCTCCAGCTTGTTACTGCCTTTGGTCACTGTAATGACTTTCGTGTCTGCAGTAAACTTGGCTCCTTTAGCTTCAAAAGCGGCTTTTGCAGGAACAAACAGTTGCTTGCTGACTGTATCCAAATCCAGTCCAAGTACACGTGTCATATACTTATTTACATCCGTATTGTCGATTACACCGGATGGACGGTCTCCGTTCGGCGCGTACGTGTACAACACAACATCGCCTCCTGTATGTCCACCCGTAGTCCAGCCAATATTGGCACGTTTGCTAATCATCGGTCCGACGGCATAATTCACGCTACCTTCTTTAGCATTTTTAATTGTCTTTACTTCTTCGTCTGTCAAATCGGTGATGCCAAAATACGTGGAAAGCACCTCTTTAATATTGCTGCGATCTGCATTCAGCTTGGCTTCCAAGCCTTCCCCCGTTAGCTTCGCTTTTTTCAGCGGGTCTATAAAAGAAGCCAAAGGCGTTTTGTCATAATTGCTAGTTGTATCACTGCTACCAATCGTCAATCCACCGTTTCCGTGGTCTGTCACTGCTACGACGACAGTATTTTGATTTTGCTTGGCGTAATCCAGAGCCACTTTCACTGCATCGTCAAATGAAAGCACGTCACTAATAATTCCCGTTGGATCATTAGCATGTGCAGCCCAATCCACTTTACTGCCTTCTACCATTAAGAAAAAGCCTTTATCATTTTTGGATAACACATCAATGGCTTTCGTTGTCATTTCTGCCAAACTAGGTTCCTTGGATGCATCGCGATCCAAGTTATACGCGAGGGCTTCGGGAGAAAAGCTGCCCCAGAGCTTGTTGGAGGTCGAATTTTTCAACCCTTCAGGTGTTGTGACAAAATCATAGCCCTGGTCTTTAATTTGAGCAATTATATCTTGGCCGTCCTTACGCCCTGCTGGCTCCAAAAACTTGCCGCCTCCACCTAACACAACGTCAACTCCGTTGTAGGCTTGTTGCATGCTGAGTGCATCATAATTTTTACGGTCAGGATAATGTGCGGTAAAATCAGCTGGTGTCGCATGCATAATCTCCGAAGTAGCAATAATTCCGGTCGATTTCCCTGCTAGCTTGGAAGCCTCCAGAATGGAAGCTACAGGTTTTTTGGCATCACCTGCTGCGATCGGTTGTTGTCCAGGCATCGTCGCTTCATCCGGAAGAACACCTACATAGCCAGTGTGTGATTTATGTCCTGTGGCAAAAGCTGTACCCGCTGGAGCAGAATCGGCAATCGGTGCATCCGCGGAATGCGTGCGCACCATGCCGCTTGCCATGCTGTCTAACGTTAAAGATGATCCTTTGTACCATCTAGCCAGTGCAGTAGCGTCATTAGCCATACCGTCTGGAATCAGAATAATTACATTTTTAATTGATGTATCCTTCTCGACTGCCATCGCTGTCCCGCCGCTTACGGTTAGCATCATTGTCGCTACGAGTGCAGCCACCGATTTTTTCGTATGTATCCCCCAACATTTTAGCATTCATTTTCCTCCCAGACCTTTTTTGTACAACCAGAACTAAGATTAATTAGGTTTTATCAGGAGAATGTTAAGGGAATTCATTATCTGTATTAAAAGGAGCTATTTGTGAAAAAACACTTCATCTATATAAAACTTGTGACACATGAGATTCGTTAGGATTGGGCATTTAATTTTATTATTGTATAATCAGTCTATAATGTAATAGGAAAAGCTTATAAGATAAGGAGCATGAAATTCGATGGAGTTCAGACAGCTTCAGTACACCCTGCAAATTGCAGCGGAAAAAAACTTCTCACGTGCCGCAGAAAAACTGCATATTGCCCAGCCTTCTTTGAGCCAGCAATTGTCCAAACTGGAAAAAGAGCTTGGGGTGCTGTTGTTTCAACGCAACACCAGCACGGTGGAATTAACACATGCCGGAGCAAGCTTTGTGGAAAAGGCAAAAAAAATAGTCGACGCGGTGGAGCAACTCCGACAGGAAATGGACGATATCTCTCAACTGAGAAAAGGGAAGGTCGTCGTTGGCAGCATGCCTATCACGGGCTCCCATTTGCTGCCGCATGTGCTGCCTGTATTCAAGAGGGCTCATCCAGACATTGAAATCGTGTTAGTCGAAGATTCCTCCATGAATCTGGAGAAAAAAACGGCAAGTGGCGATACAGATCTCAGCCTGCTCTCTCTTCCCTTAGTAGAACCTACACTTTCTTATGTGCCCATCGGTGAAGAATGGATTGATCTCGCCGTTCCTCCGGGTCATCCCCTAGCCGTGCGTAAAATCGGTGACCAGCCGCAGCCCGTGCATATGGAAGAACTTAAAGACGAGCCTTTTGTCGTCCTGAAAAAAGGGCAAGGCTTTCGCAAGCTGACGATGGATCTGTGTCATCAAGCAGGCTTTGAACCCAATGTGGTGTTTGAAAGCACTAATATGGAGACACTCCAATCGCTCGTCGCGACAGGTATGGGCGTGACACTCGTCCCCCGTTTTATCGCACGGGCCGCCAGTAGCGAGTTTGTTCCAGCATTGCTGCCACTAGCCGAACCTACCCCCAGCCGCACCCTAGCGATTGCTTACCGGAACGGACGTTATTTGTCTAAAGCTGCCGAAGCTTTTATTGATACCTTCCGAGAAACGGTCAAGCAACTTTCTCAAAAGTAGCCTCGAACGTGAAAAGGACCGTCTTCCTCCCCTGCCCAAGCCAGAGAGGAAGACGGCCCTGGGGCTTCGTCCCTATACTTTCAATACTGCAATTAGATCACGGGTTCGATTACACTGTTGCGATGTTGCTTCCATCTGTCTTCAACGAACCACATTTCATGTTCATTTGAAATTCATGTCAGCCTCGCCTGATTACTCTACGCTTGCTCGGAAACTCCACTTTATCCATCCCGCATCACTTCTTTCCTTAAGGTCTCTAGTCTTGGTATCCAAGAATGTCCTACCTCAGTTCCAATGTGCTGTGTGATCCCAAAGTGTCTGTCCTCGCCTTGTTGTGATCAGGGTCTCCCTAGATGTGGTGGACTTTTGTCCTGATCATAGCCCATTTCATAGTTGTTTCCGACAACCTGTCTATTTAAGCCTCTCGGCCGTGACAGGCCATCCCTATTCGCCAGTTCGGATCTACTTTGGTTATCCATCGTTATCAACCTCCTGGTGTCGGGATACTATTATAATACACCTATAGGCTGTATCTGAAACAGGCGGAACAATTTTTTTTATCGGGAAGAACCAAATGCTTGCTGTACGTCAGCTTCACTCACTTGTGTCTTAATAACCAGTTTCGAAGGATCTTGAGGCGAATATATAACCTCTATAATACTTCCCTGCTGCAGTTTGGATAGTTGGGAAGAGAAAACATCCTTTTGCGTGGTTACATTAAATGTTTCGCCACTGCTTTTCGTCACCGTCAGCGTAAATTGAAGCTTGATTTTATTGGGCCCCGCTTCCCCCATGGGTGTGACATCCAGTATCTTCGCATAGGCTTGCTCACCGGTTTTGGCAATTTCCATCAGCTCAGGCGATACGCCCTGCTTGACCATCTGCTCATTCATTAACGCTTGCAAATCCATTTGCGACACCTGACCTTTCAGGTCAAGACCTACCTTCATTTTGTCTTTCTCAGATACGATCAACGGAACGATCGAGCCCGGCTGAAATTGAGCCATGGAGGTCAAAGGAATAATTGTCGTCAAAGCAGTATCATATTTGTCTTCTCCCTGTTTGGTTACGGTCAACCCGAGCTTTACCTGCGGTTGATTATTTACATAAGTCCCTGTTTGTTGAACACTTGTAATGATTCCCACTCCAGGAACACCCTTCTTGACTTTACCGCCTCCAAAAAATAGACCTAAAATACTCGGTAGAAATATAAGCGCAAATCCTGTATAAATTAACGGCCGATACCACGGAGCATCCATAATCAAAAATGGATCATCCCATAAATATTCAGCCAGAAAAGGCGAAAACCCTACGCCAAACACCAGAAGTACCCCAATCAGACTCAAAAATCCTTTCATCCTCCAAAACCCCTTTTTCAATCATCTATTTTAAAAATATGCCCGCAAGAATGGTGAAACGCTCCAATCATTTATGCTGTCACCAGCCCCATATAAATCAGCTCTGATGGATTTACCGGATTGCTACCCAGCCCCACTGTATCTCCGGGCCGCGGAATTTGCAGCTTGGAAACGAGTGTTTCCAGTGTTTTTTGGTATCGATTGCCGTTAACTTCCGTCACATCTAGTACAAGCACCACAATCGGATCAAAATTTACGAGCTTCCCGGTATCTGTTACCGAAATGACAACCGCAGTCGCTGCCATCGCCAATCCACCGTTAGCCGCTGCTTGAGCTTGTCTTGCCGAGTTTAAGCTCTGGTTGATCTGTTCCCGATGCTCTTTGGGGACCAGACCTTTCATAAGTAATCCGGATAAGCCCTTATTCATCAGTTGATCTGCATGTTCTATCGCATCCTGCTGTTTTTTCTTCTTGCCGAAAAAGTTCATCATGTGGCTGCACCTCATATTTTGTATTGTTGTTGTGCCTTATGAATTCAGTATAGAAGACGGTATCCGGCATCACAATATGTTTTGGCACATACAAAAAAACCGAAAAAACAGCAGCTTTAAACTGTATTTTGTCGGTTTAGTTTTGAACTTTGGGGCAGTTTGCACAAAATTTTGCGCACTTCGGAGCATTCTTTTACACGATCATCTGATCGTTTTGTGAAAAACGAATGCATTCAGACTATTTTTTACGCAAAAGATAGACCAGTTTACGATAATACGCTGATGATTCTTTATAACGACGACTGTCCTCGGACACTACAGCCAGCGTTTCATATAGTTGCTCAAGCCGCGCAGGATGCTGGAGGGCTTCAAAATAAGGCAAGCATTGCTGAGCATGCTTCCAAAAAGCATCCTGTTTTCCCTGGGCAAGCGCAAGCTGGCTTTCATAAAAATCAAGCCCCATTTGCTGATCCGTTGTCAGATTAGTTTTACGCAGCTGATCCAGATGCTGTGAGAGCAGCCCCCAGTTTTTCCGGGCAAACGCAATCTCGCAGCGATATATCAGCGTAACGGGCAGCATCATTTGTTGCATTTCCTCTCGCTCCCGACTCACCAGTGCTTCAAAACGCACCACTTCCTCCAAGGCCTTATCCAGCTCGCTAATCGACGTCAGCATAATAATCCGATTGTTCAGGATCGTCGTGAGCATATCTGCTGCATTTTCCAAATAGACCAAATTGGCCTCCGCCATAGACAACGTTAACAGTGCTTCCTGTACAGAACCCATAGCAAAACAATATCCGCTGTAAGCCACATACAGACCCGTCAAACGGTGAAAAAGCCGATCATCATATACTCTGCGCATCGTCTGCTCAAATACCTGCTTTGCCTGATCAAATTGCTTGACCTGAATGCAGGCCTCCATCATAATGTTTTGCGCATTGAGCCAGTTTTCCGTCCCTTCTTCCACCAGGCGGATTAGCTGCGTAACATTATTTAGTACATCATAATAATGATTTTTAGAGCGGAAATACTGAATTTTATAAAATAAAATTGCTTTTTTTAGCGGTACAGGCAGCTCCACCTCATCCGAGCGACCAAACTTCTCCAAGTAAAAATTCAAATAGGTTTGATGCAAATAATCATAGGCCGTTGGGTCATTTAACTGTTGAAAATAAACAGCCTTCATTAAATAAGTCGTCATTTCCACCACGAGCGAATCGTTGCGATCCTCCAACTGATCCACATAGCTTTCCGTAGCGGGATTAGCCAACTTGGACAGCTCTGTGAAAATCTTATCCGCTGTAGCCAGCGTCTCCTCATCTTCTGCCGATGCACGCAATAGGTAAGAAGGTTGTACACCTAGCCGTTCAGCAATTTGCTCAGCCAGATCCTCAGCCAGCGGGTAACGATCAGCCAGTATATTCGCAAAATGTGCAGGTGTAACCAATCCGTCTACCAGTTCTTTACGGGATAGGTTTTTCTTTTTACACAAAAATTCAATGCGTTCCTTAAGCATGGATTATCCTTTCTACACTAACTATCGGTCATACAGCAGGGGACGCCGATCTTCAAACACCGGAATACGCCCGCGCACGTCCTGAACCAAGGCTGATTCAATTGATCCGGTGAGAATTTCCTCCTGTTCTCCGCCCTCGGCAATCATTTCTCCCCATGGATCAATGATGAGCGAATGCCCGAAGAAATCGGTATCTCCGCTACGACCTACCCGGTTACAAGCGATGACATACATCTGATTTTCAATAGCCCGTGCGGTCAGCAGGGTACGCCAGTGATGAAGCCGGGGATGAGGCCATTCTGCGGGTACGATTAGCAAATTTGCGCCGGACAGAGCCAGACTGCGGGCCAGTTCAGGAAAACGGATATCGTAGCAGATTGACGCCCCAGCCTGAATCCCGCCATCCAGTGCGAATACAACCTTTTCCTCGCCAGGCTGTAAATATTTCTCTTCATCCATAAGTCGGAACAGATGAATTTTGGAGTACGAAGCTATCTCTTTGCCTGTACGGTCAAAAACGAGCATCGTATTATACACATGACCGTCGCTTTTTTTCTCTGCGATTGACCCTGCTACTACATTCACTTGATGGGTGGCGGCAAATGCTGCTATCCATGCCCGGGTCTCCGTCCCTTCTTCGTCCGCCAGCTCATGAATGCGATCCAAGGCATAACCCGTATTCCACATTTCCGGTAGAACAATCAGATCTGGCTTTTGTTCGGCCTTCACCGCTTGTTCCATTAAAGATCGGATATGACTGTGGTTTTCGGGGGGATTTCCTATCTCTATATGAGCTTGTATAAGTGCCACACCGAATGGCTGAGCTTCCTGATACGTCAAAGTCCTTCATCCTCTCTGTGAGCCGGAACTTCCCGTGTCCTGTCGTCCGGTATTTTCTCCCATCATAGCCCGATTAATCTGGATTACGCAACCATGAAAGCTCAATTCCCCCTATACAACTCGGTAAAATCGTGATAGATTGTTTCTTAAACTATTCCAAAAGGTCGTGTACATTGATGACTCATTTTTCTATTCCCTCGGCTGACGTCATGAAACAGTTACCCACTCAATTTTTTGCCACACTTGTACAAAATGTAAATCGTGAAATTGCAGCAGGGCATGATGTCATTAATCTCGGTCAGGGAAACCCGGACACTCCTACTCCACCCCATATTGTAAAAGCTTTACAGGAATCAGCAGATAACCCGCTGTACCATAAATATTCACCTTTTCGCGGCTACAGCTTTCTCAAAGAAGCCGTTGTCCAGCGCTATCAGGAGGATTACGGTGTAACGCTTGACCCGGAAAGCGAGGTCGCCATCCTGTTTGGCGGGAAAACAGGCTTGGTTCAGCTACCGCAAGTTTTACTCAATCCGGGCGATGTGTGTCTCGTCCCTGATCCCGGATACCCGGATTACTGGTCTGGCGTAGCCTTGGCTAAAGCGGAAATGTCATTTCTCCCCTTAAAGGAAGAGAACCGTTTTCTGCCCGATTATGAGGCCATTACCGAAGAAGATCGCCGCCGCGCCAAATTAATGTTTCTTAATTATCCGAATAATCCCACTGCGGCAACTGCCCCACTCTCCTTCTACGAGGATACGGTTGAATTTGCGTTACGTAACGGTATTGTGGTTGCCAGTGATTTTGCCTATGGCGCTATTGGATTCGATGGCGAACGGCCAGTGAGCTTCCTTCAGGCTGAGGGGGCTAAGGACGTGGGAATTGAGTTCTATACCTTGTCCAAAACATACAACATGGCCGGCTGGCGTGTTGGTTTCGCGCTCGGTAATGCCAAAATTATTTCACTGATTAATCTGCTGCAGGACCATATTTATGTAAGCCTGTTTGGCGGCATTCAGGCAGCAGCGGCGACAGCTCTGACGTCTTCGCAAGAGTGCGTAGGCCAGCTGGTGGCCCGCTATGAATCACGCCGTAACGCTTTTTATGATGCACTTGGGCATATAGGTTGGAAGGCGCCACGCCCAAGCGGCTCCTTCTTCAGTTGGTTACCTGTGCCGCAGGGCTATAGCTCGGCTTCTTTTGCCGATCTGCTACTGCGTGAAGCCAAGGTGGCTGTCGCTCCAGGGATCGGCTTTGGTAGCGGCGGCGAAGGGTATGTGCGGGCAGGGCTTCTGAGCTCAGAAGCTCGTCTGACCGAGGCAGCTGATCGAATTGGCAAGCTAAACCTGTTTGGTTAAGCCGTATTTTCCAGCTACAACTTCTTTGCCAAACCTGGTCTTTTCGTGGTATTCTGTATCCAATATCATTTAGCGCGTTGAAGGGACTATTAAGAGAGACCCGGTCCTGTTCAGAGAGTAAATTCCGATAGGCTGCAAGAATTTACCTGGACTCTCTCCCAACTCCTATCCCCGAGCGCCCTGCGCAATCAGGCGGTCCCTGCCGTTAACAGGTTTTAAGTGGGATGATCATGAATCATCAATGAAGGTGGTACCGCGGAAGCACAAACTTTCGTCCTTTGCATACAAAGGATGGAAGTTTTTTTGCATTAAAAAGAGTAAAATTAAGGAAGTGGACGTCTTGTCAACACGTATCGTCATTAAAATCGGTAGCAGCTCACTGACTGGAGTGGAAGGTGGCCTGAATCGGGAAGCCATCGCTTATTTTGCTAGGGAAATCAGCTTGCTTCGTGCAAAAGGCCATGAAGTGCTGCTGGTTACATCAGGCGCTGTAGCCGCCGGATTCCGGGAGATTGGGTATCCCTTTCGGCCCAAACTGCTGCATGAGAAGCAAGCGGCAGCTGCCGTCGGCCAAGCTCTTCTCATGCAAGCCTATGAGCAGGCTTTTAAAAATTTTGACCTCGTGATCGCGCAGGTTCTGCTCACCCGTAGTGACTTTTTGAGCCGCAAACGGATGAACAACGCCGGAATGACTGTAGAAGAATTGCTGCGCCAGCAGGTTATCCCGATCTTTAACGAAAATGACACCGTATCGATTGACGAATTGAAATTCGGCGATAACGATATGCTGTCTGCGCTAGTTGCCAATCTGGTCAAAGCTCAGCATTTGATTATCATCACGGATACCGATGGTGTATATACAGCTGACCCGCGCAAGCATCCAAACGCCGTACGTTTTGAACGTATCGAGGAAATTACTGAGGAGATTTATGCATTAGCCGGAGGTTCTGGATCAGCAGTAGGGACTGGCGGCATGCGATCCAAAATCGAGGCTGCCAAAGTTGCTACACGCGGCGGTGTACCTGTATATGTCGGCCGAGTAAGCGCAAATGGTGATCTGGACGCAGCTGTCGAAGGACACGGACCGGGCACTTATTTTGATACTCACCTCTCTTCACTGCCCATGAAAAAACAATGGCTTGGATTTATGTCCACCCCTCTAGGCTCGGTGCATGTAGACCTTGGGGCCGAAGAAGCGTTGGTACACGGAGGACATAGTCTGCTTCCGGTTGGCGTACGGCGTGTCGAGGGCAGCTTTCATGCCGGAGATGTCGTTGAGGTACTGGGACCGGAAAACAAGGTGTTAGGACGAGGCATCGTCAATTATGATGATGAACAGCTTAGAATGGTACAAGGTTTACCTAGCGGCGAGGTTGTGGGCAAAATTGGTCCCATCCATCGGCTTGAGGTGATCCACAGGGATGAATGGATTACATTATGTATGTAGGGAGGCCATAATATGAGTGATTTAACGACAAACACAGCGATAACAGCGGATAACCAATTCAGCGAAGTACGCACCAAAGCAAGTCTTGCGAAAAAAAGTGCCGGGGTTATGAACCGACTGACTACAGCACAAAAAAACGAAGCATTGCTTGCTATGGCAGAAGCTCTAGTGAACCATACAGAAGAGCTGATTGCAGCAAACCATAATGACCTGAAACGTGGACGGGAACTGGGAACATCCGAATCACTGCTCGACCGCCTCAAGCTGACCGAGGAGCGAATCGGGGCTATTGCCGAAGGATTACGCCAGATTGCGGCACTACCTGATCCAGTTGGCGACACGCTTGAGCAAATTGAACGTCCCAATGGTCTACGAATTGAAAAAATACGTGTACCGCTGGGTGTCATCGGTATCATATATGAAGCGCGTCCAAATGTAACCGTGGATGCAGCGGGCCTGTGCTTGAAAACAGGCAATCCGGTTGTACTGCGCGGTGGTTCGGCTGCTCTCTCCTCCAACCGCAAGATCATTGAAGTGCTTCAGCAGGCGCTAGACGCAACAGCCGTGCCACGCGAGGCGCTTCAACTCATTGAAGATTCGGATCGTGCCTCCGTCAATGAAATGCTCACCTTGAACGGTTTGCTGGATGTGATTATTCCACGCGGCGGGCGTTCACTCATTCAAAATGTTGTTCAGAATGCTACCGTGCCTGTCATCGAAACCGGGGCTGGCGTATGCCATACATTCTTGGACGCTACAGCAAATACAGAAATGGCCGAAGCGATTACACTCAATGCGAAGGTACAAAGACCGTCCGTGTGCAACTCGATGGAAACACTGCTCGTACACTCGGATTATGCACAAGCACATTTAACAGGATTGGCTGAACGTTTTCGTGATGCCGGGGTTGAGCTGCGCGGCTGTGCACGGACACGAGAACTGGCTCCTTGGGCTGTTCCTGCCACGGAAGAGGATTATGGCACCGAGTACAATGATTACATTTTAAACGTTAAAGTCGTACACAATTTGGACGAAGTACTGGAGCATATTGCCCGTTATGGTACGATGCATTCAGAGTGTATTGTCACTGAGAATAAAGCTCATGCCGATCGTTTTCTGCAAGAAGTGGACGCGGCAGCCGTGTACCACAATGCATCCACCCGCTTCACGGATGGCTTCGAGTTTGGATTTGGGGCGGAGATCGGAATCAGCACACAAAAATTACATGCCCGCGGCCCCATGGGATTGCCTGCCTTGACTTCAACCAAATACCGCGTGTACGGTACTGGACAAATCAGGGAATAATATCATAAATCAATCCGTATCTTTGGAGGTATGAATCCATGTGTGAATCACAAACAAAAGTGTTAATTAACGAGCAAATTACGTTTTTCGGGGCAGGTTCAATGGCTGAGGCTATTATTCGTGGGATGACGAATCGTTCTGTCGTCAAACGCGGCGGTATTACCGTCATCAACCGCAGTAATCAGGCTCGTCTTGAAGAACTTCAACAGCAATACGGAGTATTGTTCCAAACTGAAGATGCCGCCAAAACAGAACTGCTGCGTCATTCTCCAGTGATCGTGCTTGCCATGAAGCCTAAAGATGCTGCCGGGGCACTTGAACAGCTTGGTCCCCTCCTGTCAGATGAACAGCTGATCATTTCAGTCATCGCCGGATTGTCTATTCGTACCATGCAAACGTTGCTTGGTCGTAAGCAGCCAATCGCGCGGACGATGCCCAATACATCCAGCTCGATTGGGCTGGGAGCCACAGGCATCAGCTTTTCCAAGGAGATCAGCGAAAGTCAACGTAAAAGCGTGCTTACAATGTTCGAATCTGTAGGTACAGTCACGGTTATAGAAGAAGAGAAAATGGATGTATTGACCGGCATTTCCGGAAGCGGCCCTGCGTATGTCTACTACTTAATGGAAGCCATGATTGCTGGGGGAATCCGCGGTGGCTTGACTCCTGAACAAGCGCATGAACTAACAGTGCAAACTGCGCTTGGAGCAGCACGCATGGTACAGCAGACCGGAGAGGAGCCTTCTGCCCTTCGTCACAAAATCATGTCTCCTAATGGCTCCACGGTAGCTGCATTGGAGACACTGGACAAAGGTGACTTCTACGAAACAGTGATTGCGGCGGTGCAGCGCTGCGCTGAACGATCCCGTGAGATGGGAGCTGTACTTAAGGAGGGAATTGAGTGAGCTATTGCCTGGCGACCTACCGAATATACGATGACAAAGCTGATTTTAACCAAAAGGCCCAATCTATTGCCATCGGCATGACGGTGGGCAGCTGGACTGAGCTCCCGCAGGCCAAGCGGGATGCGATGCAAAAACATCTCGGATCTGTTCAATCTGTAGATATTCACGATGGAGGCCCCGGTGAGCGATACGCCGACTTGACGATTGCTTACCCGGATGTCAATTTCAGCCGAGACATTCCCGCATTGCTAGTTACAGTCTTCGGCAAAATTTCGATGGACGGCCGAATTAAGCTGACGAAGCTGGGGTTCTCGGAAGCATTCCTCTCTGCTTTTTCAGGACCGAAATTCGGTATCGGCGGCTTGCGCGAGCAGCTTGGCGTGTATGACCGGCCTCTGCTCATGAGCATTTTCAAATCCGTGATCGGGCTCAATTTGGAAGAACTGCGTGAACAGTTTACCCGTCAGGCTCTCGGCGGCGTCGATCTGATCAAGGACGACGAGATCTTATTTGAAAATGCGCTGACGCCGATTGAAAAACGTGTCGAAGCCTGTATCCGAGCTGCCGAAGAGGCTGAGCGTGAGACTGGTAAAAAGCTGCTGTATGCTGCTAATTTAACCGGTCCAACCTCGCAGCTCAGGGCGCAAGCCCTCAAAGCTATCGACGCAGGCGCGAACGCGTTACTATTTAACGTACTGGCCTACGGTTATGATGTGCTGCATGAACTTAGCAGCGATCCCGCCGTTTCAGTACCGATTGCAGCCCATCCTTCATTAGCAGGTGCTGCTTACCCCTCGCCTCATTATGGTATTTCGGCGTCCGTCCTGCTTGGTCAGCTTATGCGGCTGGCTGGCGCTGATCTCGTCCTCTTCCCTTCTCCTTACGGTTCAGTGACGATGCCACGTGAGGAAAACAGGGCGATCCGCGATGAGCTGATCACCCGTGATTCACCGCTGAAGGCCTGCATGCCTGTTCCTTCCGCAGGGATACACCCCGGCCTAGTGCCGCTCATTGTCCGCGATTTTAGTACCGATGTGGTGGTTAACGCTGGAGGCGGTATTCACGGACATCCGCTGGGTACGGAAGCTGGCGGACGCGCCTTTGTGCAAGCGATTGAAGCGGTCCAGCAAAATGTCCCGCTGGCACAATACGCCCGCACTCATCCCGAGCTGCAATCTGCGCTCGACACGTGGGGAGGCGAACGATGAGCACTGCCAAGAAGCCTGTCATTTTTTGCGATTTTGACGGGACCATTACAAACAGCGATAATATTGTCGCTATTATGAAGCATTTTAAGCCTGCGGGCTATGAGCCCATCATGCATCAAATCGTGAGCGGACATATGTCCATTCGTGAAGGCGTAGATGCGATGTTCGCCCTGATGCCTTCAGAGCTTAAAGAAGACATTATCTCATATGTACTTGGACAAGCGGGTATACGTGAGGGCTTTGCACGCTTTTTGGACTTTGTACGAGAGCAGCAGATTGAATTTTTTGTTACTAGCGGGGGCATTGATTTTTTTATTGATCCATTGCTAGAACCGTTCGACATCCCGCAGGATCACATCTTTTGCAACGGAGCGGACTTTTCCGGGGCTCACATCCAGATCACGTGGCCGCATCCATGTAATGAGCCGTGTAAGAATGACTGCGGCATGTGCAAAACGACCGTCATTCGTCAATACCCTCCCGAGCAATACGAACGGATTTTGATTGGCGACAGTCTGACCGATTTTGAAGGTGCCAAAATTGCCGATCTTGTGTACTCCCGCTCGCATCTGACATTAAAGTGTCAAGAGCTTGGCGTACCGCATGTACCCTTTGAGACATTTGATGATATTATCGAGGATTTAAAGCAAAAACAGGAGCAGGGGGTACTGTAATGAGTTTTAACTTGGCAGACATTTCATTCGAGGAAAAACGTCGTTCGTTGGAAGAACTCGCTGATGTCAAGGAGCTATTCGCCTCTCGTAACTGGTTCCCAGGCACAAGCGGCAATTTATCGATCCGAATCGGTGATTTTCATCCTGAACAATTTTATTTTGCAGTCACCGCTAGCGGCAAGGATAAGACCAAACGCACTCCTGAGGATTTTCTGTTCGTAAACCAATACGGAAAAGCAGCAGAAGCCACAAACCTCAAGCCAAGTGCTGAAACGCTCATCCATTGCGAAATTTACCGCCTGACAGGCTGTGGAGCAGTTTTTCATGTGCATACCGTGTTTAACAACCTGATTTCCGAATATTACGGCGAGCAGGGCTTTGTACCTGTGCAAGGCATCGAGCTCATTAAGGCTTTTAACATTTGGGAGGAAAATGCCGCCATCCAGATTCCCGTGCTGCCAAATTATGCTGATATCGCCTCGATTGCCAAGCTGGTACCAGGCGTGCTGAATGATCAGATTCCAGGAATTTTATTGCGTAATCATGGCATTTATGCATGGGGTCGTGATGTGTTTGAAGCTAAAAAGCATCTAGAGGCGTTTGAATTTCTGTTTGAAACGACCTATCGCTCCCTACTACTAAAAACTTCGAAATGAATAAATCATAAATATTAAAAATGCATATCATTGAATTGTAAAAGTGGTCATTGAATATCGAGAACGGAACCTAGCGAAAGCACGGAACGTTCTTTTTTTTATTAAAAAAGCAACCTGTCCTACTGGCGACATACAATCTAATCTGTTTTTCTCAAATTGAGCTTTTAAATCCGATGAAGGTATCACTGAAAATTGAAAGGCAACTGGGGTGATAAGGTGAGTAAAGAATTAGAGGATACCATTTGTGATTACTGACTTTAACATAAAGGTGTTATCTTCAGATTTTGTACATGCAACATACTGTACTGAGTCGATTGATACCGGAAATAAGTCATTAAGAAGTTCCATTTGGAAATTAAATGAAGGGCAATGGCAAATGATTTTTCATCAGGGAACCCCAACCCAGTAGGAGCCCATTCTAAACCCTCGATCTCCTAAATCTTACAAACATCTTTGAATATTTTCATTGCCTGGCAATTTCCTTTTACTTGATGTTGTAAAAAAACGTCCCCTATTGGGGACGTTCCAGCGTGAATTGCTCTCCTAGCTTCGCATAGTTGTTTCCAGCCAACCGACTCACCGGACGCAACTCCTTGGCAATCACATATGTATTTTGGTACGCTTCCTCCGACAAATGATACTGCACTACACGCCCAATTAATAGATCACAGGCAGGTGTATCCTCCTTGCCTCCCAGCGGTATCACTTTCTCCAAAATACATTCCAACCGTATTTTCGCTTCAGTCACACCAGGAACGGCGATTTTTGTACTCTTAATCGGGGTAAGACCTGCCAGTGCAACCTCACTCTCCTCCGGCGCCAGACGGGAAGCCGTCACATTCACCGCCCCCACATTGTCTTCGTCTGTAATATGTACGACAAAAGCATTATGCTCCATCGCATTACGTGCTGTATCTTTGGAAACTCCATCGACACGCTGTACGGATACAGACAGCAGCGGCGGCTCGGCGGCAACGATGGAAAAATAACTGAACGGAGCACCATTTAGCACACCTTCGCTGCTCAAAGTCGTTACAAACGCTACCGGCCTTGGGATAATACTTCCGGTCAACAGCTTATAATTTACACGCTCTGTAAGTGTGTCAGGATTCAATGAAATCATTTTTTCCCTCTTTTCCGGTTACATTCGCTCTTCGAATGCATATCATCAAGTTACGCTCCCTTACAAGTATCGCGCGTATAATACAAAATGTAAAGCTGAAGCTGGAAGCACTCTCTATTTTTCAATCACATTCCCCTGACTGTCACGCACAGTAACCGCTATTCCCTCAGGTACCGCAATGGTAACGTCCAACTGATGATGTGTTTGCATAAAACGTGTGGGAACCTGGCTGAGAAGTACATATAGTGTATCTCCAATATGCTTGGTCTGATAGAGCTCGGTTCCTTTGAAATCATCCTCATTGCCTGTATATACGTAACTCCCGAACACGTGCACCTCCGGTGAGGTGGTTGCGTCAATTTTGACCGCATAAGGATCTTCGCCCTGCACAATCACCTTAGTTACTCCGGCAGGCAGTTTTTCATGCCAGTCTGGAAGAATCCTTGTTTCCTGAACCGAACTCATTATTTCTCTAACTTGCGGAGTGATCCCCAGTGAACTGACCAATGCAAATCCGATACAACAAAAAACCAATACCGCCGTAATAAACATACTGAACAGGTCATAGCGAATGCGCTCACGTGTCCCTTTCCAAGCAGTATACATTAAAATTTCCAGTCCCAGCAAAACAAATACGACAGGCCACCAGGTTAGTGCCTGATCCAGTATGCCTGCTCCCCAAAACCTGGAGGCAAACGTTATACCGCCCAGCAGCACCAAGAACAGCCCCATGGATAGCCTTCCGACTTTCCACACCCCTGTTGGCGCGTTGGAGTTCTTAGAGGGACCATTCTTATGGGATGAAGTGCCCAATAAGCCTATCGCCCCATTCACATCGTTCTGAGAGTGATGGGCTCCCTTGAAGGAAGCCTCACTCTTTGAAAATTCAGTATCCATTTTATCGTTTCTCCTTTGCTCGCTTAGATTTTGAATTACCGATCATCATCCAAACACCGCCGCCAATTAATAGGAAGGAGACAATAATGGTTCGTAAATACATGTCAACTATATTGTAAATTTGTCCATCCGGGAACAGACGGTCCAGTGTGGGAACAAGTACGTTAATCAGGATGTAGTATGCACCTAGCAGAAGCAGTCCCAAGCCTACCCAACGGTGATATTGAGCAAACATACCGATCACAGGCTTGTCGATCAGCTGCTCCTGTCCATAACGGCTTACCTGCTGCAATGCATCAAAAAAGCTGTAAAACCACACCACCGGGATTAGGAACAAAAAGAGTGAAAGATGCAGCACATCCAGTATATAGATAAATCCTAAAAACAGTAGCATGAGCTGGAGTCCACGTTTTTGCAAACCAATATACATATGTCCGGCACCGGGAAACACCGATAAAATGGTAGCCAACATTTTACTACGACGTCCCTCAACTCTTCCATACTCCAGTTCCTCAAACAAGGTTCGGTCCTGAAGAATGTCTCCGGCTTGTTTACGATGTACATGCTGCACCGCATCAAACATGCAATACAACCAAATAATCGGCAACACGCCCGCAAACGCCAAAAATCCGGATTCGTTCGTTATGCTCGTAATAAAGACGAGGATCGCGCCAAAGCCAAAGAAGGATAGCAGAAAAGACAAGCCACGCTGCATTAGCCCCAAATGAAGGTGTCCCAATCCAGGAATGAATGACAACAAAATCGTAAAAAATCGTTCATTGTCCGATCCTTTTTGAAAAGCAGGTGATCCTGCCATACCATAATGTCCTTGTTGATAATGGTTATACCCCGGCGCATATCCCATACCTGCCCGCGGGGCATTCGTGCCCGTGTCTGTTGCCTCCTCTGGTACCTCTCCTGTTAAATCAGCCTGTACATAAGGTCCACTTTGCGAGTAAAAGCCATATGGATTGGGTCCTGCATGAGGGGGATAAGGAGCAGCGACTGCGCGAGGATCGTAACGTAATAAGCTAATCACGATATGCAGCATGCTGAGTCCCCATAAAAGAGCAGCAATAAAAATACTCACCAAAAAAGGCGTTCCGTCACTTGCTACCACTGAAAAAAATATTCCCCCTGCCAGACATCCGAAAAACAAAATGGTATATACAAACGCATTGGCTTTTCTGGTCCAGTAATAGTGTCCTACACCCGGGATAATGTTCAATAGAAATGCCAAGAGCTTGCTTCGTTCCGTATAAGGCATTGCTACACTTCCTTTCTATTTACGGGATCTTGATACAAATTCCCAACAGATAGTTGACTTTAATTAACTTAATTTAGGGCTTTAATTTATCGAGCCAGGTTGTCGTAGCTTGCATGACTTCTTCACTGTAAGAGACGCGTTCTTTTGGAGGAATCGGCTTATCGCCTGTTTGCGGCATCATTTTGTCAAAGGCTCCACTGGAAAGCAAGATTAACGTCAGACTTGCGGCAACAACGTAGTGAAACACAGGTTTTTCAAACCAGCGGCGTTTTTTGAACAAAACTTGATTTGGTTCCATTTCTATCTCGGGAAGAACAGCCATTACCTGATCTGTGAAGCGCTCCGTGTCCATCCAGGCAGAGTAATCTTTCAAGGTTGGCTCTAATTGCTCCAGTGCAACAAGATATAGCATAAGCGCCTGTTCATCTTCCAATAAGAGCTTTTCCAGTCGGGTAGATTCCTCTATCGAACAAGCACCTGTAATGTATGCATGCCAGTCATTCGTTTGCCCTTCTATCCACGGTCTATCCTGTTGGT
Source organism: Paenibacillus sp. AK121 (assembly GCF_019042715.1). Taxonomy (NCBI): domain Bacteria; kingdom Bacillati; phylum Bacillota; class Bacilli; order Caryophanales; family Paenibacillaceae; genus Paenibacillus; species Paenibacillus sp. AK121. The sequence goes on from NZ_JAHPJM010000003.1 coordinate 179,323, forward strand.
CAGTCATTGCCATTCCTCCTCCTTCCAGTGATTTCGAATCCATAGTCGTGCCCGATAGAGTCTGGACTCTACCGTTTTTAAAGCTACCTGCGTCTCTTCTGCAATTTGGTCGTAGGTTTTACCCTGCATATAGTAAGCTTGAATAATATCCCGATGCTGCTGGGGTAACTGGGCGATTTTTTGTGATAGTTCTACCGTTTGCTCTTCGCGAATGAGACGGGCCAGTACATCCTCATCCGGGGAAGGGAGCTGCACAAGGGATTGCGCCACGTCTATAAGCTCTGCGGGCCGCCTGTCTTGTTTACGTTTGATATCCAACGCTTTGTGGAGCGCAATTCGGCTCAGCCACGTTTTAAACCCTTCGTTCCGGTACTGGGGGAGAGACTTGTATACCTGAACGAACGCCTCCTGCGCGGCATCCTCCGCTTCCTTGCTGTCATGCAGTACCGAATAGGCCACATGAAATACATGCTTGCTGTACAGCTCTACGATCTCACGAAACGCCTGCCGATCACCAGACCGGATTCGTTCAATGATTCTCTCTATATCAATGATGCTCTCCCCCTTCCCAATACTATAGACGTCAGGAATTTTTCTCCCCCTGCATATTTCGAAAAAAAATTTAAAAAGGACACACCCTCCAAATCGGAAAGTGTGTCCTCTATCATTAAAGTCTACTTAATCACTTTAATTTTCTGCCCTTCATGTGCACAGGCGAAACTCCCCGGTTGTCCATGTATCGCCCTTTCAATGTGAAAGCCATAGTGCATCAATTTACTACCTAAAAGGCTCAGTCTGCTACTTTAATTGCGACCGCCACCACGGAATCGCTGGGCATATTCTTTCGCATCCTGTGCATTACGGACCCGGTTTCGGCTCCATTCTAGCAAAATACGATCTATATACCGGAAATGTACCTTCCCAGCAAACACCGCTTCCTTCAAAGCCAGTAAAATCAGTTCCTCCGGATACCGATCCTGATCCACCCAACTGCTGATCGTCTCGTATTCCATCGGTGATAATGGTCGTCCGAATTCTTTCTCAAAAATCGTAAATAAATTTCGTTCTTCTGTAATTGGGGATTCTGATATTCCATTCAGTAAATCGGGCTTCCCGGCAAACAAAATGTCATCTTCATCGCGCTGCTCCGAACGCTCGGCGATCATACATTCAGCCAGCTTGCGATACAGACCCGCCAAGTTATAACGTTCAAATTGGACGGATGAGCTGCGGTCTTCCACGGAATCTATTCGCAAAAACCCTTCTTTCATGAGCTTACTGAAATAAAGCGCGATTTCGTTTGCAGTGCATCCGATACGAGCCTGCAATTGCTCCCATGTCGGAAATTCATTACGTTCCGCTTGTTTAAATGCAAGTAACTGCATCAGTAGCAGCATTTCACCATCCGTCAGCCGAAGCGTCCGATAATGCTTGAGCAGAGCGTAGGGAATTTGAACCATTCCGGTTTCCATAGCATAGGCTACTCCCTCCGCCCATTCTGCCGCTGATGTCTTGTCGAATGATCCTGTCATTGATTATGGATACAAACGATACAGCATGCGTGGGAACGGAATCGTTTCACGTACATGATCGAGTCCACAAATCCATGCTACTGTACGCTCCAGTCCCAATCCAAAGCCAGAATGCGGAACGGAACCATATGTGCGAAGATCCATATACCATTGATAGGCTTCACGTGCCAGGTTATGCTCGTTAAAACGCTCTTCCATCAATGCTGGATCATCAATCCGTTGGGAACCCCCGATAATTTCGCCATAACCTTCAGGAGCGATCATATCAGCACACAGAACAACCTCTGGGCGGGATGGGTCAGGTTTCATATAGAATGCTTTAATGTGAGTCGGCCAATGCGTAATGAACACAGGCTTGTTATATCTTTCGGCAATAGCTGTTTCATGAGGAGCACCAAAGTCTTCCCCCCACGGGATATCGAATCCTTCACCTTGAAGGAAGGCAATCGCCTCATCGTACGTAATCCGTGGGAACTCGCCTTGAATTTGCTCCAGCTTCGAAACATCGCGTCCGATGGCTTCAAGCTCCTTCGCACAATTTTTCAGAACAGACTGCACGATATGGCTTACAAACTGCTCCTGAACGCGCAAGGATTCTTCATGATCCACAAAAGCCATCTCAGGCTCGATCATCCAGAACTCAATCAGGTGACGACGTGTTTTGGACTTTTCCGCACGGAAGGTTGGACCAAAGGAATATACTTTACCCAGCGCCATTGCCGCAGCTTCCATGTACAACTGCCCGCTTTGTGTCAAATAGGCATCTTCGTCAAAATATTTGATATGGAACAACTCTGTTGTGCCTTCTGCAGAAGAAGGAGTCAAAATAGGCGGGTCTACCTTCGTAAAACCGTTGCCGTTGAAAAATTCCTGTACAGCACGGATAATTTCCGCCCGTATGATCAGAACTGCACGTTGCTTGGCGGAACGCAGCCACAAATGGCGATGATCCATCAGGAAATCTACACCGTGCTCTTTAGGGGTAATCGGGTAGTTTTCGGTCAAATGAATTATTTCTATACCTGTAACCGTTAATTCATAGCCCGATTGACTGCGCGGCTCCTCACGCACGATTCCAGTTACATATAGGGAGCTTTCTTGAGTCAAGGATTTGGCATCATTCCAAATATCCTCAGACACTTCGCTTTTTACGATAACCCCTTGAATATAACCGCTACCATCACGTAGCTGCAGGAACTGAATTTTACCGCTAGACCGCTTATTGTTTACCCAAGCGCCGATTGTAACCGTTTCCCCTACATGGCGGCCCACTTGGGCAATCGTACTTTTATTTGTCATGACCGTCTCTCTCCTTGAACCGAAAATCAAACAGCCCTTCCCCTTGGGTCAGGCTGTTTGCTCTCGCTGTTTGGTGCATGTGGTACTTAAACCCTAGTTCCACATGTATAAAGTTTACACTTAGGGACCGAACTACTGAACCAGACGGAACGTGTCACGGGCAATTACCAGTTCTTCGTTTGTTGGAATGATCAGTACTTCTACCTTTGAATTTGCAGTTGTAATCCGGCGAATCTCGCCAGAACGAATAGCATTCAATGATTCATCCAGCTCGATACCGAGGAATGTCAGTTGTTCCAACACTCTCTTACGCAGAACGATGGAGTTCTCACCTACGCCTGCCGTAAATACAATTACGTCTACCCCGTTCATTGCGGCAGCATACGAACCAATATACTTGCGCAGACGGTATTCATACATTTCAAATGCCAATGTAGAATTAGCTTCGCCTTTTTCCATACCTTCAGTGATTTCACGCATATCACTGCTGATACCAGAAATAGCTAGAAGTCCACTATGCTTGTTCAGCATCGAATTGACCTCATTGACAGTCAATTCTTCTTTGTTCATAACATAAGGTACGATTGCTGGATCCAAATCACCACTACGAGTACCCATCATCAGTCCTTCCAGTGGAGTCATACCCATGGAAGTATCTACAGACAAACCGCCTTGAACTGCTGTTACACTACCACCATTACCGATATGGCAAGTGATAATCTTCAGGTCTTCCAAAGGACGGCCGACAAATTTGGCAGCTTCCTTACTTACAAAGTCATGGGAAGTGCCGTGTGCACCGTAACGACGTACCTTGTACTTATTGTACAACACTCTCGGTATGGCGTACATATAAGCTTTTTCTGGCATGGTTTGATGGAACGAAGTATCAAATACCACAACTTGCGGGACTTCTGGCATATTCAATTCAGCCGCTTTAATCCCCATCATGGATGCTGGGTTATGCAGTGGAGCCAGGTCGAACAAGCGACGGATTTCACTCTTCGCTTCAGGAGTTACGAGCGCTGACTGTTTGAAAATTTCGCCTCCATGAACCACACGATGGCCCACAGCCTGAATTTCGCTAATGCTGGAGATAACACCATGCTCTGCATCTGTGAGTGCATTCAGCACTTTACGGATGGCAGTAGTATGCTCCAAAATTTCGCTAACTTCAGTGTATTCTTCCTTATTGGTTGGTTTATGCGTCAGAATTGAAGAGTCCATACCGATACGCTCTACCAATCCTTTTGCCAAAACGGACTCGTCCGTCATATCATACAATTGGTATTTCAGGGAAGAACTCCCTGCGTTGATTACGAGAATTTTCATATCCGGTCACCATCCTTGTCATACTTAAAGAAGCCTTCGCCCGATTTCACGCCCAGATTACCTGCACGCACCATTTTCTTCAGGACGATGGACGGACGGTATTTCAGTTCGCCAAATTCACGGAACATCCGCTCCAAAGCAGCCAAAACGGAATCCAGACCAAAGCGGTCAGCCATTTCCAAAGGACCGTTTTGGAAGTTGTAGCCGATGCGCATAGCATCGTCAATGTCTTCCGCGGAAGCTACGCCCTCTTGAAGTACATGAGCTGCTTCGTTAATTAGCAGACAGATAATCCGGCTAGTTACAAAGCCAGGAGATTCATAAATCATGACTCCTTTTTTCTCCACGATTTCTTCCACGAACATTTTCGTGTTTTCAAAGGTATCGTCTGAAGTTTTCAAACCACGAATAATTTCTACAAGATCAATACGGGATACTGGATAAATAAAGTGCATACCAATAACACGCTCTGGATACTTGGTCGAGCTGGCAAGCTCGGTCAGGCTCAGCGTGGATGTATTACTTGCAAGAATAATGTTGCTTGGACACACATGATCCAGCTCTTGGAAAACAACTTTCTTCTCGTCCAGATTCTCTGTAATGGTTTCAATGACCATATCACAGCTAGCGAGCTCCGCCAGATGGGATACTTTTTCAATGCGAGATAAAATCAGTTTTTTCTCTGCTTGGGTGATTGCCCACTTTTCCAGTTGCTTGTCTAGACTTGTTTCAATCATATTATAAGCGTAGTCTAGTTTCTCTGGTGTCTGCTCTACTAACAGCACATCGATTCCTTTGGACGCGAGCATTTCAGAAATACCTTGTCCCATGGTGCCGCCGCCAATGACGCCGATTTTTTTAAATTGCATGGTTCTTAACTCCACCCTTTCCTGGTCACTCTCATATATTGTATCCTTCTTTGTCGAAAAATACATGTTTATGTCCCAATAGATAATAATATCTTAGCACGGACTAAAAGTAAAAAAAAATAACCAGCATAAAAAATTATGCTGGTAATAAAGCATTTTCACTAAATTGACATCTAAATTGATCCCCGGACAGAGTTTCTTCCTTCATCAGAATGTCAAGAGAATTGTCGAACACAGGACGATGCTTTTCCAGCAACTCCAAAGTCCGATTATGCAAGTCATTCATAATTTCGCCATTTTCCCGCATAAGTTCCTCTTTTGTAACCATTTCCATGTTAATAATCCCTAGAGAAGTCAAACCGGAAGTCATCATCGTATGAACAATATTCAGCGCCTGCTCAAAATCATTACTTGAGCCCGTACTTCGACCGCCATAGTACATTTCTTCCGCAGTAGCCCCTGCGAGCGAGATCATAATCTGCTCCTCCAGGTACTGCTTGGTATATAAATAATGTTCTTGCTGTGGATTGTGACGCACGTAACCGAGCGCTTTCCCACGCGGGCTGAGCGCTACTTGACTTACGCTACCGGGACGGACGATTTCAGCCATAATAGCATGTCCCAGCTCGTGAATCGCTACACGTTTTTTCTCTTCCAATGTTGATTCTCGGTCTGTTTTTTCACCCATCATCACCTTGTCAATCGCCATGGATAGATGACTCTGCGCAATCATTTGACGATCCTGTCTCATTGCATAGATGGCCGCTTCATTCATGACGCTCTCCAACTGTGCACCGGAAAAACCGTAAGACTCCTCAGCGATTTTGTCCAAATTAGCATCTTCCTGAATCGGTTTGTTTTTGGCATGAATTTTAAGGATATGAAGACGGCCCTTCTTATCAGGCAAGTCTACTTGAATATGGCGGTCAAAGCGTCCTGGACGCGTTAAGGCGCTGTCCAGCATTTCTTTACGGTTTGTTGCCGCAATAAGTAATATCCGCGGTGTATCTGCCGAATAAATGCCATCCATTTCTGTCAGCAACTGATTCAAAGTCTGATCATATTCTCGTTGCTGTCCACCCTCACGCTTACCACCAATAACATCAATCTCGTCAATAAAAATAATTGCATTTTCTTTCTTTTCCTTGGCTGCACGAGTGCGAGCCTCCCGAAACAACTCACGGACACGACCTGCACCGACACCCACGTACATTTCAACAAATTCACTGCCTGAAGCTGCAACAAACACAGAATTGGTGTAGTGTGCAGCTGCTTTCGCCATCAGCGTTTTTCCTGTTCCCGGAGGGCCTGTAAGCAAAACGCCTTTCAATGGACGAATACCAAACTTGGAAATTTCATCATGCCGATTCAAAAAATCCAAGGCTTCACGCAATTCCTGTTTAGCGCTTTCTTGTCCACCAATTTCCTCAAAAGTCAGCTTGTCCGGACCATTTTTTTTACGTTTGCGCTCTTGCCCGGCACCTACGGCCAAGCCGCCACGAGCATGCATGAGCATTAACAAGCCGCTGAGCATCACGCCCGCAACCAGAAGAGGGATAATATTCACCCCAATAAAAACGAGAAATATAATGGTCACCGGCACAATACCGATTAATATTTCCTTGATCCATCTAGGCATTAGGCCATACCCCCATTTGCTGAGATTGACGTGGCAAGACGATAAACTTAGTCGCATTGCCTTCGCTGAGTCGGATATAGACATTGTTTGAATCCATATCGGTATCAGCCTTGATACCTGCTTTTTTCTTTTTCATCTGCTCAACTGTAGATGAAATTTGAGTATACTTTTTATTTTCCATCGCTTCGGCTACAGGAAACATAGCCTCAGACCACCATTGATTCAGTGCTGAATTGGAACGATCTGCGATATCCAGCTTAATGGTACGGCTGCCAATGATGGATTGCCCTTTTTGCTTAACCACATCGACCAATCCGGCCACATCCGCCTGCGGTTTGAGATCTAGTTTCAATACGACCTGATCCTGTTTAATATCTATTTGAGCGCTTGTCACGCCTGGATATTGAGATACCAGTTTTTCCAGAGGACTTTGCATTGTAACCTGACGGTAAATGAACCATCCCCCAAACATCAACAAGGCTGCCAAAACGGCCGCCACAACAATAGGAACTGCACGCAATTTCAAACAACATCCTCCTCTCAAAATGTAAAACCCAGAAGAAACGGGACGAATGTCAACAAACAACCAAATTGCATGATCTTATAGAGATCAGCAACTCATTTTTCTATCATTTTTGTCTATCACTTATAAAATATAGTATATCATAACGTGAATCTAATATCGAAGGCAATGTGTGGAGGAGTTGTGATTTTCGTAGCAGCAAAAAAAGACGTAAATACGATTTAAGTCGCATTTACGTCTTTTCAACTTCAATCAGTCATTCTTTTAACAATACATTCTTTTCACCATCACTACTCCCATAACACGCTAGTAATTAGGTAAAGTATACTTTATCCCCGTCGATGCTCCATCTGAGAAACGGTAAAAGGTATAGTTATGATGGCTTTCATCATCGTAAAACAGTTGCCATACATATTCGCCATTGAACACACTCGGTTGGAGCCTTACAATTTTTGCATTTGGAAGTTGCTGCTGAATTATCGCTGTCATTTTTTGCTCGTCGACTCCGTTTTTCATCAGCTCGGTATGAACACCGCTTGGATCTGCGACAGGTACGTTAGGTTGTCCTTCCATTTTTTGAAAAGGAACCCACACCATTATATTTTCATTCTGTGCGTTTTTTCCTTGAACCACCCAATAAATCTGATCCCACACAGACTTCCAAGTCTGAGTCGTGCTAACCAGACCACCTGATTGCTTGGCCTTAATGATAGCGGCATTTTTCTCAGCCACCTGGTCTTGAGTAACGTAGGAATAATACCAGAAAATGCTGACCAGGATCAGTATTACGGCCAAAATGGCGACCGCTATCCATTTCTTCTTATTTTTCAAACCTGTGCTTCCTCTCTAAGGGGATGTGACACCTGAATTAGCGCGACAGCAGCCCTTCAAAGGCGGCTTGTGCCTCATGTTTGATACGTTCCTCGTCCATCGTCAGGCATTCGCCGTTTTTCACAACCTGACGACCGTCTACCCACACATGAGCCACGTCTTTGGCACTTGCAGAGTATACGGCATGGGAAATAAGATCTGTACGCGGCAAGAAATGGGCCTGATTCAGATCTAGCGCGATAAAGTCAGCCTTGTTGCCTGCTGCCAGCGCTCCTACTTCTTTTAAACCAATCGACTTTGCACCATACTCTGTTGCCAGACGCAGTGCTTCATTTGCAGGAACTGCTGTTGGGTCGCCAGATACTCCCTTGTGAATGAGTGCCGCCAGACGCATTTCCTCGAACATATCCAGGTTATTATTGCTGGCAGGACCGTCTGTTCCAAGAGAAACAGTAACTCCTGCACGCAGCAATTCAGGCACTCTAGCTACACCACTTGCCAGCTTCAAGTTGCTGCCTGGATTATGTGAAACCGCCACACCTCGTTCCGCTAATAAAGCTATCTCTTCGTCGTTCAAGTGTACGCCGTGGGCAACAAGTGAAGGGCGGGAGAAAAAGCCAAGCTTATCTAAGTGTGCAACTGGACGCAAACCGTAGTCGCGTACGTTTTGCTCAACTTCGGCGATCGTCTCGGACATGTGCGTATGCAATGGTAAATCGAGATCATGTGCTGCTTGAACAAATTTCTCAATAAACGCTGGCGGGCATGTGTATGGGGCATGCGGAGACATCATCGTTGTGATACGTCCGTCTGCTTTTCCATGCCAGTTACGGGCAAAAGTCACGGCCTCAGCCAGCTTGATCCGCTGTTCTTCTTCTGAACAGAGTCCAATGGCTCCACGCATCAAACTTGCACGGATGCCCGACTCTTCAGCTACACGTGCCACCTCATCCATATGATCGTACATATCCAGGAAAGTTGTGGTTCCACCTTTCAGCATTTCCAGCACTGACAAGGATGTTCCCCAATACACATCCGTAGATGTAAACTTGGCTTCCATAGGCCACATTTTTTCCTGAAGCCAGACTTGAAGTGCCAAGTCATCTCCATACCCTCGCAGCAGAGACATCGCCGCATGACCATGAGTATTAATCAGACCAGGCAAAAACAATAACCCGTTACCGTCGATTGCTTCCGTCTCTTCCTCACCCGCAGGCAGAGTCTCGCCAATGTAAGTAATACGGCTATCCTCCACAATCATAAAACCATGGATTACCCCAGCTTCAGGTCCATTCACGGCAAAAGAACCGTTTTTAATCATCCATTTATTCACTGTCATATTGTGCTTCTTCCTTTCCGTCCTCCAGATAATAAGCGAGGCTAAGCAAATCAGTTGTAAAGTCTGTGGCATGTATCCGAATGTTAGCCGGTGCCTTGAGAATGATAGGTGCAAAGTTTAAAATCGCTCCAATTCCACTCTCAATGAGCCTATCAGCTACGTGTTGTGCCTCAAAATCAGGTACAGTAATAATCCCGATTCGAATATTTTTTTCTTTCACAGTCGCTTCCAATTCATCCATCGGCTGAACGACTAAGGTATTGATTCTGGTCCCAACCTTATCCGGGAACGCATCAAATACCGCCACAATCTTCATATTGTCTTTTAAATAAGCGTTATAGTTTGATAGGGCTTGACCCAGATTACCCGCTCCGACCAATACTACATTAATTTGCTGGTCAATTTTCAGGATATGGCGTATTTTCTCAATTAGATAAGAAACATCGTAACCGATGCCCTTCCGACCAAAATCGCCAAAATAGGCAAGATCTTTACGAATTTGGGCCGGATTCAAATCTAACCTCTGTCCCAGCTCTTGAGAAGAGACCGTAGCCACCTCCCGTTTGTGCAGTGCATTCAGATAACGTAAATATACGGGTAATCTCCGTACGACAGCCTCTGAAATTTTATCTGATTTCATACTTGCTCCCCCTAATTGTAACGGACTTTAGGTGTCCGTCCGTTGTGCCTCTGTCTCCGGGGCGGATTGGAGCCATTCGGCGATGCGGGGCACCATTTGCTCCGATGGCATATGCTCCATTTTTGGTCCCGGTAACGAGTACAAAAAGTGCTTTCCGTAATAGGATTCGATCACACGCGTATCGTAAACGATAACGACTCCGTGGTCACTCGCTGTACGTACCAACCGCCCAAATCCCTGTTTGAAGCGAATAACTGCTTGTGGTACAGACAGCTTCATAAATGGGTTCTTCTTCTGCTGCTGGAGCAACTCGCTTTTTGCCTCCAGTAACGGGTGATTGGGCGGTTGAAACGGCAAGCGAACGATGGCCAGACAAGTCAAAGCCTTCCCTGGAATATCGACGCCTTCCCAGAAGCTGCTGGTTCCCAGCAATACAGAAGCCTTGGCTTCCTGAAAACGACGGGTTAGCTTGCTCCGACTCCCACTGTCTACACCTTGTCCTAACACGGTAATATCGCTGGATGCTAACGCCTCTTTAAGTGGCTCATACACTTGCCGGAGCATCCGATAGGAAGTAAACAGAACAAGCATTCTCCCCCGCGTCGCCTGGGCAGTCGCTCCTAGAGAGCTAACGAGCATCTCTACAAAATGTGCATCCCCTACACTGCCCTTGACACTCGGAAAGTCTCGCGGAATGACCAGCAACACCTGATCCCTGTAATTAAAAGGTGATGGGAGCTGTGACGTCATTAATCGTCCTTGATCCGCTGCCTCCTGCAAGCCGAGTTGATCGGTCATGTACTGAAACGACTTATCTACCGATAAAGTAGCAGATGTCAAAATAATACTTCTTTTTTTGTCAAAAAACATTTCTTTCAACTGGCGGCTCACATCGACGGGCACTGCATAAAATTGCAATGATTTACTACGGAATTGCCCACTCGCTTCGAGCCAATATACGGTTGTTTCATCATCGAGTCGTATAAAGAAGCGCAAATTTTCCCTAATCCCCGCCAAATCCTTAAGCAGACCCGTGATATCTGTAATGAGACTATCCGCCGCATAATCGTCGTGTTCTTCCTTGACATCCAGCATCAGCTTGTCGCCCTTGCGCAAAATTTCACTCAACGTTACATAAAGCTGATTTTCCAACGCCGCCGCTTGATCCCACTTTGCAGGCTTGGCCGACGGTTTGAGACGCGAAGAAAATTGTCCCGTTTCACCCGGTGTGGCATCAGACCGCTCTGGCAACATACCAAACAGCTTATCGCTTAGCAGGTCCCAAGTTTCCTTAACCTCTAACACGAGTGGGTACAGCTGATCAATGGTCGAGGCCCATTCCGTCGACTTCTCATGCCCCGACTTTGCCAACTGCTGACGTAACGAAGGCAATTGTCCGTTCTTACTGTCCTTGAACAATCGAGTCAGCGTATGCACGAGTGTGAAATATTTCATATGCATGCCCAGGTGCTTACCGGCTACTTCCTCTAGATGATGTGCTTCATCAATTACAAGATGTTCATAGCTGGGCAATAGCTGGTGACTTGCTTTGACGTCGGTGAACAGCTTGGAGTGATTCGTAATAACCACATCCGCTGTTCCTGCTTCATGACGTGCACGATGATAGTAGCACTTGCGGAACCATGGGCAAGAACGGCCGAGACAGGACTCGGAATCACTAGCTACTGTTTCCCAAAAATCCCCTCCACGGTTGCTCAGGTTCAGTTCCTCATCATCACCAGTTTCTGTCAGAGTCAGCCAGACAATCATTTGAGCCGCTGTAATCAAGTCTTCCTTTGGTGTCGCGAAGTCTCTTCTGTTTATTTTATGTTCAAACTTACGCAGACACAAATAATGCCCCCGACCCTTAAAAATGGCAGCCCGGAACGGGAACGGAATCACTTTTGTCAGCATCGGAATATCACGCTCTCGCAATTGCTCCTGCAGATTAATGGTATGCGTGCTTACTGTGACCCTCTGCCCATATTTTACACTGTGATATAGTGACGGAAGCAAATAGCCTAGGGACTTCCCTGTTCCTGTACCCGCCTCAATCAACAAATGCTTATCTTGACTCAGGGCTTGATTTACACCCTCAATCATTTGTGTTTGCGCCTCGCGCTCCTCATATTGGCTCAAGGATGAACGCAAATTGTCCCGCACATCATCCATATACTCCTCAAAGGAAACGCCTGAGAGTGGATTCGGATCATCTTCTCTACGTGGAGTAGCCAGTTCGGTCCAATCTTCCACTTTAAGCGCAAGCTGACGAAAAAACTGATGTTTCTCCAAATCCTGAATAGGGTCTAGCTCTTTCTCTTCTCGTATGCCGTCAAGAAACCAACCCAGGTCACTGTCTTCCTCTGCGAACAAATCGCTGAGCCGCTGTATCGTTATCAGAGGTAATGCCTGAAGCTCACTCAGACACTTTAAAAACACCTCAGCCGTAGCCAACGCGTCGCTGTCTGCTTGATGAGGGCGGTCATGCGCCAGCCCAAACTCTGAGGAAACAAAACCCAACTGATAAGAAGATAACGACGGAAACATAATTTTCAGAAAATCCATCGTATCCAAAATTCTACCGCTAAAGGGTAAATATCCACACCGGTCCAAAGCGCTTTGCAAAAAATTGAAATCAAACGCCACGTTATGACCGACCAGCACGACATCGTCCAGCATAGGCACGAGCTCCATCATCATTTCTTCGAGTGCAGGTGCATCCTTGACGTCATCATCTGTAATTCCGGTCAATCCGGTGATAAAAGGTGGAATAGATCTGCCAGGGTTTACATAAGAGCCGTAAACACGGGAAATGCTGTTATCATGATCTATAATTGCAAGTCCGACTTGAATGATGTCATCCGCGGACTGGGTGCCTGTCGTTTCAAAATCCAATACCGCAAATTTCATTCGAGCTTAATCCTTTCTTATGACACATACAAAAATAATAACTCTGTATAATAGCATAGCAGAAGATTGTCTGTTTGGAAATTAAGACAGTCAAAAAAAGACGATGCACACACCGCCTAAGGAGGTGAGCATGCATCGTCTTACTCGGTGTCTGACAACTACATCCAGGTCAACAAGGAACTGTCGTAGCGAAGCTTTTCGGCACCGGACAAACAGGCTTGCATATTGTGCAGTGGCTCGGGCAGCGTTGGATCGAACTGATGCGCGAGAGCGAAATATTTTTGCGCCTCTTTTACGTCTGCCTGCTTTGCCATCAAACAGCCTAGCGCATTATAGATGACCGCTTTTAGCCCTGACTGTTCAGTCAGGTGTAGCACCTTTTGAAACTGGCTTATAGCCTCTGCGGGATCATCCAGTTGAAAATGCGCCATTCCCATATAGATGCGACTCTGCCAGCTGTCCGGAAAATGCTCCAGCACCTGCTCAAATTGCTGGATTGCCTCCGGGTACATAAGTAATCGATAATACCCCTGCCCCCGGTCAAATGCCGGTAGCTCCTTTTCAGGCAGCTCAGCGTCAGACATGTCGGCCTCTGCGGAAAAGCCGGCTGCACGCAGGCAAACCATTTTTTCCTCAAAGGCCAGCCACTCATCCATAATTCCGTCACTCATTCTCCGCAGCAGACTCCAGTGCTGTAGCAGCTCCTGTCTGCGGGGGCCCTGGGCTGATGGGTAATGCTTCACGATATCATCTAACATGCTGTTCATTTCTGCGAATACATGCTGGAACATGTGCATCCCGCCCTTACGAAAGATGGATTAATACACTCACATTTTTCGCTTAAAAGACGGGTTTCATCCGCATTCCCATTCATTACATGATCGTTGCGTGTACTTCCTTGCTCACCGTTTGGGCTGGTTTATTATGTTCATCCACAAATACCACAGTTGGTTTGTATGTTTTGGCCTCTTCATTTGACATGGAAGCATAGGAAATAATAATGACTGTATCACCGGGCTGGACCAGACGGGCTGCCGCACCGTTGAGACAAATCACGCCGCTCCCACGCGGTCCGGGGATCACATAGGTTTCCAGTCGAGCTCCATTGTTATTGTTTACAATTTGAACCTTTTCATTCTCCAGCAGATCTGATGTCTCCATTAAATCTTCATCTATGGTAATACTGCCCACATAGTTCAGGTTGGCTTCAGTAACCGTCGCGCGGTGAATTTTAGATTTCATCATGGTTCTAAACATGGGAAAGTACCTCCACTTTCTGTATTCTTATATTATCAATCAGTCGGGTATTCCCAAATTTTACGGCTAGTGCAACAATGACATCTTCTTGCACATCACATAGGCGCTGCTCAGGGCGAAGAGGCTCCAGGCCAGGAAATGTTAATATTTCAATGTAGTCAATATCTGCCAAAGGAGATGAGGAGATGGTCGACTCCACCATTTGATGTAACTGCTCAATCGTAATGGTGTTCTGTACAATATCTTCGCTCACTTCTTGCACCTTGCGCAGTGACTGGGACAGCACCAACGCCTGCTCACGCTGTTCCGCACTCAAATATACATTGCGGGAGCTAAGAGCCAAACCATCGGCCTCTCTTACGATAGGACAAGGTATGAGGGTCACATTCATATTGAGATCGGCCACCATTTGTTGAAGCACAGCAACCTGCTGCGCATCCTTCATTCCAAAGAAAGCCAAATCAGGACCTACCATGTTAAACAGCTTAGCTACCACTGTAGTTACACCATCAAAATGGCCAGGACGGGAAGCGCCGCACAAGCGGTCTGTCAGAGCGGATACGTGAATTTTAGTTTGAGTTGGCTGCGGATACATTTCTGCTACAGTCGGCAGAAATACAATATCCACGCCTTCACGTCGCGCTACTTCCAGATCACGCGCTTCATCGCGAGGATAGCTGTCCAGGTCTTCGGTAGGTCCAAATTGAATCGGATTTACGAAAATGCTAAGCACCACCGTATCTGCCATTTCACGCGCCTTTTGCATCAAGCTTGCGTGCCCTTCGTGCAGGTATCCCATGGTTGGTACAAAGCCGACTTTATGTTGTTGTAAAGAGGCAGAATCGTGTAAAGTTTTTGCTCCATTGGCTCCAAGTTGGCGACGTTCGGCAATAACTTTGCGAAGTTGAGCCACTTCTCTTACGATGATCATGACTGAGATTCCACCTTTTCCTTAGCTTGTTCCTGCGCTTGTCCTTTTGCCTGTCCGTACAAGGACTCCAGGGACTCCACAACACGGTCATCCGCGCTGAACACATGCTCTGCGGCCGGGAATGCCCGCCCTTTTACATCGCTCACATACTGCTCAATGCTGCTGCGGATCATGCCGCCTACATCTGCATAAGTTTTTACAAATCGTTTACTGAAATATGGCGATGCATATTGAATCAGATCGTGGTAAACGAGTACTTGACCGTCACAGCCACGTCCTGCACCGATTCCAATGGTTGGAATGGAAAGTTCTTTAGAGATCGCCGTTGCCACTTCCTCAGTCACCAATTCCAAGACAATACCAAAGGCACCCGCCTGCTCTAATGCCTTGGCATCTGCCATCAACCGGCGTGCGTCTGCTTCGTCCTTACCTTGAATGCGATAGCCGCCAATTTGATTAACCGATTGCGGAGTAAGCCCGATATGTCCCAGTACAGGCACACCTGCCTGAACAGTCGCTTTTACGACATCGGCAATCTCAGCTCCGCCCTCCAATTTAACAGCATGCGCATGTCCTTCCTGCATCAGACGGCGGATGCCTTGAAGACTTTCGGATATGCTGCTGTGATATGTCATAAAAGGCATGTCCGCTACGATAAATGTATGCTCAGCGCCTCTTGCGACTGTCCGGGAATGGTACACCATATCATCCAAGGTCACAGGGATGGTTGAATCGTAACCAAGAACTACGTTACCCAGCGAGTCACCCACGAGAATGATATCAATTCCCGCCTCCTCGGCTATTTTAGCCGACGGATAATCATAGGCGGTCAGCATACTGAGCGGAATGCCCTCTTGCTTCATTTTTTTCATTTTCACAATATTCAGTGCTTGTTTTCCTGCCATTGCGAATGGCTCCCTTCCATCTTTTTTTGGCACAAAAAATAACCTTTTATGAACGCCTGTACATCTGCGTCATCAAAAGGTCCGAACAGCCAAAAAAGACACTCATTTTGAGATCGTCCCTTCTGTCTCGGTCCTGTTCGGCTCAGAGCAGAATCCAACGTAACCTTCAAATGAAGTTATGATGGTCTTACAAACTTGCTAAAGTAGAGCAATGTGCCCTTGGAGTGCAGCTCGGACCGTCCGATGCCGCCTCCTGCACAGTATAACAAAAAACACCAGCTTTTTCACGTGAAGTTTTACACAGGAAACAGAAAGATTGTGGTCGTATACTCAGCTAGGGTCGCTTCTACAATTGTATATCCCCTGAAATAACCTGAATCCGCTCACCCTGATTCGTTTCTATTACGAGCGCTCCTGAAGGGTCCAAGCCAACCGCTGTACCTTCTACCGCTATCCCTTGTCCTGTATGTGCCCGTACGCTGCGGTTCATCGTCACAGATAATGCCTCCCACAGCATGGCTATTGGCTGGAACCCCTGCTCGGCATATAGCTTGCTTAGCAGCTCCATTTCTTCCAAAACAGCAGCAATCAGCGCAGTACGGTCAACTTCAAGCCCTGCCTCTATTTTCAAAGATGTCCCTACATGGGATAACTCTTCCGGATAATCTTCTACATTCAAATTAACGTCGATGCCAATGCCTGCAATGCAATAGCGAACCCTTTGATCCTCTGTTGCAGATTCCAACAGAATACCGGATACTTTGCGACCATGAATCAGCAGATCGTTTGGCCATTTAATGCCTGCCTCCACACCCGTCAGTCGGCGAATAGCCCTACACACCGCCACGCCTGTTAACAGGGTTAGTTGTGGTGTAAAGGCCAAGGGCTGGGTGGGGCGCAATACAATGCTCATCCAGATACCTTTGCTGCGAGGGGAATACCATTTCCGCCCCAGACGTCCCCGACCTGCCGTTTGTTCCTCCGCAAGCACTAACGTTCCCTCCGGCGCACCTTCTTCTGCCAAACGCATAGCATCCTGCTGGGTAGATACCGTTGAATCCAGAACGACGATACGCTGGCCAAACGATTGAGTATTCAACATATCTGCCAGTTTGGAGGCTTCCAGCCGATCTGGCTGAGAAATCAGCCGATACCCCCGACGTGAGGAGGCATCGATATTATAACCCAGTTCACGCAGTTTGTTGATCTGCTTCCATACCGCTGTACGACTAACCGACAGTCGTCGGCTAATTTCCTCCCCGGATACGTAATCGGATGAACCTTCCTCCAGTATGCCTAACAATCTTTCATGATTATTCACTACTCATCACCCGTTTCACTTCCTGAAGCAATGTTTCTGTTTCATTCGGGATATCTCCGCAAGCGACCGCTTGTAAAAGCCGTTCCATCATCTGGCCCAGCCAAGGTCCACCTGGTCGATTCATTGCCTGAACCAGTTCATTTCCAGTAATATTTAAATCTTTGATACGAACGACGACAGCCTGCTGTGTCCACGAGTTAGCCAGTTCGGCAATTTTCTTTACATGCTTTTCTACCCATGGCGGTAATCCACGGAACGAAGAAGGCAGTGTCTTATGAAGCTCCAACCAGTCTGAAGCTGTATCCTTTCCCAGCTTAATTAACAAGCGAATCCAGTTACGACGCAGCACCTCGTCGTTGATAGGGTCAGAATTTCTCGAAACAGAGTTGTCAGCTATGGCAACAGCATGGCTGATGAGTTCGGTCTCCCATTCCAATAAATGAACCAAACGCAAACGTACGGCGTTGGAGAAGGTCCAAGCTCTTAAAAGCTCGTCCGCTGCCTCGGAGCTAAGTCTACAAGACATAAGGAGCAAACCCCACCGCAGCTCTGCTGGCAGCTGCACGATCTCCTTGAGCGCTTGTGCGTCACATTGTTCCCAGGGAACCGGAACTTTTGTACAGCCGAGCAATCCGCTACGACCCAGCATCTCTAACCCACGTAATGGGTCAGGCCCCGCTAGCATCTTTTCTAACTCGACTCGTACCCGTTCCATGGCTATGTGTCGAAGTCCCTCTCTGCGACGGATCATACCTTTCCAGGTATTGTAGGCCACTCGGAACCGAAATACAGAGGCAAAACGGATGCAACGCAGCATTCGTAGCCCGTCCTCCTCAAAGCGTTCCTCGGCTCGTCCCACACAACGAACGAGAGCGGCTCGCAAATCAGCTTCCCCACCAAACGGGTCCACTCGCTCCCCATGTTCAGCCATCGCTATCGCGTTCATCGTGAAGTCCCGCCGCATCAGATCCTCACGGATGTCCTTCACAAAGGATACTTCCGTTGGACGGCGGTGATCGGTATAACCGCTTTCCGTACGAAAAGTGGTCACCTCGAATGCATGACCATCCTGCATGACCGTTACCGTCCCATGCTGGATTCCTGTCGGAATCACATGAGGGAACAGCGCTAAGACCTCTTCAGGCTCAGCCGAAGTGGTCAGATCCATATCATGAATAGCTCGTCCTAATAGCTCATCCCGCACACAGCCACCAACCCAATAAGCTTCGTGGCCAGCTGTGGTTAGTGTATGTATGACCTCTCTGCCGCGAAGAGCCATTTCTGGATCAGCATGTTGCCAAGTATTTGTATTCACAGGGTTTCCCCCTTTGCAAGTATTCAATAAAAAAACGGACGCGAGTCCGCCTCCTTAAACGCTGATCGGTTTAAGATCCGGCACCTCGCGTCCCAACACACGGTAATAGATTTCTTCATATTGACGGGTAATCAGCTCATCGCAGAATACGGTACGTGCGCGTGTCAGGCACGCTTCACGGAAACGTTCCGCCATCGCTTCATCGGAGAGCAGTTCTACTGCATAATCCGCCATCGCCTCGGTATTCCCGATTTCAGCAAGATACCCCGTACTTCCATGCACGACAAGTTCAGGTACTCCTCCTGCCTGGGAACCAATTGTTGGTACTCCACAGGCCATGGCTTCCAGTGCAACTAGACCAAAACTTTCTTTCTCCGAGGGAAGCAGCAGCACATCTGCCATAGAAATCACTTCTGCGATTTGATCCTGCTTACCCAAAAAGAAGACTTTGTCCTGCAAGCCTAAACTTTCGATTTTACAACGAATTTTTGGAAGATCCGGTCCTTCTCCCACCAACAGCAGCTTCGCAGGTATCTTTTGTTGCACTCTGTCGAATATATCCAGCACATCCCCCACCCTTTTGACAGGACGGAAATTGGAAATATGCATCATAATTTTTTCGTGCGGTTGGGCAAAATCTCTCCTAAGCGCAGCAGCATCTCGTGGATAATATACTCGTTTATCTACAAAGTTGTAAGTCAAATCAATAGGTCGTGTGATTTCCAACGCATCAATCGTCTCACGAATCAAATCCTTGGAGACCGCTGTCACAGCATCACTTTTGTTAATAGCCAGTCGAATCAGATCCTTTAATGATTCATCCTGTGCCAACACTGTAATGTCTGTACCGTGCAGGGTGGTCACCACTTTCAAATGATCGCCCACCATTTCCTTCGCCAAATAAGCGCATACTGCATGCGGGACAGCATAATGGACATGGAGTACATCCAAATTCTTCATTTGTGCCACCTGGGCCATTTTTGTCGCTAGCGACAAATCATATGGCGGATATCTAAACACATAATAATCGTTAACCTCAACTTCATGATAAAAAATATTCTTCTGGAACGCCCCGCCTAATCTGAACGGAATGCTATTGGCAATAAAATGGACCTCATGCCCTTTTTCTGCCAGCAACTTACCCAACTCAGTAGCCACAACGCCAGAGCCACCCAGCGACGGATAACAGGTAATCCCAATTTTCAGTTTGTCATTCAAGCTAAGCTGCCTCCTTCCGTCCATCCGTAATCACTCGTATGCCCATGTATTTCAGCATTCTACAACATGCGTAAGTATAAAATCCTTATGTGAATAGCTTAACCAGATGTGGCGTTTTGGACGCAAATCCTTCTGCATATGAAATCAGCTTACGTTGACCCAACAACGAGTCCCGAGCTTTTACACGTTCCACGTACCCCTGATTCAGTGGTGTGGATACCATATCCTTCCCAGGCGCTGCCTGAAATTGCGAAGCATAACTCAACAACGACTGCTCCTTGGCTTCATAATGCTCGGTAATGTCCACGATCAAGTCCGTTCTGCCGATGTCATTAATAAAATAAAAATATAATTGCTCTACCTGTACCGCAGGACTTTCTGGCATAAAACGTCTCAACTTGGCGTTAAACACAGCTTCCTCTACTAACTTGCTGCACATGACATGATCGGGATGCCGATCCTCCCAATAAGGAGCAAATACAACTTTTGGTGCATGGCGCCTGATTTCTGCTGTAACTGCAGCTACATGTTCAGGAGTTACATATAACCCACGATCAGGCAGACCCAAATTCGTCCGCACAGCAAGCCCAAGCACTTTCGAGGCGTGTTCAGCTTCTGCCATGCGAGTATCTACATCACCATTAGATGACATTTCAGCCCGTGTCAAATCGCACACCCCCACCTTTAACCCAGCGGCAGTATGCTTGGCAATCGTGCCTCCCATTCCTATTTCTGCATCGTCGGCATGGGCTCCGAAAATCAGGATGTCCAGCGTCATTTTACATCACCCTGCTGGTCAATGCCCGGTTTATATTTATGTACCAGCTCACGCCAAGCAAAATCGCCACGATCCAGCGCTTTAACCAGTATTTCAGCAGTTGCAACGTTGGTTGCCAAAGGAATCCCCTGTACATCACACAGACGTAATAATGCGCTAATGTCTGGCTCATGCGGCTGTGCCATGAGTGGATCACGCAAAAATATAATCAAGTCCATATCATTTTGCGCAACCATAGCCCCGATTTGCTGATCTCCACCAAGCGGCCCAGACATGAAGCGGTGAATTTGAAGCTTGGTTTGCTCCATAATGCGCTGACCTGTTGTACCTGTTGAATATAATTGGTGATCTGTAAAAACATGCTCATATGCCGTTATAAAATTAACCATTTCATCCTTTTTGCGATCATGCGCTATAAATGCAATCTTTAACATTCCAAACTCCTCCTGCCTCATTCTATAATTCCATTCATCAATTCATTCGTATATTCTTAATCGATGTAATGCTCAAAACCATATACAAGCCCCGGGTGCTCCATTACCTTCTGGATACCGATTTTAACACCAGGCATATAACCAGCTCGTTCATAGGAGTCCTGACGAATTTTCAGAGATTGTCCAAATCCTCCAAATACGACTTCTTGCTGTGCGAACACACCGGGAAGACGAACACTGTGAATGCGGAAGCCTTGATAGTAACCGCCACGCGATCCTTCTAGCGTTTCTTCCTCTTCCGGGTTGCCTTGTCGTAGCTCCTCACGCTGCTCAGCGATCAGTTCTGCAGTCTTAATGGCTGTGCCTGATGGCGCGTCCAATTTTTGGTCACCATGATATTCGATGATTTCCAGATGCGGGAAATATTTCGCAGCCTGAGCCGCAAACCGCATCATCAAAATGACTCCGATCGAAAAGTTAGGCGCAATCAGACCCCCAATTTGTTGCTCACGACACTGCTTGTCCAGTTCATCAATTTGTTCAGGAGTAAACCCTGTCGTACCGATAACCGGACGAACTCCATGCTTAATAGCAAGCGCTGTATGTGCGTACGCGAAGCGCGGCCCCGTAAAGTCGACCATGACATCTGCTCGGCTCTCCAGTAAAGCCTGCTCTACATCCTCCATAATAGCGATACCAGCTTCCGGTAGTCCGACGAGAAGGCCGGCATCACTGCCGGCGTGTGTTCTGTTCACTGCGGCTACAAGCTGTAGTTCCTCATCCTGAAGAACCAATTTGACCACCTCACGGCCCATACGCCCTGCTGCTCCAACGACAGCCACTTTTATTGGTTCTGACATATCCCTACAACTCCTTATGCATCCATTTGTGCTAGATTTGTTCATTCATCTGCTGGCATAATTTCTTCATGAGGTTGGCAAGCTGCACATTGTGAGGAAACAGCGCTGCCGCCTCACGAGCAGCCTGCACAGCCAGCTTATATTCATTCAATTCGTCATAAATCAATGCGAGCAGCAAAAATGCGTCACCACATAGCGGATCAAGAGAAATTGCCCGTTCGAGCAGCAAAATCGCATCCTGGTGCATCTGTGGCGTAGCTCTGTCGACCTCCATCATTTTTCTGGCCTTGTCTGTATACTGCCTGGCTTCCTGCGCATGCAGATGGAGAACATATTCATCCTGATGTGGCGCGAGACGAACCGCATGCTCTGCATATGCGAGGGCCTGCTCCAAGCGTCCACTGCGAGCGTAGGTAACCGAGCAACGGAAATAATGCTCCGCATGATCAGGCTGGGCTGAAATCGCTTTTTCAAACCACTCCACCGCCTGCTCAAAATCGTTCTGCAAAATGCACTGATAAGCTTTCTGAACGTATTCCTCCGCCTTCATGACACTGCACCTCCGGGTAACCGGTTTGGTACAGCATATGTACAAAATGCCTAATCGGTGTCCTTTTTGGTCCAGCGATTCGCATCACGCGTGTTAAATTTATGCATAACCTTATCATGTGCCTCGGTCAAATTGATACCTAATGAGTTCGCAAAGCAAACTGTGATGAACAAGATGTCCCCCAGCTCCAGCTCAATGGAATTGTCCGCCTCATCCGTTTTTTTCGGCTTCTCACCAAAGGAGTGATTGACCTCCCTTGCCAGTTCACCGACTTCCTCGGACATCCGGGCCAACATGGCCAGAGGGCTGAAATACCCTTCTTTAAATTGAGAGATATACTGGTCTACCTCACGTTGAATTTCATCTAACGATTTTTCCATGAAACACGCAATCCCCCCATGTGCAGGTTTATTCATATGTTATCGTAAAGCACATTTTAAAACAAATTTTTTTTAATTGTGAACTTACGATGCCAACTTACAGTCATCTGTCTTTTAAAGCTGCCGCAAAAAGGTATACTAAACATAAGGGCCTGCGATTTAGCAAAAATTTGCATTCAGTCGCTCATCCTTAAACTGCTACTGTGAGGGATCTTATGAAAATATCCAAGTCCATGGAACAGCTTAAATTGATCTTGCCCATCGTATTCGGCACCGCCATCTATGCATTCGGTCTGCTTTATTTTATTATACCCAGTAAACTGATGGAAGGCGGTATCACAGGGATCACCCTGCTGTTAAATTATGCTTTTTCGATTTCACCTTCTCTCTCCACTTTGTTTCTGAACATTCCATTATTTTTAATTGGATGGAAAATGCTTGGGGGCAAGCAGATTATATATACGGGGGTCGGTATTGGGTCGCTCACATTCTTTCTGTGGTTGTTTGAAAAAATGATTCATTTCGGATGGATGGGGACGTTTCAGACTGAACACGATTTTATACTTTCTTCATTATATGCGGGGGTTACGCTGGGGGCCGGGTTAGGTATTGTGTTCCGCTTTGGCGGCACTACTGGCGGCTCGGATATTATCGCTCGTATTTTAAACCGGAAGTTTGGCTGGAGTATGGGAAGGATTATGCTGGTCATTGATATTGTCATCATCGGCGCTTCACTACTTTACATACCCAAAGAAAAAATTCTATATACATTAGTCGCTGTGTTCATTGCGTCCAAAATTATTGATTTTATACAAGAGGGGGCTTATTCCGCCAGAGCTTTTATGATTATCAGCGACCACACGATGGACATTGCAGATATTATTACCAGGGACATGGATCGCGGAGTTACGATTATTCCGGCTGTAGGTGCATTTTCCAAACAGGCCAAGCATGTTGCCTATTGTGTCGTGTCCCGTCAGGAAATACGGCGACTGCATCAAATTGTTAAATCAGTTGATCCACGGGCGTTTATTATCATTCAGGATGTGCATGATGTGCATGGCGAAGGGTTCAAAGAGGAATAGCCCGGTAATCCGGGCAATGGGCTGACATATATGGATGGATCCACAGCCAACGATGCGAATGTTCAAACTTTCATCGTCACCCAATGAAACCAGCCCGATATTTACGATAACCTGCGTAAGCCAGCGCCAGCAGGACAATCATGCCGATGGCCCATTCAGCCCGGCGCTCACTCTCACGCGGGATAAATGGCGCCAGTGCGGTAGCGTCTTTCTCACGTCCAAACAAGGCATTAAACGTCGGGTTGCCTTGGTCCAATGCTCCTCTAATCGCTGAGGCATCTGCATTTTGCTGATCTCCCAATCCTTTGACGTAGGAAATCCAGGAATCAGTCCGCACGACCTCGGTTGTTCTGCCATGGATCAATGCTGCTGTACGAATCGTTTCATAGTGGTCTTCCAGCACTTCGGTACCAGCTTTGAATCCCTTCATGTTCCCTTTAGCAAACTGGTTATTCAAGCCGCTAACATCTTCTCTTAAAATCTTATAATACTGCTGCCATAAGGGCTGGCGCGGGTGCGCAAGCGCATCTGTCGCAAGCCGTAAATTCGCAGCTGCCTTCACCCATTCATCCGGTGATGCTTGAACCGACTGTGTAGCTTGCTGCACCTCCAGAATGCTGCCGGATAGAGCATGAATGGCCTCTACAGATAGCGCTGCCTGCACCTGTCCAGTGCTGAACCATCTGCTCACCTCGGCTACATCCGCGCGTGCTTTTTCAATATTCCCGTCCATTACGTTACGGTACAGTGTTGCAGCTGCATGATCCAGTTCTTCAATTTCCTTGGTATTACCTTCGGGTTTTGACTGATCGCGCGCTTCTGCCATACCTGGAGGGACGTAGACGGACAGCAGCAGGACCATGGATAACACAATACTCAAAACCACACGTAACGTAATACGAACCCCCCGACCCCTAATCATGGGACATCCCTCCTCACCTTACTGTATGGCAAGGTTAACGGGACTAGAACTGGCTTTAGGTGAAACGTTAGAAACCGGCTATGCTCTGGACAAAATAGGAAACATGAGTGGATTTTCATTACATCTGTTGGGATGCTTAGTCATATAAAACAGCGTAGTATCTTCCTGCTTCAGCACAGAAATTTCGCAGACATCCTGTTCTTTTGGTGTAAAGCCAAAAACAACCTTTTTCGTATCTTTTTTCATGACTGCCGCTAGAATTTCATCTAAAGGAATGTCGCCCGCTCCAAAAATATCGTAACAATTCATCGTATCCCCTTCGAAATCTGCAACAACAATCGTCTCGTATTGAGGTATGTGCCAAAACTTGTCTTTAAAAAATAAGGTACTATAAAATAAAACCAACCACTCATTGTTTTCCGCAGAAAAAAGTGAATACGGATTGAAGTAGCACTCTTCATCTTCAACAACTGCAAATCCGGCAGTTCTTCCGCATTTAATTTATCAATCTTTATGTTCAGGTTGCTGGTAGGTGCCTTCCGGCTATATTGATACTCGGTTGCCGAAGCGAAGCCGAATTTAGGATAAAAATCCTTCACACTATCATTTCCAAACAGATAGATACCATCGCAATTGCCATGCCAATCTTTCAGCGCTTGCTCTACTAAAAACCGACTCAAACCTTGATTCCTGTAGTTTGCATCCGTCATTACAGTCCCGATCTGAATATATTTTTTCTTCTCGCCTGATACATCAAAATCCATTAGACTTACAGATACATTGGCCACAACACAATCCTCATCCAAAAGGACATAAGGAATATATCTATCCTCCCAATCCCCCAATTGAAACCAGGCTTCAAAATCAAAGCCAAAACTCTGTTTTGCTAATTCATTAAAACTTGTTTTTATTTTGTGATCATCACGGATGCCCTTTTGGAATACATATTCCTCCTGATTTATAACTATTTGCATCTCTATTTCTCCATTCAAAAGACTCAAGCTATATCACGATAAGAAGATACCTTTCGATTGCGCGCCAGCATGGCAAGCCATGCCGCTACAATACTAGCAAGGGTCAGCATGTAGGTAAAGACACATACTTGCGGTACATCATCCGTTAGTGTTCTGGGAAGATAAGGGTATATGCCAAAGGTATAATCCATCGTATCATTTAACAAGGTCCACAGTGCGGCTAAGCATAAAGCAATCCATTTGCAGCTAAAAAAACGTACAAACAGTAACGCTTCGACCGCCATTGCCGTGTGAGATGCTATCAGCATCCAATCCTGCCATACCATAGTTCCCCCCTGCGCAACTCCCCACAAAATAATAGCCGAAGCCCAAATGCCATACTTTACACTCGTGACGACAGCCAACGCCTCCATAATCTGGCGAAAGATCTTCAAGCTCTTGAACCGCGGAGGATAGAGCAAAAAGGCTATGGAAATTGTAAAAAATAGGCTGGCTGTCGGACTATCAGGCACAAATACAATCTGCCACATCGGGTGATAATTCAGTGTATATTCCAGCTGTCCTCCATACCATATGTATCCATACACCGTTCCAACTAAATTACACCAGAACAGCAGCCACAAAAAGGGCCGGCTCGTCAAGAACGACCGGCTCCACAAATAAGATAACGACACGCCCTTCATCCTCCGTTCATACGACAGATACCTTGCACAGGCACTATCTTACAAAGACTATATCATATCCAAGCGTATCAAAAAAACCTGACCGCCGTTACGGGTCAGGTTTGATGATATAATCTCAAACTGGCGCTTGGTCATTTATGACCAACTTAAGCTTACCAAAAGCGTTCTAACTCATTGCTTTCAGCTCATCCGTAAGATGACGAAAAGCTACTTCATCTCCGGAGGCTAACGCCTCATCAATATCCTTGTAAAGTTTTTCACTCCGGTGTTTACGTAATGCCTCGTCCAAAACCATTTCAGCAGACAGGCCCAACATTACCTCATAAGTAACCTTCATTTTATCCATAGGATGCACCTCCAACATGAGTTTAAGAGATCCTATATTCTTTTCCTTTCGCCACATAGCTGAGTGTCGTTCGTGACATCCGCTGCAAATCTGCATCTGTCAATTCGCGCACCACTTTGGCAGGTGTACCGATAGAAAGAGTATAGGGTGGTATTTTGGTATTTTCCGTAACGACCGACCCTGCTCCTATTAAAGCATATTCACCAAGCTCCGCTCCGTTGAGTACAATGGCCCCCATACCAATTAAAGTGCCTTTGCCTATCGTACAACCGTGGATAATGGCAGCATGTCCTACCGAAACATCATTCGCCAGCAGCAGGGGCTGATCCGTGTTCACATGTCCCACGACGCCGTCCTGAATATTGCAGCGTTCACCGATGATGATAGGCGCCATATCCCCGCGCAGTACGGCATTAAACCATACGGAGGACTCTTGGCCGATCGTTACTTTTCCGACAATTTTTGCTCCTTCTGCCACATAGACAGATGAATGGAGCTGTGGCATGTTTCCGTTGTAGTGAATGAGCATCAACTTCACCCTCTCATATTTTGGGTGAAATTCTATCAACATGTGTACTGCTTGTCAATGGAGCCGTATACCCGAGTCGTTTCGCCCAAGGCGGCACTCTCCCGCCAACTTCTGCCCCCAGGCCGTCATTTGTACAGAAGGTCCTGTTGAATGCTCACCTTGTCGAAGCATACCCAAGTGAAGCATCATTCGTATAATCCTCTGATCAAAGACCGAACGGGGGGTATCATAGTAAAACGGTCGGATCAGTGGACCAATATGCACAAAAAGCGACTCCGAGGATGTCCATGGCCTGGCACATTCTCCAATCCAATAGACTAGTGAAAGCAGATTGGGTACGGCTCCTTTATACAATCTTAACCAAAACCTGAATAGCTGTATCATTTCATCCTCAATTGCAATTTCCTGTTGTGCCTCCCCTTTTGCGGTCAGCTCAACCTGGTCTCCCTTCTCCTCAATATACTTGGAGTGACGGGCGTAATCGTACAGTAATGCCATTCGATCCGGATAAAACTTAAAAGAGGAACCATAGCCAAAACGCCATCCTCCTTTACCCAACAACGGCTCCGCAATGTGCAAATGCTCCATTAGCTGCTGCTGATTGCGACGGTACCAAGCTCCCTCAGGATTAAGCAGAACCTCATGCTGTCTCATATATTGAAGGAAAAGCCGTAAATCCTCCGCCAGTAGATGACCTTCATCCCGGTACGACGACGGCTCGCTTACCCGGGTCATCCCGTTTTGAAAATCATGTACCATAACACGCCGGAAGCGCTCTTTCATATCCGACGGAATTTGGTACAAATACCTCGTATTGTGCGTCGAACCGTTGAACAACCAGCCGCTAGAACGCAGACGGGTCACAATATCTCGTGGTCGCTCATCGGCATCTCCGTCATTCTCAACCGACTGTTTGGCAATCGCAATCAATTCCTCCATACTGAAATAAGGTCGGTCATCGAACAATAGCGCGTTCAAAAACCTTACCTCTGACAACCTCAGCTCCTTGACCTGAGTCTCAAAGAAACTACTACTACCGAGCTTTGTCAAAATCCCTTGGATCAACTCATGCTTGGAATTAGGTTTGCAGTCACAATCGTAATACACTGCGATTCTGTTCAAATGCACAATATCCGCAAATGTCAGCATATCCGCCAGATTCATTGTTCCATCGCCTCGTCACTGGACTGTCATCCGGAAATGATTCTTACCTGTTGTACCCACAGCTTTGACGGAATCTTCAGACTCTAAACCTCTTTTTTGGCAAAGGTATAATTAAAAAAACAAAAAGACCACGACTCTATGATGAATAGAAGCCGTGGTCTTTCACAAATTATTTAAGTTGCAGTTACTTTTTCTCTTGCAAATGCTTTGTACAATTATACAAAAGCGGTTCCCAGTCCGCATCCTCACGCTGGAGTACACTTAGTGACAAATTGCCAATACGTTCCGTGAATTTTTCCTGATACAGAGCCTTATACAAATTAGCCAAAAAACCGCCGTGGGAAACGACCAGCAGATTCTTGTCCCGATTTTCCGTCCAAAGAGCCTCCATAAAAGCTAGCGCGCGAAGCTGAAGATCTGCATCGCTCTCCTGCCCCAAATCCAGCAGATGCCAGTCAACTCCCCACTTTTCTTCGCGTTCGGCCTGCGTCATCCCCTCGACCTGACCATAAGCACGCTCTCTTAGTCGATCATCAGGTTCCAGCAACGGCAAATGCAGAGCAGAGGCAATAATATCCCCCGTTTCTTTCGCTCTGGAGAGGCTACTTGTAATAAGCCCGTCCCAATGATAAGACTCTTCCTTCAATCGTTCTGCCAGCAAGCGTGCCTGCCGACGCCCTTCCTCATTCAACGGAATATCACTGTGGCCCTGGATTTTACCTACCGCATTCCAATCCGTCAATCCATGTCTGATCAAGCCAATAAACATTGTGTTAGTCCCCCGCTGTTGTGTTATTCAGGCATTATAATGAATTTTATATGGAGCCCATCTGCCAGCTAATTTCTAACTCTTCTCGTCCGATGGATCCAGCCCAGAGAAAATAAAGCAAGCGCAAGTGCCAATACAGACAGCAACATCCAGTATTGCGGGTAAGTAGGAACAATGCTTGCAACCAGCGGATCCATAATGCCACTGTTCACATCTTTAATGTGGTATTGATACTGTGGAGATGTACTTGTAGTTTCCAGCAGGCCTGTCGGTAAAATACCCGTGTCCATGACAGGAGCCGCTTGGGGGGGATTTTCCTGAGAGGAACTTCCATTCCAGTTCAAAAATAAAAAGCTGCACAAGAATACGGCCAAGAAGCCGGCGATCCATACAGACATATACTTACGGGTTGCTGGGTTCACTCGCGCACGTCGATGCTCGCCCGGAACAAGCCACGGTGATTCTTCATAAATTCGATCCATGACTCTACGATTCATTGCCTCTAGCTTATCATCTGTTATTTCAAAGGAAATATCACGAATAGCTGATCGACTTTCTTTTGACAAATTCCAATCATTCTCTTCCGAACCATGCTCCCACCCGGCAGACGAGCTTTTGGCCCGTCTGCGCTCCGAGTCTTGTTTCGATACATTTTTGCCTGTAGCGAACAAATCCTCAGCGTCCCTGGATTTCATTGGCTGCTCATCCCTTCGTTTTCCTCATAGAGAGGCTCAAAAAAATAAGGCTCCAACTGCGTCTTCACACTGGTTCTTGCCCGGAAAAGCAATGACTTCACCGCACTGACCGTCTGTCCTAAAATAGTCGCAATCTCTTGATAATCCAATTGCTCATATTCACGCAAAATCAGCGCAGATCGCTGCTTCTCAGGCAATCTGTTGATTGCTTCACGAACCATCTCTACCTTCTCACCGCGAAGAACAGCCTGCTCCGGAATCACATCCGATGGAGCTACCGGTACATAACCGCTCTCTTCCAATGGAACCTGACCACTACGGTGCTTGCGAAGCTCGCTTAGCACCGTATTGCGTGCAATTGTATATAGCCAAGTGGAGAACGATGCATCTACCTCGCGAAAAGAATGCAGGCTCCGATACGCTTTATAAAACGTCTCCGAGCATAAGTCTTCAGCAATCATTTCCAGGTTCGAACTTTTCAGCATATGATAAACAAAAGCTAAAATTTTACGTTGGTGTCGCCTCATTAATTCTGAATAAACCTCGACATTACCTTGTTTGATTTCCTGAATCATCTGGGAATCTGTCATCATCCGAGTGAGACCCTCCTCGCCCATACATGTGCTGTTTTCCCGTTCGATTCTGTCTATATATACCGAACAGGTCAAAAAAAGTTGCGCCCTCTGCGCAAATGGATGAAGACGTACATCCAGCATAATAAAATTACCATGTGCCGGGAAAGACTCCAGCCCCAGACGTTTCAACTCATTTTGCAAATAAGCTCTACCCTCTGCATTACGATCTCGGCATTCCTGAACAAATTCCTGATCTTCCAAGGCAGCAATGGCCGCAGCCTGCGCTACCCGTGAGGTATTAAATGGCTCCCGAACCTGATTGATCAAGCGAATGGTTGACTCGGCCCCCATACCATATCCGATACGTAGCGAAGCCAGACCATAGATTTTGGAGAAGGTACGTAGTACAACCAAATTTTCATAAGCTGACAACAAGCGAATGCCGTCTGGATACGAACGATCTATTACAAACTCAGCGTAGGCTTCATCCAGCACCACCATGATATGCTTGGGTACTTGGTTCAGAAACGCTATCAACTCGGCTTCGGGTACAATCGTTCCTGTTGGGTTATTTGGATTACAGATCCAAATAATTTTTGTACGGTCATTGATATGAGATAGCATGGCATCCAAATCATGTACACCGTCACGCAAAGGCACCTCAACTGCAACTGCTCCCTCAATTTCCACGTTACTTTTATATACGGAAAATGTCTGATCAGCCATGATGCTTTCTTCCCCTGGAAGGAGAAATGCACGCGTTATCAACGCAATAATTTCGTCAGAGCCACAGCCATAGATAAACTGTTCTTCTTTTAAACCCGTCCGTTTAGCTAGTGCTTGTGTCAGAGCAACTGCACTTCCGTCAGGATACACACTGATGTTAGCAAACTCCTGCTGAATGGCTTGCAACACTTTAGGAGAACTGCCATACGGATTCTCGTTTGAGGCGAGCTTGATTACTTCATCGAGTCCCAGCTCACGTTTCACATCCTCAATCGGTTTACCGGGCTGATATACTGGCAAATGTACAATATGCGGTTTAGGTTGCATGCCCCTACCTCCTCTATCCAATCAGAACTATATTTAAAATTTCTATTTTGACCCTATTACTGCTTTAATTGTGCCACAAAATCACGAATTTGCAAAAGCCCTTCTTCTCTGCGTGCAGAATCCTCCAGCAATGGAATGGCTTCCTCCACCTGGCGCACAATGGCACTGCCAACCACAACTCCATCGCAAATGTCTGAAAACCGGACAACCTGCTCACGATTTGAAATACCAAAGCCTATCGCCACCGGAACACTGGTATGCCGTTTGACCTGCGCGATAAAGCCCTCTATACCTTCAAAAAAAGAAGCTCTTTCTCCGGTTACACCCAGCGAAGATACACAGTATACAAATCCACGGGCCTGACGGGCAATTCGTTCGATACGCTGTTCAGACGTTGGGGCTACCAGCGGGATCAGATGCACACCCACCTCTGCTGCACGTCCTCCCAGCTCTTCTGCTTCTTCAAGTGGAAGATCCGGAATAATAAGACCACTGATACCGTGCTCCTGCAAGCCAACAAAGAAAGAATCCATTCCCATCTGCAATACAGGATTATAATATGTGAACAGAATAAAAGGCAGGTTTGAACCTGCCGCTCTAGCCAGAGACGCGGTCTCCATACAGGTGCGGATCGAAATTTGCCGTTTCAATGCACGTTCAGACGCACGCTGAATCACAGGACCGTCAGCCAACGGATCCGAATAAGGTACGCCTAGTTCCAATATATCGGCTCCGGCCGACTCTAACTGCCGAATGATCTCTATCGTAGTATCCACATCCGGGTCGCCTACCGTCAGAAAAGGAATTAATGCCGTTTTGCCTTCATGTTTAAGGCGTTCAAACGCCTGATCAATTAAATTCATGACGGATTTCCCCCTAAATACTTGATAATGGAGTCCACATCTTTATCCCCGCGCCCAGACAAACAAATAACGATAATATCATCTGAAGTCAACGTAGGTGCCAGCTTGGCGACCTGTGCAACGGCATGCGCCGACTCTAATGCAGGAAGTATTCCTTCGGCACGGCAAAGGAGCTGAAGTGCATCTAGTGCTTCCTGATCGGTAATCGGAACATATTTGGCCCGCTCAATATCTTTTAGGTATGAATGCTCCGGTCCAACACCTGGATAATCCAGTCCAGCCGAGATGGAATGCGCAGGCTGCACTTGTCCGTACTCATCCTGAAGCAGATAACTCATAGAGCCTTGGAAGACCCCTTGTGTTCCCTTGCTCATGGTAGCTGCATGGAATTCCGTCTCGACGCCTTTTCCAGCAGCCTCCACGCCAATCAAAGCGACACCCTGATCCTCTATAAAAGGATAAAACATGCCGATAGCATTGCTTCCACCACCGATCGCTGCCACGACTACATCCGGAAGTCTACCTTCCTTCTCCAAGATCTGACGGCGTGTTTCATCGCCTATCACACGTTGGAAGTCCCGCACCATCATCGGATACGGATGTGGGCCGACAGCCGAACCCAAAATATAGAACGTATCATGGACGTGGCTCACCCAATAACGCAAAGCTTCATTCCCGGCATCCTTCAGTGTACGCGTACCGGATGTCACCGGAATCACTTCTGCACCCAAAAGCTGCATCCGAAATACATTCAACTGCTGGCGAACTGTATCCTCTTCCCCCATAAACACCTTGCATTCCAATCCGAGCAATGCAGCCACAGTAGCCGTCGCAACACCATGCTGTCCAGCACCTGTTTCGGCAATAACCTTCTGCTTACCCATACGCTTCGCCAGCAATCCCTGGGCCAATGCATTATTAATTTTATGAGCGCCAGTATGGTTTAAATCTTCGCGCTTCAAGTAAATTTTAGCCCCGCCCAGATGTTGACTCAGTCGCTCCGCATGATAAAGCGGCGTTTCCCGACCCGAATAGTCTTTTAGAAGTCCGTTCAACTCTGCTTTAAATTCAGGATCATCCGCATACTTTCGGTAGGATTCCTCCAATTCAATCAGTGCGTTCATCAACGTTTCCGGTACATAACGTCCGCCAAAAGTTCCAAAACGTCCGTTGTTATCAGGTAATTGTGTCATGCCTGCTTCACCCTTTCTACGAATGCTGTGATTTTTGCAATGTCCTTGACTCCGTTCGTCTCTACACCGCTGGACACATCCAGCCCTTCGGGATGATACTCGTTAATCAGCTTTTCTGCGTTATCGGCAGTCAGTCCCCCGGCTACAAACAAAGGAATTCCATGTTGGTGAGTCCAAGCCTGATAGGCAGGAATCCGATCCCACGCAAACGTTTTTCCAGAACCGCCACCATACAGGGGATCGTATGTATCCAACAGTAAAGCATCGATCGTTCCGACATAAGCCTCCAATTCGTCCGCTCGGTATTCGATCTTCCCCTTCACGGTCTGCCCTTGGCTATCCACAGACCAGGCCTTGAATACTTGCATGCCAAAACGTTCCTTAAGCTCCCGACAACGCTGCGGACTCTCCTGTCCATGCAGCTGGATGACATCCAATGGTGCTTTCTCCATCACATCGTTTAACAGTGCGTCACTAGGGTTCACAAATACGCCCACGCTACGAGGTCTGCTGCCTGGAGTCCATTCATCCAATACGCGAAGCAACTCTCCAGCATGTGCGCCGTCAATCCGGCGCTTGCTGTCAGCAAACACAAAACCTATATAATCGACCGGTAAGTTTACCATAGATTTTAGCACTTCAACGCTTTGAAGTCCACAAATTTTTACGCCCGTTTTGTTCATGCTTTAACCCCGTCCATCAATTCGGCTACAGCCTGTCCTACATCTTCCTTACGCATCAAATGCTCCCCTACCAGAATGCCGTGCGCACCTACCGAATGCAGATACTTCACATCTTCCGGTCCTGCAATGCCGCTTTCGCTGATGAATGTAACCCCTTTAGGGATCAGTGAGATCAGCTCCTCTGTCGTCTGGAGACGGGTCTCAAATGTCCGAAGATTACGATTGTTCACACCAATTAAGGTTGCTGTCCCAAGATCCAGCACTGTTTTAAGTTCCTCACTGTCATGAACCTCTACCAATGCATCCAGCCCAAGATCCTTGGCGATTTGTAAGAATGACCCTAATACATGGGGTTCCAAGATAGCCGCAATCAACAGTACCGCATCTGCTCCTAACAGACGAGCTTCATATATTTGCCGTTCATCAATGATAAAATCTTTTCGCAGCAGCGGAATTTTCACCTGATCGCGAATTTGCTGCAAATATTCAGGACTTCCCTGAAAATACGTCACATCTGTCAGTACAGAAATGCAATCGGCTCCTGCCCCCTCATATGCACGTGCGATATCCACCGGATGAAAATCAGGTCGAATCAACCCTTTTGACGGGGAAGCCTTCTTCACTTCAGCAATCAGCCCGAGCGGACGGTTGCGTCCGCTCGCGAGCGCATTTTCGAATCCTCTCGTCACAGGTAAATCCGCAATTAAGCGTTCGGCTTTATTAATTTGAAAATGCTGCTTCAGCTGCTCCACTTCTTGTCGCTTCGTCACCACGATTTTATCAAGATACATATTGATATTCCCCCGTTGCCTGTATTAATTGATCCAGCTTGGAAAGTGCCAGTCCGGAGTCAATGGCTTCTGCTGCTCGCGCTACTCCGTCTGTCAAGGTAGCTGCTGCGCCTGAGACATAAATACATGCTCCTGCGTTCGCTAGCACAACATCACGATAGGCTCCATGCTCTCCGTTCAAAATTCTTCGTATGATATCTGCGTTAACCTGTGCATCGCCACCTAACACCTGATCTAGAGAATGTGTCTGCAAGCCCAGATCGGACGGATGAAGCTCGAACGTGTGAACCTTGCCGTCCTTGAGCTCAGATACTCGCGTCGCAGCCGAGATACTAATTTCATCTAGTCCATCCAAACTGCTGACAACCAAGGCTCGTTTGGAGCCGAGCTGGTTCAATACCTCGGCAATCACTTCCGTTTTGCCGGCATCATAAATGCCCAACAGCTGTCGATCCGCACCAGCCGGATTCGTCAATGGACCGAGCATATTGAATACTGTCCGCACACCTAGCTCGCGACGCGGCGCTGCGGCATGCTTCATAGACGGATGATACAGCTGTGCGAATAAAAAGCAAATGCCAATGCGGTCCAGACACGATCGCGCCTGATCACTTGTCAAATGAATGTTGACTCCGAGTGCCTCCAGGACATCAGCGCTTCCGGCACGGCCACTTGCAGAACGGTTGCCATGCTTTGCTACCCGTACGGAAACCGAAGCCGCGATAATAGCAGATATCGTGGAAATATTAAACTTGTGAATACCCGAACCCCCGGTGCCGCATGTATCCAGTAGACGACTGTTCCCTTCTCCAGCTTGCACTGGACTAGCGTAATTGCGCATTGCTTCGGCAAAACCGGTGATTTCATCTACCGTCTCTCCCTTGAGGCGAAGAGCCGTCAGGAGCCCGCCGATTTGCGCCTGTGTAGCACTCCCACTCATAATCTGTTCCATCACGCTACGGGCCTCCGTACGCGAAAGATGCTGTCCCTCAATGATCCGGCTTAACCCTACTTGCATCATGTCATGTCGTTCCATTGTCGTCTCCTCCTCAGAATCAGATTTTGGTGTGTTACGGAGTGTACAAATAATCTTGGTTGATGACGCTGTTGTAAGGCTGTGTCGTTGCTGGGAACATCGCTTCCGCCGTACGGATTGCTTTCAGCAGTGCCTTCGCTTTGTTCACTGTCTCCTGATACTCGCTTTCCGGTACCGAGTCCCACACAATCCCAGCCCCTGCCTGGACATAGGCCCGGTTCTTTTTAAACACAATTGTGCGAATCGTAATGCAAGCATCCATATTGCCTGAGAAGCCCAAATATCCAATTGCTCCTGCATAGGTTCCGCGTGCTTCCCGTTCCAGCTCGGCAATAATCTCCATGGCCCGTAGCTTTGGAGCTCCTGATACGGTGCCGGCAGGCAGGCAAGACAGGAAAGCATCGAAGAAATCTTTGTCCTCACGCAGCTCACCTGACACATTCGATACAATGTGCATCACGTGGGAATAGCGTTCAATCTCCATGAACGTATCACATTTCACGGTGCCAAACTGGGATACACGGCCCAGATCATTTCTTCCCAAATCGACCAGCATCAGATGCTCTGCACGTTCTTTTTCATCCTTCAACAATTCTTCAGCAAGTGCCGCATCTTCTGTTTCCGTTACACCACGCGGTCTCGTTCCTGCAATCGGCCGGGTCTCTACGCGGCCGTTTTCCACCTTGACGAGTGCCTCCGGCGAAGTGCCTACGATGATCTCGTCATCCATTTTCAAATAATACATATATGGCGACGGGTTCATCGTGCGCAGCACGCGGTATACCTGTAGTGGAGAGGCCTCTGTATCAATGTGAAAACGCTGGGACAGTACAACCTGAAAAATATCACCTGAGCGGATATACTCCTTTGCCTGCTCCACGTTTGATATAAACTGTTCCTTCGTCACATTGGATTGAATCTCACCCAGTTCCACATCATCAGGAATGGAAGCTGATCCTAATCGCTCCGGTGGGGACTGCTTGCGCAGATACTGCGCCGTGTTCTCCAACTTGCGTTCCACATCTGCATAAGCAGCACGTATGTCCTCCTCGCGGAACCCTTCACCTATATGAACATTGCCAACCAGCAAAATTTGCTGTTTCACATGATCAAAGACAATGACTTGATCACAGAACATAAAACGAATATCATCCATATTCAAATCATCTACCGAATGCTCCGACAGCTTTTCGTAATATTGAAGCAGGTCATATCCAAAAAATCCGATAGCCCCGCCTGTAAATGGAGGCATTTCTTTCAGTTTCGGACTACGGTATTTACGAAGCAATGCTTTGAGCGCTTCAATCGGCTTGTCGCTTAATATTTGCCGTTTACCGTGCTGTTCCAGAATCAATCGACCTTTTTTACCTGAGACCATTAGAAACGGGTCTGTTCCGATGAAGGAATGTCGCGCCCACTGCTCGCCTCCCTCTACACTCTCCAGCAGAAAGGCACGGTCCCGCTCAGCATACCGACGGAATATCCGAATCGGCGTCTCCATATCAGCCAGCACTTTTTTGTACACAGGAATCAGGTTAAATTCATTCGCCATTGCTATCACTTGCTCCACATGCGGCGTTAACATGAGATCACTTCCTTTCCAAATTGGCGCAGAACCCTATGGAGAGAATAAAAAAGCCTCTACCCGTAAGGTAGAGGCTGTCAGTTATTGAAATTATAAGAATGCTCCATATGTAAAATGATTACAGCAAATAGACAAAAGCATATACTCATCCCTTTGCATAACCACGCAGGTTACCTCAAATAAGCTTCTCTTTAGAAGAAAGTCTCTTCATGGACAAAAGCTTACCCGCTACCGCCGGTCTCTGTAATCTCATATGGAATTGGCTAAGGCTACACTCTTCTCATCTCAACTCTGCTCTGGCTAACTCTACTCTACTCAACTCTGCTACACACACTATATCTCATAGAATGTTACTTTGGCAACCATCAACTTCAAAAACGGGCGATTATTTCCCTTGCGAAGCCAGATCCGGTCTTAACATCTGTGCTCCGTTCAAATATACATGTTTCATTTCACGCTGAGATTTATCGGTATTCACCTGTACCATTAAACGGATGCACTTGGGCAAGCTACCAGCCACAGGAATTTCTAATGCACACATGAGTGGAACCATATCCCAGCCGTCAAGCTGACGGATGGCCATGGCTGGAAATGCAGCATCCAAGTCATGGGTCACCGTTATCCATACATTACTAATATCGTCTGGCTGAATTTCATTATAGGATACAATTTCCTCCAGCAGTTGGCTTGTCGCTTCCAAAATTTCGTTTGCTTCATTATTCGCCACGGTCGTCGCGCCACGAATTCCACGATTGTACATCGTTACGCCTCCTCTTTTAACTGTTCAATGACTTCCCGGATGTAAGAGACGGAAATATCCTTCACAACCTCCACACGCCCAATACTGCGTGGGACAACGAAAGTAATGCTGCCTTCTTTGAACTTTTTGTCATGCATCATCGCTTCAAGCAGTCGATCTGTATCGAGATGTGATGGAAGAGAAGTCGGTAAGCGCAGCGAAGACAGCATCTCCTTCGTTTCGTTTACCAAAGAAGGATCAGCCCCCAGCTTCACACCCAGAAGTGCGGAGCCGACCATACCAATAGAAATGGCTTCCCCGTGTAAAAACTCACCATATCCCGCAATCGCTTCAATCGCATGACCAATCGTATGACCTAAGTTTAGAATAGCGCGCAAATCGTTTTCTCGTTCATCGCGCGACACGACTTCGGCTTTAATGGAACATCCCTTTTCCAGTCCATACTCCAGTGTCGCCGCATACAGTGCGAGCAAATCCGTCGCATGCTCACGGCACCACTGAGCGAAATTGGCATCCCAGATCAAGCCATGCTTGATCATTTCAGCTAGTCCCGCAGATACCTCGCGAGGAGGTAATGTTGACAACGTATCTACGTCATACAGTACGAGTTCCGGTTGGTGGAAGGCTCCTATCATATTTTTTGCCAAAGGATGATTGATGCCGACCTTACCACCCACGCTGCTGTCATGGGCAAGGATTGTAGTTGGAACCTGTACGAACTTGATGCCTCTCATAAAAGATGCCGCCACAAATCCAGCCAAATCACCCACCACACCACCACCAAGAGCGATAACGGCTGAATTCCGATCCAGGCCGCCCTCAATGGCTGCTGTTATAACCTGCTCAAATACAGCAAGCGACTTGGATGTTTCACCTGGTTTAACGACAAATGATACCGTTTTGTATCCCGACTCCTGAAGATTGCTCTCCAATGCTGCCAGGTAAAATCCCGCTACATTTTCGTCTGAAACAATCAATAATGGGCTTTTTTGTGCAATTCCTCGTTCCTTCAACGACTCTCCGGCCTGATGCAACAATCCACGTCCGATATGAATAGGATAAGAACGTTCGCCAAGCTGTACCGTCAGCGTACTCATCTTAGTACTGCTCCAATTGTTGTTCATAGGATGCAATATTCGCGCGGATTTCTTCAATTGAATCCCCGCCGAATTTCTCTAGCAAAGCTTTGGCTATTTCCCAAGCTACCACATGCTCCATGACTACGCTTGCCGCTGGTACCGCACATGCATCCGAACGCTCAACCTGTGCAGTGAACGCTTCCTTCGTATCAATGTCGACGCTTTGCAGCGGCTTATAGAGTGTAGGGATTGGCTTCATTACGCCACGAACCACCACGGGCATTCCGTTGGTCATGCCACCCTCAAAACCACCCAAACGATTCGTACGACGATGATACCCACGTTCCTCATCATACAGAATCTCATCATGCACCTGTGAACCGCGTAATTCTCCTGCTTCAAACCCGATGCCGATTTCCACACCTTTAAATGCATTGATCGACATGACTCCTTGTGCGATACGCGCATCCAGCTTCCGATCATACTGTACATGACTGCCTAGACCAATCGGAACACCTTCCACGATACATTCCACTACCCCACCGACGGAGTCGCCTTCTTGCTTGATCAGGTCAATATATGCTTCCATTTTCTTCTCCGTTTCCGGATCGGTTACTCTCACCGAAGAAGCTTCTGTTATAGCAATCAGTTCATCAATCGGCAAATCGCGATAAGGAGCTTCGATTTCACCAATACGGATGACCTGACCTGCCACCTTGATTCCGAACTCAGCCAACAATTGACGAGCCAAACCGCCACATGCCACACGAATTGCTGTTTCACGTGCACTGGAGCGTTCCAAAACGTTACGAAGATCCTTCAGGTTGTATTTCATTCCGCCATTCAAATCCGCATGACCCGGACGTGGCCGATGAACCCGACGCTTCTCTTCATCACTACCTTCAATAGGCTCAATATTCATAATATTCTGCCAGTGCTTCCAATCATTATTTTCCACAACTAGCGCAATTGGTGCACCTGTGGTATATCCGTGACGTACGCCACCGGCAATCTTCGCCGTATCTTTTTCAATCTGCATACGCCGCCCCCGTCCATATCCTTTCTGACGACGGTGCAACTGAAAATTCAATTCCTCAAAATCCAATTTTAAATTACTCGGCATACCCTCTACAATGGCAGTTAGCTGGGGACCATGCGTTTCCCCCGCGGTTAAATAACGTAAACTCATGACGCGTTCCCCCTTTAAACTGTTAAACTGTGCATCGCTAAAATCTTTAACTGTGCTTCATTATAGTATACGCACCTTTCTTTGACAAGAAAAGCCACGTGTGAGGCAGATAAACAAAAAAAACACGTCCTTCAGCCAGAAGAGCTAAAGGACGTGTGCTGTTGATAAGCCAGCCATCCATTACTTAAGGATACAAATAAGTTCCTACGAAACGATGGATGGTATGTACAGGCTTATGCTTTTTTGCGATAAAAAAAGGTTTCAGTCGATTCCAGCCCGTATTGGTTAGGAGAAAAGATTTGCTCGGTACTACCGACAAATAGAACACCGCCGGGGCGAAGGCTGGCAGCAAACTTTTGATATAACGCATGTTTGGCCTCTTCTGTAAAATAAATCATAACATTTCGACAGATAATGAGATCATACCCATCCTCAAATCGATCCAGCAGCAAGTTTTGCTTTTGAAATTTCACAGCCTGTTTTAAACGGTCATCAATCCGATACATGGCACCATCTGGTTTAAAATATTTGCTAGCTACCTGCTCAGGCACATCCTTGAGCGAACGCTCCAAATATTTACCTTCCTTGGCTTTAGCCAATGCGCCATCATCAATATCGGAAGCTGTAATAGAGCAATTCCCCAAAATTCCTTTACCGTCGAGAACCATAGCTAGGCTATAGGGCTCTTCACCAGTCGAGCAGGCCGCACTCCACAGCTTAAGCTTCTGCTTTCCCACAAGCAACTGTGGCAAAATGATATCCCGTAGCACTTCCCAACGATTGGGATTTCGCCAAAACTCGGAAACATTGATCGTCATACGATCCAGAAATTCATAGAATAGAGGTTTTTCCTTCATCATGGCATCATAAAAAGAAACAAAACTGGGAAACCCGTTTTTGTTGCGAAGCGTCGTTAACCGCCTTTTCATCTGTGCTTCTTTGTATTGTGCAAGATCAATACCTGTGCTGTCCTTGATTTTGCGGATAAACGCTGTGTAATCGGGGTCCGTCTGACCCAGTTCCAGATCCGTCATGCTACCATCCTTCTTCATACGTAATTAAACTTACACCCAGGTCGCTACCGTTTTTTCATATCGAACTAATTCTTCCGGTGTGAAAAAATTTGCAATCTCGCGCTCTGCGCTCTCCGGTGAATCTGAACCATGAATGAGGTTAAACGGTGTATGTGCAGCAAAGTCTCCACGAATGGTGCCCGGAAGAGCTTCGGTTACTTGTGTTTTACCAATCAGCAAGCGGGAAAGCGTAACAATGTTATCCCCTTCCCAAACCATGGCAAATACAGGACCTGATGTGATAAAGCCTACAAGCTCTTCAAAAAAAGGCTTGCCCACATGCTCCGCATAATGCCGTTCTGCTTGTTCTCTAGATACCTGCACAAGCTTGCCAGCCGCCATTTTGAAGCCTTTGTCTTCCAAACGACTGACAATACGTCCAATCAGTCCGCGTTGTACACCATCCGGTTTAACCATCAAAAACGTACGATCCATCGGCTCACTCCCAATCCAATCTAATGTATTTATACAGTACTAATCTGTATTGTAACAGAAAGATTGGAAACGGTTAAAGTATTTTGTCACAGCAAACCTAAAATACAACTTTAGTAGGAGCGTCGTGTTACAAAATGAGCAATATCGCGCAGCGTCTTTTTTGTTTTGACATCTGGTAGTAAGTCCAGCGCGTTCAGCGCTTTATTAATATATCGGTCGGCGAGAATTTCAGCTTTAGTGATTCCTTCACTTTTTTTGATCATATCCACCGCTTTACGGGTGTCTCCTTGCCCGTCCCCATCCTGAATCCGCCGGATTTCAGCCAGCAGATCATCCCGCAGTTCGGGTTGTTCAAGCGCATAAATGACCGGAAGCGTAATATTGCCCTGTCTCATATCGCTGCCTGGCGGCTTGCCGATCTTTTTTTCTGTCCCACACAGATCAAGCAAATCATCCTGAATTTGAAAAGCCATACCTACGTTATAGCCATAGGTGTACAACAGAGAGTTGACTCTTTCCCGTGCTCCTGCAGCCATAGCTCCCAATTGGCAACTAACTGCAATCAACAATGCCGTTTTGCGCCGTATGCGCAGCAAATAATTGCGCACACTCTGATCCACATTAAAAAAATCACGTATTTGTTCCATTTCACCAATTGACATCTGTACCAACGCCTTAGACAGCACCCGGTGAATATCGGGATTCGGCAGTCCAGCAGCAATAGATAGTGCGCGTGCATATATGTAGTCCCCGGTGTACATAGCCACCCGATTGTCCCATTTGGACTTCACGGTGGGTTGGCCGCGTCTCATTTCCGCATCATCAATCACGTCGTCGTGAACGAGAGAGGCAGAATGAATCAGTTCCAGAGGTACCGCTATGCGCTTGAGCTTGTCCAGATCATATTCTCCAAACTTGCCTCCCAGCAATACAAACACGGGACGCAAACGCTTGCCCC
This sequence comes from Paenibacillus sp. AK121, assembly GCF_019042715.1. Lineage (NCBI taxonomy): Bacteria > Bacillati > Bacillota > Bacilli > Caryophanales > Paenibacillaceae > Paenibacillus > Paenibacillus sp. AK121. The sequence continues at coordinate 222,623 of NZ_JAHPJM010000003.1, forward strand.
CTGCTTTAAGCAGATGAAGCGACGTATCATTAATCAACGGCTCCCTACTGTCAATGCTGCGGTACAGCTCTTCTTCTATGAAGTTCATATCCTTTTTTAATAAACCGAACAAATCCAATCGTTTCATTCTTTCACCCGTGTCAGCGTATTGTCACTCCAGAGAAGCAGCTTCACTCGTCGGTCAAGCAGCCCCAGTTCATATGCATACTGAAAATAAAGCTCTAAACCTTGTTGTTGCTTCTCTCCAAAATCATAACACAGATTCGTAAAGTAGCGCTCCCAATAATCTTCCGAACCTCCAATTTCCTTGCAAGCTTCAGAAATAACAGGTGCCAGGTCAGACAGACTACGCTGCTTGCTTACGCGGAACGCACTCGCAATTTCAGCCACCGTAGCGGGATTCTGAGCAGCAACAGCACGTCGAACTGCCCATACAGCAAATGTCATGCTGTAGCCCGTCCAGCGTTTCCACTCTTCCCCAAGGTCGGTTACATACAGGCCTTCACTTCGCCAGGACGCCTTGATCGCGTGATCTCCAATCAGCAGCCCTGCATCTGCCTGTTCCAACATCAAATCAAGATCTGGTTCACAGTCAAAGTAAGTAGGCTGGCCTTCCCATGCCTTTTGCATCAAAATTTTCAACAAGTTCACCGATGTTGCTGAAGTATTCGTCAGTGCAATGGTGCCGTTAATGATTTCATTTAGCGGCTTGCGTGAAAATAGTAAAATGGATTGGACTGGACCGTCTGCACTAACGGATAAATCCGGCAACAACAGCATTTCCTCAGCACCTGATGCATACGCAAAGGAGGACATCGCACTCATATCCAAACTCCCATTCAGCATGCCTCGATTCAATTCAGCCGGAACTTTGGAAACCATCTCCGCCGAATGGAGAAGCTCTGAAGGATTAAAGTAATGAAAAATAGGCCAAGCGTTTGTATATTTAATTTTTCCGATTGTGATTGTCTTGGTGTCCGGTATCGGCATCGGAATCCCCCCATCTCGTAAACAGTTGATGTTCTATACGCAAGCTGTCTAATACTTTGCCTACGAGGAACAATACAATATCATCCAGCGTCTTTGGATGAAAATAAAAAGCTGGCATGGCCGGAATCATTTTGACGCCGAGTCTCGCAAGCTTAAGCATATTTTCCAGATGAATAGCATGCAATGGTGTCTCACGAGGCACAAGGATCAGCGGACGACCCTCCTTCATCATCACATCTGCTGCACGTGCCATGAGATTATCAGACGAACCGTGCGCTACCGCTGACAACGTCCCCATCGAGCATGGCATGATAATCATGGCATCGACCAAATAAGAGCCGCTTGCAATAGAAGCTCCAATATCTGTAAAGGGATGGTATACAAGAGAACCGGGACGGTCTCCGAATTGTTCATTCAAAGCTCCTTCCCGGTCAGTCACATTCCAGCCCAGCTCCTCTTTCAATACCCGCCAGCCAGCATTAGAAACAATCAGGTGAACTGTATACTGCAAGTCCAGCAGTGTCTCTACCAGTCGTACACCATAAATGCTTCCGCTCGCACCTGTAATGCCAATAACGATTCGTTTGCCTTGATGGTTGCTCACCTGATTATTCATTAGTATTGACGCACCACCAAATCAATCAGTGTAAAAGCAAATACGACAATGCTAAGTACACCGTTCATCGTAAAGAATGCCGTCTGCAAGCGACTTAGATCTTTTGGAGAAACGATATAGTGCTCATAAAATAAAATAATGTATGAAATAATCATGCCCGCCAGATACCACCAGCTCAAATCTGCAATAAAGAACAGCACAATAAATCCGATCGCCGTAATGACATGGAACACCCGGGCGATGTTCAGAGCACCTGCTACACCAAAACGGGCAGGAATAGAATAAACCCCTTCACTCTGGTCAAAATCAATATCTTGACAAGCATAAATAACATCAAATCCAGCGGTCCAAAATGCAATCGTGAGATAAAGTACGATAGCTGTCAAATCCATTTGTCCCGTTACTGCAACCCATGCGCCTAGTGGTGCCAAACCAATGGTCAAACCGAGTACAATATGGCACAGCCAAGTAAAACGCTTGGTGTAAGAGTAAAAAACAAGCATAAAAAAGGCCAGCGGGAACAGCTTGAACGCCAGCGGACTTAACTTGAATGAGGCCCAGAATAATAACAACAAGCTAACGATGATGAAAATTACCACTTCGCTCGATTTGAGCAGCCCTGCCGGGATGGCGCGTCCTGCTGTACGCGGATTTTTCCCGTCAATTACACGGTCAATCATACGATTGAAGCCGAAGGCTGCGCTACGAGCGCCAACCATAGCCAACAAAATCCAACCAATCTGCGGCCATGAGGGAAGGTTGTCCGTCACGACAACTGACCCCAATACAGCCCCCATAAATGCAAATGGGAGCGCAAATAAGGTATGTTCAATTTTAATCATTTCCAAAAAAATAGCAATTTTCTTAAACATGCAGACTCTCCTTGATTCCAATATGCAATGCCGCAATGCCTCCGGTGAGAGAATGAGCCTGAACATCCTTTAATCCGACTTCACGAAAGATGTCAGCCAGTTCATCCCTTCCTGGAAAAAGCGCCAACGAATCAGGGAGCCATTTGTACTGCTCATAACGTTTGGCGAACAATTTGCCGAGCATGGGCAAGATGTGTTGAAAATATGCGTAGTAAATTCCCTTGAACGGCTGCCAAGTAGGTTTGGACAACTCCAGACATACGACCTGCCCACCAGGCTTAACGACTCGTTGCATTTCCTGCAACACGCGGCGCAGATCAGGCACGTTGCGAAGACCGAAACCAATCGTCGCATAATCAAATGAATTGTCTTCAAAAGGTAGATCCATCGCGTTGCCTTGAACAAGCTTGATTTGCTTTTCACGGGATTCTGATGTAATCTTTCGCTCGCCAACATTTAGCATGTTCTGGCTAAAATCCAGTCCTACGATGTGACCACTTTCACTTGCACGCGCCATCGCAAGCGTCCAGTCACATGTCCCACAACAAAGGTCGATTGCCGTATCGCCGCGATGCATGTCCATCTTTTTCATTGTAAATTTCCGCCAAGCCTTATGTCTGCGAAAGCTCAGTATATCGTTCATCAAATCGTATTTACCGGCTATACTTTCAAACACGCCATGAACGAATTGCTCTTTCGGCTTGGTGTCGCTTGATCCCATGACGTTCACCTAACCTTCCCTCACAACCGGGTGCGAACTATGTAGCAGCTTCAGGAAAGGCTCAAGCATGCATTCAAATTCCTCAATCCCCGTGTTTTGTTCATCTGACAGGGTCTGCCGGATGTGTGTAACAGCCGTGCGAAGCTTGTCCAGTATCGTATCCTCGGCTTTGTATTTCAGCACAAGCTTACGCCAAACTTCTGTTTCAGTACCACCCTCTGAAAGCAGCGCCTGCTCATGCTGGTCTCCGTTACCGTAAATATGCCAGAACATATATCCGAAACGGGACTTGTCTGGTTCTGCCCGCTTCTCCCATTCCTCCACCAGCGTATCACAGAGAGCGAATTCGTTAAGAAGCTGCTTCCAGACTTCCTGATCCTGTTCTGCAATAAGTGAAGTCAATGATAAAAAAAGCTCCTGTTTGAAGCAAACCATCTGAGATAAATACTGAGCAGCATCCAAACGAAAATGCTTCATCTCCCAGTACAAGCTCATTTTCCCTGCGTTCACTTCACATACAGCATCACTCAGCTTCGAAATGGCCTCGATTCGGCCTGCCAATGCAAGTAGCTGATAAAAACGGCTGCTGAAGTAGTCACCGGCTAACACTTTCAGCTGTCTGGAACGCATCTCTTCCGGGCTTCGTATACCGGATAAAGTATCAATCATATCATGCGTATCCAGTCCCATCTGCACAAGTGATGTAACCAAAGCGTACAGTTCATCCTCACTGGCATGCAGCCCTTGCGCATTCCGGTTCAAAAACTCAAACAGCAAACGGGTACGGCTGTCAGGAAAAGCCGGCATTTCCGTATGTTGTTGAATCATGTCGTATTCCACATATTTCCTTGCTAATTGAGGTACGCGATACGGTTTCATCCTAAGCCTCCGAGCCATGACTTTCTGGTATACTCAAATAATTGCAATGCCTTATATTATATCACAATTTAAAATGATTCGCGACTAAAGTACTGTAGGTCCAGCGGTAGAAAACATCTAGTTTGTATATACACCGCTAAACCTGTTTTGCCACATGGGCGTTACTGTAATGCGGAAACGAGATTTCAAATCTTCTGGCAGTTCAGCGCCTTCCCGATTTCTAAGTTGTTCCAGTGCCTCGTTCGTCCACTCGTTCCGGCGTATATCGGATGCTAGCAGCAAATGGCGTTCTCCTGACCATTCGTCCTCTGTCACCACCCGCAACAGCAATTGCCGTACATTCGACGTTCCGTAGAAGCTAAAGGCGGCAAGCTCCGCCATGTTTTGATAAATCTCCAGTGGCGTAGTTTCTTCCTTGGACAGCTTAACATCCAGGGTCAGGACTGAATGTTCCCAGCTTACACTTGCAATCGGTGTGGTTAATGGAAGCTCATTCAGTGTATCTACCAGATTGTCATCCGTCAGCAGTACTCGTTGCTGGGGCGAAATTGTCGCCTGTGTTTCACGAACTGCTGCGGTACCCGAGTCCAGCATCTGTAAGGACGGCAGCAATATTGCTGCTGCGGTGGTTATGAGAATGGAACCACCGAGTACAGTCCAAGGTTTCATCAGAGCCTCCCCTGACCCCTACCCCATAATGTGGGTTTGCTACGGTAAAGGTCCTCACTCTCATTGTACAACAAAAAAAAGCAGGCTATGCCTGCATTTTACTCCTCTGTATCTACAACCCCGTGCTTGGTCATCACAACGGCCTTGCCGCGGATTTTGATGGCAGAAGTATGATCCGTAAATTGGACGATCATTACCTCACCCTTGTCCAATTTTTCTGAATGATGCAGGCGTGTATCCTGACCTCTGGTCAGACCAAAAACCTGACATCCGTTGCTTTTTGCTTTAATTACGACGTACTCACTGCTGCCCGTCACGTTATCTTCCATGTTCTTTTCCTCCCTGAGAGCCGAAACTATATTTTTATGATGGAGATTTAAGATTGTTTTGTCAACTCATGCTTTCCACGCTGCCTGCAACAAATAGTGCTTCCTGTGCCATACTATCTGTGCAATCCCATCTATTAACGAAAGGAACGGATCTGATGGAAAACTATCGTCCCGCCAATCTCAGTCCTGCTCAGATTGAGCAGCTTCAACGGCTGGAACATGAATTTGCCGAGCTGACAGGTGAACCCCTGGTGCTGATCGCTTATGCCTCGCGAAACGGCAGGACAACTTCCTCTTCTTCAGTCCATGGCACCTCTACCACAAAGTAAATAGGACAAAAAGAAAGGGCCGTGAATCAAATTCACGGTCCTTTCAGCGCATTGGGAATATGTAAGAAATCTTATTTAATTCCGTCTTTGAGCGCTTTACCCGGTTTGAATGCCGGAATTTTGCTCGCAGGGATTTCGATTTCTTCTCCTGTTTGCGGGTTACGTCCTTTACGTGCGGAACGTTCACGAACCTCAAAGTTCCCGAAACCTACCAGTTGTACCTTGTCTCCGTTTTGCAGTGCACCAGCGATCGCCTCAAATACTGCATCGATTGCTTTGGTTACGTCCTTTTTGGACAATTCAGTGCTCTCAGAAACCTGATTGATCAAATCCGTTTTATTCAACATATTCACCTCCCAATTCAAGTGTAGTCCAGCATTAAGGTTATCGGTGTTCTCCACCGATAATGAAGTCGCCTGTATAAAATAACCCGGGCGGCATACTGCCTTCCATAATGTTATCATCTGTTTCCGTTTCGTCGTTAAATATACATATAATATACCTAACCACCGCCATATAGGCCGAAACTGGCGTTTTATGGCACCCTTCTTGCGTGGAACAAGGTTTATAGTAATACAGTCGACAGACAATTTCAAGTACGACGACGATTCAGCACGTAAAAAGTAACAGCCAGCGCAAGCACTAGTACTACTCCTTTGACAATGTCATGGGCAAAATATTGCACATTCATCATGGTCAGTCCATTAACTAATACGCCGATCAACACCGCACCAATAAATGTACCAATAACATTGGGTTTACCCGCTCCAAACACTGAAAAGCCGACGAATACTGCAGCTACCGCCTCCATGAGCAAGGGAGAGCCAGCGTCAATTTGACCCGAGCCTACACGCGAAGCATACAAAATACCAGCAATTGCTGCAAATACGCCTGAAGCAATATAGGCCAGTGTACGGACTTTTTTTACCCGTATACCCGACAGACGAGCAGCCTCCTCATTCCCGCCAGTTACATACATTTGACGCCCGTGCTTCGTATAGGTCAAGAAAACATGCACCGCTGCCACAGCTAGCAACAGTAAAATAACAGAAATCGGGATACCCAACCATTTACCTTGACCTAGTAAAAGAAATGCTGAAGATATCTCGCCTGGGGCCTTGCTGCCATCAGGAAACTGCATATGATTGTAGATGGTATAGCCCTGTGCGTACGTTTGATGAACCCCGCTTACAATATACATAATGGCTAGAGTTGCGAGCAAATCGGGGATACGCAGTTTAATAATCAAAAGTGAATTTAATAGTCCAACCAAAGCTCCAACAACCAGAGCCACAATAATGACCACTGCAACAGGCTGTTCATACCAGACCATCAACGAAGCTGAGACGACTGTCGTCAAAGATACCGTTGCACCAACCGACAGGTCAAAACCGTCCACGATAAGTGACAATGTCACACCAATGGCTACAAAAGTTACAATCGCAATTGAGCCAAGAATATCCATTAAATTATCATACGTCCAAAAATAAGGTAAGGTGGCTGAGAAAAACGCCAACACACTTATAATGACCACTACAGCACCGTAACGAAACGAGACATTTAACCATTTTTCCTTCATGAATGCACCTCTTCACCACCGCTGGCGTACAACAGAAGCTGTTCCTGTTCGACTTCGCCTCGCGCAAATTCCCTTATTATTTTGCCGTCATACATGACTGCTATCCGATCACCAATGCCAATACCTTCTGCAAATTCACAGGTTAGATAAATGATTGCTTTTCCTTGTACTGCCAATTCTCCAATGATACGGAAAATATCGCTTTTTGCCCCTATATCTACACCCTTGGTTGGTTCGTCAAAAACAAAGACATCCGCTCCAGAATGAAGCCATTTTCCTATCGCAACCTTTTGTTGATTCCCACCGCTCAAATACTTAACATGCTGGCGCAGTGAAGGCGTCTTAATACCAAGAGAGGCGACAACCCCATTACCGTTAATACGTTCTCTATGCCGACTAATGAAACCAAGAACACTCAGCTTGCCCAAGAGCGGAAGACTAAGGTTTCGTTCCACGCTTTCCTCAATCAAGACCCCCTGCTTACGCCGCTCCTCGGGTATGGACACAATTCCTTGAGCTACCGCGTCCGCTGGCTCACGCAAACGAATGCAGCGCCCCTTGAAGGTCAGTTCCCCCACATCAGGCTTGTCTACCCCTGTAAGAAGTCGTGACAGCTCCGTCTTGCCCGCACCGACCAAACCCACAATAGACAGAATTTCGCCGCGTCTGACCTGCAAATCAACACCGTGAACCCGCAATCCCTTCCGGAGCCCTCTTGCTTCCAATACCGTTTCACCAATAGGCACCTCTGTTTTCGGAAATTCCTCATCAAATGTTTTCCCAAGCATATACGTGACAATGTCGCCTACATTTAAATCAGAAGCAGGTCCCGAGAACACGCGCTCACCATCACGCATTACCGTAACACGGTCACTGTGCTCGATGACCTCCGGCAATCGGTGGGTGATAAGAATACATGCTACTCCCTCATCCTTGAGGGTATGAATGGTACGGAACAAACGCCTCGTTTCTTCCTCGCTCAGCGGTGCCGTTGGCTCATCAAAAATGATAGTACTCGCTTGCTGTGTCAAAATCCGTGCGATAAGTACAAGCTGCTTTTCTGCCAGCGTCAATTCAGACACGTATCGTCGTACATCTATATCAACCTCCAGACGCGCTAATGCCTCACGTGCTCGTCTGCGCATGGACGCTGGTGCAACCCACCACCGACCATCACGTGCAGACAAATCGTCCATTACAATGTTTTCAGCGACGGTTAACTGAGGCACAAGTGCTGAATCGACTTCTTGATACACACAGTGAATTCCGGCTCTTTTGGCTTCCCACGGTGAACTAATAATCAGTTCCTTGCCATCCACAACGATCGCTCCCTGATCGTAACGATACGCACCGGACAAGATTTTCATTAATGTGCTTTTCCCTGCCCCGTTGGCACCGAGCAGAGCGTGAATTTCGCCACCCTGAACCGTAAAATCCACAGCTCGCAGCGCATCTACACCAGCAAACCGCTTGCTGATGTTCTTCATCTCCAATGTATATACTGGTGAACTCATGGTGCCCCCTCACTCCCGCTTATGATAAAAGCGCGCCGAAGCGCGCCATTGCATTTGCGTTATGAATCAATTTATTTGGACGTTTCATATTCCTTCATCCAATCCTTGTAACCCTGCTCACTTTTGCCCCATCCTTTCACATATTGAGACAACTCGGATGTGGAAATTTGCTTATCTGGCAACTCTTCGCGCTGCACATATACTGCCTTCAGCACAACTTTCTCCTCAGGGTTATCCCCATGCAACTTTTGGTATGCATAGCGCACTTGTACACGTCCAATATCTGTTGGATCTACGGCTGCTGAAGCCACCCACGGGTTTTTCGGGTCCTGAATCATTTGCAAATCTTCATCACTCATATCAATCCCGTAAACTTTAATTTCCGTACGCCCAGCTTGTTGTATCGCCCGAGCTGCACCTTTGGCAAATTCATCCCAAGCCGCCCAAACTGCCGTAATTTCGCCCTTAGGATATTGCTTTAGCACAGCTTCCATTTTGGCTTGCGTATCCAAAGCAGGATTCTGAGCCGAACCAAAAGTTGCAATCTCTTTAATATCTGGATTGGATTTCAAAAATGCATCATAAGCAACCTGACGGCGCTCCATTGGCGCAAACCCTGCAACCCATACCTTCACAATATTTCCTTTGCCACCGATGTCCTTTTTCATTTGCTCCAGCGTCAGTTCCGCCATGCTTTGATCATCCTGTGAAAGCACTACCGCGCCCGGAACATTGACCGCAGCATCGAACACGATAACCGGAATATTGCGGGAAATTGCTTTTTTAAGTCCTGGCTCCAGCAATGCGTCACCGTGATCAGTCAAAATGACATCAAATTGCTGGTTAATCGCACTATCTAGCAAGGAAGCCATTTTTGCCTTATCGTTATTTGCAACAAACTTGGTCAGCGTACCGCCAAATTTCTTAACCTCATCTTCCACACCTTGAACATACTGCTGCGAAAACGTACCTGTGTTAAACTCCATGATCAAAGCAACCCGTTTACCCTTTAGATTCGAACTATCTGTTTTTCCGTCCCCTGTATTCGTTCCTGCAGTGCTTGTCCCTTGAGCGCCGCTCTCTGTTTTAGGCGCGCCACATGCTGTGACCAGCAGAATCAGCACCAGTAGCATAATGGCTCCCAGCCCTAGCTTCTTGTTTTTTTGGAGCCCTTTTTGGATATACATGATCTGTTTCCCCCTCGTTCCATCCATTAATATGTTTCAAATTTGATACTTAATATATCGCGTTAAACCAAGTATGTAAATAGGTTTTATTAAATATAGAAAAATTCGCGATCTCTCATGGCAAAAAACTACAAATCGCATAAAAAAATACCGCAAAGAGCAGTCAGCAGCCCTCTACGGTATTTCACTTACACATTTTTGGTTATGGATTAGCCTTAAAGAATTATAGCAATAAGACCACCAGAACCTTCATTGATAATGCGACCCAGCGTTTCCTGCAGCTTATAGCGTGCATTGTCCGGCATCATGGCAATCTTGCCTTGAATACCTTCACGCACAATGGAATGTAGCGAACGTCCGAAAATGTCTGATTCCCAAATTTTGATTGGATCATTCTCAAAATCCTGCATCAGGTAACGCACGAGTTCCTCACTCTGCTTCTCTGTTCCGATAATCGGAGCAAATTCCGATTCCACATCGACACGGATCATATGAATGGAAGGGGCTGTCGCTTTAAGCCTCACTCCAAATCTTGTACCCTGTCGAATCAACTGCGGTTCGTCCAGTGCCATCTCAGCCAGTGATGGAGCAGCAATACCATATCCTGTTGTCTTGACCATTTCCAGAGCCTCAGCAAAACGGTCATATTCCCGTTTAGCGTGAGCAAAATCCTGCATCATCTGCAGCAAATGATCCTTGCCGCGAATCTCTACTCCGACGACTTCAACCAAAATCTGGTCATACAGCTCATCAGGCGCATACAAATCGATTTCCGCGACGCCCTGCCCCATATTCATTCCGCTTAATCCGGCCCTGTCGATGAACTCATACTCCATAAACTGGCCGACGACTCGATCTACATCACGCAGGCGCCGAATATCTTTAACCGTATCACGAACGGAATTTTCATAGTTGCTACGCAGCCAGTGATTTTCGTTCAATACCATAACCCAGCTCGGCAGGTTCACATTCACCTCATGCACCGGGAATTCATACAATACTTCACGAAGTACACCCGTAACATCATCTTCCGTCATGGTTGCCGCGCTGAGTGTCATGACTGGGATATCGTACTTGGCAGCCAGTTCACTGCGGAGTTGAAGTGTTTCATCACTGCGTGGATGCGTGGAGTTGATAACCAGAACAAATGGCTTGCCAACTTCCTTCAATTCTTCAATGACGCGTTCCTCCGACTCTACATAAGAGCTACGCGGGATTTCAGCAATGGTACCGTCTGTAGTGACGACCACACCGAGTGTCGAATGTTCTTGAATAACCTTACGTGTACCAATTTCTGCCGCTTCCTGAAAAGGAATGGGTTCTTCAAACCATGGTGTAGAGATCATTCTTGGACCATTTTCATCCTCGTAGCCTTTTGCACCTTCTACTGCGTATCCTACACAGTCAACCAGACGTACATTCACGTCCAGTCCTTCCGTTACTTTGATCTGGACGGCATTATTCGGTACGAATTTAGGTTCCGTCGTCATGATCGTCTTCCCTGCCGCACTTTGCGGCAACTCGTCTACGGCACGGGCACGGTCCGCCTCACTCGTAATGTTGGGCAGTACAATCGTTTCCATAAACCGCTTGATAAACGTTGATTTTCCTGTTCGGACTGCGCCGACGACCCCAAGATAGATGTCTCCTCCGGTGCGTTCGGCAATGTCTTTAAAAATGTCCACTTTCTCCAATGAAATCCCCTCCTCAAAAGTCTCCGAAGGAAAAATGCTTAAAGAGCATCCGCTTCGTGTTCAACCAACTGCTTGATCCCAGATGCGGCAGAACAGCCTTTAAAATGCCCGGAAGTCGTCCGCCGCCGAGATTCAGGAGACTGATGGAATCGGCGAAACGGCGTAAACTCGTACATGCATTTGGACTGATACCATCATATGTATCCCCTCCGTAAAATATGTTTAGTTTTTTTAAAAATAGATTACGTTACAGTGATCAATGCACAAAGATATTTTACGTTTGGGTCCACTCACTTAATATATGCACAGCAAGATTTCCCCATGACTTTATTGCTAGACTTAAATAAAAAAAGGATATTTCTCAGACCGTTTCTAGCCGTCGAGAAATATCCTTTGTTTTTTGTTCTACTGATATAATCGATATTACCACAGTTCGTCATCCAGCCCCTGACGCTCCAGTTGCCGTCTAATAGCTGCCTTGAGCCTATCCTCCGGTATGGTTACCTCCATATCACCCTGAGCACGGGCCTGACAGGATAAACGTATTCCTTCATTCAGTAAAGGTCCCAGCTTACGTTGCTCTGCATCATTAGGGCGACCTGCAAGCTCAGCCCGTTCCGGTGCTATCTCTACCTTACACATCAGACAGGCTGCTTTTCCATCACAACGTGTGGGAATATACACACCTGCTTTACGAGCAGCCTGGAGCAATGACGTACCCCGACTGACCTGTACGCACCTGCCTGACGGCTTGAACGTAATCTGCACATTCATGAACGGTCCTCCATTCACCTTTCCTCTTAATACGCACGCAACTTATATTTCATTACTCATTCGGATGAAGGAGTGAAGTTCTGGCCAAGGGAGAAGCTCTCCAAGCTTGCCCAACTGCTCCTTATTCCAAATGTTACTGACCAATAGCTGTTTTAGTATCCCTATGTGTCGTTGCGGGTCTCGCTTCATGACATTTGCAATCGCTTGATAGCGGTCGGGGCGATTTCGCAACAGATTGAATAGCAATTCGTGACTGAGAGGCATCAAACACAATGAGGTATTTTCCAGATCAAGCTGTATCCCAGCCGACCAGAGTAGGCGCTCGACCTCTAAGCGGTATAAAGCTCCATCACATAAAACCTCAAATCCTCCCACCAATTCGACTGGAAATCCCTCCAGCTCATAGTGGCTTAGCAACGAAACGTAAGATCCGCTACGATCAACCTGCTGTTGGTCTATACTCACACCCGGCGAGTGCGCGTGTAACAGCTTTGCTGCATGAATATCCGCATAAATATCAATGTCCTGAGGCAGACGATCCAATTCAACTTCTTGCACAAGTAGTGCACAGCTCCCCCCCAGCATCCATGGAACCGACACCGCTGACCAGCTCTCAGTCAAGCTACCTAGCGCAACTGCCAGATCATGAGGAAGCCTGTCCACTAACACTGATGATATTGCCTCCTTCAACATCGTTTCCTCCTTTGCTGTCTTTCCTCCCGTTTCCTGATGGGCATCATTATAACATGTTCGACATGGCAGTTCGACATTTTGTGTACTGGAATAGTACTTTCCTGCCTCAAAATATAAAAAAACCGCGAACCTTCCCAGTTCACGGTAAAAAAAACGAACCATCGTGCGGCCAGCGTTTTATTTTTTCATCATCATTTTCATTAACGCTTCCATATTGGAAGGATTCATTCCACTCTTTTTGACGGCTCCGACAATATCCCTGACTGTATCTTCCGATACCGGAATGTTAGCCATCGCAGACACCTGTTTTATAAGCTGACGCAACTGTGTTTCATTTTGAAGCGTGTCCGGCTTTACCGTGCCTGCCAGCTTTTTCACTGCATTTTCGGATATGTTTTTGCCGCCTTTTTTGTTAATGGCCTTCAATGCATCTTTCGGAAAGTTTTTACTCACAATCTCCCCTCCTCCGCCATTGCTCAACTCAGTCTATGAGTGACGGAGACAAAAGGTGATTAAGCATACAAAAGACATGCCAAACGCCTAACTAAAAAAGGCTATCTCATCGTAGAAAAATCTACTCATGAGACAACCTTTATACTTTAGAAACTCCTCTGTACTCTTATGAATGCCATTGCTCCCAAGTTTGAAGCGGCATGACTTCCATCTCGGTTTTCGGATCGCGACCCATTAATGCCTCAACAGCTTTGCGGACGTCACGTCCTTCAAACAACACTCCATACAGCACCTCTGTAATAGGCATTTGAACACCTAATTTTTGTGAGATAGCGTATGCTGCTTTTGTCGTACGAATTCCCTCTACGACCATACCCATAGATTCCAGTACGGCATCAAGCTGTTGGCCCTGTCCCAATAATGACCCTGCACGCCAGTTGCGGCTGTGACGACTCGTTGCCGTCACAACTAAATCACCTATACCCGCAAGTCCGGCAAAGGTTAATGGATTAGCCCCCATCTCAACTCCGGCACGGGTAATCTCAGCCAATCCACGGGTCAACAAAGCCGCTTTAGCATTATCACCGAAGCCAAGTCCATCCGACATCCCCGCACCCAGTGCGATAATGTTTTTTAAAGCACCGGACAGTTCGACACCGAGCAAATCCCGGTTTGTATAGACGCGGAAATAGGAGTTCATGAACAGCCCCTGAGCAGCCTGTGCTGCCTTCTCATTGGAAGAAGCTACAACAACCGTTGTAGGACATTTCTTCACCACTTCCTCCGCATGACTCGGGCCTGATAGCACGGCAATATCGTCCTCCGCGATTTCCAGCTCTTCCGAGATCACCGTGGACATACGCTTGAGTGTCTCTGTTTCAAAGCCCTTAATGGCATGTACTACCAGCATATCCTTGGTGAAATGAGCCTTCAAACTACGTGCAACCTGCCGAGCGGCAGACGAAGGAGATACGATGATCACCGCTTTTGCTCCAGATACCGCAGTCTGCATATCCGTTGTAGCTGAAATGCGATCAGACAAAATAGAGCCTGGTAAATAATGCTCGTTCGTATGCTTCTCATTGATCTCAGCAGCTTGCTGTTCGCTTCTCGTCCAGACAGAGACATCGTTGTTATTGGTCGCAAGTACGGAAGCTAGGGCTGTTCCCCAACTACCTGCTACCAGCACAGCTATTTTCTCAGACAAGACGATCTCCTCCTTTGGAGCCAAGCTTATTCTCATTTCCCCGTGCCAACTTGACTATATTAGTACGGTGTCTCCACACAGCGAACAGGCAAATGATTAGAGCTGTCCAAAATAACGGCCAAGCATAACCAAGTACGAGTAATATCCAAGGGGTCAAAATAACAAAAATTAGCGATCCCAGGGATACATAACGCGTTATTACGATGGCAAGTATCGCAATGATTCCGGCATATAATGCCGGGAGCAAGGCAAGCGATGCCAATACACCAATGGCAGTCGCAATCCCTTTGCCTCCGCGAAAGTGAAAATATACCGGCCAGTTATGGCCCGCAATCGCCGCAATGCCACACAAACCCGGTAACCAGGATGATTCTCCACCCAACCAGTGCCCTATCAGCACCGCAATAACCCCTTTAAGTACGTCCAGCAGCAGTACCAGAATAGCTGGGCCTTTTCCAAGCACGCGCAGCGTATTCGTCGCACCGGCATTGCCGCTTCCATGCTGGCGAATGTCGATTCCTTTTAATTTTCCATACAGCAAACTAAAGCTGACAGAGCCAAGCAAGTAACTGAGTACGATGGCAACGATCTGTAAAATCAACCTATTCGCTCCTAACTTTCGTCAGACTTGCGCCGGGTAAATATACGAATTGGAGTTCCTTCAAAATTAAAGGCGGCGCGAATTTTGTTCTCCAGATAACGCTCGTAAGAGAAGTGCATTATCTCTGGATCATTTACGAATACAACCATCGTAGGCGGTTTAACAGCAACCTGAGTCACATAGTTAATACGCAGACGACGGCCCTTGTCTGTTGGTGGTGGATTGATGGCAACCGCGTCGGAAATGACATCATTCAGCAGATGTGTCTGAATACGCATGACATGCTGCTGTGCCACATGCTGCACAACTGGAAGCAACTTTTGCAGACGTTGCTTTGTCTTTGCAGATAAGAACACAATCGGAGCATAGGTCATGAACAGAAAGTGGTCACGGATTTTCGTCTCAAACTGGTGCATCGTTTTATCGTCTTTATCTACGACATCCCATTTATTAACGACAAACAACGAGGCTTTACCCGCTTCATAAGCATAGCCAGCAATGTGTTTATCCTGCTCAATGATGCCTTCCTCGCCGTTAATAACGACCAGTACAACATCTGCACGCTCAATGGCACGCATCGCACGCATTACACTATATTTTTCTGTCGTTTCGTATACTTTACCACGTTTGCGCATACCTGCCGTATCAATCAGTACATACTTTTGTCCGTCTTTTTCAAAAGGCGTGTCAATTGCATCACGTGTTGTACCTGCAATGTCACTGACGATAACCCGTTCTTCACCTAGAATGGCATTAACGAGTGAAGATTTACCTACATTCGGACGTCCGATCAAAGCGACACGTATAACGTCTTCGTCATAATGATCTTCTTCTAGCTCAGGTAAATTGGACGTAATTGCATCCAACAAATCACCGATCCCTGTGCCATGACTACCAGAAACAGCAATTGGATCACCAAATCCATAAGAATAAAACTCATAGATCAGATCGGCGCGACTGAGGTTGTCCACCTTGTTTACTGCTACGATGATCGGTTTACCCGAACGATATAGCATTTGAGCTACCTCTTCATCCGCTTGCGTTATTCCTGCTTTTGCATCGCTCATGAACACAATAACATCTGCTTCTTCTATTGCAAGTTCGGCCTGCATACGGATGGACTTCAAGATAACATCCTCACCATCAATCTCAATGCCGCCGGTGTCAATAATACTGAAGGATTTACCATTCCACTCCGATATACCGTAAATACGGTCACGAGTGATTCCCGGTTTATCTTCCACGATGGACAAACGATCCCCGATAATCCGATTAAAAATCGTGGACTTCCCCACATTCGGACGACCAACGATAGCCACAACGGGTCTTGCCATAAATTCACTCCTCCTGTCAATTCTTCCGCTATCATCATAGCAAAAAACATACCTATTGGCGATATAGTGACGTAACAACAATCGGCGAACCCTCTGGGTCCGCCGATGGTGTACGTTATGCTTATAATAAAATGTATTGATTTAAACTCATTTAAATTTGTTCAGCTTATCGCCAAAACGCTCGCCAAGCGTAATGCTCAGTCCGGAATTGTTGAGGGAAACGTTAGGATTATTCAGTTCCTCACGAGGCGCGCGAGATGCACGTGGTGCTCTTTCTGCTTTTGGAGCGGCTTCAGGAGCTTCCTCAGTTTCTTTAATGCTCAGGCTAACACGTTTTTCAGAAGGATTCATTTCAAGAATTTTAACTTTAACTTCTTGTCCTTCTTCCAGAACTTCTTGTGGAGTTCCAATGTGTTTGTGGGAAATTTGAGAAATATGAACCAAACCTTCCACACCAGGAGCAATCTCAACGAATGCACCGAAGTTAACCAAACGTTTAACAACACCAGTTACGATGTCATTGTTATTGAATTGTCCAGCAGCCGATTCCCAAGGACCAGGCTGTGCAGCTTTCATGCTCAGGCTGATTTTTCCTTTTTCAGGATCTACTTTCAAGACTTTCACTTTCACTTGATCTCCTTCGGAAACAGCGTCAGAAGGCTTATCAACATGAGTCCAAGCAATTTCAGATACGTGAACCAGACCGTCCACTCCGCCAACATCTACGAAAGCACCAAACTGAGTAAGACGTTGAACCGTACCAACGATTTCTTGTCCTTCTTTCAGCTCAGCCATTACTTTAAGCTTGTTAGCTTCGAATTCTGCTTCCAGAACGTCTTTTTGGGAAAGGATCACTTTGTTGTTTTCACGATCCAGTTCTTTTACAACAACACGCAATGTGCGGCCTTTGTAATCACTGAAATCTTCAACAAAATGGCGTTCTACCATGGATGCAGGGATGAATCCGCGCAGACCCACGTCTACTACGATGCCGCCTTTAACAACATCATTCACAACAACTTCAAATACTTCTTTGCTTTCGAACAGTTGCTCCAACTTTTCCCAAGCATTTTCACTGTCGATTGCACGTTTGGACAGAACAAGTTTTTCCTTGCCGTCGTCGATGCTGATAATTCTAGCTTCAACCTCTTGGCCTACTTGTACTGCTTCTTCTGCATTATCCAGACCAGAAGACAATTCGCGAATTGGAATAACTCCATCGTATTTATATCCAATGCTTACTACCGCTTGGTTATCTTCCAATTTCACAATTGTACCCTTAACGGTGTCACCTTTTTTCAGGGAAACGATTTGATCGAGCTCGTCTTGATTTGCCGCTTCAGCAGCTTCTTGATTTTTAATTTCTTCCGACATGTCAATACCCTCCTCAATTCAAAAAAACCATTTATTTAAACCTGCGCATAGCAGAGTTCAAAACAAAATACATTTTTGCTCTAGTTTTCCAAGCTTAGACACAATTCATGCAAGCCTTTCAATCATTCGTAGGCTTACCAGTTTCCTTCATTGTGCGAATACGTGACATAATTGCTTCTGTTGCCAGTTCAAGAGGATCTCCTTCGACATCGGCACCCTTTTGGTAAGCGTCCAAATTAACAGGTTTACCGTATATCACTTTCGTTTTACGGAAAAGCTTGTAATCACCAATAATGGCGACCGGAACGGCAGCCGCTCCACTACGCAGTGCAAAACTGGCAGCACCCTTTTTACCAATTCCCCCAGCTCCTCTGGAGCCTTCGGGAAAAATCCCCATAACCTTACCGTCACGCAAAATATTCAATGCCAGCTTAATGGATTCCTTACTCACACCACCACGTTTGACTGGAAAAGCTCCCAGTTTGTCGATCAGTGGTCCCAGCACAGGAACATTAAACAGCTCTGCTTTGGCCATAAAGTGAACCTTTCGCTTCAGCAAAATGCCAACTGTAGGAGGGTCAAGATTACTAATATGATTAGAACACAACAGCACTCCACCCTCAGCAGGAACATTTTCCCTGCCTACCGCCTCAAGCCTAAACAGAACGCGGTAAATGAGACGCAAAATACTGGCGCATACAGTATATATCATTGGCTGATCTCTCCATCCTTCTCCGTTAAGCAATAAGATACGATCGTATCAACGACATCCTGAATGCCCATATGGGTCGTATCAAGCACGATGGCGTCCTCACTGCAACGAAGCGGGGATACCTCCCTCTCCTCATCAAACTTATCACGTGCCGCAATGTCACGTTCAAGCTGTTCCAGAGTGATATCATCAGTTTCGCTCAGTTCTTTAAAACGACGTGAGGCACGTTCCTGAACACTTGCGGTCATGAACACTTTAACTTCCGCATCGGGAAGCACAGTTGTTCCAATATCGCGTCCGTCCATAACGACACCCTTACGCGCAGCCATTTCACGCTGGTTTTCGGTCAAGCGTGTACGTAAACCAGCAATACTTGAATACTGTGACACATTGCTAGTCACTTCCATCGAACGAATCACAGTGGTTACATCTTCCCCGTTACAATAAACCTTTTGGCCTGTGGGGTCCGGTACTAATTCAATCACCAGCTCAGGTACATGTTGAAGCACTTTTTGTACATTTTCTGCAGGAATTTCTTTGCACATCATGTACCACGTTGCTGCTCGATACATGGCTCCGGTATCTACATATACATAGGAAAGTGCTTTCGCCACCAGGCGGGCCACTGTACTTTTCCCTGCGCCAGCAGGTCCATCAATGGCTACATTTATTTTGTTAATTAAAGATGCATGTTGCCTTGCCAACAGGGAATTCCTCCTAACCTAACCTCAAGAAAAAAGCAGGCATTGCCTGCGACGTGAAAATTATACCACACATTTATAGGCGATGCAAAATAAGCGACAGGTTTACTAAAAAAAGAAAAGCTTCGCATGATTACGATTTCCCCCGAAACTCTAACTGTCTTTCAAAACAATATTTAATCAGTTTTTGGCGCTCCTGATCAGCGATTTTCTCATATTTCAACATAATGAGTTTGCGGCCATTTTCCATCTGCTGAATGCGTACAATTTCAGATTGGAACGGAACATGCTCTTGAGTGCCGTTCTTATATGGAACCAAAACCCAGCAAGACAATGATTCTCCTTCTTCAAGATGATGTGAGCCCTGAGTCTGAAAAGATACGCCTCCACCTCCCACATCATGCGTCTCTGCTACAAATCTAGATTCGTTTGCACCATGCTTAACCGCAATTTCCAAGTTGGCCTTTACCCTAAGAAAGTTTCGACGCTGAATTTTGCTGATGCTGTCCGGAGCAGGCTTGTGAATACGAACCATCCGGAGGACGTCATCTTTAAAGCCCGTAACGTGGGTATTAAAATAGTTTTTAATTCCACCCTCACTCATAAAAAATATAGACAGTTCTTCCCCAAGAAACAGCTTTTTCAAGTGTCCGCTTGTTTGTGACATGGGAATTTCAATTAGAAAGTTCTGTGAGTCCTCTTCCGCAATACGCGACTTATATTCAAAAGATTCCTCCTTCTGATCGGTACCGGCAACTTGTATGTATAACACATCATTAATTTTTGGAAACAAACGATTCACCATCCTTGTCCATTCAAAACTATAATTAAGGTATATAATACCACGACTTTGTGCCTATATTAAGCATTATATTTGCTAGAACCATGACTAAAGCACAAAAAACCTCCTTAATAAAGGAGGCTTAGAGTGACTATAGATTCATTTCAGTGTAATCAACTAGGCATTACTTGCCGTAACTTGTGCTTCATCTGAATCTTTTACCTGTTCAATCGTTTCTTCCATTCCCGTGTTCGCGTTAATGTAAATTCGATAAATGGAACCGTTAATTTTACCGCCAAATTCATAGCACAGAACTTCATTCGACAGTTCATTTTCAATTAGTGCTTTGCGGTGGTAAGTTTCGCGAAACTCAGGATTCAACTTCGCTCGCGCTTCATTTAAATTCAGTTTTGCCTGAGGAATACGACGGAGGTGACTGTGCTCATATACATAATCGCTGCATTGAAAACCAATCACTTGTCCGTTATCTAAGCCTGATCTGACTGTGATTTTTTCTGGATAGATAATCACATCCCCTTGTTGGCTCGCAAATGTAATGTTAGCTAAATTCCCGCTTTCATCATATGCTACGGGCTTCATTCCTTTGTAGCCCTTTTGTTCAAGATACTCACTTGCATAGCGAACCGCTTCATTACGAGTTGCTTTTTTAGGACCTACTGATCTCATGTCATGATAAGAAATGAGCTTGCCACCCTTTTTCGTAAAATCCATTGTGGCCACAGGCTGCTGCTTATTTAGCAACGTAGCCGTAAAAGACGCCCACTCTGTTCCTTTACCATTTTCGTTCACACGAATCTGACTTTCTGGTTTTCCTGTAAAGTCAGCGGCATTTCGCTTAATTTGTCCAGCATCCACCGCCGGGAGACTCAACTTTTTCACTGAGCGCTTATCATAGATGCTCGCAACAGACGGTCCCCAATCCAGTTCTTTGTAGTTTTCTACTTTTTTGTCCACGGTTTTGAAGCCATCAATAATGGTGTTATCCTTCGGTCCAGTTTGAGAACCTGCCGCCATATCGACATCCATCCAACGCAAGTTTTTGCTAATGACCTTTTGCTGCACCTCATGCATGTTTTTCGAAATTTCTTTGGAATTGTTATATAACGTTTTCAGATTCGAAATTTCTTTCTCGTTTAAAGGCTCGTGATCCAGATCACGAACAGCGGTTTGATACGAGAATGCAGATAGATGGGACAGCAAATCTTTAGCATGATTAAAAGGCATTACATTGAGAGGCAACTGATTAACCTCGTTTTGGGCTTCACTTGCAATCCTCCACACGTTCATCAAGCATTTGCGGTGCATTGCATGTGAAGTAGTATGGACAGCAACCGCGTTACCGAGTTGGGAATGCAGCTGATCCATATGAAACGACAAATCGTGAAATGCACGCTGGTATTGATTTTCCGCTTTAATCGACATTCTATTTGCCTGAGAAGACACCTCTCTTCTCATCTGGCTTTGTTGATAACCCCACACAAATGCTCCTATCATAATCAGGGTAACCACCGGGAACAATACGGCACTAAGTCGCTTATACATATTGGGAGTCTCCTTTCTTCAAATACACTACCGATAGTGTGACAAGAAGAAAGCTCTCTTATGCATGGTTTTCCATGACTTCAACAATAAACTCACAGTTATCGCAAATACAGCGTTTAAAGCCGGTCTGAATCTGCCCTTGCTCCATTCGCCCTCTCAGCACAAAGCGTTCTCCGCATCTTTTACAATGAATTCTTACTTTTATACGCAAAAAAGACACCTCTTTCTCTAACAGGTTTGTCAGATCAGTGTGTCCCATTTCGTTACATATTAACCTTTTCTTCCCGTTTTAACATTCGAAAAGGAGAACGATTATTCGCTCGACTGATTTTTGCCATCCCTCCATACCATAGAAATGCCATCAGTGGAATGATAAACCAGATCCAGTCGTGTGAAAATTTCGTTAAAATTAAATCATATACTCCGTGCCAAAACCATGGAAGCACTAATGACAGAAGCAGCATATATTTACTCTTCAGGTCTACCGAAAACTTGGCTTTGCCCATATAGTAGCCCATCATAACGCCAAACATCGCATGACCGGATACCGGTAGCAATGATCTCATTAACATCATGCTGATCGAAGCATGCCCCGCCCAGGCATATAGCAGATTTTCAACTGTGGCAAACCCGAGTGAGACTGCAGCTGCATACAATATCCCATCATAAGGCTCGTCGAACTCCGTATGGTTATAGATGATGTGATACAGCAGGAACCATTTAAAAAACTCTTCCACTCCAGCGGAAATACCGAACACCTGAATTAAAGTGTCATCTCCTAGCCAAATCAGCAGCCCACGTTGAAAAATCATGACCGGAAGCACCACTAAAAAACCGAGCAAAAATACTTTAATAACCATGTGCAGGGGCTCCGAATCATAGCGATCCTTTAAGTAAAAGTACATCAATAAGGCGAGACCCGGCGCTGTAGCTGCCGCTAAAACAGAAAACAGAAGCACCGATCATCCCTCCATAAAAATGAGTCGGCCCTGCTTTCAGCGCAGAGCCGACAAATTAACTTCATTATCACTTTCTAAACCAAATCAAGAACGGCTGTCAAAATGGGTGCAAATGACAGCAACTGCCTGTTCAGGAATGACCAGCTTGCCATACTCTTCCAGCATAGCTGGTGTTACGGATGAACCTTCTCCAAATTCTGCCAGAATCGCGATTAAGGCTGCTAGCTTGGACTCTTCTACTTCTTCTGGCTCCAAATGCAAAATCCATTTTCCTCTATAATGATACAGCTTACCTGCTTCCGTAGTGTTGCTGCGGAGCATATGAGCCGCTTCTATGAGTACTTCGAAATCGCTAAACGCGTAAACGATGGAATCACTGTGCTCCATTGTGACTTCCATTTCGTAGACTTCCTCTGGAAGCTCCTCATCGGGACCCGAACCGTACTGCTGGTGATCGTATTTTCCCCGAGTGACGATAACAACCATTCCCTGAGCAGGAAGCGCAAAGACTTCAACAGCTAACGGTCCCGTGGCATCGAAGCCCAGTTCGCTGTATGCCTGATCCATCATTTCAGTAAACAGCTCATGAACCCTTGGAATTTCTTGCCACATATCATCCTTTTGGATACCCCGTTCGCTCAAATCGTCAAAGGTAAGGAAAATCCGTATCTTGTCCTGACTTAATCTTTCTATTTTCATACTGGACCCTCCTCCTGGCAGCCGAGTGTTATTAGCAGATTATGATTCAAATATGATGCCTGTGATGAAAATGGTTCTATGTAATCATGTTATCATTTTATAATCGTAAATGCACGAATAAAAATGATAAAAAAAAGAATCATTTGAACGGCTTTAACAAAAAAGCCGCAAAATGATTCGGAATAGAGGTTTCGGGTTACAATCCCGGTACGGCTGTATGAGTTTCTTTCAGTATTTGCTCGACCTCACGTTTAACATCGGGACTTGTGCTTATAAACTCTTTAATCAACTTCATATTTTCTTCTTTGCTCTTGGCAGTTTGGGCGTTATGAACGGTTTTATTTGCTTGTGAACGATGATCATGATCCTTGTGGGTGTCTTGTGTATTCAGCGCAATATCACCCATGCCTGGAAAAGCGGCGTCCATCATTTTTGTACGAGCTTTCTGCACCAAATTTCCGCCTTTTTTTCCGCCCATGTCCATGGATAAGCCCAAACCATTGCGGTTACGAGAGATCAGAGAGCTTGCGACAGCCCCCAAGACGATTCCCAGGAAAAATGAAGATGTTTTCACAATTAGAACCTCCCTTTGTGGTAGAATCAAGCATAGTGTTCGTCAGCAGAGACAAACTCATACGGTATAAATACAGGAAGGTGAGATGAATTAATGGGTACAAAAACAGCAGTCATTTTGCTAACAGCATGTCTGCTGCTTAGTGCTTGCACTGCGACGAAGCCGGAATCTGCGGATTCCAATAACCATCAGGATTCAGTAACTTCTGATTCAAGTAACAGTGCCAAAGATCAGAGCAGTATATCTTCCCCAAAAGGAAGCAGTAAGCAAGTAGACAGTGATGAGCAAAAATCAGTGAGTACAACAAATACACAAAATGACAAAACCGCCGTTGGGAGCAACGGAACTACAGTTTCGACAACTGCGGTTACCACTAACAAAATGTATCACTTGGACAAAGCTTATAATGTAATTCCTAACCAACAAGGTGCCGAAAAAAAAGTGGTGTTGCTGACTTTTGATGATGGTCCGAAGGAAGCCGTCATGATTAACAAAATCATAGATACATTGGATAAGCACAAGGCAAAGGCGATTTTCTTCGTAAACGGTTATCGTGTAAAAGAACATCCTGAGTTGCTTAAGCTCATCCATGATCGTGGACAGCCCATTGGCAACCATAGCTGGGACCACATCGTTCTCAAGAACAAGTCTGAGGCTGAGGTCAAAAAACAGATTGAAACGGTACAAAAAATCGTTAAAGATACTACAGGCCAAGCACCCGTATTCTTTCGTCCGCCTCATGGTGCTGGTGGAGACGTAGGTCGCAAGGTGGCGAAGGAAAATGGGCTCTTATATATGACATGGTCCGTTGGTTCTCTGGACTGGACGATGAAAAAAAATCAACCTCATAAAACGGAGACACTTCTCAAAAACGTAACAGAACAACTTCATCCAGGCAGCAATATTTTGATGCATGAACTGCCATGGACAGCGGAGGCACTGGACAGTCTATTGACGCGCCTTGAGCAGAAGGGTTATCAATTTGTCGATCCACAAAGCATTGAGATTCCTGCCAGTTAATAGTCACTTGTGCATATGCTCGTATGGTCAAATGTAGATGACGTAAAAATAAATAATGTAAAAAGGCCTCGATCTCCACATAACTTGTGGAGATCGAGGCCTTTTTAGAGTAACGTTGCACGCACGTACTAGACACAAGCTGTCACAATGCCTTTATATCACCACAGCATTTCACTAATGGGTGGTGCACCCTTAATTCCCCACCATAGTAACGCTGCTGTAATAAGCACAAAAAGAGTGCTCAAAAAATTTAAAAACCACTTACTTACCCGAATACGGCGGGACGGAAACATTTCTGTCCGTGTTCGGTACTCACTGGCAGGAATGTCTTCCTCCATTGTCACAGCAACTTCTGGTGCAGCGGCAACGTCAGCCAATTCTGGCATGGGCCGTGAAGCACGGGAGCGAACCGGTTTGGGCTTTGACCTGTCCTCCTCCTTGCCTTTGCGACCATTTCGGCGGCTACCATAGGTCTGCACTCTGCTAAGTTCCTGATTCATTCTTCATACCTCCGAAAACGTAACGCTAAGCCAGATATAAGGTCAATCACAAAATGACAAATGATTGGTGCCCACAGGCTGCCTGTCTGCACATATATATATCCCAATCCATAACTGCTAAGGAAAACCCAGCCCGTGGGAATCCAATGCCGTAAATATCGGATATGAATAACCGCAAACAAAATGCTTGTCCAATAAGGACCAAAGCTGTACTGAATCGCACCTCTAAACAAAAGTTCCTCACAGATGGAAACGATAGCAGCTATACAAATAATATGCCAAACCGGTCGATTTTGAAACAGCATTTGATTAATACCACCGTCATCCATGGCATCCTCAGGCATGATCCGAGATAGCAGCAGATCCACTAATAGCATAGCGGCCGCCAGTCCCAATCCCCACCATAAGACGTGTACAGTGTTGGGCAATGCAAACAGTTCAAACACATTTCTTTTCTGAAATATAATCCAGATTGCGCCAATCAGCAGGGTCAGACCCTGAGTTAGATACAAATTGTAAAGCAGCAAGCGGTCGTTCAATTGATGAATTTGCGCTCTTTTCCATTTCACTTTAAGCTTTTTCATAGTTAGTTAGTCCTCTGCTTAGTCTTCTTTAGCATCATAGCCAAAAAGTCGGGCGGATTCAAGAAGACTTAAATCTTAATTTTTCCGCATTCTGTAGCTATGTATCTAGTCGTCTATCCACACATGTCGCATGTCCTATTGACATGCCCATGTAAGCCATGATACATTATGAAAAAATTATTAGCGACAACAACAATGATGGAGAAAAGGTATTGATTTCGTCCTCAGAGAACCGGTGCTTGGGTGGAAGCCGGTGGCGAAGTAACTACTTTCAGCGCTCCTGAGTTATTGCATCGAGGTCTAGGGAATCATTTTCCGACATTAGATGCAATCGGCAGAAAACCGTTATCCTTTCGGTCATTATATGACCGCTGAAGGCAGTCCATTGCGAAATGGCTGCGAATTAGGGTGGTACCACGATAACTCTCGTCCCTTACTATGGAGATAGTATGTGATTCGGGAGTTTTTTTGATGCCCGAAAACCATAAAGCGACTCCGCATAAGGCCTTTGGTTGTCAGTTTGGTGCAAAATACTATTTTATTCCTTTTCTGCGTCAATGCGTTATCACACTAGTGTTTCGACCGCTCTCCTGTACTTTTTAGAAGCATTTCATGTTTTTTCATGTTCTTTATGGAATGTATTTCAGTTTGAAGTACATCCTGTCCATAAAAGAAGTTAACTTTGAGGAGGAAACCAAATGTTTAAAGTGTTAGTATCCGATCCAATCAGTGACCTGGGCATTCAGCAGCTGATGGATGCAGACGATGTCACGGTGGACAAGAACACAGGTCTCAGCGAGGATGAATTGGTTCAAATTATTGGTGACTATGACGCATTACTCGTCCGAAGCCAAACCCGGGTAACCGAACGCATCATGGCGGCAGGTAAAAACCTCAAGGTTGTCGGACGTGCCGGGGTCGGAGTGGACAACATCGACCTTGAAGCAGCAACACAACGCGGGATTATCGTTATTAATGCTCCTGACGGCAATACCATTACGACATGTGAGCACACTTTTGCCATGATGATGGCACTGGCTCGCCATATTCCACAGGCTTACGCTAAAACCATCGGTGGTACATGGGATCGTAAAACATTCCTTGGTGTCGAACTGCGTAACAAAACACTTGGAGTCCTCGGCATGGGACGTATCGGCAGTGAGGTAGCTAAACGCGCCAAAGCATTTGGCATGAGCATCCTCGGTTATGATCCGTTTCTGACTGAAGAACGCGCTGAGAAGCTGGGCATCAAGCTAGCCAGCGTGGACGAAATTATCCGCAACGCAGATTTCATGACCGTACACACGCCATTAACACCAGAAACCAAGCATATGATCGCACGCCCGCAGTTTGAAGTGATGAAGAAAGGAATGCGCATCATCAACTGTGCCCGAGGCGGAGTTATCGATGAAATGGCACTTGTTGAAGCTATTGATGAAGATATCGTTGCCGGTGCAGCCTTTGACGTATTCGAGTCGGAACCACCAGCACAGGATCATCCGTTCCTGAGCCATCCAAAAATTATCGTTACACCACATCTGGGTGCATCGACTGTCGAAGCTCAGGAGAACGTGGCGATCGACGTGTCTGAGCAGGTGCTGCATATTTTACGGGATGAGCCGTTTAAAAATGCGGTCAACATGCCTCCAGTACCATCCAATGTCATGACGCAATTGCAGCCATATTTCTCACTCGGAGAGAAGCTGGGCAGCTTTGCCGCTCAGATCACCAACCAGGCTGTACGTGAAATCCAGGTGGATTACGCTGGCGATTTGTCTTCTGTGGATACACAGCCGCTCACACGTTATATTTTGAAAGGCGTACTTAGCCGTCATCTGGGCAGCGATGTGAACATCGTAAACTCTGTGCATCTTGCCAAAACACGTGAAGTTCATCTCATCGTCTCTCAGGCGCCTGCCACCAAGGGCTTTACCAACCTGATCACCGTTACGCTCAAAACGCAAAGCGGCGAAGAACAACGTGTTTCCGGCACCCTGCTCGCAGGCTATGGTGAACGTATTGTTCGATTGAACCAGTTCCCGGTAGATGTGGCACCGGAGGCTCATTTCCTGCTCATCTCACACAATGATAAACCCGGCATTATCGGCCGTGTCGGCACCTTGCTTGGGGAGAACAGCGTCAACATCGCTTCTATGCAAGTAGGTCGTAAAATTGTTGGCGGTGAAGCTATCATGATCCTGACCGTTGACAAAGCTGTGCCTAAAGACGTACTGATTCAACTCGTAGGCTTGCCAGAACTGAATACTGCCCAAGAAGTAGTGCTGGATTAGTTCCAGTCAGTGTGAAAACTTCCTTGGTTTTATTTATAAAGAGAGGCGCCCGGCTACCGAGGCGCCTTTTCTTATACCCTTATCTAACATAGAAGCATCCATCTTGAAACTGAATGTTCCACGTTGAACAAGATAAATGTTGATTTTTCAACAAAAAGCACCCTCTTCCGAGGATGCCTGCAAACTGGGACATATGAGCCGTCGTTATAAGCTTGTTACAGAGCCCTGTCTTGTTTTGATGGAGATTGGCAGCAAAATAGTAAATTCCGTCCCTTCTCCCAGTACGCTAGCAGCTGAGACAGAGCCTCCGTGAGCCTCTACGATGTTTCTAACAATGGCAAGCCCCAGCCCAGTCCCTTTGTCCTCACCACGTACTCTAGCCTTGTCTGCCTTGTAGAAGCGGTCAAAAATATAAGGTAGGTCCTCACTGGCAATGCCCACACCTTCATCTTTAATACGAATGCGGATTAACTCATTCCGTTCTCCCCGAATTTGATCCGCCGCAATGGTAACTTTTTTCCCAGAGGGTGTATGTCTGAACGCATTATCCAGCAAATTGGTCAACACCTGCTCCAGTCGGTCTTCATCTGCCTCAGGCAACAGCAAGTGTTGATCTGACTCATAATAATCGAGTGTCAGTCCCCGTTCCTTGGAACGAACCGTAAATTTCCGGTGAACACGCTCGATCAGTTCATTCACATCCACTTCCTGACGGTACATGTCTGTATGACCTGCCTCCATTCGGGCCAGATCCAGCAGATCCTTGACTAATCTTCCCATACGCAATGATTCATCATGGATAACCTGTACTAGCTCCTCAGACTCTTCCGGTGAACCCGCCATGCCGTCCAGCAAAGCCTCACTGTATCCCTGCATCATAGATAAGGGTGTACGGATTTCATGGGATACGTTGGCTACAAAATCGCTACGCATCTTCTCAAGTTTTACTTCTTCCGTAATATCTCTAAGTACAGCTACTGCACCACGAATAGCGTTATCTGTATACAGCGGCGCCATTTGCACTGACCACGAGCCTTTCTTGACATGGATGTAGTCTCCGACATCCTCGCCTCTGTCCATAACCGTATGGAACAAAGGCAGCAAAGGCTCAGGCACAGAAGCTCCGAATTCCTCCAGATCACGCCCCTGCCACTCCAGCTTTTCCCAAATATCCAGCAAACTTTGTGCAGGCGGATTCGTCAAGATGATTTGTCCACTTCTGTCGAAGGTAAATACGGCATCAGACATACTTCGCAGCACACTGGATAAGTGGTTTTTCTCCTCATTCAGACTGCGGATCGTCGCTTCCAGTTCCGTAGACATATGGTTAAAAGTTTTCGCCAGCTCTCCAATTTCATCGCTGGTCACCAGCGAAAGCCGAGTATCATACCTTCCCTCACGGATGGCATTCGCCGCCTGAATCAACAGCTGCATAGGCTGTGTGATTTTAGTAAAAAGAAATAGAGCAAAAAAGGTCGTCAATAAAAATCCGACAATACATGTATAGGTGAATAAATGCTTGATCTCCGTCGATTCATGTGCTGCAAAATTTCTGTTGATGTACGGCAATAAAAAAAGCCCCAGAAAAATAAGCACAGAACCTACAAGACAAATGATGGTGATCCACAGCTTGCCTACCAGCGATCTCCAGAAGTTCACGTTATTTTGGAACCTCCAGCTTATAACCTACGCCCCATACGGTCGTAATCATAGCCGCTGCCTCTGGCGATACCTTATTCAGCTTTTCACGAAGCCGTTTCACATGCGTGTCCACGGTGCGTAGATCACCAAAAAATTCGTAATTCCAAACATCTTTCAGCAGTTCTTCGCGTGAGAAGACTTTATCTGGCGACACCGCCAAATAATGCAACAGCTCGTACTCTTTAGGCGTTAGACTGATTTCAATTCCGCCTGCAGTTACCCGGTGTGCATCATGCTCAATAATAAGATTTGGAAAAACAATACTATTGCTTGGCACAGCCTCTTTCGTTAAAAAAGCAGTCTCCGACGACCGTCGTAAAATTGCCTTTACCCGATAAATGACCTCTCGCGGGCTGAAGGGCTTGACCACGTAATCATCAGCTCCGACTTCGAAGCCTTGCACGCGGTTCACTTCCTCGCCTTTGGCTGTTAGCATAATCACAGGTGTAGATTTGGTTTGGCGCAGCCGTGTACACACTTCAATCCCGTCCATACCCGGAAGCATCACATCGAGCAAAATAATACTGTAATCGCTTGCAGTCGCTTTTTGGAGAGCAATCTCGCCATCCTCAGCTTCTTCAATCTCGTATCCTTCTTTTTCTAGATACATCCGCAGAAGGCGGCGAATGCGTTCTTCATCATCTACAATTAATATGCGGTTGCTTTGTTCTGACATATTCCCAGCCCCTTCGCTAAAAAAAGCATTCTCTCTATTTTACTATTTTCCCGTGCTTGGTCAAACTTTACTCTCATCCAATAGTCTCTTTACGCCAAAAAGGCCGGGGTTATGACCCCCGTCCTGTCCGTTTCTTTTTCGTGTTGTCTGATTTGGCAAGTTGAATGAGACGGTTGATTTCGTCCTTGGTTAGGGGTCTGGTGAGACCACGCTTCAAGTTTTGCAGCAATAGATCCCCAAAAGCAATCCGCTTGAGTCTGATGACTGGGTGCGAAATGGCCTCAAACATCCGTCTTACCTGGCGATTTCTGCCTTCATAAATGGTAATCTGAATCACAGATTCCTTACCGTCCGGATCTACATCCTTATATTCTACCTCGGCCGGTGCAGTAATGCCATCCTCCAGCACGATTCCTTTTTTCAGCTTGTCCAGCTCAGTACCGTGCGGAACGCCTTTGACTGTAGCCACATACGTCTTCGGCACATGATGCTTGGGATGGGTGAGCAGATTGGCGAACTCTCCGTCATTGGTAAGCAACAGCAGCCCTTCGGTGTCGTAATCAAGACGTCCGACCGGATATACGCGTTCCTTGACGCCTTTTAGATAGTCAGACACAATTTTGCGACCTTCCGGATCGGAAGCGCTTGTAATGACCCCTTTGGGTTTGTTCATCATCAAATAGATTTTTTTCTCAGTTTTGATCGGGCGTCCCTTTACTGTAATCATATCTTGATCAGGGTCTGCTTTCGTTCCCAGCTCAGTTACGGTAACCCCGTTTACTTCCACACTGCCCGCCTGAATAAGCTCCTCACATTTACGTCTGGAAGCTACACCGGCTTGGGCCAATATTTTCTGCAATCTTTCCATGTTCGCTAATTCACCTCATGCTAATGATACCCATCCATGAGCAAAATCACAACCCCCGTTCAAAAAACGATGCAAAATTCAAAATACAAGCAAACAAATGGCAATAGCCGCCACAAAACCAACCACATCTGAAAATAGTCCCACCTTCAAGGCATATCGTCCATTGCGGATACCTACCGCACCAAAATATACAGTTAATACATACAGCGTCGTATCTGTGCTGCCCTGAATCGTTGAAGCAATCCGACCGATCATGGAATCGGGACCATAAGTGCGAATTAGATCCGTCGTGAACGCAAGTGAACCAGTGCCCGTCAATGGACGGAGCAAGCCTAAAGGCAGCACCTCGCCAGGTACGCCCGAGTTTTTAATCCACGGGGTTACCCAGGATATTACATAGTCCAAAGCGCCGGATGCTCGAAAAATGCTAATCGCCACCATCATGCCTACAAGATGAGGAATAATGCTGATGGCGGTAGAAAAGCCGTCTTTGGCTCCATCTACAAAAGAATCGTAGACAGGGACCTTTTTGGCATATGCATATAAAGGAATAAAAGCAAGAATAACCGGGATGGCCCAAGTCGATACGAGGTTAATAAAATTCAGCATGCCTCCCTCATCCTTTCCAAGTGGTGTCCCTGCCCTTGGTAGCTGTGATTCGCGTTCGCGGCACGGCAGGTGAAGATATGGGCGGTACATGTGAAGAAGCCACAGATGTTGGTGCTTGCGTGGTACGTGGCGCCAAGGAGGTCTGGGATGGCGGATTCGCTGGAGGACGGCGGCGCAATTCTCGACTACGATACCAACGATCCGCCGCAATGGCAGCAAAGGTGGCTATTGCGGTCGCCACCAGTGTCGTTCCGACGATTTCTGCCGGGTGGGCGGAATGAAAATTTAGTCGAATGGCGATCAACGTAGTAGGAATAAGCGTAATGCTGGCTGTATTCAGCGCTAGCAGCGTACACATGGCAGGTGTAGCGGTTTGCTTATCAGGATTGAGCGTTTGTAACTCTTGCATCGCTTTGATCCCCATGGGCGTTGCTGCATTCCCCAGTCCGAGCAGATTGGCGCTCATATTGGACAAAATGTAGCCCATAGCGGGATGATTACGCGGAACATCAGGAAAGAGAAAGGCGACCAAAGGAGAAAGCAGCTTAGATATTTTCTGCAAGAGCCCACCGTCTTCAGCCAACCTCATCATGCCCATCCAGAATACCAGCACACTTATCAGTCCAAAGCATACTGTAACACCCGTAGTTGCCCCGTCAAAAGCCGCCTTCGTCACCACCTCTATATTTCCCTGTGCGGCTGCAAATACAAATCCTATACAAATCAAAGCCACCCATATGAGATGAATCATGACTGATTCCCCCTTTTCCCAATGATGTGACACCGCAGCTTTATAGCATCAAGCCTACTTGCCTTATGATCTGAACAGATTTTTAAGAATTTCATTCCATTTGCTCGTCCAACCTCGTGGCTGAGTATGGTTTGCAGGAACTTGTGCAGTCGGAGCCTCCTGCTGTGGATGTACAATAGTTTGAGTAGGCAGCTTACTACCTTTTTCATATACAGGAACAGAACCGATCAATTTACCTTCCAGTAAAAATTCGACCCGTCCTCGTAAACCAAAAGACACGTCAGCTCTATCCGCCGAAGCGGAATTTTTAAACAACACCAGTCTTTTGTGCAATTGAGTCTTCTCACCATCATGTAGAGGATAAGAAAAACTCGCCCCTGTCAAGAGGGGGTAACCATCAATAGGCTGCTGCTTGTCCGTAATCGGAATGAGAGGATAATATCGAAAGCCGTAATCAAGCATACGGGCATGGTCATTCCAATCGTCCCCGTCATTCAAGGTAACAGCAGCGAGCTGGCGCCCCTCACGCGTAGCTGAGCTGACCAGGCAACGAAACGCTTTTTTAGTAAAGCCTGTTTTTACACCGTCAGCTCCCTCATACAGCCGCAGCATTTTGTTTTTATTATGCCATGAATAGTCCCAGGAATCGTTGGGGTTCGGTGCTTTCTTCAGTTCTGTTTTTACGATACGGGCAAAAGTTGGGTTATGCAGCGCATAAGCAGTGAGCCGGGCCATATCGTTGGCTGAGGAATAATGTCCATCGGCATCCAGCCCATGAGGATTAGCAAAATGCGTATGGTTTAGCCCAAGCTGAACCGCCTTGTCATTCATTAAATGGACAAATCCCTCCTCTGTCCCCCCAACATGCTCGGCAATGGCAGAAGCTGCATCATTACCCGAACGGAGCATTAAGCCGTATAGCATATTTTCCAGCGTCATTTGTTCACCCATTTGCAGAAAAAGCGAGGAGCCTTCTTTGGCATACGCCGTTGAACTCACTTTTACTCGGTCCTGCAAGCGTCCATGTTCAATGGCTACAATCGCCGTCATAATTTTGGTTAGGCTAGCTATTCGGAGCTCCCGGTCACCTTCAGCTGAATATATGATCCGTCCTGATGTGACATCAATTAAAGAAGCAGCCTGTGCATGAGTTCCTAACGCGGGTGGTGTTGCTTCTGTTGTCACCGCTCCCAGAACAGGCTGTGGACTCAGCAATGTAAGCGGCAATGACAAAACAAGCATAAGCGCTAGCGGTAAAACAAATGCGCGTGCCTTATTCTTAAAATGGCTGTGGTCCGCATGGATATGTTGTTTTTTTTTAAACATTTGGATTCCTCCGGTTTTGAGCAAGTCTTGTACCATTCTATGTCCAAGCTGTTCAAAGTATGTCCACCTTTATAACAGAAAATTCCTTGTACAGGACAGTCATTAGCCGCTCCTCTTTTGCTTTCTTTCTATGTTAACCAAGCAACTTGCACTCCTGAACACATATAATATTAGTTACTAAACGTTAAATATGAATCGGGGGGTTACAACATGCAGCGATTACAGTTTGAAATGATTTTAAGATCGCGGATTGTAGAGTCCGCACAAGCATTGCATCAAAGTGGTGTATCCTTCGCCACTTTTGCTACCGCGCGTTGCAACCCACAATTTTGGGAGTTAACGGAAAAAGGCGGTTTTCGGATCAAAGCAGGTGTCACTCCGGCGCAAGGGATCAGAGATATCTTTATAAACGGTCAACAATACGCTTTTGAATGTGCAACAGCAATGGTTATTGTGTTGTACAAAGGAGTACTGGATTCCATTCTAGAAAGTGAGTTTAATCAGATTTTTGCAGATATGCTGTTGTATGATTGGCACTATGACAGTGATCTCAGGCTTATACAACAGCAAGGCAGCCATAAAGCGGTTCCTGGGGACATTCTGTATTTTAACAATCCAGATGTGTCGTCCAATGCATTGGAATGGAAGGGAGAAAATGTCGTCAAACTGAAGGAAGATTCTTTCTATGGCCATGGGATTGGCATCTTGCCGGCTCAAGGTATTATTGATTCTCTTAATCGACATCGTCGCCCGGATGCCACGGTATCTGCTTATATGACGAATGAAGTGATCTACCCTGACTTCGTTTACCTATCCCAGTTCGCACCCGAAGAAAACCGAAAAAATGAACTATCAATGAATACATTTTATTACCAAGAATTCAGTCACTGTATACATGCTGTCATTGGTGGAAGGCAGTATATTCAGGAATAGAGGCCGAGTTCATACTAAAAAGAAGGTATTCCTAGGCCACGCTCGGCTTGGGGATACCTTCTTGAGAGCACACTTTTAATTTCAATAACTTTTACAAGTAAGCCGGTCCAGATTGACTTTGGTCAGTATTAGCATTTGCAGGTACCTGTGGAGGTGGAGTCTGCATGTTGCTGCCTGAATTCTGGAAGATAGACTGAACCTTATCGATCAGGTATGGTGTGGAGTCGATGATTTTCTCAAACAGATGCGTTTGATTGTCCAGCGGAACGATTTGTGCTCCCTGTTTGCCAACAACTAGAAAGGCAATGGGTTGAATAGATACACCACCACCGCTACCGCCACCAAAAGGATGTACTTCCTTCCCACTATGATTACCGGATGCTGAGGAAGTATGGAGCGCCTCTTCATCTACGTTAAAATCACTTCCCCCGGCTGCGAACCCAAATCCTACCTTACTGATTGGCAAAATAACGGAACCATCGGGTGTTTCCACCGCGTCTCCCACAATCGTATTCACGTCCACCATGGCCTTGATGTTCTCCATCGCGGTTTGCATGAGCCCTTGAATCGGATGATCTGACATGTTTTATTCCTCCTCTGCTTATCTCAAGCGTAGACTGCTTTTCTTTCGCTATTGTGCGCAAAGGTTCAGGGAAATATGTATGTCAATCCTCTACACTGTTTATTCCTCACTGCTGGCTTGTTGATGCTCAGGATTTTTGGAAATAACCCGCTTCCATGCCTCTGGTCCTCCCGGAACACGCCATATGCGGAAAGCTAATCTGAGCATGGAAAAGATTAAATAACCGAGCGATATTTTTGCTTCACAGTTCAAGATGGTAGTAAAACGTAGTCGGTCCACCCAATAAGGCACAACAAACACCTTTGGGGTACAGTCCATGCGCACAATGCTGGAAGCAAAACCGATCAAGGTCGTTTTTAGCCCCCATAACATACCAGTTGAGGTCGCTGTATAAGCTGCGTCAGCCAGACTAATATTGGTAGACCACTCCATTTTGGACACTGTTACATGGGCCAATGTATGTCGCAGCCATCGCTGTAAAGATTGTGTTCCCTTGAGCAAAACCCGTATATCATGTATAAATTGCTTGATTTTTTCGATATCAATATTTCCGCTATCCACAGAAGCATCCGTTTTATGTATGTTTTTATTGCGGTCAAGCCGATAGAGAAGCCCTTTTTTCAAACCTGTTATGAGAATGGCTGGAATATCGTAATCCATTTTGACCAACCCGTATAGAATTCTGATCTCTAGATGCGCCCGATCATCATTGTCATGCTTGGCAATTTCCAGCTTCAATCGAATACGAGAGAGCAGAATAGCCAGTACGATGAATATAACGATGATGATGGCGATACTGATCCATTTCCACACTGGCGAGTCCTCCCTACCCTTTTGCTATAGAATATCATGGCAAAAATAGTATGACCCTTCAGCGGAAAATCATGCATCTTAAAATGCCAAACAGCCAGCCCTCAACAACGTAAGGACTGGCTGTCTTTTAAATTTTATGAACTTAGGATTCCAGATCCGAATCGTTCTCCGCAGGCTGGCTGCTCTCCAGACGCTCGAACAATAGCTGTGTCTCTTCTTCCAAATTGTCTGAATCCTCGAACTGCTCCGGTTGCGGTAGATCTTCGAGAGAGCCTAGACCGAAATAATCCAAGAATGATTTCGTCGTTCCATACAATATTGGTCGTCCGATGGCTTCAGCTCGACCTTTCTCTTCAATGAGCTCCTTGATGACCAGTGTATGTATGGCCCGCTCGGATTTGACACCCCGAATTTCTTCGATTTCAACTCTTGTAATGGGCTGGCGATAGGCCACAATAGCCAATGTCTCCAAAGCAGCTTGAGACAGTGAGGCACGTGCCGGAGAGTAGGCGAGCTTTTCAAAATAGGGTGCATGTTCGGATAAGGTTGCAAGCTGATAATGACCAGCAATACGGACAAGCTGCAGACCTCTTCCTCCCTGCTCCATGTCCTGTTTCATATCCTCCAGACACTTTTCAACCAGCTCTTGCTGCTGCTCTACAATGTCGGCGATCTGCTTGGTGGACAACCCTTCCTCTCCCGCAAGAAACAGCAGCCCCTCAATAATTGATTTCAGCTTCAGATAATCCATTAACCCGTAAATCCCCTCTCCACTCCATTACAATATCATCGAAAAGCTTCTCCTGATAACAGAAGATTTGCTTCATTTTCATCAATTCAAGGATAGCCAAAAAGGTTACAACCACCTCATGCCGATACATATCCTCATGCATCAGCTTGGAGAACAGCAGCCGTCCTCCAGTCCCCACCATCTCTAACGCCCCGATAACTTGCCGGATACGGTCCTTGACTGAAATTTCGTCCCGATGAACACGGGTTACCGTCGTACGTCGTTCAGCTTTGCGCAATGCACGCTGAAAGGCCGCGACCAAATCACTTGCATGCAGCCCATGCACCGGATTCGCGGGTTCGGTTGGCAAGAATGCGCTCAAATCTTCCGGCTCCTTGCCATAAATCAGACTCCGTTCCCACTCACGTTCACTCAGGTGGCGAGCAATCCCTTTGTATTTGCGATACTCCACCAGCTTGCGAACCAGTTCCTCGCGTGGATCATAGTCCTCTTCTTCATAATAATCCAAATCGTCATATTCCATCACAGGTGGCTTGGGAAGCAACAATTTACTCTTAATGGAT
Organism: Paenibacillus sp. AK121; assembly: GCF_019042715.1. Classification (NCBI taxonomy): domain Bacteria; kingdom Bacillati; phylum Bacillota; class Bacilli; order Caryophanales; family Paenibacillaceae; genus Paenibacillus; species Paenibacillus sp. AK121. Next base: position 260,396 of record NZ_JAHPJM010000003.1, read on the forward strand.
AAGAGCGTCGCCGCCATCACTAGAAACTCGCTTGTAATGTCCAGCTCCAGCTCCTGCATACTGTGCAAAAAAGCCATGTACTGATCAGTAATATCGCTAATCGGGATATCCTGAATGTCAATCTCGGCTTTATCAATCAGATGCAACAGTAGATCCAGCGGACCCTCGAATGTTTCCAGCTTGTAATTTACGACTGTCAATGTGCTTCCCCCTGCCTTACTCCAATCATCATTCAACAATACCTTTCCCCATTAGCACTTATGCTCTACGTTATCAATCCCTCTTTCTGTAGTATATACGTCATCGCCTTGCTTAACAATCCAATCCCTTTTCCACTTTGCAGTTTATGCCGTTCTTTCAGCCATTTATATCATTAGAACTGCTTACCGAGATTGGCCATTTCAATCGCAGCCAGCGCAGAATCCCAACCTTTATTACCAGCCTTCGTACCTGCTCGTTCAATAGCCTGCTCAATATTTTCCGTAGTCACTACACCAAAAATAATAGGGACACCCGTTTTCAGACTGCTTGCCGCCACACCCTTGGCCACTTCATTGCAGACGATATCATAGTGTGAAGTAGAGCCACGGATAACCGTGCCAAGCGTAATGACGGCATCATATTTTCCGCTTGCAGCCATTTTTTGTGCAATAAGTGAGATTTCAAATGCACCCGGCACCCATGCTACATCAATTTCATCTTCCTGTGCACCATGTCGTTGAAGTGCGTCAAGCGCACCACTTAACAGTTTGCTTGTAATAAACTCATTAAATCTGCCCACCACAATACCATACTTTAAACCACTTGATACAAGATTACCTTCCAGAAAACGTGCCATTCTTATCAACCTCTCTTTTTTTGAATTTTTTTACAATGACAAACGACGACGGTATTCAATTAAATGTTGAATGCTAATCAGCTTCAGTTGATGTCGCTTGGCGATCACGGCCAAATCAGGCAAGCGGGCCATTGAGCCATCTTCTTTTATAATTTCGCAAATGACCCCGGCCGGCTTGAAGCCGCTGAGTCGTGCCAGGTCGACAGCCGCTTCAGTATGACCGGCGCGTTGCAAGACCCCACCATCGCGAGCAATTAGCGGGAACATGTGACCAGGTTTGCGGAAATCGCTGCCCGTGATTGCTTCTTCGGCTAAGGCGCGAACAGTCAAAGAGCGCTCGGCCGCTGAAATCCCCGTTGTTGTCTTCATATGATCTACCGATACCGTAAAGGCGGTACCGTGAAAATCTGTGTTTTGCTCTACCATAGGATGCAATTCCAATGCCTCGGCTCTGTGCTGTGTGATCGGCACGCAGACCAACCCGCGACCTTCTGTAATCATGAAGTTGATGACCTCAGGCGATGCTTTCTCAGCCAAAGCGATAAAGTCGCCTTCATTTTCCCGCTGTTCATCATCCACTACAATAACGACTTTGCCGTTCTTTAAATCCTCCAATGCTTCTTCGATGGAATCCAATCGAATCTCTTCGTCATGGTGCAACTCGCCCTGCTCCATGATGTTTGTCGTCGCACTTATTTGGATGCCTCTATCCATAACCCTCTCCTCCTTATGTCTTATGTCACGAATGCTCCTGAACCAAATTTTCTATCATTCTGTATCAGGCTGTATCAAGCAAAGCCGTGTTTCGCCAAATAGTCCAAACTAAGAGGAGCTTGATCTGCTCTCTCCATCGGTACTGAACCTCTGTAATGTAAAAGTTGCTCCACATATTTGCCCAATATGTCGCATTCAATATTCACAGTGTCTCCCTCACGTTTGGCTTGTAAGGCCGTTTCAGCTAAGGTGTGGGGGATAATGGATACGGCAAAGCTATCTCTCGTACGCTGCGCGACTGTGAGGCTGATACCATCAATTGTAATTGACCCTTTGAGGAGAACATATTTAAATAATGCTTGATCAGAAGGCTCAACTTCGAACACAACTGCATTCTGGTCTGATGTTACTCCGCGAATTGTACCCGTCCCGTCCACATGTCCCTGTACGATATGTCCTCCGAACCTTCCATTCGCCGCCATCGCTCGCTCCAGGTTGACTCGGCTGCCGGATCTGAGTTCCCTTAGATTACTGCTGCGAAAAGTCTCTGGCATCACATCAACCTTAAAATCTTTAGTACCAATCTGTATTGCCGTCAGGCAAACCCCATTTACCGAGACACTATCGCCGATTTTCAAATCGCCCAATACCACAGAACCCGAAATCCCCAGCACCATCGCTTCACCGCTCTTAGAAATACTTTGAATGCGACCCACTTCCTCGACCAATCCGGTAAACATGCTTTCACTCCTTTCCACTACATTTCAGTTTATCCCTAATTCATCTGCTGTAAGCGCAAATAACCCCCAGTCAGGATTCAATCCGTCATGGGGGTGATGAGAGTCACATATGTAGTATACAAGCGCAGTTCATGTATGTCTTAAAATGACATGAAATCATAGGTTTGCCAAAAGAAAGCATGATCGAAGGTACAGCAATTACGCTCAGAACGTTATCAAAAAGAAAGCTTAATCAAAGCTGTCGTCCGATACTGTCCTACAACGAAATAAGCCGTACGCATTTTTACGTATGCTAAAAATTGGCACATGTCACGTCATACACATGCGCTTCGTATCCTTCTCCCATCCAGACTATACTGTCGGTCCCGGAATTACACCAGGTCCACCTTCTGCTGATTGTTCAGCATCCGGGTCACGGACTAAGCCATGCTGAGTTCGCAGAAGCGATTCACAAACATGTCATCACCGCCGGTGGGGAATTTCGCCCCGCCCCGAAGGATCTTGCTCTTATTTAATTGAATTAACATTAAACTTGTTACGTATATTAGCACCGACTTCAAAAAAAAGCAAGTTATCTAATAGAAGCTCCTGCTTTGGTTTTGACATATTGGCTGGAGAGTTCTTCAAACCAGGTTTTATCATTCATATGAAGTGCCAGATCAATCAGATCGGCCAGTTCGTCGACTCCAAGCTGTGTATCATGGTCAAAGGTAATAACGGCCGAAGCAACAGGTCCTCGCTCTCCTTCAGAACATGCTTCATAATCCAGTCGTACATCCACATGCCCATCAATAAACTCGCATTTTAGAAAATAAATAATTTCACACATTAAAATAGGGCGCACTTGTGTTTCTAACACACAATCCATCACCTTGGCAGAATAATGCTGGTTCGTCAGCGTGAATTTGTGTTCTGTTGCCGCCAGCGATGCCCGTCCAAAATCATCCGTAAACTTGAGTTCCACTGGCGTGATGTTCATAACCTTGGGGATTTGCTTCTTTATAATTTCAATTATTTCAACTGTATTCAGCTTAATCATTACCTGCACCTCATTGCATCTTAAAATTCAAAAGAAAACTTTATAACATGCCTTCTATAGGCCTCCACTCCTATATCGGAAATCATTACCTGTTTTTTTATGCTTCAACCCATAAACGCAAAAAAAGATTCCTTGCGCAGCAAGCGCAAGGAATCTCAATCGAACTGGTGCCGAAACAGCGGCTAACAATGTTACACGATTATTATACAAAAAAACAGAACTATAACTCCGAAATTTCATGTTTCTTTTTCAGGATAGTCCAGCGACGCTCAATCTCCTGCTCAAAGGTAGCCAGCGTTGCTTCCTCTTTGAGAAGATGCTTCGTTTTACCCATTAATTTCAGCCATTCTGCGGCTGGAATCCGTTTTCCCTTGTCTTCCGGATTGTACGTAATCGTCGTGCTTCCCTGTTCGATTTCGTACAAAGGAAAGAAGCAAGACTCAACTGCGGCGCCTACGATGCTAGTACCCAGTCTGTCTTCGGATTTCCAGTTGAGCGGGCAAGCGCACAGAATTTTACCATAAGCCGTACCGACGTTGTTGGCATACCATTGAGCCTTGGCCGCTTTGCGCAGCATATCCTGCGGATGGCTTTCGGCTGCGGTAAAAGCATACGGGATGTTACAGGCGGCCATGATTTGTACGGTATCCTTATGATGCCCTTGCTTCCCTTTTTGCATTTTCCCTACACCCGATGTACTGGTCATATGCCCCATTGGAGTGGAGTACGATTGCTGCGAACCTGTATTCATGTACCCCTCGTTGTCATATTCCAGCATAATCAGTTTATGGTTACGCAGAGCCGCACCAATTGCAGAACCCATACCGATATCCATCCCACCGTCACCACTGATCATGATAAAGGTTGGATCATCAGATATCTTAATTTCATTACGTCGCTTCATCTCCATGTAAGCTTCCAGCGCACCTGAAAGGGTAGCGGCCCCGTTTTGAAAAAGATTGTGGATCATCGGTTGCTTGTGTGATGTATATGGATACCCTGTCGTCACCACATAAACGCAGCCAGTCTGGAATAGTACGACAATATCGCCTTCAATTCCTTTAAAAAATAGCTCAAGCGCAGACAAGGCTCCACAACCAGGACAAGCCCCATGCCCTGGTGTAAGACGGCGTGGTTTGGTTGTCAACGAACGCAGAGGTGGTACCTTGACTTTGAGCTTCCCAGTCGCCTCGTCCGGCGTAACCTGAATCAGCCCCGTACGGTATGCATTGCCACGTGGTGGCTGCATGACTTGCGGCATCACCTTGTCTGGAGAGCCTGGATTAACCCCGTAATAATCAAAAGGCTTCTCCGCGCGTCCAGCCTCTGCCGCCTGAATCGCAAGCTGGAAGAAGGCCTCTGCATCTTCCGCATAAAAGTCCTTACCACCCAAGCCAAAGATACGGCTTAACACGATGGTTTGGTTCAACGGGTCCTCCTGCAACGCCGCCTTGATTTCGTGCGTCAAATTACCGCCATCCGATCCGTATGAATCTGCACGTTCACCCACCAGCAGCGCCTTGACATGACGCAATGCCTCTCGCAGTTGTGCAGCAGGAAATGGCCGGATGATATTCGGACGAATCACACCGGCTTTAATGCCGCGCGTGCGGAGTTGATCCGCCACATCCTTGGCCGATTCGGCCGCCGAGTTCAGCAGGAAGACCGCAACCTCGGCATCTTCCATATGATACAGGTCCAAAATCGGATATTCCCGCCCGGATAAAGCGGCATATTCTGCTGCTACCTGCTCATATACTCCTTCTGAAAGCTTCAACGCTTTGGACAGTTGAGCGTGATTATTCGTCAGGTCATCGCCGTTCATATGCGCACCCACAGTGACAGGATGATCAAAATCCGTAATATTCGGATAATTTAGGTTCGGGTTGGGGCCTACAAAATCGCGCACGGTCTCTGCATCGGCAAAATATTGCACTTTACGTTTTTGATGGGACGTATAAAAACCGTCGTATGCGACCATTACAGGCAATCGTACATCGCTATGCTCTGCAATTTTCAGGGCCATAATGTTCATATCATACACAGCCTGTGGCGTACTTGCCGTCAAAATGACCCAGCCTGTATTCAAACCATAATACAGGTCCGAATGATCCCCCCGAATATCCAAGGGACCACTGACAGCTCTTGTCACCAGATTCATAACCATAGGAAAACGGGTACCCGACTGAACAGGCAACTGCTCCAGCATGTACAGGAAACCTTGCGAACTGGTAGCGTTCACAACCCGCGCTCCTGCTGCCGCAGCTCCATAACAAATCCCTGCCGATCCGTGTTCTCCATCTGCTGCAACCAGTTTAATATTATGCTGACCACGCGTTTTCATTTGATCTAGATACTGGGCTACCTCAGTCGATGGCGTAATCGGGAAATATCCCATCATATGATAATTGATCTGCGCAGCCGCTGTAGCTGCCATTTCATTACCGGATTCGAATGTTGTCACTTGTGCGGCGCCCGTCTGTTTGAGTTCTTCCTCCAGCTTTGCCATTACGCACGCCCTCCTTCATATACTGGAAATTGGTGGGCAACGCGATTCTGCTCCGCCCAGCCCCATTGTTCGCGACGCGAGCTTAATGCCCCCGACGGGCAAATATCTACACACTTCAGACACCCTTTGCAATACTGGTAATCAATCCCTTGCAAAAACGGCATCATTCTTCCGCGTTTGTCTGCTTGCTCTTCCCATACAAAGCAGTAATCCGGGCAAATCGAATCACACTTGGCACAATGAGTACATTTATCAGCTTCATACTCAGGTACATAACCCTGACGTGAACCACTAACATCTTTCGTCATGCTGTTGCCCTGAGTTGCAATAACGCCCCCCAGCAATTGAGTTTCGTACCCTAGCAAAGGCTGCGGACGTTCAAAAACCCGATCCTGCGCGTCAGCAGTAACCGGATATACATGTAGTTGCATTTCTTCAAAACCACGATTAAACGTACGCAGATTAGGTTCCACTAATTGTGGATTTTTCTTTTCAAAAGTACTGCGAATAACCGATCTCATTGCTTCCGGGTCCAGGAAATCACAGACACGGAACAAGGCACCTAGCATGGACGTATTTAGTTTGGTCCGCTCTTCCAGTGCGATGCCCATCGCATCCACCACTGCTAATGTACCGGATACCAGTCCCAAATCAGCCCGTATTTCTTCTGCCGGACGTGTGGAATTGACCACTACAATCCCATCTGCTGGCAGGCCGCTGATTACATTTACCGTTTTGTATAACGTTTCATGGAAAATGCCTACCACATGCGGTTGCTCGATCGGACTGTGATCGCGAATATCCACCTCCGGCTCACAGAAGCGAACAAAGCTTTTAACTGGAGATCCCTTCTTTTCCGAACCGTAGGATGAGAAATTTGAAGCATTCAGTCCCAGACCAAGTACCCCGGTTTCGGCCAACATTTTGCCAGCCAGATTTGCGCCGAGTCCACCAATGGATTCCAGCCGGATTTCAAAAAATCCGAGTCGATTTGTGCGCGTTAAAATAGACAATGTGATAAGCCCCCTTCTTTTCCAACTCTTACTGAGCTTGAATACTCATATAAAATAAATGGAAAATGCATTCTTATGAAAAGGCTATCACAACACTTACTTTTCGAATGTGATCTTACGCACTGTAATACCTACGTGATTGTAAAAATCAGCAAACCGTCAAACAAAAGACAACAAAAGCCGCCCTGTCCAAAGACAGAACGGCTTAGGTGCAACGCTATTTAAAGGAATTCAAATCATGCATGTAATGGTAAATTACACGTCAAATACTTTAACCTCTTTCATTTTGTCGCCTTGTTTTACAGCATCAATGAATTCCATACCTTTGGTTACTTTACCAAATACAGTATGTACTCCATCTAAATGCGGCTGTGGAGCGTAGCAAATAAAGAATTGACTGCCACCTGTGTTGCGACCTGCATGAGCCATGGACAGAACGCCTTTGGCATGCTTTGTTGTATTCGTAGCTGTTTCACAGTCAATGGTGTAGCCAGGACCGCCAGTACCATTACCGATCGGACAACCCCCTTGAGCAACAAAGCCCGGGATGACACGGTGGAAGCTCAAACCATTGTAGTAACCGCTGTTTGCCAGCTTTTCAAAGTTAGCAACGGTGTTTGGAGCTTCTTCTGGGAAAAAGTCAATTTCGACGATACCGCCGTTTTCAAGATCTATTCTACCTTTTTTCATTGTTTGTATCTCCTTTTCAACCTGTTTTGAGAACTAAATAACATCAAGTTCCAGTTTACTATGAATTGGCGCGCTTAGCAAAGCCTTGTCCAAAAAAAGGGGCCATTGTCCCCGGTCTATTATTACCGACGCAATGGCCTGCTTGAATTTTAAATTCCACAATCAGGACGAAACCGTAATCTTGGCATTGGGCTGAACCACTGAACTGGCTTGATCACGAACCAAGCGCTGTGGCAAAACATCATTGCGAACGATATCCTCGTAGGTTTCCCGACGCACTACCAGCTCGGCCTCACCGTTGTTGACAAATACAACTGCTGGTCGGCGTATCCGGTTATAATTGCTCGCCATGGAGTAATTATAAGCTCCGGTTGAGGCAACAGCGAGCAAGTCTCCGCTATTCGGGCGAGGCAGTTCTACATCCCAAATAAGCATATCGCCGCTTTCACAGCATTTGCCTGCAATGGACACTGTCTCTTCGTTCGCATCTTGCGCTCGATTAGCCAGCATTGCTTCATACTTGGCCTGATACAGTGCAGGACGTGGATTATCTGTCATTCCGCCGTCTACAGAAACGTATTTACGAACCTGCGGAATATCCTTGATGCTTCCTACCGTATACAAGGTTGTACCTGAATCACCTACAATACTGCGTCCCGGCTCAATCCAAATTTCTGGAAGTTCATCGTAAAGCCCTGAAAAATGAGTTTTCACCGCTTCGCCGATAGCCTGTACATAGGTGGATAGTTTCAGCGGTGTGTCCTCCTCTGTGTAACGGATACCAAATCCCCCACCGAGATTAATCACCTTGAAGGAATACTGAAGCTGTTCTTTAATCTCCCTGCAAAAAACTGCGACCCGCTCGGCAGCCATTTGGAAGCCATTGACTTCGAAGATTTGCGAGCCGATATGAGAATGTACTCCCAGCAGATTAAGATGATCCAGCTTGATAGCCTGTTCCACCGCTTGACGGGCTGTGCCATTCGCAATGTCAAAACCAAATTTTGAATCTTCTTGACCTGTGGCCATATATTCATGCGTATGCGCCTCAACCCCCGGCGTAACCCGCAGTAAAATATTGACCTGTTGTCCTTTTTCAGAGGCGAGAGCCTGTAACAAATGCAATTCCATCTTGCTATCAACGACAAAGCAGCCAATTTGCGCCTCTAACGCCATTTCAATTTCTTCCGGCGTCTTGTTATTGCCATGAAAATGGATTCGTTCTGCCGGGAATCCTGCTTGCAGCGCTGTGAACAGCTCTCCGCTGGAAACAACGTCGAGCGACATCCCTTCTTCAGCAGCTAAAGCGCACATTGCCATAACACAAAATGCTTTGCTTGCATAAGCCACTTGAAACTTTAAACCGGTCTCACGAAATGCTTCTATAAATTCCCGGCAGCGCCGGCGGACTAACTGTTCGTCTACAATATATAGCGGCGTGCCAAAACGCTCTTTCAAAAGCGTGGTATCACATCCGCCAATCTCCAAATGTCCATTGCTGTTAATTTTACTGCTTCCATGCAAATACATGTTCTGGCGCCTCTCTTTCTGGAACAAGCTAGTCATATTCCATCGAATGTTTACACCAGTATAGCAAAAAAAACATCAAGAACAATGGATTTTTATGCAGATCATTTACATTAATGCTCCTGTCCATTGCCTGAGTTCGAATCTGTGTTGGCATCCGTATGGGGCATACGCGTATTGTCCCTCGTTTTATTAAATGACGGGCGGTTAGGCGCATCAAGTACAGGCATACGGAACAAGATGGAAGCTAACGCCTTGGCATTAAAAGGAATAAACGGCCACAAATACGAAGAATTATATGACCGATGCAGCGTCAGCATCAAAATGATCAGTGTCGTGCCCACGACAAAGCCTGGTACGTGAAAAATAGCAACAGCAATCAGCAGGAATAGTCGAATCAGTCTATTCGCGAGCCCCAGCTCATAGCTTGGTGTTGCGAACATTCCTATGGCAGCAACAGCCATGTACAATACGACTTCATTTACGAACAGCCCCGTCTTAACCGCTATATCACCAACCAGAATCGCTGCAATCAACCCCATGGCGGAAGCCAATGGTGTCGGAGTATGCACAGCTGCCATTCGCATAAGATCGACCCCTAGTTCCACAATGATAAACTGGGCAATTAGCGGAAAATGCGCTTCCTTTTGAGGGCCGATAAAATCGAGAAACGCCGGTTTTAATTCGGGATTGATAACCATTAGCAGCCACATCGGAAGCAGAAACATCGAGGCGAATATGCCTATAAAACGTACCCAGCGTAAATAGCTACCCATAAAAGCGGTTTGCCGATTCTCTTCTGCATGCTGGCACAGGTCAAAAAAAGTGGTAGGCAAAATCATTACGCTGGGTGAGGTATCAACGAAAATTACGAGCCTTCCTTCCATAATATGCGAAGCCACAACATCTGGTCGCTCTGAATATCGTACTAATGGATATGGATTCCAACCTTTATTGATAATCGTCTCCTCTAATTGCTTATCAGCCAGTGGAATACCATCCAGATTAACATTTTTAATTTTGTCTCGTACCGTATCCACCATAACCTTATCCACAATATCATCAATGTAGCCCAAGCATACATCTGTTCGAGTTCGGCGTCCGACCTGCATGGCCTCGAATTTAAGTCCGGGGTCTCGCAAACGCCGACGCACTAAACCTACATTTGTAAGCATCGTTTCAGTAAAACCATCACGTGCACCGCGCACAACTCTCTCCAAGGAAGGTTCTTCTGGGCTCCGTACAGGGTAATTACGAGTATCCAGAATAACAGCAAAACGCTCGCCTTCCATGAAGAGAGCACTCATTCCCGTCAGTACCTTGTTTATGACAACGGACATCTTATCCGTCTTCTCCACCTGTATATGTGGAATAAAATTTTCGAAATACGTTTGAAGTCCAGCTGAAGTCATGTCATCCGGCGTCAGATAGGTGAGCCGCTTTAGCACCTCAAGCATGATCTGATCCTTGGCAAAGGTATTCAAGAACAAATACCCGATATGGCGGCCACCTGTTGTCATTTCCCTAAATACAACATCAAAGGTTTCTCCCAAACCCAATACCATCTTAAGGGTTTCACGATTTTCCTTCATCTTTGGCGAAATATCATCCTCAATCTGCCAATAACGAATGGATTCCTCTACATTATCAGAACGCTCGCTTTCTTTTTTGTGCTTAAGACGGGCGGCTTCCTGCCCCTGCTTTTGCTTCCAGGAGCCCAAACTTTCCCCGTCAGTATGATTTTCCCTTCCAATTGCTCCGTCTCCATGATAATGCTCCTGCTGATCCTGATCCGTTCTGTGATCCATACTTCTTGCCCCCTTCTCTTTCACTATTAACGGTTGTATACAAACCAATCAAATAAGGAACCCGTTACCTTGCCAAGCACCATTGCCATTAACAGACCGAACATGTATACAGTCATATGGAGTCGCTTGGCCAGTATGGGCAGGAGATTCAGCACCTCTGTTAGAGCCGCGGCGAGCAAGCCAATAAACACCCCGCAAAACAAACCAGGTATCCATGTAAATATGCCCGGTAATGGCAAGCAGATGTTCCAAAAATCGGCCACGGTTCCCACCACTGAACCTAAAATCATCGCCTTTTCGTATGCACGTGATTTTTTATACGTCCGGGTGAGTTGTGCTAATCGCGGCATAATATCCAGCACAATAAAAAAAGCAATCACGCCGCTACCTACCGCCAGCCCCCCAGCGATACCCAAAATAATCTGAAGTGCAGCCTGTACAAATATCATGGTTTCTTATCCTTTGGCTGCAAACGAGCCATCTTTTCATACTCCTCTGCCACAACATACTGATCCACATTTTCCTGATACAGATACATTTCCACCTCCAGTGGCGTCGGCTCCTCATTCCATTTTTTCTTGAACAAGTGATTAAAAAATACGATCATACCAAAGCCGATGCCGATCGAGTAAGCAATTTGGAACAAGTACGGGTGCTCATCCTTTTGTCCCGTAATCATTTCTACAATCCGAACCTGCACCTCCATCATGCTAACGTCAGCATGAAAGTTCATAATCGTCAGCGCAGAGCCAAAAAACAGGAGCAACCATACCAACACGAACAGTATTTTGGATGGCTTACGGGGTCTCTCCACGAGTTCCACAAGTACATGTGGTTTCCCGAGAGATTCAACTACAACTCCCGGAATATGATCTCTAATTTTTGATATGATCTGTAGCATGTCCACCAGTATCAGGTTACCGTCCTGCTTCTGCGGCCGCTTGAGAACAAGTTCAAGCAGATCCTTTTCCCATTCGGGCTCCGTCAGCAGATGGGCTACATCGCCCAAATGTAAATCCTGCCCTTGGATCATACGCACACGGCTGCGGAGCCGCAAGTAGACAATAGGAGCCGGACTATGATTCATCCGATTCCCTCCTTATCCTCGTAATTACCGATTAGTATGGAGTGAAGCAAGCAAACCTATTCTGTGTATTGTCTTTTGTTGCACGCAAAAAAGAGTACTCCTGGCCATTAAAATGGCTTTGGAATACCCTTTAAAATGCGTAAGCATAAAGTTTTACTAAAATCCTGCCCTTTATTATTGGGCAATCTGATCGCGGATTAGTTGTAAAATCTTTTTTTCCAATCGTGATACCTGCACCTGAGAAATACCAAGACGACTTGCAACCTCTGATTGAGTCTGATCCCGATAATAACGCAAGTACACAATCAATCGCTCCCGCTCAGATAATCCGTCAATGGCCTCATTCAGCGCCAGCTTGTCGAACCATCTTTCCTGTGATTCGTCGGCAATCTGATCCATAAGTGTAATCGGGTCCCCGTCATTTTCAAACACCGTTTCGTGAATCGAGGTAGGAGGCTTATTCGCCTCCTGCGCAAAAACAACATCCTCCGGTGTCACTCCCAGCTCATCAGCAACCTCCTTGACTGTAGGCAGGCGATTGAGCCGTTTGGATAGCTCGTCCTTCATTTTGCGGACCTTATTGGCTGTTTCCTTCAAGGAACGGCTAACCTTGAGTGTACCGTCATCTCGAAGGAACCGTTGAATTTCACCGATAATCATAGGTACCGCATATGTTGAAAATTTGACTTCGTAGCTGAGATCGAATTTATCCACCGATTTTAACAATCCGATGCAACCAATTTGAAAAAGATCGTCAGGTTCATACCCCCGGTTCATAAAGCGCTGCACGACAGACCAGACGAGCCGGATATTACTATTGACCAGTGTCTCACGAGCATCATTATCACCAGATTGACTCAGTGCAATAAGCCGCTTGACCTCTGCATCCTCCAAATAGCTGTGCGAAGTTTTTTTTCCTCCTGCTTCCATAGGATCAACTCCTAATTATATAAAGCTTTCTTGGATTCAATCCTTTTCTTCATCCGGACCGACGTGCCTCCGCCCGGCTCACTGACTGCTTCGAACTCATCCATAAAATTTTCCATAATCGTAAAGCCCATGCCGGAGCGTTCCAATTCAGGCTTGGACGTATAGAGAGGCTGCTTGGCCAGCTCCAGATCCTCAATTCCCCGTCCTGCATCCTCAACGACTAACGTGATCACGTCCGCTTCAATCCCAACTTTAATCGTTACAACACCTGACGGATCGCTGTCATAGCCATGAATAATACTGTTTGTCACCGCTTCAGACACGACGGTCTTCAAATCGCTAAGCTCATCCATCGTGGGATCAAGCCTGGAAATAAAGGCTGCCACAGCCACGCGGGCAAATGCTTCATTTTCCGATTTGGCGGCAAACTGCAAGCTCATGAAATTGTTCCCCGTGCCTTCTCTCATGACACAACCTCCAATTCCGTGAGCGCATTTCCCTCGTTGTCATAGATGGGCATGATTTTAAATAAGCCTGACATATCCAGCAATCGATGTACCGGCGGATTGACATCACAGACTGCCATTTTCCCGCCCTTTTGCTTGATCAGTTTGTATCGTCCCAAGATAACGCCAAGGCCGGAACTATCCATAAACTGAAGATTCTTCAGGCTGAGCACGATATGCTCGCATTGCCGGCGCTGAATCGCCTCATCCATTTGCATACGGACCATATCCGACGTATGGTGATCAAGTTCACCAGACAGCCTTACAATAAGTACTCCCCGGTGATGCTCCATTTCAATTTGCAGGTTCATGCTTGCTCACTCTCCTCCCGGTCTTGGACAAGGATTTCTACGTAGTCGCAGACGATTCCTGCCCTCCGACAAAACTAGAAGAAAACCCCGTAAAATCTACAAAGAAAATAGGTTTGACATGGTACGTTTAAACAATTTCCACCAGCCGGCCTTCTCGATCGCCACAGGCGAAGTGATATTAAACTCCTTAAGGCGTTGTCCATCCTGATAGACGACCAGCTTACCAACAGGGTCACCCACCCGGACAGGAGCTTTAAGGCTTGGAGTCAGTTGCAGCTCGTGACGCAGTGTTTGTTTGTTGCCGCCTTTTTTCACCAGCACACTGTAAGAACGGTCAGCCTGAATTTCCAGCTCTGGTAATACACCTTTTTCAACTTTTACACTGCCCAGCTTTTCACCTGGTTTATATATGGATTTCATTGTATATTGAGAAAATGCGTAGTCGAACATGGAAGAAACCTCATTGTTGCGTATCTTCGTGTTCGGCTCACCGAGTACGACAGCTACGACACGTAAGCCATCACGCTTCGCCGTAGCGGAAAGGCAGAACTTTGCTTCTGACGTATAGCCCGTTTTCAGACCGTCTGCTCCGGTATAGAAGCGAACAAGCTTATTCGTATTCACCAGCCAAAAGGGCTTGACCGAGGATTTGCGCAAATAGTCCTGATACGCTCCCGTATATTTCGTAATTTGTGGATATTTCAACAGTTCCCGGCTCATAACCGCAATATCATGCGCAGAGGAATAGTGATTTTCTACGGGTAAACCGTTGCAATTGGCAAAATGCGTATCTTTGAGTCCGAGCTGCTGCACCTTGGCATTCATCATCTCGACAAAAGCCTGTTCAGACCCTGCAATTTTCTCCGCCATCGCTACAGAGGCGTCGTTGCCCGAAGCCATCGCAATTCCCTTCAGCATCTCATCGACCGTCATTTCTTCTCCCGGCTCCAAGAAAATTTGCGAGCCTCCCATTGAAGACGCATACTCACTGGCCCGTACTTTATCGGTCAGCTTGAGCTTGCCATCATGAATGGCCTCCATTGTTAGCAGCATCGTCATGATCTTAGTGATGCTTGCTGGAGGAAGCTTTTCACGACTATTTTTTTCATAGATGACTGTGCCTGTATCTGCATCCATCAAGATCGCCGAAAGAGCCTCGGGAGCCAGCTCAGCTGCTGATCCTACTTTGGTTTTGCTTTCAGGTCTGCTTTCTTCGGCCCAACCGCCGACAGGGACGGCAGTCAAGGCTACCAGACAAGCCAGGATGAACGCCACCACTTTTTTCTTCACAATCGGTCCCCTCCTCAACATATTGGCGTAAAGCACCGGAGTCCATTTACTGATCTCTCCGGTCTATTCGCGTGCTGCTAACCATTGTCGTCAGATTGAAAGAAAAATATTCCATATGGATAAAAACATCAAATAGCACCAAGCTGAGCCAGCATGGTGCTATTTTCCAATCTATAAATGACACAACATGTATCGTCTGTAACAGGATCTATAAAAATCGTTCAAATCCGGCTAACGGTGAGGTATGTAATACCTCCACCCGGTAAAATATCCACTGCATTTTGACTAAACACCCGTATATCAATAAAAGAATTCGCTTCAAGTCTAAGTTCCATTGCTCCACTCAATGCACCATAGTTCAGCCCGCCAATCACCCTGTCATCGAGATATGCATAAGCAGAACTTCCGGCAAGCTGCTCATCATTCAGGTGAAGTGCCAGCCGTGTCCGGTTACCATCTACTTGGGGATCGGTCGAAACGTATACTTGTATTCTGTATTTCCCAGCTCGTTTGGCTCGCCACCGACTATTCGAACCATCGAATTCGGTCAACTCATCATGATTGATTTGATTGAACCTTACTTTCTGCCAGCTACCTGCAGGGATATTTTGCCTTGAACCAAGGTAGGCTTTGACAAAGGTTTCATTCAAATGTTCAATACCGTTATTCGAATATTTCTCTACGAGCAACAACGCTTGCCCTGTCCCATTATTTTCGTCATAACGATGATTGCTATAGCTAAAATCCAAATGTGAGCGAAGTGTCACCTGCTGTGTGGAGGAGCTACCAGAGAAACAAATAAGCTGTTTTAGATTACGGGGATATCCGCCCACCTCGTCCACCAAAACTTTTTTGCCAATGACCACATCCACAAAATAATTGCACACTGATTGGGTGTCATCGTATTTGTCTGCTATCGCCAAAATAGAGTCGCGCAAGGCAACATTTTTGGTTTCTTTCGTAGCACCAATTTGAATAAAAGAAGGTACTGTCACCTTGTGTTCTCTGCTTAGTCCCTCAAACCAGCAGCCTATAAATTCTGCATTCATAAAATCATTTATTAGAATGGGAATATCACTGGGGCTCCCATCCTTAATGTGCTGGCTAGCCATGAATCTCGCCCCGTTAGAACTATTCAGGTCCAGCGCCGTATCGTTTCCGAGCGTAAAAAGCGCAATGCTTGTAAACTGTGAACTTCTGTTCTGCAAGTGAATCCCTATTTTATTGTAATTTATCTCCGTGCATTTAAATAAGTTCACATCACTTTCATAGCCCCAAAAAGCCGTTTCAAAATGCTCAATCAACACGTTATCCAGGACAACGCCGCCGCCCTTCCAATCCTGAATGCCCGTAGTACCTTTGCCATAATACCCGCGCTTCACTGACTGCGAAAACGGATTATTTAAGGTAGCTCTGTCGGTCCCTTCGTACCGGATCGATAAGTCATGGAACTGCACATTTTGAAAGCCACTAAACGATGGCAGACTTTCGTCTCCAATTTGGAAACAAGGGCCCTTGCCATAATATTCAATCGATGTAACTCCCTTACCCTGTCGGTATCTGCCCTTATGAATCCCAAAAATGCGCATACCCTGCTTCCGAATCTGAAGGGTAGATGTTATTTTGTATCGGCCGCTGGGGATGTGAAGAATGGAGTAATCGGGGGTCTTGTTAATCAATTCTTGCAAAGATGCCGTGTCGTCCTGAATACCATCACCAGCAGCTCCAAACCAGCTTACGTTTACACTGCGTTCCATGAATTCTTTTTCAATGGCTTTAAAATTGTCATTTAACTGCTGAGGCGTTAACTCTTTGCCCGTACCGCTCAAATTCAACTTCAATCGGTCTGTAAAATCTGCCACCCAAACACCCCCATTGTTAAAAACGTGAAAATACTTTCAGACTATGCCGAAGAATTCTTCATTTTCTTAGCATGGACTGAGTATATGCACAATAAGGCTTGCTCTAGGATCGCGAAAAATGAAAATAAATATTTTATATGATTGTACAAGAAGATACATTTTGTATATTATAGATACATAACGTATCTAGGCGGTGAAACCGTGAAACACATACTCACAGTAGCCGGTTTACTGGCTTTCTCGATCCCCTTTGCCTGTCAGGGTTTGTCTCCCAGAGTGATCACGATTTCCCTGCTTATCTTGTTGTTCAGCTACACCATGCTTCTGCCTTCACTCAAGTCATTAATCGCAACCCTAGCTGATAATCCGTTGCTGACTTTACTCATGATGTACATCGCCGCCTCCTGCATATGGGCTGAACAAGAGCAGACCTCTTCCCTGCTCATGGTTCTCAAATTTATTGCCTTCTCTACCTTTGGACTTTATCTGGTCACCCATTATACAACACAGGGCTGCATACGCCTCTTAGTCGTTACATTAAGTATCCTGAGCGTACTCAATCTACTCGCCGTTGTACTCGTTCCTTCCTTTGCCATTCATGGCGGTGTAGAACATACTGGACTGTGGAAGGGAATCTCCGGTCATAAAAATACACTTGGAACCCTCTCTCTGTTAAGTTTTGTTTCACATGTCATTTATTTTTTCAGGGGCACACGCAAAGCTTTACATATTGGCTTCATCTTACTCAATGCCTTATTACTCATCGAATGCCAATCTACCACCTCATTGGTGCTGACATCTTCACTGTTCGTATTTATTTTGTTTATATTACTATTCAAAAGAATTCGAAGCATCGCGTTGCGGGGGTTCTTTGTTAGCTGTTCCTGCTTACTTGTTCTTTTGGGTTTGGCACTTACCTTTACTTATGGAGATGCGATTGCCTCGGAATTCGGAAAAACAACAACCTTAACCGGAAGAACGGAAATCTGGCAGGGAATTGATGGTGCTATTCAGAGCCACTACTGGTTCGGCCATGGTTATGGCTCCTTCTGGGCAGCCCGGCCCAGCATTTATGCGAACGGCATCCGCTTTGATCTGACCAGCAGCCATAGCGGCTTTCGAGATCTGTGGATCGATGTGGGTCTTATAGGACTACTGGCAACGGTTATACTCGTCGTAACTACCTTATTTAAATTCAGAATCGGCAAAACAGATATGTATACTTGGCTGACGGCAGCCGTCTTTTTCCTGTTCATCGTGTTAAACAATATAACGGATAGCCGTTTTCTGAACTCATTATCCATCTACTGGATTATATTCATGGTCATTGTGATCAAGGTGCAAGAGCGACATAGACTAACTGTAGCAGAAAAAGCGAATACAGCTGCATGGAGCACACGCCCTCTTCACTAGGCAATCTTACTCAGCTCAACCGCGGTATGTAAAAGAACCCCGTATCCCACGCCATCAAAAGGCGCTCGGATATGGGGTTCTTTGAATATAACCACCGTTTCGAATTGAAAATTATACTTAATCTACATTTGTGGAATAATCGCCAGTACCAATTTCAGAAATTGTTCACGTACCTTCTCTGCCGTCTCCATCACTTCACCATGAGACAAAGGCTGGTCCAGAATGCCTGCAGCCATATTGGTAATACAGGAGAAGCCCAAAACCTCAATCCCCGCATGACGAGCTACGATAACCTCAGACACGGTCGACATCCCTACTGCATCTGCCCCCAGTGTACGCAGCATAACGATTTCAGCAGGTGTCTCATAGTTGGGTCCCAGCAATCCGGCATATACACCTTCCTGCAGGCTGAAGCCTTGTTGGGTAGCTGTTTGTTTGGCAATTTCACGCAAGCGGCGGCTGTATGCCTCTGACATGTCTGGGAAGCGAACACCCAGAGCAGCATCGTTCGGTCCAATCAGCGGATTTTGTCCGGTCAGATTCAAATGATCCGAGATGACCATCAGATCGCCCGCTTTGTAGGAAGTGTTTACACCACCTGCCGCATTTGTCACGAGCAGGCTTTGAATCCCGAGCTGCTTCATTACCCGAACAGGAAAAGCCGTCAGTTGCGGGCCATAGCCCTCATACATATGAAAGCGCCCCTTCATCATGACGACAGCGCGACCTTCAATAGTGCCTAACAGTAACTCCCCCTCGTGGCCTTCTACCGTTGATACGGGAAAATGGGGAATATCCTGATAGGGAATACTAACTCCATCTTGAATCAAATCTGCCAAAATACCGAGGCCCGATCCCAGAATAAGACCAATCTCTGGAGTTATTCCGCTCTTGGCACGGATATAGTCTGCTGCTTCCTGAATTGTAGCTTGGTTGGCTGTTGACATAAATATCTCTCCTGACTTGTACAATCGTAAAGTTATAGTCATTATCACATTTTCTATAATAGCAAAGCGACGTTACGTTTGATCCTTGCTATCATGAGAAGTGCGGTTGCCGCCGTGCGGGTGATGCATTTCATATACTTCCTTCATGTTCCGTCTAGCGGTCTGTGCATATACCTGCGTCGTTGATAGATCTGCATGACCCAGCATTTCCTGTACAGAGCGTAAGTCCGCTCCGCCCTCCAGCATATGTACCGCAAAGGAGTGTCGCAGCGTATGGGGCGTGATATCCTTGCTTATGCCTGCTTCCTGAGCGTACTTCTTAATTATTTTCCAGAAGCCCTGTCTACTGAGCCGCTGACCTGATACATTCAAGAACAAGGCTTCCTGCTCTGTCTGAGCCTCTTCACCCTGCCCGGGTCGCAGCAACGCTGGACGCTGCTCGTCCAAGTAAGCTTGTGCCCACTGTGATGCCTCACGACTGATCGGTACAACACGCTCCTTGCCCGCCTCACCGCCACAGTGCACAAAGCGCAAATCGATGCGCACATCACACACATTCAGAGCAATCAGCTCTGATACGCGGATGCCGGTCGCATACAACAACTCTAGCATGGCCTTATCTCGCCCCCCCTGCGGGGCACTCACATCCGGCGCTGCCAGTAAACGCTCTATTTCATCCTGTGTTAACACCGAGGGCTTTTTTTTAGTGGCCTTGGGCAGTTCCACCAGAACGGACGGGTCATGGATTGCGATTCCCTCCCGAATGAGAAAATGAAAAAAGGAGCGTATCGAGGCGACGCTACGTGAAATTGTCGCCGCGGCTTTTCCCTGTTCCTTCAGATGCCCCAAATACAGCACCAGATGTGACCGCTGTACATTGTCCGGCTGCTCAAGGCCACAGCTTTCTGCGAATTCGACAAACTGCTGTACGTCCCGCTGATACGCTTCCAATGTGCTGCGCGACAAACCTTTTTCCTCTTCCATATATTGAACGAAAGGTTGAATATACATTTTCATGAGTTCCAAAAGTCTCCTTGTCCTGCATACAGCGATTCAAGTTGTTGCGCCTGCTTCTTCGTGTGCGGCCTTCATATCATCATCTCATCGTGAAGATTACATAGACTACTCACCATACCAATAAAAGAAACGTAAACGTTCCAACACTCCGATTCGTTGCTCGGACCCTTCATTCACTGTTTGTCCGCCAAATACCTTAACTGCATGTCCTTCCGGTATTCGGTAATGATCTACAGGTGTTATCCAATCTGTAAACAGCCTGAGGCTATAAAAGAACATACATGCCAACACCCCGAACAATATCAGCAAGCGCAGCCATTGTAGTCCTCTCCGTAATGATAGTACCATGTGGATCAGCCGCCTTCCCAAAATATAGTCCCTATGTAGGGCTCTCTATGGAAGGGTATGACAAGCTATTCTGTTTTATACCACTTGGTCCTACACAGTAAATTCCGAACCAAAAAAGCTCCCCCGAACGCGTCTTCGTCGGTGAGAGCTTGGGTGTCAGCTTATTAATCCTGGGATTTGTTTTTCTTGGTTTTGCCCGAGGATTTCTGGGCAGTTGTATCGTTCTTCGCCTTACAACGATAACAAATACCGTGGAAGTCCAAACGATGATCCACTACAGTAAAATTATATTCCCGTTCCAAACGCTCCTCTAACGGTCCAAGCCAATCTTCCAGTATTTCATCTACACTGCCGCACTGCACACATATCAAATGGTGGTGGTGATGTTTGGCTGTATCGCCGCGTAAGTCATAACGCGCAACGCCATCGCCAAAATTAATTTTCTCCACGACATGCAGTTCACTTAGCAGTTCTAGGGTACGGTATACGGTTGCCAGACCGATTTCGGGAGCTTTTTCTTTGACGAGCATAAATACATCTTCCGCACTCAGATGATCATCTTCGTTCTCAAGTAAAACTCTGACGGTGGCTTCCCGCTGAGGCGTTAGTTTGTAGCCCTGGGATTGCAGCTGCTGCTTAATTTTTTCGATCCGTGCTTCCATGTGTCTCCCTCCCCCTGCAAAGCTACTGCCTACTGCACTTTTTTTCACTCCTATTATTATAGGGGGTCTATACAAATAAAGTCAAACATTTTGAAATGAGATCAAGATGTCACGGAAGCCGTCAGCATAGGAGTGACCCATTGCATCATAACCGGGGTGACCCAGGTTTCAAAGGATGCGCTGCCGATAAGCAGCACCATCATCACAGCAGTCAATCCTGCGTAAGAAAGCAACGGACGCAACATCCCGTCTGATGGCCGAGTAGCAAGTATTTTAGTTTTGATCATATGAATGGAAAAAGTCATCGCAGCCACACTACAGACGAGCAGTACCGGAATCACGAGCAGGTTATGTGGAGCAACGGAAACCAATGAAAATAATAGTCCTTTCCACGAATATTGCCCTACCATATAACCTACAGAAAATCCGATCAGCACACCCTTGAGAAAATTCAATACAAGAATACCTGGGAGTCCGATGACCGAAAGCCCGCATACCCAGATGAGGCCCACCCATTTAAGATGTAGTGATACGCTGTCCCAAAAGGTCGAGGCCGCCTGCGAATCAGCAAAGCCCTGCTTGTTTTGATTGACCGTCACAAAAAAATCCTTCAGGTAACGGGACAAATCCTGTAACTGTTCCAGGGAGAGTGCATTTACCATGAGTGCGCCAAAAACAACTCCCACTAGAAACAGTACAGCCAAGAAAACATAATACGGCATCTGATCCTTTAACGTATGACGAAACCATTGCATCGGGTCCTGCCCCTTTCATCTGCTTGTTTGTCCAAAAAACAACCGTAATCCGACGGCTGATGGCTAGAAATGGGGCAGCTTTCGCTGCAAATCTAACATCACGAATGATGCGCCAAGCCAACGGCAGAGATATTTTATGGTTATGAACAAGCAGACGCTGATATGCCTTTTTAGGGAGACAAGACTTGACTAGGACACTTTACTAGGACTTCGCTATTTTTCCGTATGTTCCACCACCACCGGATACCAGCGCCAGGCGTCCTTCGCGTGAAAGCACAATCTGCTCTGCCAACACTTTACCGACGACCTCTGACAGTTCCTCTTGCGTAACCTCATGTAAAATATTCATTTCTGTTCCGAAGGCTGCTAACAGCTGGTTCAGCTTGGCTTTACCCAAGCCTGGAATAAATTCCAGCGGAATCTGGTAAATGTAAGGAGGACGATGGGAGGGAATTACAGGCTGTTCACGATCGGCAATGCTCCAGATTCGATCGAGCACACCCCGCACCAGCTTGGTATGCCCACAGTTAGGGCAACGTTCGTCCGCCATCTGCTGCTCATCAATAATCGTACCGCAGCTTTGACAGTAAGAGCGATGGTATTTTCCAAGTTTGGGATTCAAACCGTAGTTGGCACACACTCGTCGTCCTTCACGCCGCTCCAAAGCCATCCTGAATTCATCAAAACTCGGCTTCGCCAATGATAATTTGTTGTACTCTCGTCCAATTTTCCCAAGTGAATGGGCATCTGAATTCGTGAGAAAGCTGAAACGATCCAGCTCCGAAATCAAACCAGCCATAGATGAATCTGCGCTCAGCCCCAGTTCCACCCCGCTAATGAGCTCCATATCCAGCAGTTCCTCCATACGGGCTGCAGAACTGCCGTAAATGCCCTTATGCGGAGTAAACACATGCGCAGGCACCATAATGCCTCCACGACCGTAAATTTGCTGCTGCAACTCACGTGGCGGTGCGTAGATCCGTTGTGAGCTGAGATTGACATTTTTCATATGCTTACTCAGCCATTGGGTAAAATCCTCCATCGCCGCCAGATCAGGAAAATAAGCCAGTACGTGTGCTTCGGGATGACCTTCAGCCCGTATTTCCAGCTCCGTGCCAAGTAGAATCACTGTATCCCTGTATGCGATGCCACCACCGCTGATTTCTTCCATTTCACCTGTATGCAAATAGCTACGAATATCTTCCTGTACATTAGGCGCATGGCAGTCAATAATCCCGATAAGCCCAATCCCTTTGCGACCGGAGGCTTCCTTGGCTATATTGGCAAACGTTAGATCACGGCTACCACTAATTTTGACTGGAGCTCCTTTCTCCGTTCTGCCAATATGAATATGCAAGTCTGCAAAGTAGTTGTTAAGTTCTATTATATTTGTATCCATCCGCTTAGAAGCTCCCTGTTTGTTGGCGAAGTTGCCATGCATAGACGGCCAGAATCGTTTTGGCATCACTAATGCGTCCTTCACGAATAAGCGTGTGTGCTTCTTCCAGGGTCACCTCAAATAGCTCCAAAAATTCATCCTCATCCGGTTCCATCTTACCTCGCTCCAGGTCTTCAGCCACATATAGATGTATGATTTCATCCGCAAAGCCAGGAGATGTATAAAAAGAGTGCAGCAGCTTCAACGATTTGGCTGTATAGCCTGTTTCTTCTCTTAATTCACGTCCCGCTGCTTCCATCGGGTCTTCACCTTGCTCCAGCTTGCCTGCGGGGATTTCAACCTCACATCGCCCCATAGCTTGTCTGTACTGATCCACCACCAGCATTTTCCCTTGATGCAGAGCCAAAACTGCCACCGCACCTGGATGCTTTACGATTTCACGCTTTCCAGTGGAACCGTCGGGAAGCTCTACCGTGTCTACCTGTACCGTAATGACCTTTCCTTCAAAAATAGGCTGTGTGGACACGGTCTTTTCCTCCAGCGCAGGATTGGAATAAGGCTTGCGAAGTGTATTGTTTGTTGGATTGTTCACTTGTTCGTTCGTTTGGTCGTTCATCAGACATGTTGCCTCCTTCGTCTTCTATCTTTCTTTCATTATTAATTATCTCCAACATTAGTCTAACTTGTCCACTTGGGACATATGCTGGGGATAGTATATCAAAACTTCTGCTATAAGGAGATTTCAGAACATGAAAAGTTACCGAACTGAAACCACCCTTCATATTGTTGGCAAAGCCTGGCAGATACAAGCCCTCCTGCGTCAATGGCAAAAGGAATACGGACTTACAGCCACTATTGCTTCGCTAACTGTTCCAAAAAAGGTTCAGATCTAAAGGAGGAAAACCGTTCCTGTCTTTAGCCTGAACCCTTTTTCGGTATATTGTAAATGTAAGAAGTAAGTCTTACTTTGTAGTTTCTTGGATCAGAGCTACGACTACTTCAGCAACCTTCACTAGATCATCGGCCTTGATCTTTTCCTCTGTGGTGTGGATGTTCTGGTAGCCTACCGCCAAATTCACCGTTGGAATACCAAGCCCGTTGAATACATTGGCATCTGAGCCGCCACCGGAATGGAAGGTTGATGTTGCCATTCCCAGTCCTTGAATGGCACGCTGTGCAACCTGTACAACTTCATCATGCTCCGTAAAGCTGAATGCTGGATAGATGACTTCACTGCGGAACTCTCCTTGGGCACCAAATTCACGCGTAGTGGTTTCGAGTGCTTCACGCATATGCTGAATCTGATGATTAACCTTTTCCTGTACAATACTACGAGCCTCCGCACGGATCAATACAAAATCGCAGACCACATTCGTTGCGCCGCCGCCTTCGAAACTGCCGATGTTAGCGGTCGTCTCCTTATCAATGCGTCCCAATTTCATTTTAGAAATTGCTTTAGAAGCGACTTGAATGGCACTAATGCCATCTTCAGGATTGACCCCCGCATGAGCGGACTTTCCAGTAATTCTCATTTCAATACGTGCCTGTGTGGGAGCAGCTATACAAATAGAACCGACTTCACCGTTCGAATCCAAAGCGTATCCGAAGTCAGAATCCAGGACTTCCGGCTTCATCGCCCGTGCACCCATTAAACCAGATTCCTCGCCAGCCGTAATCACGAACTGAATTTGACCATGGGGTATGTTCTGCTCGCGCACGACACGAATCGCCTCGAACAAAGCAGCAATCCCAGCCTTGTCGTCCGCACCCAGAATTGTTGAACCATCACTGCGAATCCAGCCATCCTCACCCAACTGCGGTTTGATTCCTTTGCCTGGAGTCACGGTATCCATGTGACAGGTGAAAAATATTTTGGGTGCTTGCTCCACACCTTCCGCTTTCCAGGTAACAATCAAATTGCCCGAACCATGTCCCGTTCTTTCGCGAGAATCATCTTCTACGACTTCCAGTCCTAGTGCATTAAACTTTTCTTTCAGAACACGTGATATTTCCTGTTCATGCTTCGTTTCACTATCCACCTGTACGAGTTCCATAAATTCCTGTACGATTCGGTCTTTTACTATCTCTACTGTCATTAAACTTTCCTCTCTTTCCCGATTACGTTACAATACGGATAGATGTTCTTATCTATGACTTAAACCTATCCTAAAGGAGTTACACATGTCTAACAAAAAATGGGTTCGTTTTTTCGTCTACGTTATGCTCGCAGCTATGATTGGTTCTACACTGTTCATGGTGATTGAGCCGTTTATTATGCCACTATAATAGCTATACCGCTCAAGGTTGAACTACTTCAAGATCCGTTGAAGCTATGTGTGGACGAGCTGCTGCACAAGCAAAGAGGCGGGCTCCCGTGTTAATTACACAATTGCCCGCCTGACCTTTATTGGAAGGAATGCGTTTGCCATTGCGCAGCAAATGAAAATTGCTGTTCAAAGTACGGTACAATTTCCTTCGCAATCTGTTCCACCGAAAAAGACTGCTGTGTACAGTCCTCTAATGATGTCACACCGTATTCCTGAATTCCGCACGGAACAATGCCTTCAAAGCCCTCATGCTGTATTCCTGACTTGATGTTAAAGGCAAAGCCATGGCTGGTTACGAAGCCCCGGCGGTGCTTACATTTGTTAAATTTGACACCAATGGCCGCAATTTTAAGATTCCCGATCCATACCCCCGTATATTCAGGCTTACGGCTCCCTTCAATCCCATAAGATGCCAGCAACTGAATGATCACTTCTTCCAGACTTCGAAGGTATCCGTGCAGATTTAACGCCTCTCGGTTGCCAAGCACAAGTAGGGGATATCCGACAAGTTGCCCTGGTCCATGATATGTAATATCTCCCCCACGATCAATCTGAAAGACGCTGATTCCCTTCTCTTTCAGCTGCTCTGGTGTAAGGAGCAAATGCTCAGGATGCCTCTGGGAACCAATGGTGTAGGTTGGTGGATGCTGGAGAAGCATAAGCGTTTCTCTCGCCTCCCCCGCATCCAGCTTTCCCACAATCTCCTTCTGGACATCCCAAGCATGGGCATATTCCATCCTATTCGTATAGGTTACATCAAGCGGTCGTCTATTCACGGCCTGTCACTTCCTCTCCGTCCATTTACCTAACTGTTCGGATGATTAGTACAGCTTCGTATCCAAGGTGTAGCCTTCTAGATTTTCTTTAACCCGTTGCAGGAATCGTCCGCAAATCACTCCATCTAAAATACGATGATCCAGCGACAGACACAGATTAGCCATTGAGCGCACCGCAATCATATCATCAATAACCACTGGTCTTTTGACAATGGATTCAAAGGTAAGAATTGCAGCCTGCGGATAGTTAATCACCGGATAAGATAAAATTGAACCAAAGGAACCTGTGTTGTTGACGGTGAACGTTCCACCCTGCATGTCGTCCAGTTTGAGTGTACCTTCGCGAGTTTTACGTGCCAAATCGTCAATTTCACGAGCTAAGCCAGCAATATTTTTCTGATCGGCCTTTTTAATAACAGGAGTAAGAACGGAGTCCTCTGTACCTACGGCCAACGAAATATTGATGTCTCTTTTGATGATAATTTTATCCACTGCCCATACCGAATTCATGATTGGATATTCCTTGATTGCATTCACGACTGCTTTCATGAGAAAAGCAAGATACGTAATATTGATGCCTTCTTTTTGTTTGAACTCGTTTTTGATCTTGTTGCGGAGCATCACCAGATTGGTCACATCCACTTCAATCGTCGTCCAGGCATGAGGAATTTCCGAAACACTTTGCCGCATATTGCGGGCAATTGCACTACGAATGGGTGTAACATCAATAAAATACTCGGATCTGTTATTGTTGCCACCCTCAACTTCGATCATAGGAACTTTTGGAGCTTCCGTTAAATGAATGCCGCTGTTGCGCACCGGAATCGCAGGGTCCATATTTTGAACTGGTGCACTATGCTGAACGGCAGACTGCTGGAGTCCTGTAAAAGGAGATCCTTGTCCTTGCGTGGTTCCACTCGTCTGACCAGTCACTCCAGTTGGAGCAGAGCCGCCCTGCTGCACAAAATTCAACACGTCTTTGCGGGTAATTCTTCCCCCCATGCCTGTGCCTGGCACTCTGCTTAGGTCTACATTGTGCTCAGCAGCCAGTGTTTGGACCGCTGGAGAAAAACGTCCGCGCATGGACTGATCCGATCCAACACTCTGCTGGGATTGTGCTTGCACGTTGCTTTGAGATGCTGGTGCCGCAGGTGTCCCTCCTGTTGATGCTGTAGGTGCAGCCGACTTCGTCTGGATACGGCAAATCAACTCGCCTACCGCTACCGTCTGACCTTCCTCTGCCAACAGGTCACCCATAATCCCATCCAATGTGGAAGGAATTTCTGCGTTCACTTTATCTGTAATGACCTCGCAAATTGGCTCGAATTGCTCTACTGGATCACCAGGTTGTTTCAGCCATTTGGCGATTGTCGCTGATACGAGCGATTCAGCCAATTGCGGCATGGTCACGTCGTTCCATTGTGTTTGGTCTGACATTTTTTTCAACTCCTTAACATCATAGAAGGGCGCGTTTTATCGCTGCCCCACTACACTTTTGGAATGCTTTCGCCCGAATCTGCTCTATATTAATACATTGCGAGACGACGCATGGCTTCCTTCACTTTATCCTTGTTTAACATATAAAACTTCTCCATCGGTGGACTGATCGGCATGGCTGGCACATCAGGAGCGCACAGACGCTCAATCGGTGCATCCAGTTCGAACAGACACTCTTCATTAATAATAGCCGATACTTCGGCACCGATACCGCCCGTTTTGTTGTCCTCATGAACGATTAAAACCTTACCTGTATGTCGTGCAGCCTCAATAATGGCTTCGCGATCCAAAGGCTGGAGTGTGCGCAAATCCACAACATGTGCGGTAATGCCCTCTTCCTTCTCCAATTCCTCAGCTGCCTGCATAACAAAATGCAACGGCTGGCTATATCCGATGACCGTAATATCGTCACCCTCACGTAGCAGATTAGCCTTGCCAATTGGAACGATATAATCATCCTCAGGCACTTCACCCTTAATCAGCTTGTAGGATTTTTTATTTTCAAAAAACAGCACTGGATCAGGGTCACGAATGGCTGCTTTCAACAATCCTTTGGCATCATAAGGTGTAAATGGAGCAACAATTTTTAAACCCGGTGTACCAAAAAAGATAGATTCTGGACACTGAGAATGATATAAACCACCAAAAATACCGCCACCGATGGGGGCGCGGATCACCACAGGGCAATTCCAATCGTTGTTAGAGCGGTAGCGGATTTTAGCCGCTTCACTAATAATCTGATTCGTCGCCGGAAGCATGAAGTCCGAATATTGCATTTCGGCAATCGGCTTCATTCCGTACATTGCCGCACCAATTGCAACACCTGCAATCGCCGACTCTGCCAATGGAGTATCCATGACACGTTGCTCACCGAATTGGTCCATGAGCCCCTTAGTCGTTGTAAAAACACCGCCTTTTACGCCGACGTCCTCACCTAATACAAAAACCGTTTCATCCTGCTCCATTTCTTCTTTCATAGCAAGACGTATCGCATCAATATATTCCATAATCGCCATCGTTACCGACCCTCCCCCTCGCTATCAGCATACACATGCAGCAGCGTATCTTCAGGCTTTGGAAAAGGCGCATTGTCTGCATATTCAATGGCTTCCTTGACTTCGAGCAGCAGTTCGGCCGACAGATCTGCATCTTTGGCCTCGTCCCAAATGCCGCATTCAATCAAGTAACTCTTCATGCGGGCTACGCCGTCCTTGGCCCAGTTTTCATCCACTTCCTCCTTGGTCCGGTAAGCCAGATCATTATCCGAGGTGGAGTGAGGGGACAGACGGTACATCATCGCTTCGATTAGCGTAGGACCTTCACCGCGGACAGCACGTTCACGTGCTTCCTTCACCGCGGCATATACGGCTAGCGCATCATTACCATCGACACGAATACCAGGGAATCCGTAACCCAATGCCCGGTCGCTTACCTTGCCTGCCAACTGCTTATGAATCGGAACCGATATTGCATATTGATTGTTCTCACACATAATGATGACTGGCAGCTTCTGTACACCTGCAAAGTTACAGCCTTCGTGAAAATCCCCCTGATTACTGGAGCCTTCCCCAAACGTAACAAACGATACAAAATCTTTTTTCTGCATCTTGGCGGCCAACGCAACACCCACTGCATGTGGAACCTGTGTCGTCACTGGGCTGGAGCCTGTTACAATACGCAGCCGTTTACTACCAAAATGCCCTGGCATCTGGCGCCCTCCACTATTAGGGTCATCTGCCTTGGCAAATGCCGACAGCATCAATTCGCGCGGCGTCATGCCGACTGCAAGCACGAATCCGTAATCCCGGTAATAGGGAAGGAAATAGTCCTTTTCCCGGTCCAGAGCGAAAGCTGCACCTACTTGTGCCGCTTCCTGTCCAATGCCGGAAACGTGGAAATTAATTTTCCCTGCCCGTTGCAGGAGCATGTTGCGCTCGTCAAATCTTCTTGCGAGCAACATATATCTGTACATATCAATTACTTGTCCGTGAGTAAGTCCCAGCTGCTCATGTCTGAAGCCAGCGTCTACAGCGCCTTTAGAACTCATTGAGGCACCTCCTTAAATGTCAAACATCCTACTTTCAGCACCTAGTACCATCTTGTCTTAAAACCTGGTACTAAACTCTGACTAACCCCATTATAATCCTTTTCGCCCCAAAAAGAAAAGTACCGATTTATTTGAAACGTTTATATGCCTATCGCTTGTCCATCGACTGCCAGCATCGCTTCTCCCAAAATCTCCGACAACGTTGGATGTGGATGAATAAGCTGTCCGACTTCCCACGGCGTAGCATCCAGCAATTGCGCAAGAGCGGCCTCGCTGATCAGATCCGTTACATGCGTACCAATCATATGTACACCGAGAATATCATTGGTTTGCTGGTCCGCCACCACTTTCACGAAGCCGTCTCGACTACCGTATACTAACGATTTTCCGATAGCTTGGAAAGGGAACTTCCCTGTTTTCACCTGGTGCCCACGTTCACGGGCTTCCTGCTCCGTCAAGCCGACGCTTGCGGCTTCAGGACGTGTGTAAATACACCGCGGAATCATATAGTTGGGTACGCTGTGAAACTCTTCGCCCGCCAAATGATGAACTGCCTGCAAGCCTTCATGACTCGCGGCATGGGCCAGTTGTAAGCCGCCGATGCAATCCCCGATGGCGTAGATATGTGGCTCATTTGTCTGCAAATGCTCATTAACCGAGATAAAGCCACGCTCCACGCGGATATCCGTATTTTCCAGCCCGATATTTTCCACATTCGCCTGACGACCTACAGAAATGAGCAGTTTGGAAACACTGAGGGTTTCGGTTTCTTCACCTTTTTGCACGTCAATCTGTACGCCTTCCTCATCCTTGCCGTAGGTTTCAGCCAACACTTGTGCCCCCGTCAGCACCTTGACACCACGCTTGGTTAACAAGCGCTGCATTTCACGCGAAACGTCCTCGTCCTCCGTAGGAATAAGTCGATTCGCGGCCTCAACCACCGTAACCTCCACGCCAAAATCATTTAGCATGGAAGCCCATTCCACGCCAATGACCCCACCACCCACGATAATCAGGGATGCTGGCAGGTTCTCCATAGTCAATGCTTCGTCACTGCTCAGAATAAATTCGCCATCTGGCTCCAGTCCAGGCAGCACACGCGGACGTGATCCTGTTGCAATAATGAGGTGTGCCGGAACAATCGTCTCCATCTCACCATCTTCTAGTTCCACAGCCACTGCACCGCTTTTAGGAGAAAATATAGACGGTCCAATCACGCGTCCCTTACCGCTCAGCACCGTAATTTTATTTTTCCGCATCAAAAATTGAACGCCCTGGTGTAGCTGCTCCACAACGGCTTCCTTACGTTCCTGAACCTTGGGAAATACAAGCTGTGCTCCCGATGTCTCAATACCATATTGCGCACTTTCTTTAATCGTTGCATATACTTCCGCACTGCGCAGCAAAGCCTTGCTCGGAATACAACCACGGTGCAGACAGGTTCCGCCGAGCTTGTCCTTTTCGATGATCACCACTTCCTTGCCGAGTTGGGCTGCGCGAATTGCTGCTACATACCCTCCGGTTCCTCCACCCAAAATAGCGACATCACAATGTATAGTCATGTTTCTCCTCCATTAACATTGATTATATATAGCTTATTGTACTCTCTTTATTTCACTGTACAAAATTTAGCGTTTAGGCATAGGCTGCAAATCATCATCTACCTAATCTAGATATCTCTCCATATCATTCATACAGTGCATCTCGTAATTTGGTAGCCATTCTTGGACTTTGTGCTGATTTGGCTCGCAACGCCTTGCGAAACGATTCATTTTGCTTGCTCAGAAAATCAAGCTCTGTCTCCAACTCAATGATTAGCTCCAGAGCTTGCCGGCTAATCAGTCCTTGTTCCAGTAATACTCTTTTTTTGGCACTATAATCCGTGTTTTTTTCGTCCATGCCTTCCACTCTTCCCTTCATTCCACTACGCTTCACCATATCATGCCCGCGGCGGCAGAGCAATGACGACCACATTTACGATTTAGGAATAGACATACAAAAACATGTCGAAAAACAATATATTTTCTCTAGTCTGTATGTGGCTCGTTATGGTAATCTATAATGGCGTTTTCTTTCGGAGATGAAGATTTACAGCGTTATGTACATGTTAAGAGAGGGGAATTCGCTTTGCCTACAGGACGAATTACGATTATAACAGGCCCCATGTTCAGCGAAAAATCCGGCGAATTGATTCGCCGTTGTCAGAAACTAATCCAATACGGGCATCGCAAGGTGGTCGCTTACAAACCAGCTGAAGACAACCGTTATGCGGAGGATGAAATTGTAAGCCGAATCGGATATCGGCTGCCCGCTATCTCTATTCCAAGAAAACTCACGGATGAGCTCGTTCAGCGTATTTTGCAAGAAACGAAAGATGCCGATGTGGTTGCCTTTGACGAAGTCCAGTTTTTCAGTCGGCATATTATGTCGCTCATACAAGAGTTAGCTTATTGCGGAAAGCATGTCATTGCCGATGGGCTAAATCTGGATTACCGAGGCAAGGAGTTCGGCTATGTCGGTGGTCTGCTCGCTATGGCAGATGACATCGAGAAACTGACTTCCTTCTGCGCTGTATGCGGCAGCTCGGAAGCAGTATTTACGCAGCGTATGGTCAATGGAAAACCTTCCACTGTAGGACCTATCGTGATGATCGGTGACTCTGAGGCTTATGAGCCTCGTTGTCGTAATTGCTTTATACCTCCTCATAAAGTGAACTGCGAATAGTAAGCTACATGGGGCGGCAAACTCCATACGCCCACTTGTTTTCCATTACTTTTTTCTTGCATTTTTTTGGAACGGTTCAAGCTATTTCCCCGTATATCCGTTAAGCTGTACAAGTTTTTATTTTTTTGTGCATAATAACCATAAGATTATCGGGGGGACGGAATGATGAGTTTCTTTAACAAGATCTTAGCAAGTGCAGGAATCGGTTCAGCCAAAGTCGATACGTTGGTGGATCAGACTGTATATGTGCCTGGAGAAGAACTTAGTGGCATCATACGTATCAAAGGCGGTAAAATTGATCAGGAAATCGGTAAAATTGATATTGAACTCAAGACTGAATATATCGTAGAGCACGATGATAAAAAAACCGTCACCACCTGCTGCATTGCGCGGATCAAGGTATCTGATGGCTTTCATCTAAAGCAAGGACAGGAGCTTGAAACTCCTTTTTCCTTTAGGTTGCCTTTGGAAACTCCTGTTACTCATGCCAAACAGCCTGTCTGGCTGGAAACAGCATTGGACATTGGCATGGCTTTGGACCCGACCGATCGTGATTCACTCAAAATCGAGCCACATCCTTATATGAGTACGGTGTTTGAGGCGGTTCACCTGTTAGGCTTCCGATTCCGTTCCTCCACCTGTGAACGTCACCCCAAGCTTGGACGCGGTGTTCCATTCGTGCAGGAGTTTGAGTTTACGCCTGGCTCGGAGTATGCACGGGATATCGAGGAGCTAGAGCTGATTATGCAGTTGGAACCCGAGGGTGTCCATGTGCTTGTAGAAGTAGATCGTAGAGGCAGAGGCTTGTCCGGTTGGCTGGAAAATGCCTTTGATATGGATGAGCGTCATGCCTGGTTGAGCTTAAGCCGGGAAGAACTATCCTATGGACCAGATCATATAGCTGATGCGCTAGAGGAATTGATTGACAGGCAAATTCGCTAACAATGTAGTAAAACACTAACAAAAAAACTCCTAACCAATTTACTTACATACGGTTGGGAGTTTTTATTAATTATAAGAATTATTTGATGATGGTTCTCCATAGTCTGTATAGACTAAAGTGGCAGCATATCCTGTCTTTCCGCCTTATGCTTACACTCTTTACATACCCCATACAGCGAACCATTATCATCGGCATAAAAGGTTAATTTTTCTTCTTTTTTACAAAAGGAGCATTTTTGTTTACTCGTGCTCTGAATGGAGTCAAACAGTCCAAATCCAGCTTGGGTCTGAATATCTGCCGCTTTTGTATTCGCGCGTGTACCCGAAGACACTTTAGACTTCATTTCATTGCCAGTGCGGGATTGTCGGGCGGGCTTACGAGGGCGAAATTCAACAACATTACTGCCCCGATGTTCATCCGCTTGTTGTTGATTGCCGCTACGTCCACGCCATGCCATAACAATCCAACCCAACGCCACCAACAACACGCCGACGATCACCCAAGTCAGACTATTCCACATGCTCTCATCCCCTCTTTGCTTTAAAATCTTTTGCATCCATACCACAGCCCGTTCAATGCGATGACTTTTGCCTATAACATATGATTGTATATATCCGTGTATACAGCCTCTGTGTTGTTCATTCGATTGCTACCCATGTAGAAATCTACCCTCCAGGGCAACATCCGACTCGCCTCTTAACGAGACATTGATCATGTTAGGTAAATCTTGTTATGCCGAGGAGTACATTGACCCTTTTTACAAATTGTACATGATTCTTTTGAAAAACGGTAATATCCACTTCATGGACATCGTTCTCCTTATCATAATGCTTATCTACTTTCCAAAGGTGAGGACAAAAATGTCCCAGATGGCTACATTACTCCCCTTGATAATAAAAATCAATGAATCTTTTCGTCAACGGATTAAATTTATCAAAACGTTTGCGATGCGGTAAAAAGCCTGACTTATGTACTTGTTCTGCTAGGGTTTCTACATCTTCAAATCGCTTGAAAAAAGGCAACGCGAAAGTGTAGATATCTGCCACAATCTCTTGGATCACTCGTTCTCTTTCTACTTCTGTGGACACAAGGTAATCCCTGTTGCCCGTATATTTCTTGGTTAGAGCGATCAACTCACTGTGAAAACAAGCCCCTGTACTATACTTCTTTTTTATACTTTTGGATTCCACGGTAATGTAAACTTTTAATGCACTATATTTGGTCGCGCCGAAACAAATTTCAAATATAAATTCCTTGTTTTCTTTTTTCAAAACTTTTCTGCTTTTCAGATATTTAAAATCATTCAAAAATGGTGTAGCTATGATTTTGTCTATCGCTAACTGACGCAGGTCGCTTGCTTTAAGTTCAGTTTTATTGTCCATGATATCACTCCAACCCAAAAGAATTTCCCACCATTGTATCATATCTTTCCAATTACAGGCTCCGCATATCTCCATCTTTTAATCGCAAATATATTTATTAAAAAATGAATAGAAAAAGCCGCTCACAATAGAGCGGCTTTTCCCCTGAAATATAGAACCGGTATACGATTTATACTTTAAATTTACCAATTTGTCCTTGTAGGTCTTCTGCCATTTTGGACAGGTTTCTTGCAGAGGAAGCAATTTCCTCCATCGATGCCAATTGCTCTTGAGTCGCGGCAGATACGTGCTGCGTCCCAGCTGCAGCCTCTTCAGCAATCGCTGAAATTTGTCTAACAAAGCCAACAATCTCATCGGTACTTGCAGACATTTGCTCCGATCCAGCAGAGACCTCTTCAATTTCACTGGCCACTTTATTAACGGTTTCCTGAATAAGCTCAAAGGATGCACCCGCATTTTGTACGACTTCCCGACCTGTCATGACATCTCGCCCATTGGACGCTACCGCCTCAATAGCATGCGAGGTATCCTTTTGTATCAATCCCACCAGCTCCGTAATTTGTTGAGCAGAATGAGCCGATTGTTCAGCCAACTTACGCACTTCACCTGCAACTACAGCAAATCCGCTACCGTGATCTCCTGCGCGGGCTGCTTCAATGGCCGCGTTCAGGGCAAGAAGATTGGTCTGACTTGAAATATTGGTGATGACATCAATAATCTTCCCGATTTCATCTGAACGCTCTCCCAATCCAGCCATAAGATCAGCCAAGCTATTCATAGAGTCATTCACACTATTCATTTGGACAACAGCCTGCTGGATCATCTGATTACCTTCAGCTGATTTGTGAGCCGCATCCTGAGCTGATGCAAAAACATTTTGCGCACGGATTGCAATTTGTTCTACACCGATGGACATTTCCTCAATAGCCTGGGACGATTTGGTCACCATATCCACCTGGTCACCTGTCCCTGTAGCAACTTCTTGCACTGTTTCGGTGATTTGCGCAGTTGCTTGGCTATTTTGCTCTGCGCTGGCCGTCAATTCCTCCGAGGAAGTGGTTACCAGCTCGGTCGTACTACTTACAGACTGAATCAGTTGACGAAGATTTGCA
The DNA here is from genome assembly GCF_019042715.1 of Paenibacillus sp. AK121. Classification (NCBI taxonomy): domain Bacteria; kingdom Bacillati; phylum Bacillota; class Bacilli; order Caryophanales; family Paenibacillaceae; genus Paenibacillus; species Paenibacillus sp. AK121. The sequence goes on from NZ_JAHPJM010000003.1 coordinate 296,609, forward strand.
ACCATCGTATTAAAAGAATGGGCCAAAATACTAATCTCATCCTTGCCTTTCACGACAATGGCTTCCCCAGTAAGGTCACCGGACGCAATGCTTTCAGCAGCACGACTGATGCGCAAAATGGGCTTAGAAATAATTTGGGCTATAATGATCGCCATGATCAATGCTAGTATAACGGCTGCAATACTCAAAACGATAACTAATTGTCTGCCTGAAATAAAGTTGTCAACAGCTTCTTTCGTAATCAGTTTTGATCCATCTGCATTCAACTTAATGAGCTGACTGATCATATCGTTTGAACTATACCATAACTTATAGGATTCTTGGTGAAGGATGCTTGATTGAGTGTAATCATTAGCTCTCCCTGCTGCAATCATTTCTGGTAACTTAGTCAAATACTCCGTATAAGTTTTGGAGAATTGTTCATACATTTCACGTTCCTTAGGAGTAGCAATTAATTTTTCGTATGTTTTTCGGTCTTCTTCAACTTTCTTTAAAACCTTATCATATTCGGCCTGAACCTTCTCCATTTCCTCCGGGTCACGTTCTACAATAATGTTTAATGAGAGCCGCTCTACATCAGATATATCACCATTTAGTGTTCCGAGGATGGTCACACTTGGCATCCAATGGCTATCAATTTCCATTGAAGTATCGCCTAACTTTTTCATTCGCGAGATCGATACTGTACTAATCACAACTAACAGGATTATTACCGCAAGGAAACCCAATAACAATTTTGTTCGAATGTTAAATTTCATATATTCGCTCCTTAGTTCTCTTTATAATAGATATTATATCGACAAGAATCGACACATTGTTTATATCAAAATTAAAGAGAATTTCAGAACTGTTTACAAAAGGAAAATTTCTCTTCGTGATCGTTTTATAATGATTGACGCTTATTTTATAAACCGCGTGAGAGTATTATTTTTCGTCCATCCAATTCATCCGTTAAAGCATTGCAAGTAAAAAAGAGATACCCCAAAGCGGGTATCTCTTTATGTTTTACTTCCTAGCTATAATCATAAATCGTTCTGCATTTGTCCTAATTCCTTTTGGAGTTTGGTTGTCCAGAATGAATTGTTGGAGTATTTCAAAATCCATTTGTTTTTGTCCAAAGTCAGGAATAATGGGAGTGTGTTTCAAAAGAAAAACTAAGTCTGCAGGAGTCTGATAGTATTCGGTTGCATTAAATTCAAATGACTGAATATCGTTAAAGCCCGCTTCATTGAGATCTGTAATACATTGAGTTTTCAACGAGTCTTTCTTAGTACCCAATGCCTGCCCTCTTCCAAACGCTTCTTTAATGTTTAATTTGTCATTTTCGCTCACTTGCTGTGTTAAAAATATACCACCCTTAACTAACACCTTAGCTATTTCTTTTGCAGAGAAACACGAATGTCGAGAAGAGATTACATTAAAGAATTCCTTGGGAAAATTCAGATTTTCAGCATCCATCTGTAGAAAACGAACATTCGCTATGTCTGCTTCAGTAGAATTTTTTCTTGCCGTATCAATCATTCCAGCAGATTGGTCAATTCCGACTAAAAGTAATGCAGAAGCCGCTATTGACAAAATAGCTTCCCCGCCACCCGTGCCGATATCAAGCAATATGTCCGACTTCTCGCACGTCTTCGACACTTCATTATAGAAGTCCCATTTTACTCCTTCAGAAATACATTTCACATTACTAAAATCCCATCCGTTGATTTTTCCAACCTTATCATAAAACTCTTTATATTCAATTGAATTCATTTTTATCCACCTTCAAAAAGATAATAAAAACTACAGAATAGCAGACCGAGATCATTCGAAATTTTAGTTTTGTAGTCAATGAGGCAGACTCCCCCCTTGATAGCTGGTACGCGTTTTTTTCCAGCCCGGAAACTAAATACTTCGAACAATACGGAAAGACATCCATTCACCTCATTTGAAAGTTTGCTTTAATTATATTTCTAATCAGACATGCCACAGTAACCCATATAGAGACAAGTTTAACATAAAATTATAAAGATTTATTAAAAAAGTCTATAGCAACCTGCGTAGAAAACTCATGTGTTACACCTCAACGTAATGTGAATACAAAATGTCCTCAAAACCCGCAGATGCGACAGAATTGCCTACAATAGTCGCTGACCGCATCTTACCTGTGATAGTATTGCCAGCTATTGAGATATTTTCTAGTCTGTTGGCTGTATTGGCCACCAGATTAACCCCTACACTATTTGCATTATTGAGTTTTATTTGATTGTCTTTAATGTTTGCAGTCAATATTGATGTATCTTCGTCCTTACCGATTGCTATTTGTGCTCTAGCTTTATTCAAGCAATTTATTGCATTTTTTACTACACGTATATCTCCTGCAATAGATTGATCATGCCCAAGTTGTAACACCAGTTCGGACATTGAGTTGATTTTGTTATTCTCTATAGTTATATTTTTTGGATTAGTTCCGTCAAGTAGCAACCCCCATATTCCTAGGTTTTTAGCTCGATCAACTTGGATTGTGGCCGTCCCATAGGTGCCTTGAAGATTATTACTGATAGAATCTCTCACGGTTATATTTCTCGAACCGCAAATGTCTACGAAATGTTGATCATGATTTAACGATTGGACACGCTCAATAAGTACATTATTCGCATGTCCCAACGCAATCAAGTCCCCGTAAGTCCTCGGCTTGGAGGTAACATCACCGTCTGTAATCGTGAAATTTCGTAACACGATATTGCCAGCTGCTTTATATCCCCCCTTTGTGTCGTAGCCTTTATTAACGAGCAATACGCCGTTTTGCTTCCGTTCACTACTAATCCGTTTGATGATGGTGACACCCATACCAGAGCCTTCTATAATCACTCCGGCGGGTATGACAATACATGCCTTACTGTGAATACTCTTAGCGATACTTAGGAGATACGTACCTTTGCCAAGGATAAGCTTACCTCCCCCCACTCTCTCGAGGTAGTCAAGTGCAGACTGGATAGCTTTTGTCTGATCAGTCCCGTTTCCACTGGCACCAAACATATTAGATGTAACCGTGTTTTTTATTCCTCTATCCAGTTTAGCTTGTAGATCAGAAATGCCGGTAGTGAAAAACCAAACAATCACTAACAAAATTATTGAAATTTTCACCCGCATCATCTAACAACCTTCCCTAGTAATAGTGTATGTTAATACCTTACATTTTAATGGGAAGTAAAGTCAATAATATAATAACATTGGCAGATTTGCACTCTGATGCGCATAAGGAGATAGACCGGTGAACGTATAACGACAGCATGATTCGTAGAGTCCATTGCAATTGCAAGATTACATCTGTTCGATCTTGTAATGATATTCCTACTATAAAATGAACTCTCCGCAATTACCTCGCTCGTAGTCTCTCCATAACCTTATTCATTAAATGCTTGGTATAATTCAACCTTGCATCTCTTAATTGCTCTTTGAACGTTCATACGATGAATCCTAGTATAGGGGCCTCTATCGGTGAGTTACCCTAATTTGATGGATTTGCAAATTTGCGACATCTTGCAAAAAAATAACGCCCACCTCCGAAGAGATAAGCGTTATTCAAATAATTTTTACTTATTTAGTATTAGTTTCAGCAAAAATACCTATTGATATGCGTGTAAAGCGTAAAATCCAACTCAATTGCGAAGAGCTTCATCGGAATCTCCGGCGCAACGATCGATAAATTATTGAGAATTTGCGTTCTACTCATGTTCATTTTTTCGCGTCTCATCAGAGTTTCAGGACACCTTATTCTCAATCCGCAGCTTGTCTGCGACCATCGCTATAAATTCTGAGTTGGTTGGTTTGGACTTGCTGATATTGATAGTGTAACCGAACAGGTGGGAGATGCTGTCGATATTTCCACGGGTCCATGCTACCTCGATGGTTTTTGAGGTGATTTAAAATAATATATTCATAAGTTATATACAATCAATTTTTATCAATTGGTTGGTTTATGGTCAAGTAATTTAGTGGCTAATTTGTTTTACAGTCTTAACCATATCATAGCAATTATAAAAAATCAATTTATGAATGTAGCATACCCCCATAAAAAAACTGCCCGAAGGCAGTAAAATAAACAAATATTATGATCTAAAATTGAAAATTTTATCATGCACCAAAATTATCTTATAATTATCAAAGACGTCTTCCTCAACAAAAAAACTTACCTTATTTATAAATTGATTGTCCCAGTCCGTTTGTTGCGTTAACATCATAAAGCAATTCAATTTTGTAATGCTTATCTGTTGCTGATTTCATTACCATATCCTGTTTCACTCTCTGAAACTACAGTCAAATCAATAAATTGACGTTTCAGGCTCTCTTTCCATTCCCTAAAAGATTTAAATTCCTTTTCGTGATACATTTTGTACATATCTTCATCTACAATTAACCCATTAGGTTCTTCCCACTTATCCACCACACGCAAAATTTGTAATCCAAAACATTTATAAAATCATCAACATTAGGCTTTTTTATAATCACCTGTCATATCACCATTCATAATTGCTTCTAAATAGTTATTCACAACAGTATTTGCCTTCGCTTCTGGTGTGAAGTAACTTGTATTAATAAAATAGATCAGTGTAGCACAAATCAGTACAACATAAGTCAAGATTAACACTGTCAAAGGTTTAAATGCTTTATTATTCGTATCTTGTGGAACGAAATTATTAACCACAATACATAAGGTTTTCCTCATGTTCAATATTACATTTTTTACAGTACTTCATTGAAATGTGTCCCCCTCTATATGTATTCCATCTGTACTCATAGACCTGCTACAATAGCATATTCGTTTATAAGGTCCTTGCAGAGTTGTCTGTCTACTCAATTATCTGCCTCCATGTAAAATGTTGATTTTATAAGCTATTCCCTTCTATTAGGAGAAGGATAGAGCGCCCAATAACAATGGACGCTCAAATCAATTCAATTTGTTTTCATCATGTATACTTCCAGAGAAATATAGTTGGAAGAATTTACTCGAATATGTTCAATTGGCTTCTTCCCTTCAATGTCCATCAATTTAGGATTGGCATGAAGCGATTCCAGTTCTCCAATATAAAAGTTACTATTTTGTAAAGCTGCCTCATGCAACGGACTCTGTTTCTTATTATTCAAAATATTCACGTTCAACGCATTTTTCTTGATCACTAAATATGTTGCATAATCATTCTTACGAATTACCCAGTGCAAAATGCTATCTCCATTAGCATCCTGTGAATTAATCGTCAGCTCGCCATTAGCAATGGCTGCTGCAATCTTCTCGCTATCCAGTTTATCTCCTTTTGTGTATTGATCCACGTTGAAGGTTTTACCTCCTTGCTTAACATCTGATGTTGCTGGCTCACTTTTTGTAGTTGTTGTAGCAGATGGGGTAGAGGAGGGAGTAGTAGAAACCGTTCCATTGCTTTTAACCAACTCAATTTTACCGCCACTAGCGCTTGCTACATTATAGCCCATTGCACTTGCTGTATCTCTAAGAGGTAAATATGCTTTACCATTCACATTGACAGGACTATCGTTTAACTTAGCTTCTTGTCCATTGACCACAATTTTTGTAGGTGTCAATGTTGCTTTTAAATATGTACTTGCTCCTGCTACGCCACTAACTGCCACTGCAACACCAAATATTGCACCAGCGAGGAACGTTGGAATTCGCTTCTTCATTGTATATCCTCCAATTATTCGATTAGTATATGATTTTACACATACTTACAATATATATCGGAGAGGATAAGGGGAAACTATAGGTTACATGAAGTCGTAGCGAGTACCGTTGAAGGTGATTTTGCCTTTTGTTTTGATGTTGATGTCTCCGTTCTCTTCCATCTGGAATAACGAACCTCCTTGAGTTATAAAATTAAATGCTTTTCCCTTTAACGTTATAGCACCCCTATCAGCAAATACAGTAATGTCTTGATCGTTTAGCGTAACACTTCGCTCAAAACCAGTGTTGGATGAGAAGTACATCATGCTGTAGCTTCCCTTGGGCTTAACCAGAAATCCTTTGCTACTCATCGGTTCGCCAATCATAGCTGGATCAAAGGCATTGGATGAATCAAATTTTTTCATGCCATCTCCCTCACCCATAATCGTAACAGGGATTGCGTCTTCACCATCACCAATAAATGTTGAATGATTTCTAGCCTTTTTCATACTTGCCTTACGAATATCTACAGGGTCAGCAACAGGAATTTCCTCTGTGCGTCCGTGTTCATCGAACTTAATATGATACATGTAGATTGATCGTCCAATGCCTTCATCTGCTACAGCTTCGTAAATAGGAATGAAGAAATCAGGAGTGATATACGTAGTTTTGAGGTCAATATGACTCCCTGCTTGCCTCATTTTTGATCCATAGGTGGTAAACTGAATGTTCGAACTCCCATAATACATTGGCTGAGGTTTGAATCCTAATTCGCTATTGTTAAATTGCATCGTAGCCTTTCCATCTTTATCAAAGCCATATTTAGAGAAAGCTAGTTTATCGCCGGGATCAGCGTATTTATCAAACAAGTCTTTTGCTATCTCAGTTAACTTAGCGAAACTTCTGTTCTTCTGTTCCATAAAAGAAACCTGAAGCATTAGACACAATTCAATATCTCCGCTAAAAAAATAGGCTTCTCCATCAATTATCTTTATCTTCTCCGAAAACCCATCTACGTTACGATAAACAAGACCATTTTTATGAAATGAAACCGCCGTATCGACTGCCAAATAGTGCTCTCTCTCAAATGAAGCTGCTACACACAAACTCATAATTTTTATCCACCTTTTTATGTAATGTCAGATCTACTGGTATATGTTACTTGCTAATTTCTTTGACTTGCTTATCGAAAAATTCCTCGAACTCTATGCAAATATAGTGATAAAAATCGCCCTCAATGCCCAAAAACATGTCTTCATGATTTAGGTATGTTTCACCTACTACTTTGAGCATCTCAATATTTTCTTCAGTCTCATTTATGTAATTATATTCCAATTGCAACTCTATAAATTCTTTCATATAGCCATTCTTATCTTTTACGTCATAACAACGTTCCCCATTATCAAGAATTATTAACGGGTTCCTATTCTCATCCTTTGAAGCGTACAGTTCAATTAACTCCTGTCGATGCTTCCGATACTCTTCTATCTTCTCCTGAAGAATCTTTATAAACTTAGAACGCTGACGACTCCCCTTAGCATTCATTTCAAATTTCAAGCAAAATTGTACCAGCCATTCAAGCTGTTGATTCTGAATCTTCAAATTTAATGCACCTCGCCTTCTAAAATAAACTCCACAGAATACAGGTCAGAATATCGTTTTGTTACCTGCTCATCATCCAACATGACATCAATTTCCGAGTTACTTCTCATTCCAATTGCAAAGCCGTTCAGCCACTCCAACAACTTGTCCTGCTCTGCTTGAGTATTGTTATAATTCAAAGTGCCATTAGCCTTGTATTTCTCTCCACTTTTAAAATTGAAAAGCACCCCTAATTTCATAATCCTATCTTTCCTCTCTTATTTAAGAGTTTATTTTATTCCTGTATTAAGCTCCGCAAAATTTTGCGTACCTTGTCCACCGATCCTACTCACAGCTCACGCTAGAACAGCAATACAACCACCTCCCTTCATAGCCTGCCTTTTATTCAATCACGTTCAAATTCTATGTATCTATTATTCGTAATTCTCGTCGTCTTCACATTCAATACTTACGTCGGTATTGCTACTAATATCGCTATATGTATCTGATTCTTCATTCTTTGTAATGCTGTTATTAAAGCTCAGAATCTCTTTGTCACTTAGACCAACATCATTTAGTTTAATCAACAGTTTTGAAAGCTCTTTATGTGAAATCGTCCATCCACGTTCTACAAATTTGATTGTGCGAATAAAAGTATGTCCAATATTGCGTCCACGTTCATTGTTATAAACTAACTTCTTCTCATCTAGATATTTGAAATCACTCAATGTTCCAATCTCTCCGTTATAGTAGTAGAACATATTGTGTTTGAAATCGAATTCTGAAACCACATCATGAATGTTCCCGACCCACTGGGTAATGATTTGATATTTCCCGATTGTAATAGCGTTGTCTGTTATGATTAATGGTAGTCCTTTATATGTCCCCTTTTTAGCACTACTCTTCTCTTCCAAGCCCTCAATGCTATTAAAATACTCCTTCAATGTGTGTGCATACTTCTTGTTGGTCAGAAAAAAATCATAATCGTTCGGCTCTTCCCCATTGTAAATACTGTGAATGCATCCTCCAGCAATAAAAGCGTATGTATCGAATCGAGTTCGTAGATGGTTTGGCAATAGTTCTTTAAGGGTTCGCTTTGCTTGTTCATATTGATTGTCTTCAATCTCTTTTTCTGGCTCTGACAGATGGACATCATAACTGTCATTCAGAATCTGCTTATACTGTTTATAGAATAAATCCCTGTCTTTAATCTCTTTTCCCTGCTCGAAATGTCTCACTTTTTTATCTGAACAGCCCAATTTGTAACCAACACTTTGTTGAGACATCCCAAGTTCAATACGCTCTTCTTTCATATTTTTTCCGACAGTCAGCAATCATATTTACTATTCAATTCTTCATTCTCTCCTTGTGTATTTTTAGCTATTTGTTCCCGTACCAAGTTGGTACTGGTATCATCAATCCCTAAAATTTTAGAAACCTGTTCGTCAGTCAAGCCCATCATGATATAGTCTCTGTATGCTCTGCCCATTGGTGTACTAGAAGTCATAAGATTGTGTGCAATTTTTCTGTCCATTTAATATTTTCTCCTCGTATATGTATTGGTGTAATTCTGAGCTATTTTTACGGCTCCTACTTTAAGTTTATGGCAAAGGCTGCAAATCGTTAAGGTGCGTTACACTTTTTTATTTTCTGTGCATTTACACTTTAATTAGATATATGTCTAATCTTATAATTCAATCAATCTATTTGCTACTTCTGCAACGTACGATTGGAAAACTCCCCTTATCGGGTCGTGTTCCAACATTTGCTCCACAGCATACGCTATGTTGCTCATTTGTTTATTTTAAACCTTATCCAAATCCAACGTTCAGATAAACTATGCTCCAATTAAACCGATTAACACAACTCGTCAATCTCCCCATTGTAATCAAAAGTTTGATTGAAAAATAGCCGAATAGGGCATGTTTTTGACTATAACTCATAAAAATAAATGTGCAAAAAACATAGATAAACATTGAGTTTTTCATCAATCTCCCCATTTTTCTATATATTATATATAGGGAGATCGAAAAATATCTTTAATTAGTATATCCTCGTATGAGGAGAGACAAAGTTTGAAACGTTCTTCTTTAAATCCTTCTGTTGCTGAAATAGTTTAAAGATTACAGCCTGATGATGGAACGATATTCAATCCGAATCTGTTTTGCTCTTATGTACGTTTGGACGAGAATCAAATCTTTGTTAAAGTACCTTGTAAAGTGTTTAGTTTTAATATTGAATTGCTTGGCTATGTCCCTTTTTAGGTATGTTCCCGGTGGCTGACTAAGTAACCAATCCACAATTCTCTCTGTCAGTGTAACTTCATTTGATGATCCCGAAGCACCGTGTGACTCATGTCTGCTGACAAAATCATCTACGGTTAATTGGATTGGTTTAGCTATCTTAACACCCTTCAATTGTTTGACTACTCCGCTAAAAACCTTTTCTTCGTTTGTCACTATGTATATTTCTGCTTTGGGCTTAGGATTACGCTGTACTCGCTTCACTGTCTGGTACATCTCTGCAATGATGGTATGTTGCCTGATTTTCTCTAGGTCAGGATTTTTGAAAGATTTAGTTTTCCCGTTCTTAACAACACCTAATCCAATTCTCCAATCATGCTTATCTGTATACTGGCATAAATGTATGACGTGGGACTCAAAACGGGAATTAGGCGTACCAAGCAAGCAACAGCAATCGAAGTCGCGCCATTTGTTCTTACCTATCAGATTCCCGTACCAATTAACCGATATAGCTTCGCCATTATATTCATCCCCTATGGCAATGTCGGTGAATCCAGCTTGTTTGAGCTGGTGTATAAAGTCACCTTCACCATCGTTATCAGATAATACGAACTCCTTTTGTAAAATAATCAGATAGCGCTTTCCAAACTTATAGTTACGTTTGATAAAATTCGATATTTTCTCAAAGTATTCATTTTGATTAGTTTCAGTGTTCAGCTTCTTATGAATGCTTGTTTTGCTGGTATTGAATGTAATGTGCGTTATCGTTGAGCCTGAATGGTCTATAATCTTGGACTGCTTATCCAAAACAAATTTGATATTTCCATTTTTCACATTATATAAATGGTCTATCTGTCCGTTAGCGTCCAGTATTACGTTGTTGGCTAAGCAAAACAGTCTGTGATTTCTGTTATATGTACTGAGTGAATGGTAATTGTAGAAGCATGTGCTTTTATAAAATAATTCTAGTTTTTGTACAATGACTTTGAGATTATTATAGGCCGCTAAACCCTTGTTACGGATAATCTCTTCCTTGTTTTTGTTTATGACATTACACAACTCATAGACAGACTCCAAGCTATCTATTTTGGGATGACACCTTATTATTCCTCTGCTTGAGAGCTTTTTCCCTTCAGTTGTCTTCATTCGCTCACATTCTTTTATCTGATCAAGCAAGCCTTTCGTGGCATCATACAACAAGGGATGAAGAGTATGCGGTAAAACAGACAATATTGCATCATACTCCGATCTACTGAAACTGACAATATCGAAGTCGATACGTTCATCAATAATTTGTGTATGTCTGCCCTCCGTGAACCACAGCCTTAGTTCATCGTCTTCACACAGCATTTTATAGCGTGAATGCGTAATAATGAGAACATCCGAGTCACGTACAACCTCAAGATTCTGCCTATAATAATTCCAATTGTCAGAGGTAATCCCAATAACACGCTGATCTTTGCCTGTAATTCGTACGCTTCTGTCTCCAAATCCTCGGTATAACTTGTCTACATTTTCACCTATGTACTCAGCAGAATCTTCAACGTCCTTAGCAAACCGCTTCACCAACAAAAACTTTCTATATGAATACCCGTAATTGATGCCTGTAAACTGATAAGACTCTATGTATTCCTTTAAAATCCTATTTGTTTCCACCGACTTACCGAGTGAAGCCTCTAAATCAATAACTACAAACGTATTCGGGTCAGTTTTCCCTTCTAATACCCTACGTTTCATATTTGAAATTTTATTTGTATACTTCTCGCCGTAAACGTCATCAAATGTTGGAATAGAATGATTGGAATGTATTGGTTTAGCCCCTTACTGGCATTCTGCTGGCAAACTCATGAAACTCATGATCGGTTTTATAATCTGCCATTGCCTGTTGTAAGCGTTCACTAGAGCAAAACAAATAAACATTCCTCTCACTCTTCAAATCATCACCAATCGCAACTAACATAAATCCCTTTAATTGAAGATAAAGAGATAGTTTGCGCGAATGAATGACAGTTGTCCCATTAGAAATATTGACCACTCCCGTCCTTTTGATATCTAATTTTCAAAGATCGCACAACAAATAAACTTAACAATCCATTTCGATAGAGCAGATAAAACAATATTAAGTTTGCCAATCCTAAAACTACTTTAATTCAATCTATCTAATCTAGTATACATTCTATCTATTTGGTGTGTTTGAATCTACTTTTTTTGTTTGTATTCGTGGTAAAGCTTATGTATTTTCAGCTATTTAACTTCATTTCCTTTGAAGTGGTTTCACCTTCGTTTCAAATTTACGTCTCCTTTCAATTTATTTTATCGATTCATTTCTCTGTTACTATTTTAGTATAGCATATATCCCATTAAATGCAAGCCTTTCTTATATACTCTATTGATATACTTTTTGACTATAAATTTTATTGCTACAAAATAGTACATATAATGAAGGAAAAATGCTGATCACCATTTTAATCGCGCTCTGATCCCCACCCAAGCACAACAATTTATCACGGTTGGGAGCAAAGTGTATGCAAATATCATCCCCCTTTATTCAGATTGGATAACTACAAATAAAAGAAGCTTACTTCCTATGTTTAAGGAGCAAGCTTCTAGATATTCAATAATCGTTGTGAATTATACTGATGTAGGATTTTTATAGCACCAGTTTGGATCATAGGGCAGAGATTTGAACTTCTGCATATCTTCCCAACTGTAGACCCAATCGTAATCAGGAATCCAAAAATAGTCAGTAGGATTTAGCTTGAGATATTCATATATAAATCGAAAAATCAGTTCTTCAACACCATAAACATCTTCAATACATCCTACTTGATACAAAGACAAGCTTGAATCTAATCCACTAATATCCTCATCATGTTCATAATTAATTTCGTAATTATCAATTCCGTCAATATAGAATATAAACTGCTGGTTGTTTTCAGCACCCAGTGGGTTATAAGATATATTTAGAGTTGTTGAAAAAAACTGTTCATTTTTATATTTTTTATCATTATCAAAATATAATCCAGCATCTGCATGAAAGGCAGCTACGATTGCATCTCCTAGTAATTTCTCAGGAGTATATTTTTCCCGTTCCATTAAAATAAAAGCTGAACTCCCCATCACTTAACCACCTTTCTTAATTCCTCCAAGGAATTCACAACAGTTACTCCTAGCTTCTTGATATTATCTAATTTTTCTGTATTACTTGGAGATAGATTACCCAAAGGCTTATCAATATAAAGTATAACTTTTTTCTGTTCTGGATTAAAATAAAACTTATCAGTCGTAATAGTCATTTTCTCCAGTTGTCCTTCTTTAACTGCTTTGATTGAAGCCTTAACCTCAATTAATTCATTTTTAGTAACTACATCTAAATCACCTGCCAATTGACCATCTTTCTTTAATATTTTTTGTCCAAAACCAGTGACTTCCCTTTCTTCTTTTAAAAAGCTAGCTACTTTTGCTTCGGTTGCCTTTCCTACATCTGAGCTATTCATAAAGTTTTCAATGTCCCGATTAATATTTTTGGGATGTTGATCAACCCATGTCAATTCATTGCCAGCAGGGTTTGTATATTTCGTCTTATTTCCTTCCTTAATTAGACTACCCATATTATTATTGTGAGTTCCCTCGATGACATGTGGAGCCTTTTCTGCCTTAGCTCCCGAAGAAGGAGTAGATTTTGATGAGCCTCCACCTTCTCCTTTCGCCATCTGCCACAATTCTGCTGAGCTTTCTCCTACTCCTTTTGCACTCTTAACCGCAGTTGTAGCTCCATGCGACGCCAAAGCTGCCGATCCAATTAATCCGGGTACCCCGATTATACTCCCTACGCCTGTAGATGAAATAGCAACTGATAGTCCTTCTCCACCTATTCCAGCTACTACCTCACCAGCTCCCTGCAATGTTGTAGCTACATTTCCGAGAATTTCACCTACTTTAGCTGCCATGGGATGATCATAATTCCGTTCTTTATCAGGCCATATCCCCAATGTCAAATTCCCCTGAATAGCTCCTTTTGCTCCCTGTGCAGTATCCCAAAGGATTTCTCCTTGAAGTTTGCTGGCTTCCAATTGAGCTTCAGACTTGGTGATCTCAGCTTGTCCAATCTGTTCAAAGATTTTATGTAACCAACCTTCACCTGTGTACGCCGTTTTAACAGGGGTTCCAAGCCACGGCACATCCAGCACCACTTTCTCTCCATCTACCTGTGTAAAACTTTTTGAAATAAAGATGAGTTCTTGTGCAACCATAGATAGTCGTTCAAGCGTCACACTCATGGATTGTCGAGAAACCTGAAATTCCTGAAAAAATCTCTCTTGGGTGGCTCCAGACCAGCCTTGTTGCACAAAATCAATTCGTCCACTCAAATGATTCAGCATACGTTCCAATTCATGCTTTCCGTGTAAGAACTGATCAGCAACTTCCATCAGTTTGTCAGGTGGAACTAATATTCTCCCCATTCTACCACGCCCACTTTAATTTTGATGGAAATAATCTTATCAGAAGGGGTGATTTAGGGAAATCCATCTACTATCCTGTTATTTCCTTTTAATCCATGTGACCTTTGAACTGAGCTAAACAGATTTACTATGTCTAAAGTATTATAATCCTTTGTTATAAGATACATTTATCAACGTAGCACTATTAACCTTAAACTTCGTTCTGGAACCGTATCTTGCAATTCAGGAATAAGAGTGAGAAGTTTTTTGTAGTTATGTAACTGCTGCTTCGTGATATTAAGTTCTTGAGCTATATCAGTCTGCGTTTTTTTGTGAGTAAAATTATTTGACTCACCAATTCCATTTGTATACTGGTTACTCCCTTCTAGATTGGCGCTCCCATCCCTCACTCCATAAATTCTTTCCAACTCAACAATACATTTAGTAAGTTTCATAGGGTTCACAAATAAAAAAGAGGTGCAGTTTTTAAGAAGCAACCACACCCAATTAAGATTATTTATTGTTGTAAACTACATTCACAAATAAACCATCACTTTTGACATCAGGTAAACCAACCGTTTCTTTAATATTTAAAAATGATAGTTTGTCTTTCCATTCCTCTCTTTCTGAGTCTTTATAAGCATCTCCCTCACGGTCAAAAATATAGGCAACAACAGAAGATTTTATCTGAATAGAACCATTGGATAATCGAATCCATTCTGAAGGAGCTACAACTTGATTATCAGCAGATCTAATCATTCCTCCAGAAGCATTCAAGATTAATTCTGAGCCTTGATTTTTAATTACTACAATCTTCTTTTTACCATCCCACGTAATAGAATCAACATAATCACGAAATAAATCTTTAACAGGAATGTATCCAGAATTGTAATTGTACTCTTTCTTCTTTTTGTCACGAGAGATGACTAAAAAAGTCTTCTTTAAAGATGAACTATAAATTTTACTAGCATTTTTTTCAAGCGATTGTTTACTGTTTGCTGCGTAACTAGTGGTCGATAACACTAAGATCAGACACAATGAAAGCATGGTTACAAATGTTTTCCTCATTTCAACTCCTCCTTATAAATCCAAACGGTAACTAGTGTGAAAAAGTTGCGCTTTAGAATCCTACAGTATTTACGGATACAGTTTGTGAAGATACGCTACCTGATTTACTTACAGCCCCACTTGGAGTATCACTAGTCCCATGAATCTTGCCCCCAAAATTATGAGAGCTAAGCATGCCTTGTGTCATTTGCGTAGTTGTCCCATCAAGTCTCGTTACCTCGGTACTACTATAGTTTACAGTTACCTTACCAATATTCCCACCTGAATAATCATTCTTTGCTAGAGCAGTGACTCTTTTGACAGCTAGATTAGAAATTTCAGAATTACTTAAGGACTTACCATAAGTAAAAAGAATGTATTGGTTCACACCGTTTACATTAGTACCATTCACAAAATATTTGAATTTCGAGGTAGTTGTATCATATAAAATATTACTAATTATAGAAGTACCTGCTTTGTATCTTGGTGCGGCACTAGAATAGCCATCTGGAATTGGATTCTGAGTAAGCCCCTTTGGACGAATGATAGCCTGATAATCATTTTTCGCCTGACTATATTGAACCCCTCCTTCAATTTTGTAACCATCAGGATACAAAGAAGAAAGTACATCAATACCATTATACAAATACCCAGATACACTATTAGGAGTGTTTATAGCAGGAGATGACGGGAGAACGAACGAAGTCCGGATACCCTTATAACCAGTAGATGTAACTTGTCTAGCAAAAGCACCAGTGTCAGAACCACCGATAGTGGGATCAACATATGCTTGTAAAGAAATGCTATCTGAATTATCAAATTCTTGTTCGTTTATGTCTACTTTATTTACAACTTCTCCATTTTTGTCATAAACAAATCCATTGTCATCCATTGTATAAATATAGGCATTGTCCAATAAGTTTTCAAACTCATCTTTTACTGATTCATTATTGTATGTAGACTCAGATGCAGAAATGCTTTTTTTATTCACTTCAATACCGAACTCGCTTAAGTAGTCACTCCCATCTGTCTTGTTCAGGTGTGCAAGCTCATTAAGATGGAACTTCACTTGATCAATACGATCCTTGTCAATTTGTTGTTTGACGATTTCCTTATCCAACGGTACAGCACTACCTTCTGCTTTTACTGAGGTGAGAGGAGCCATACCAATTATTAAGGCTAGCCCCGCAATTGCTAAATGCTTTTTCATCTAAAAACCTCCCAATGTTTGATAAACACAGGATATAATATACAATGTTATACATTCTTTTACAATATTTTTTTATAGAAAAAGGAATTTTTATAATAATTTTAAAAAACCGCGAACAATTCATTGTCACATTTACAAAACAAAAAGGCTAGACGGACAATTCCATCTAACCTCTTTCTAAACTGATTATATTAGTGTACTACCCTGTTTACCATTGTATCCATATTAAGAATGATTAAATTTCACCGTGTTCATAATTAGACCTATTTCAGGAGTGCAGTTTTAACGAACTTTAACCTAATTCGTATTTAAGAACCTCCATGTTGTGCAAAGATTTGAAATCCCCCATTATGACTGTCCAGATAAATAGGTACAGCTAAGGTAAACAAAAAACTACTCGCAACGATCAGCATTACCACTTTTTTCAACATTGTTTAACCACACCTTTTCAATGAGATTGTAAAACTCTGTTTTGGTTTCAGATACCGCATGGGCTTTGAAACGCACAAACAACCCCATACAATTTATAAAATATGTCTCATTATTTAGTATATGCGCTTTTACCATTGCACAAAACAAATGATTAAAGCCATCATAATGCATCCCATGATTTAAATAATAATAAGCCAATTCATATCCACACAATGCCGAATAATCTGGTAACACTTGCTGGGTATACATGTCATCTGATGATAGTCGCTGAGATAAAGACGCAATCTCAGTTTCAAATCGTTTTAGTATATCATTTACATCTAGCTTATAACGGTTAGCTGCTGTCATAATGTTAAGTAGTTGAGTGACCCTATCTTCTTGAATCGTATCTGATGAGTCATCAATAAAGTTTATATATTCATGAAGCACACTCACATCACCAGATAAAAGCTTATTTGCAAGTATATTAGCTTTTGACCAGTGTAAATACAGTTTCATCCAATGCAGAGCATCCTCATCGGTCTCTCTAACCCAATCTAAATTGGAATAAGCATTTGTATAATGTAAAGCCCCCTCATAATCACCCAGCTCTTCACATACATTCGCGCGCAGCAAATCGGCATAAGTAATGTATACAAACAGGGGACGACTTAGCTTATAACTTGATTCGCTCTGTGCTCGGCTGTTCTGTTGATGTTTCAGTGCATATTGTATTTCCGCTTTAGCTCTCATTTGCCTTGCCATTTCGTCTACCTTGTCCCATTTACGCAAAGACCTGTACACGTTTGCCAAATCCTTTAATGCGTCAAGTTGGTCTATTTCATCTAGGCGTTCGACAAAAGCTTCAAATACCGCTGCCGCCCTGATGTTACGACTTTGATCGTCTCCAACTTGAATCGTAAATATGCGATATTGGCAGACTGCCAAGCGTTCAGAATGTTGATATCTTTCCGCTTCAGCTACTCCCTCATAAAGCAGCAATGCAGCCTCATGTCGCCCCAGCGACAATAATTCTTCTGCAATTTCAAATAGCTTGGGTGAATACAGCAGATTGTCCATGATGGCTCCCACCACTCGACGGATTGCATCCAACTTGTCCAACTCCGCACAGCGAAACAAAAAGGGCTCGATTCTCCTCATATTCGGAGGATGGTCGATGATGTAGTTTTCTATAAATAAATCATAATAGTGACCTTCTGGTAAACCCATAGCCTCAGTGATTAAGTCAAGCTGGTTAACAGACATTGACTTATTACCTGTTACAATGCTACTTATTATTCCCCTATTCATCCCTGCGATTTGTCCAAATTGCGATAATGTTAAGCTTTCTTGTTGTAGAAATTGTTCCAATTCTGCTCTAATCGTGGGTGTAATTTTCATCGATAAACCACCCTTTCAACGTAGACTAACAAATACGATGCATAGTTAAAATTATTATGTAGTTGTGAAACAAGTAGTAAAATACATTTGTTTTATTGCTTTTAATTGTACCATCTTTTGGCATAAAATCACATACCTTTCATATATGTATTTTAGATACCTTTTGGGATAGTTTTCGAGGATTTTATAATTAAAAGTATCGTCCTCATATTGATGTATAGTTTATTGGGAAAATCAGAATACAACTCATCCAATACAAAGTTACTCTATTGAATAGTCATGTACGTATTCCCTTGTAATTAATCTATGATTTGAGCTTAGATTGGATGTATAGCATAGAAGCAACCTTAATGATATTTAGGATGATATCCAGTCAAAAAATAACTTGAGTGTAAAAGTGGATGTGCTAGGGGCAATTCTGGAAATTAAATAGACGTTTATGATGTAAAACACCCCCCACTATGTAATATTTGACCTCCAAATATTGAGCAGAATGAACATGACAAAGAAACCTAGACATAATCAACTAGGTTTCATACACATGAACAATATCTTATCCTAATTGTTGTTGCTGTTGCTCATATTCTTTAACTCTACGATAAAACGTTCTGTTTTTCATACCTAGTTCTTTCATTGCCTCCACAGCCTTGATTGCTCCAGATTTCCATTTGTCATATACATGAGCAAATTCATCTGTGATCTCCTGCTTAGGACGACCAAATTTCACCCCTGCTGCTTTGGCTACCTCTATCCCTTCACTCTGTCTTTGTTTATTTTTTAACCTTTCCTGTGCAGCAACGTATGCAAGCATACTTAGGAATTGATCCTCTAGGAGTTTACCTAAGTCACCCATTGTTTTGAACTTGCGACTATCAAATAAAATTTCATTATCCAAACATATAATGTCTGCTCCAACTTCCCGTGTGATGTATTTCCATTCGTCTATAATACCATCATAATCTCGGCCTAGTCTGTCCAGTGCATCTATGTAAATTAAATCACCCTCACGAATCATTAACCGCATTGCCTGATAGCGAGGTCGGTTAAAATTCTTACCACTTAACTTGTCCACAAAAATATATCTTTCATCAATTTTCAATTCTCGAAACTTTACTAGTTGTCGCTCTGGATTTTGATCCTTAGCAGATACTCTACCATAGGCTAGTTTCAATACATTTACACTCCCTTATACCAATGTTGTGCCAAAAAGTATACACATTTCATGTCATGCGACTAAATTCATTATACCACTTTTTGTCACACTTAAACAGGTATCTTTCTAATATGTCTAAAAGCATACTATATGACACAGTAGAATAGCTTTTAACCCAATGAAATTATAGAAATACCTTTCTATTTCTATCAGGTATATAAGATATATAAAAGGAGAAACATGAACTCATATGATTAAAAAATATTAACATACGATAAGGATGGTGACACTACACAATGAAATATAGCAGAAAAAATAATTTTTATGTTGATACCCGTTACGCAGATGAAGAAAGTACAATACCTGCTGAAACAATCGAAAAAGAAATTATCCAGTGGATTGAATTAATTCTTCAAGAATATTCTCTTTTAATTCCATTAGAAATTAATTAGTATCGGAGGATATATAGATGTTAACTCTTGCAGGATCAGAAAAATTTAATAAAGCTGAGCTTGAAGCCCTGCTCGCTAAGATCAAGGCTCTTATTTATGCTCGTGTATCAACAGACGGACAAGTTGACAACTATTCAATAGAATCTCAGGTTGAAAGATGTTTAGACTTAGCCAAACAAAAAGGCATTACCGAAGATGAAGTAGTTGTTCTAATAGAAGATGGTGAAAGTGGAGACAATCCTAATCGCCCGATGATTAATTATGTTTTATTCTTGTTGGAGTATGGGATTGGTGATCACGTTATTTTTCTACATCCTAACAGAATGAGTCGCTTTCTTCATTTACAAACACAACTGTCTAATCGTATATGGGGTCTTGGTAAAGATTTCTGGTTTGTCGAGTTTGATTTTGACAAATCGAGTCCAGAATCAATGTTAAACTTCAATATTCAAGGTTCTATTGCGGAATATAACAAAGCAAAGATATTAGCAGATACTAAGCGTGGCAGAATTACAAAGGTTAAAAATGGTCAAATACCGGGTTTAAACAGAATTTATGGGTATACCTATGATACTGAATTGGACACACTAGTTGAGAATCCTGTAGAAAAAGAAATTTATTTGAAGATGGTTGATATGCTTTTACATAAAGATTATAGCTGTTCTAGGATAGCCGAAGAATTATCTTTGCGTAACGTGCCAGCTCCTAAAAAAGACAGATGGTATCAAGTTACGATAAGTAGAATATTTAAAAATGAAACCTACACAGGCAATTATTATTTTGGCAAAACCAAAGTAATCCGTAATACTGATGGAACAAAGAAACAAGTTCCACAACCAAGAGAAGAATGGAGACGAATATCTGTACCTGTTTACATTGATATGGAGACATACCATAGAATTCAGAAGAGACTTGATGAACTAAATAAGAACAAACCCGGAAGACCCACAGAAGATTACCTGTTACAAGGAATTTGTCGCTGTGGCAGATGTGGGGCAGCAGTATCATCAGGTGTGACTACGAAAACTAAAAATAGATTGCTGAAGTATTACGTATGTCAACATAAAACAAAGAAGTCTTATGAAGTGGGAACTGGTGAATCCAATCCAATTTGCAAAGGACGTAATTGGAGAGTTGATTACGTAGATAGAATTGTTTGGGAGTACGTTAAAAATATTATATCTGAACCAACAGAATTTTTTGAACGTATAATTAAACAGCAATCAGAAAACTCAAACTCTGATGAATTGATTAACCAGAAAAAGAAATTGGAAAAAACCTTACAAGAAAAAGAATCATCTCGTGAACGATACACTGAGATGTATGCGGCTGGAATAATTAAAACAATGAAGGACTTAGAAGATAAAGTGTCAGCCGTAGATATGCAGGTACATGATATAAAAAAGGATTTGCATACGATTGAGCATAAATTATCAGCAACTCTTCACAACAAAAATGATGTGAATCTTATTCAAGATACACTCAAAAAGTATCAATATATTATGAATAAAAACATAATAAGTATGGAAAACAGACGCAAAATAGCTAGAGTTTTTTTAAATAAAGTTGTATTAAATGACAATAAAATAGATCTGCATATGAAAGCTTCTAAGAATATCACGGATGGAATAATTGATATGAACAAAGAAAAAATTTTCAGGCTATACGTTTAAAATACGTATTCAGAATCTCAATCGTCAAAATTGATCATATATTCAAAATCCCCATATTCCATATGCATTTCTTAAATCTCATGGTTCAAAATTGTGTCTGTATATATTTACATCGTGCTGTATTGAAGAAGTAGTGAAAACATAGATAAATAAAGGATTCTTTGTATAAATTGTTAGAATCGTAGCTTCAATCGTACTAATCGGAAGGAAATTCGCTAAAAAGCTAATGAATCAAGGGATTTTTTAATTTTTTAGCAATTGATTTATTCAAAATTTAAATTTAAAATTCCTTTATTTATCTATGTTTTGTATCTTACCTCAATCAAATCGTGAATCGTAACAAGAATCACGTAGTGGAAGTGTTATTGATGTTATTTTCATGTTCTTTCACTCTAATAGTCTAACTCAATTCATATATGTATGTCATCTCTAGGACAAAATGCCCCAAAGGCTTTTAAGAAAGTAAACTTTTATTTTGTATCATCATACTTTAAGATTCCACTTGTTAGTTCCTCAACTGTCGTATTCAGTATCGAGGCTACCTGTATTAATTTCTCAATACTAATTCTTATTTCCGCTCTCTCATATCGATGAACAGTTTTCTTGGTTACTCCTATCTTTTCAGCCAGTGATTGTAAGCTATCGTTTTGAAGTTTACGATACTTCTCAATATTTCCACCTACGACTACATAAAAACCTTGAGCATTAAAATCATTAGCCATTTAATGTCCAACTTTCATATTTGAATAAAGGAAAGATTTCATCTGTTCTCATAACGAATCAACTTTTCAACTATATCAGTAAGCATCATCTTAAATTCCAAGGAACTGTCTTTTGCCAGCGAGAATTGTTCGTCCAGTTTCTTGTTATAAATTAGTTCGTTTATTTCCTTGATCAATAAATGCATCCTTTCTCTTGTCGTCAAATAATGGATTTGCTTTCAAAAGGCCGGGGATTCTGCTTATCAGTTCTAGTGAAAGTGAATCAAATAAATCCAGCAATTCAATGCTTCCATCTTTCTTTACCTTCACGGACAAAGTTGTGGTCAAGACTACACCTCATTTCTGTAAAAGGAAAATTTGATCGTATTATAAATTTCGGTCATATGCACCTACTACAGTCAACCCAGTAACTTGCACTAGATTATACTGATAGAAATCCCTTTTTTCATCAACCATTTCATTAATAGAGTTAGCTGCTTCTTGAAGTAAATCATCAATTGTCATTTTTTCTTCTGAAGTAATGATTAGGTCACGAGTAATGTCTTCTTCATCGTTATTTTCGACATGGAGACTTACTACTACTTCATAGTAATACCGCGTTTGAATAAAACTTTTTGTTGCCTTTTTATATTTCATCTAGCCAACCTCTTTCTTGAAGTAAAATGTACGATTTATCAGAATCTCAATTGATCATAAATCTTCACAAAAATCTTAGCAATATTCTTAGCGTCATCAATCCCTCTGTGATGGGTTCCCTCCAATGGCAGTTTAAGCATAGTCAAAGCTCTTTCCATGCCTACGCCTCGCTCCCTACCAATCATCCTCCCATGCTGATGCTTGAGACTGATATGGTTATCCGTCCATTCACATGCGATTTGATGTAGTGCACAATCCTTCTGCAACTGGTTCTTATCATAGAACCCCCAGGAGCAGAGGACATGAGGTTCATTGCCTATCCACTCTCGAAATTGACGGATTGCCTGCGGATAATACATTGCAGCATCCACATCCGCCTGAGAGATGGAGGTAAGCCGCTTACAAAAATCAGAAAGCTGTGGGCTTAATACAGGCTTGACAAAAATTGGAATTCACTTACAGTCTTCAGCCTATCATTGAGTTTTACGGCTCCGATCTCAATAATTTCGTTTTGTCTTTTGCGGTCATTTTCCCAACAAGTAGCTTCTAGATCAAAAATTATGTAGTTCATTTCTTAATCCTTTCTCACGCAAAGTATTTGTTTTATCTATAGTAACCAGTCTGATGATTTATAGCGTCTTGTGAAGTAAAGTAGCAATATCCCAATAAGGAAGGATGTTCCTCCAATAAAATAACCTCTTAGACTGTTTATGCTAAAAGCCATTGCTAATATTGCAACTCCCAATCCACAAGGAAAATACCCGAAAATACCTCTTACCAAAGCCATGAAAAAGAATTTCCGATTCATAAATCCCCCTCTTTTCTAATATGTAATTTATTATACAATCGAACATATATATAAATCAGTTTCATAACGTAATTTCTACTATATCCGTATACAACAACCTCTGATCCTTTGGTAACTCAAAGTCATGATGAAAATGCATACCATTGTTTATAATCTACTTTTTTCTCTATATCATAAAAATAAGGATGCATTTTATCTAAATCCATGTGAATGCCACAACGCTGCGTAATGTACTCTAATGCTGGGGTTGAACACGTGTGAGTCAGTATGTAATCAACTTTCCAATCATGCTTTTTCAAATTCTTCAATCCTTCTTTGTATTCCTCTTCTGATGGCATTTCACGTTTCCACCACGACTTACCTTCCTTACGATACTCTTTGTCGTGTGACGCAGCTCCACCAAACGTAAAGAACTTCATACTCTCAATATTGAACACCTGTCCACGCATTAAATGAATAATACTCTTGTTAATCTTATGTACTTTCCCGCCATTCCAAACTTCAACTGGATACTCATCTAGCATGTCGTGGTTCTCATGGTTCCCGTCGATAAATAGTGTTGTGAATGACTTTGTTTTGTCTAACAATACTGATCTTCCTTACTACCGTCCCAAATTAGGCCAAAATCTCCCACGATGATAACATAATCTTTTTTAGTCAATTGTTTTTGTTGTGGGAAGTTTCTCGTGTTGAGACGCTTGTTTACGCTTACTGTTCCATGAATGTCTCCTGTAATATAGATCACTTATTGCACTCATCCTCTCTTGTAAAAGTCATATTTTACTTAGTTTGCCTTGTCCCACCAACCGCTATATTCCTTATCTTCTTCTGAATCATACTGTTTCAGTTCACCTTGCGTATATCCTGCCGCAAGCAATTTGCTCACATGTTCAATATCTACTTCATCCATTTCTCTATCTTCATCATTGAAAAACTCATAATCTACCTCATGCCCAATAATAATTTCTGTTTTCATCTAATTTTCATCCCTTCTCAATAAAACTCACATTTCATTCAGTCTTCTAATCTTTCAACTGTGATTCGCACTCTTTTACCTGCTAAAACTAAGAGCAGATACTCATTCAAAGAGCAACCTTGCTCTCGATTATCAACGTCTGCGTATGCGGGTTCTCCATTAACTAAAAACACATCTACAATTCCTTCAAAAACATTACTCTTCAAGAAAAATATCACTTCCCTTAAAAGATTCGTTTTACCTTTTCTTTTTTGACTTATAGGCATCCTTCATTTGATAAAAGTCGATTTTGCCAATAACATAGAAAACTATACCACCAAATAAAAACGTTACAAATAGCCACTTATGTATGAGTAAAGCAACGATACAAATTAGAGCAAACCCTTTGAACGCTTGCTTATTCATGAATTCACCTTATCCTGTGTAAGATTAATTTAGTTATAGATTAAATCTCTTATCAAAATATAAGCCGCCCTTAATTCATTAGGGAAGTGCTCAGATATTTTCCTTGTTTCTTTTACTTCAAAATATTTATACAATTCATGATTTGTACTGACCACAATCTCTTCAGTTATTCTAAATAAATCTCTAAATTGATCCGCCGTAATGTCAATTTTATATCCTTCATACTCTAACCATACGTGAGTCTTTGATTTGTGACCTTCAATAGTACAATTACCAGTAACATAATGACAGTCAATACAAAATTCATCTAGTAACCAATATATAACAGAAAAGCATCACAGATTTTATGTAACTTTTCTAAAACCTGTGATACTTTAATTGGTATATTGATGGTAGTCAAAAATTCTCTAGCTCATTTACATGGCTCTAATATGTTATTTTCAGAGAGTTATTAATGCTGTCTAATTCAATTCCTGCACCTAATCCCCTAGCAAAAACCTGAGCAGGAACATAGGTAACTCCCTTTATTACTTTAGGTGCTGCGCTCACTGTTTCAGATGATCCATTGTAAAACACTATTTTGCTTCCAATGGTAAGTGTCATTTTGCTATTTCCTTTAGTTACACCAATGGTACCACTATTATCATCATAGTTCAGGGTAGCACCCAAGCCTTCAGCAATCTCACGAAGAGGAACCAAGTTTGTATTCTGATAAATCAATGGCTCACTACTAAAGCTTAATTTATTTCCGTTCACGTAAACTCTTAATCCAGATTCTTTATAAGTTGTCTTCGCTGCTTTAGGCTTTGCAGTGCTCTTTTTAGGAGTCGATTTACTCAAACTCGAAGATGAGGAACTACTTGAAGAAGATCCTCCACCATTATGATAATGATATTCCCCGTCTTGGAGTCCCCACTTAGCACAGTTAGTACGACAATAATGTCCACCATTTGAATCAGTTCTACCCGGATGAGCATATGCTGTAGCACTGGAAAGAATCAACACTAAGGCAAATGAACTAGCTAATACTTTATTTTTCACTCTTCCACAATCCCCTTTTGGTATTATATACCTAGTATATTAGCACAATGTACCAATAATAAGGAAGAATTTTGTTTCATACTTAAATAAATCCAACAAATGATAAAGAGCTATACCTGTTTACTTCTCCTTTTTTACTTCTCCTACAATGATATAAATAACTCCTATGATTAAAGATATAATACTTAACACAAGTAGAACATCATGTCCTTTTAACCTATTCAATGCTATATCCAATGGTGAATCAGCATAGTTTACTACACCATTTGTTACAATAAAGTATCTAGAAACATACAATATAGTTGCTATAAAACAAAATGAGACTCCAGTCGCTCTTCTATTCATTAATTCAGCTCCTTCTATAAATTCTGATTTATAATAAATATATTTTGTAATCAATTATATAATTATAAGATAATAAAAAACACCTAATTACTAGGAGCTTAGTTGTATATCATTTGAGGTGGAATTTTCACATTTACCTGACCAAATATACAACATGCTGTTTGAGTTTCTTCCTCGTACGTTAAGTAGCTACGATCTGTTTCCTATCCCCTATTTGTTTCTCTACTCCCTTTACCTATTAGACCAGCTTTTATCTGTCACATAGCAAACAAAAAAGACCGCCTAAGCGATCTTGGTCAAATTAATCTTTTATAAGTCCTTTATTTTTTGTCGCTCTATATGATATAGAGCTTGAAATTTAAGTCCTTCTTTGGAAGTTTGATATCTTTGATATTTGACCCCAGCAACTTTTACCTTTTCCATTAAACCAAAAGTATATAACTTTGGAATAACATCATAGAACAAAAACATCTCAAATTCCTCTGAATGCACATTGTTCTCTATCCCAAAATTTAGTTTACTCGCAAATATAATAAAACAATCTAGTAGTGTTAGTTGTCGTTCTTGTTCCTCCTTAAAATAATTGTCTGGTAATCTAACTGTAATTTTAGAAAGAGTATCATTAAGTTGCTTATAATCATATCCGTTTATCATTTCATTTGTTTTCAAACGATACTTTGATTTTTCTAAGTTCTCTTTTAATTTACTGTTTTCTTTTATTAATTTTTTATTCTCTTCTATTAGCTTCGTTTGGTTTTTCACCGTATCTGCCCTAACCCAACCGATTAAATTCTTATCTTCCTCATAATCTTTTAACGTCTCCATTACACTTAACCTAATATCTTTTAAGTCTTCATAAAATTTTGAGATGTTGCTAAGAGCGAGTATTTTAAACGCTTGATACTTACTATATTGTTCTCTTTCAAGAAAATTGGGATTTTCTCTGGCCTTGTCCATTAATTTTTTCTCTGTAATAACAATAGCAAATCTTCTCTTCCCTTGCTCTCCTGCGTAGTCATATTCCCAATGTGTATAACTTTTTCCGCTTTCGGGATCTATGCTGCCATAACGCCCACCTAAAATCAACATATATACATCGGATTCATCAATCCACCGCTTGATTGTCTCTTTTTGGCTCTGATCTCCTGACTTAAACAACTCCATCCCAGCAGGAATATGCCCTGCATTTAAAACCGCTGTTACTGCTGCCTGTCGTTCTTCAATCATATCTATGTAAGTTGAGGATATAAAAACTTGAAGTTTCTTCTTCATAAACAAAACGACTCCCTCATGTATAATATTACCTATTATACTACAGAAGTCGCCAAACCCGTACAATATTCCTATTTAATTGAAAATAAAATCAGACTTTTGTCATTATGCGAAAATAATTGACCACTGAGTTTAACGCTATGTTAAATCTTCAGCCTCTCTCAACAAAGTACCTGTTGGTCATATACCAAGCTTTACCCTTCATTGTATCAACCATACCCTTCTTGCTATCCAGAAACACAATATCCCCACACTCTTTACAGCCCCATTTGTTCCTTTTATACGCTGACACTTCTATATAAGAAGCACCACATTTACATTCTACCTGAATCAATACCTTCTGCTGGCTGTATGCATCTGCTAATTGTTCACTGGCCTTACTTGCTGCTATAGGTTGTATAGCTGCTACATATTCCCTTTGCTCAGAAAATTCATTATGTACCTTGAAGTCTGCTACAAGCTCAGGATTTAATCCAAAATGTTCTTTACCTACTGTAGTCACATACTTACTGCCTACACGATAAGATTCTATCCAGTCCTGTATTTGTTTGGTGGATAGATTGACAGTTCCTTTGATTCCACTGTTTAGCGTGTAGGTCATTGTGTGATGCTGGTTTAGATTCATATGGCCTATCATCTCCAATTATTAGCGATACACAATAAAGAGACACTTTGTAAGAGAGAGAAGAGTTTTTGTCATCTGTCTCATTTCGTATCTTCTCCAATCTTATACAAGTGTCTCTTTTCTCTGCTTTAATTATCCTCATTATTATCCAATAGGGTTTCAATTTGTTTAAATAACACCCTTGCATCACTTATTTTGATTCTAATCTCATCTTCAAATTCTTTTTTAGAAAAAGTGTTCGGAATAAATTCAAACATTTCTTTTACCTTTCCCCAAAGTTCAAATGATTTCCAAAAAGGATCTTCCTCTGACCAGCGAACAGCATACGCTTGTCTTTTGTCTTTGTCAACATGGACTATCGAGTATTCCCCACCATTTTTAGAATTTTTATACAATCCATATATCGAAGGCTCTATCATTGTATCTATTGAATCCTGATTATCTGCTCCCCCTATAAATTTAACCGTATAGTGGTCAGGACGAAAGTCATTATTCATTTTAATCCCCGCTTCCTATTTTTTTCAAACCATCGTTTACTATGGATTAGATTTATTATCCCTAACTCTCTGCCAGAAAGACATGATTAAGATAATTGCTCAAGATACTCTCTTCCTTCTGTTGTTAAATGAACTATACCATATCCAGATCCAGTCCGTTGAAATATTACGCAACCCATTCTCTCTAATTTCTTATATTGGTCTGGTCGCTTATATCCAATACTTTTCACTACTCCCTCTGTTTCTGCTGCATATTTTAATGCTTCAACTAATTCACTATCTGAGTTAAGTATTTCCTCATATAATTTCATCTTATAATTTCTCCTTCATTTCTCATGTACCTTCCTTATTTAAGGCCATTGCTGGTAATTGAAATAGCTGAATTTTAATTTAAACATACTCTCATCACTCTTATTCATTAGTGTTACGCCTAAAAAAAGTTGATCAATAAAATGAAATAAGAGCGATGAGGATGCTTACAAGAAATTATGAATGACTCCAATAGGTGTTGATCTTCTATGTAGGTATAATATCCTCATGCTGCTTTCGTTAATCAACGTTCCCTTGATTGTAAAATGATTAATAACTTCTTCTACTCACAAAATAAAATAACAATATGCTAGCTAGTACACAAATTACGATTGTAGGAGCACTCACAAAATGCTCATAAATCCATCCCATTAAACCTTTAGTCATGGAGTTATCAAATTCAGATCCTAAAAACTCTTGTTTTTCAGGTGTATTAATCCAAGCTATATAAAGCACCAGGCAAATAATTGGGTACACCATAAACAATGCCCCTAAAGCGATTCCTTTTTCTCTAATGATATTCACCCTCTCAAAATACGACTATATATTGATCAACAATTCAATAATACATCTATATATAGTATATATCTACTCTTAATCTCATATTTTTCACGTTTCTTCACTAGTAATCAATAAATAAAAAAAACGCCTATTACTAGGCGCTTAGTATCATATTCAAAGGGTAACAATTTAGCATCCCCCAACCTATATGCACATTTCTTCTTGTTTCAGCTTCCTTTTTTCATACGCCTACCTGTTGGCTTGAGCCAGCACTTTCAAACTGATTAATTGACCATCCCAAGTCTGTAAGAAAAGTTTACCCCTTATGAGTCGTCCACATTTATACATAGGTCATCGCTCCTTGATTTTATAGAATGTAGTGTCACGCTACAGTGCTTATTCCAGTAGAATGCAGCCTGTTACAGTACGATGTTATGATGAAATAGTAATTTTACATTGATTGTAGTTCTTCAATTTCCTTCTGTTTCTTTTCAATCTCTAAGTCAACCAATGCATGTTTAACGACAAGTTTAAATGACTCGGAAATTCTACTTTCAAGCAAATTAAGTTCAGGACTGTTTATGGGCTTGTTCTTGTCTATTACATCAACGAGTGGATTAAACCTTTTTCCTTCGTATCTGCTGGCAACTTGGAACATGTAGACAAGTAACATAGTCGCTCCATTGTGTTCTTTTATGAATTTTCCATATAGTGATTGATGCAAATTATTATCCATAACGACACCTCACGAATGTTATTAATTAGTTGTTATGTGATTTAACAGGACAGATAATTACCTATGATGAGTGAAGTATGTAGTTTGACCTGCCCTGCTATGTATTATTGAATTAGATGGAATGCCACAGTTAGCGATGAAGAATATTTGCCGCAATTAAAATAAGCATCATAGATAAGCTCAGGGTTGTCCGTTTTAAAACGTCTAATCTTGAACGCCTTCATTGGTTCCTGAAACAACCTTTCTAGTGCAGTCTGTTTATCGCGATAATAATCGTAAACAAAAGTTGCTTTGTCGGTATAGCTGTAGGAATCAATGTCTTCTTTTCTCATCTTAGCGAGCAATGACAATTCAGGTACGCTACCGCTAGTTTCAAACATTAGCCGTTCAACAAACTCATTTAATCGATCAATCGTTTTGAGATGAAATTTCATCAAGTCGATAATGATCGTTGCTTTAGGTGAGATTTCGAGGAAGTAGCAAAGCTTTTCAATTGTTAGATCAGAGTGGTACGGAATTTCCGTAGCAGTCAAATTGACTACCTCTTGGTTGTTCAGTGCGATTGTCATATATGTATCTTCTCCTTTTAGGATACAGTTGTGACACGTGACATATTAGAAACCTGAAACAATCCCTCTCGCTTCATCCTCAGCACGTTCGATAGCCTGAATAAACGGTAACAAAGGTTCCTCACGTTTGTACTGTATAGCCCTCTCAGCAGTACCGTTAGCGGTAGCCCATTCCCAATATGCGATGATATCAATAGACTGTAAAAAATACACTGACAGAGCTTCAACAGGATTTACAGCATACATCTGTATGAACTGTTCATCTGATAACTGATCGTGTTGTAAATATTCATTTTTCATTTGGTGTAGCAAAAGAAATCTACTTTCACGATTCACATTGACAATACGATTTACATACTCATTACGGCGTTCAACTGTGTTCAATATGATTTGCATGTCATTACGAATACGCCAAGCTTCAGGACTGATATTAAGCGTATTAATTAGGTCATTGATGGACAAGTCAGGATTGTACGGTGCTGGTTCGATAATACGAGTCCAATTGTCGTCATTACCATGCTCAAACACTTGGATAGCGTCTGAGAAATTCAGGCCGATAGTCTGCCATTTTCGATTTTGTGCATCAGTAATGTGGTAATAGTGCAATTCTTTTTTGCTGGCTTCCTCTTCTCGTTCCCAGACTGGTTTCATTCGCACAATGTCTACAATGGTTATCTCATTAACTTTTTTGGACATTGGGTATCTTCCTCCTTGTGAAATTGATAAAATGGTGATAAAAGCACTTAAAAAATACTGTGATATCAGGTATAAATATCACGATGTCGGTATATTTAAATTATCACGTTGTCGTGATAATGTCAATTCATTTATGGAGGATATTTGAATGTTAAAGTTTAAAATTAAGTTAAAAGAAATTCTTAAAGAGCAAGGAATTACGCAAAAGAAACTTGAAGATATTTCAGGAGTTCCACAATCAAAGATATCTAATTTGTGCAATAACAAATTTCAGGAACTAAATATTAATAACCTTGAGAAAATAGCAAATGCCTTAAACATTAAAGACATATCTGTTTTGATGCAGTTCGAGGAAACAGAAGAATAAATCTACAGCACACTAAATTTATTACTACATAGACACAGCAAAGACCCTAGATGATCCTGACTAGGCTTTATTTGTCGTGGACACCGTTTGGGCAAACACCATTACTTTAACTTTGCATATAGTGCTTATGCCTAGATCATATTTTGGAAAGGTGGAGCATTGAAAAATGCCAAGTACATTTCAAGACATGAAAAGAGAAGTAGAAACTGGTTGGGATATAGTCTTGTGGTCAAAATCATACGGAATGGGCGAAGCAGCTAAATTAGCAGCTTGTATCTATTTCGGATGCGCGGCAGCATATTTAGGTCAAGAACTCGAAGATTTAGCTGCTAAAGTAGGGAAGGATTTGCTTACACAAGCCTTACAAAACAAGGGGAAAATATTTGGAAGTGGTCAATTTGAAGTATCTGCTGGAGATGCTTATTGGAGTGTATATCATAAGGTTTGGAATCCCTTTAAAAGAAGACATGAGAAAATAACCACTGAACGTTTTGTCAGACTCTATGTGAGAATGAGAAGAAAAGCAAGAACTGTCTGGGAACCTTCTTTTGCTGAAATGCTTGAAACATCAAGAGAATACTATGAGTTGCCTGAATACACGAGTGGAATGGTTTATCCACTTAATCCTGATGGTACAATAAATCCATAGATAGATAGAATAGGGAGGATCTCATTCCTCCCTGAGCTTTCACTCATATCCAATGCATTTAGGATGATTATTGCAACTTTAACTATTCACCTATCCAAATTAATGACCTTCTTTAGTTTTAAAATTTGAATTAATAATAATATACAGATTAATAAAAACTCATAATTGACGACAAGTTTTAACCATCCGCTGTCGCACGATTTGGATACGAAAAATCCAGTCACCGTCAATATGGGGGCAACTGGATAGTAAAATTGGTGCTTTATTTAAATATTCACATAAAAATGCTAGATTTAAAGGCTCGTCTATTTTTCAGGAATAAAATTCCAGCCAACACATTAACGACTCCGTTGAGCCTACACCTGGGTGAATACGAACGTCTGCTGCGGTATGTACTTCTGCCAAATTTGAAATCGAATCATAGGACACATATTTTGAGGGTCTGTTTAAGCAATTAAAATAGGACTAGTCAGGAGCTTATTCTCTTCTGACTAGTCTCTTTAAATTACGATTATCGGTATTCTCATGGTGAAGAAAATCAACGATTTTTAATAATAAACGTAGAATGATCCATCGTTTTTATTTCCACCTACGTAAATTT
Source organism: Paenibacillus sp. AK121 (assembly GCF_019042715.1). Taxonomy (NCBI): domain Bacteria; kingdom Bacillati; phylum Bacillota; class Bacilli; order Caryophanales; family Paenibacillaceae; genus Paenibacillus; species Paenibacillus sp. AK121. Next base: position 329,636 of record NZ_JAHPJM010000003.1, read on the forward strand.
TGTAGTAACCATATAGTTGTGTTTTTATATATTCTTTACCCTTTATTTGTCCTAAAAATTTTTCGCCACCATTTGGGTCGACAGCATAAACTGGAAAACTTTGAATAGAAGAAGCATTAACCACAATCTTGATATCTCCAGTCATATATATATCCTTTGTTGAATCTCCGATAGTTCCCCATTCTATTCCTTGCAATTCAATATTTCCAATGTCCTGAAGTTCCTGTGCTGGAGGGGGATTATTAGTAACGGCTTCGTCAGCAAAAGCGGCCTGTATAGGTGTTAAGATCATCATCAAAGAAGCAAAAGTAGAGAATGATATTTTCTGAAATTTTCTCACATTTAACATCTCCTTTAAGAAATAAAATTCAGAATCAAAATTACCAATTAATCTAATAATTTTTACAATAGATTCTCTAAACTTCTCGATAGCATTGTGTATAAATTAAACCGTTTACTCCTCCTCCAACGTTTGTATCTTGCAAGAATAATATATAATATTTTCTTTAGGGGAAACAGGTTCTTTCTTATTATTATTCAGTTAAATTGGGAATTACTGTAAACAAAAATGATAAATGTATTTTTTTTACTTAACGAGTGCTCGGTGACAGCAAATTTACCCTATCGTACTCCTTTAGAAGGATATCTTATTACCTTTCAATTTCAACTATTGTTAATGTATAGCTGATGAACTGGTATCAATACGTTGTACATTGAACATATATATCTGTTATAAGCTCTCGCATTTGTTTTAAGGCTGTTATTCACGTTATAATCAGGGAAGTCTCAAAATCCCCGTAACTTTAATCTGTGTTGGCTTAACGCTCTCTTTTGAGCTTATCTTGTTTACTATCCTCTCCTGCTGATATTCGTAATCTTTTAAACTCATTTCATAATTCATAGTTGCAGTTTTTTTCTCTAGAATAAACTTTCCAAATCCATTGTTAAGAAGAATACTATACCATTGCGACCTGTCCACTGGTTACAGCATCCCGTATGCAGTGTCCTATCATGTCCTCACATACTTTTGCTTGTTTGAGTAGTTATTCCTCTATTAAGACGAGTTCCTCATATTTGGCGGCGATATTGTTAAAATTCTCTTCCTACTTCTCCACTCTTGTTAAATTTTAAGTGTATTCAGTGGACTATGGAGTTGAGCTTTTCCCCTCACCTCATCATCAGTGAAGTCGAGGTATGCTTTTTGCGTAGTCTCCACAGAAGCATGACCTAAGATACGACTCAAAGTAAACCAATCACCACCTGCCAAAATATAGTACTTCGCATAATTATTCCTTAACTGATGAGGATGTACATTTAACCCGATAGTCTTACCAGCTTGTCTTAGCGCATATTCATAGTTTCGTACATCCAACTGCGTACCCTTGGTTGTGGGAAATAACCAATGCGACTCTTTATAGCGATCACGATGTTTCAGCCAATTTTTCAGCTCTATACTCAATTTTGATGAAAAGTAAACGAATCTTTGCTGCTTATTTTTGGGTTTGACTATAAGGATTGCTCGTTTATTAAAGTCAATGTGTTTCGGTTCCAAATTTACACATTCATTAATTCGCATTCCAGTATCGAGTAGCAGACGGAAGATCATCCAATTGCGATAACCATGGAATTTTGTAGTATCGAATTGTCGTAAAATCAAAACAATCTCCGATTCACTTAATGTGTGCTTTTGCTTTCTCTCAACTTTTGGAAGTGCTATTTGTCCAACTGGATTTTTTTGTATCTCCCTCTCAATAGTATGCAACCAATTAAAAAACACTTTGATATTCCGAACATAATTCGCAATTGTCGTTGCTGATACAGGCTTATTATAATCACCTCTTAACTCAGGATGATTTGAGTTTCTTGATTCCTCTCTCGAAACAACCGAGTATTTCCCCCTATCTTGCACATACTTTACGTACATTCGGATATGTCCGCTTCCCACCTCTTTAAAATCTGTAGTCTGATGTTCTCGTTCCAGATACACTGCAAATAATTTTAGTGTTTGCTCGTAGCTGGCTAATGTTCTTTTTGCAAGATTACGGCTTGTACAATACAGCATAAAATTCTCAATTTGGAATGTAATCTCCGAAAACATAAAAAATCCACCTCCTGATTTGCCAAATTACTTGACCAATCAATTGATGGATTCATACATATACTCGTAAATATATTATTGGTTTTCACTGCCAAACCTTCAGAGCAAAATGAAGAATTGGTTGGTTTCACCTTCAGGCTCAAGCCTTACCACGCCTGCTCATCAGAGTTTCAGGACACCTTATTCTCAATCCGCAGCTTGTCTGCGACCATCGCTATAAATTCTGAGTTGGTTGGTTTGGACTTGCTGATATTGATAGTGTAACCGAACAGGTGGGAGATGCTGTCGATATTTCCACGGGTCCATGCTACCTCGATGGCATGGCGAATGGCGCGTTCTACGCGAGATGCCGTCGTTTTGAACTTTTCGGCAATTGCGGGATATAGGGTTTTGGTGATGGCTCCCAATATTTCGATATTATTGTACACCATCGTAATGGCTTCGCGTAGATATTGATAGCCCTTGATGTGAGCTGGTACGCCAATCTCATGGATGATAGCCGTGATGCTGGCATCCAGGTTTTTCGTCTTACCCATAGGCACAACGTTGGACCGCATGGATGAAACGGTTACCGGGCTATTGCTGACTAATTGCGGTCCTACCAATTGGCGTATACGGTTAGCAAGCACTTCCATGTCAAACGGCTTCAAAATATAATAAGATGCCCCGAGTTGAACGGCCCTCTGTGTAATATTTTCTTGACCGAATGCAGTCAGCATAATGATTTTCGGTTGTGGAGTCAGGTTCATTTCTCTTAAACGCTCCAATACACCGAGACCATCCAGATGAGGCATAATAATATCTAAAATAAGTACATCAGGTATGTTGCGGGATTCTGCGATGCGTTGGAGTACTTCTTCACCGTTGAAGGCGATTCCTGTAACTTCCATATCCTCCTGATCGGAAATATATTCAGCAAGCAAATTCGTAAATTCCCGGTTGTCATCAGCCAACAATACCTCAATTTTTTGCAATGTACTTCCTCCTTATTGAGTGTTATTCCATTGGGACATCTGTTTGCATTAAATAAATATTTCTTGTCGGAGTATATGATTTCGACATCGAATTATGAATTCCTTCTGTCGAAAATTATTTTTATTTATTTTTTTTATTAATTCAATTATAATTGAATTTTTATCTTGCAATTCTGAGTTATTCCCCTGCTTTTCGACAAAAAAATCTTAAGGCCACTAGCTCGCCTTAAGATTAGAGGATGACTTCAAGCTCAATTTATTATGCATGATTCCTGCATCACGCAACATCCATTCGATAAAACATCCGTAACCTGATTTAGGATCATTAACGAATACATGTGTTACAGCTCCGATCAGCTTACCATTTTGGATAATCGGACTCCCACTCATTCCTTGCACGATTCCGCCGGTCTTATCTAATAGCTTAGGATCTACAACCCGAATCACAAGCCCTTTGGTTGCCGGTTTATCCTGCTGAGAAATGTGTACAATTTCTGCCTGAAAACGCTGAATTTGTTGACCTTCCAATACAGTCAATATTTCTGCCGGTCCTTCTTTTACTTCATTCGCAAGTCCCACCGGAATGGGCGCCGAATACAATCCATTCTGCGGCTCATCTGACATTTTCCCAAATATTCCGAAGCTCGTATTTCGTTCAATATTTCCTAAGATCCGATGATCTTTGAGAAAATGAGCACGTTTTTCTCCGGGTTCCCCACTCTGGCTCTTCGCAATTGACGTCACATTGGATTGCACAATCTCTCCACTACCCACAACAATGGGAGTTTGAGTATTCATATCGGTAATTACATGACCCAAAGCCCCGTAAACCCCCTGGTCCGGTGCATAAAACGTTAATGTACCTACGCCTGCAGCCGAGTCTCTAATATACAACCCAAGCCGCCACGCTTTATCATCTTGATCATATGCTGGGGTTAACTTGGTGGAAATCGTCTGCTCACCTCGACAAAGCGTGATGTTCAGCGGCTTTTTGTTTTTACCTGCCTCGTCCACGGCTTCAGCTACCCTGGCGAGACTATTGAGGGGTTTGCCGTTCATGTGTGTAATCCGGTCCCCTAGGCGAATACCAGCATTCTCACCAGGTGACACCTTACGATCATTGCTTTCCTGAATGATATGGTGACCTACGACAAGCACTCCTGAAGATTTTACTTTGACCCCGATCGTCTGCCCCCCTGGGTATACTTTCAAATCGGGGACCACGCTTTCTTGGGTTGTTTGCATGCTTTTAGTGCCGAACAAATCCAAAGAAGCTTGTAGAGGCAGCGCTGCTTGCACATGATGAGCGTTACCGAGAGAACACATAAGAAAAACAAGCAAAAGACCGAGCAATTTGATCCTGGAGTAAAAATTCAATGGCTGTCACGCTCCCTTTGCTTCTTTCGCTTGACGAGTAAAGGTGGTCGCCAATTGCGTACCTATAAGGTAACCTTGCCCCCAGGCTTTTATAACTGTTAATCATTACGCCAGCCGCTCTTTTCAGGCTTTCTTTCCTTCCGCCAAATTCAGCATTTCCTGTGCGTGATGCAATGTTTTTTCGGTAATTTCTACCCCGCCCAGCATCCGCGCCAATTCCTTAACACGACCTTCCTCCGTTAGTCCCTCAATTTGAGTCATGGTCCGTCCGTCATGAACATTTTTCTCAATCAGGTACTGATGATCTGCCATACACGCCACCTGCGGCAAATGAGTAATGGAAAACACCTGACATACGGAAGACAAACGATAAAGCTTCTCGGCTATGGACTGAGCTGCACGACCACTTACCCCGGTATCCACCTCGTCAAAAATGAGCACCGGAATTTGATCATGACGCGCAAAAATACTTTTCATTGCCAACATGATACGTGATAACTCACCACCAGAAGCAATTTTACCGAGTGGGCGAAGTGGCTCACCTGGATTGGGCGAAATCAGAAATTCCGCATTATCTATCCCTTGCTTGGTAGGTCGTACCTTTAGACCTTTATATTCATATCCACGTGGATCCTCAATTGGATCAATACGCACCTTGAGTGACGTTCTTTCCATTTGAAGATCTTTTAATTCCTGTTCTACTTGCTCTGCAAGCTCTTCAGCACAAATTTCACGTGCTTCTGTAAGCTCTTCAGCAATCTCCAGCAAATCCGAAAGCAACTCATCCCGCTTTGCAATGAGTTGCTCCAGCCGCTCATCTTTATTTTCCAACAGATCGGTTTCCTGCTCAATACGGCTATAGTATTCCAAAATCTGCTCTATACTATCACCATATTTTCGCTGTAATCCGGTAATTTGATTCAAACGTTGCTCCACCTCATGCAGCTTGCCCGGATTAAATTCAATATCCTCACGATAAGAGCGTAATTGAAACGCTGCATCCTCCAACTGATAGAAAGCAGATTGAATCTGCTCCGCAATGGGCTGAAGGCTTTTACTGTCGTAGCTCTGAACATCATTTAATCTGGACAACACGTTATTGACCGTATCCAGACCACCTCTGCCACTTAACAGCTCGTATGCTCCTGATACTCCATCCATCATTTTCTCACTATGGGATAGCTTGACCCGTTCCTCTGCCAATAATTCATCTTCACCCAATTTTAACTCCGCCGCAGCGATCTCTTCCAATTGGAAGCGATACATGTCCAATAGCTGATAAGCCTTTTGACTGGAGCTTTGCAATTCTCTTACTTCTTTTTCCGCTTTGACAAAAGCATTGTAGCGCTCCCGGTAAAGCGCTTTGACTGGACCAATGACCGAGTCACCGAACGTATCCAGCAGCGCAAGATGGCGATCCGCACGCAGCAAGCTTTGATGCTCATGCTGCCCGTGGATATTAACGAGTTGCTCACCTACCTCACGCAGCATCGTTAAATTAACCATCTGACCGTTAATTCGAGATGAGCTTTTCCCCTGAACTGTAAGTTCTCGACGAATCAGCAAATGCTCTTCTGGATTAGCCTTAATCCCTTGTTCCTCCAACGTATTCCAAACGGGATGTTTGACCGGCAATTCAAACAAGGCTTCCATTTCAGCTTTATCACAACCGTAACGCACTAGGTCAGCAGATCCCCTGCCGCCCGCAATCAGCCCAAGTGCGTCGATAATAATGGATTTACCAGCACCAGTTTCTCCGCTCAATACATGAAATCCTTTATAAAAATGAACATCGACAGCTTCTACGACTGCCAAATTCCGTATAGACAAAGTGACCAGCATCGTTCTTTCACCTCTATGATGTACAAATTAAAACGCCTAATATGCGTACTTTATAATTAGGAAATGTAGCCCATAAGACGATTCACGATAGTTTCGCTATTTTCTTCCGATCGGCAGATAATCAAAATGGTGTCATCCCCGCTGATCGTACCCATGACCTCAGACCATTCAATATTATCTAATAAAGCAGCAATCGAGTTAGCTGTTCCTGGCAGGCACTTCATCACAATCAGATTGGTTGTGTAGTCAATATGCAAAAAGTTGTCAACCAATGTACGTTTCAGTTTCTGCGTCGGATTGTAGCGCTGGTCTGAAGGCATCGAATATTTATATCTGCCGTCGTCCATTGGAACCTTTATGAGCAGCAGTTCTTTGATATCCCGGGATACAGTTGCCTGCGTGACCTGGAAACCAGCCTCACGTAATGCTTCAACTAAATCATCCTGCGTTTCAATCTCATGTTGTGAAATAATTTCCCTGATTTTAATATGTCGTTGACCCTTCATATAATCCTCCTATGGATTAACCTTCATATTCCTCTTCTTCGAGGTCTTCCACTAATGTAATAAGGCGAATACTTTTCTCGTCCGTATCAACGTACAATACCCCCGCACAGCCCGGATAGAGCAGCAAATAAGGCATAAGCCTGTCCCGTAAATCAGGACCGTTCCACTCCATCGGTTTCTTGCGGCGTGACGTTTTGACCATATATGTCGAACCGTTACGTACAGCTACGTAATCAATAAACAAACGGCTATACACGGTATGTCCATTCACTTTAAAAGCAAGCGGTATTTTCATTTTCCCGCCCACCACTTCATACCCTGCTTCTTCTAGTTGGTCCACAGCAGGTCCTTCGTTCAATTCCTCGTTAATTGGTATCGTTTTTAGCACAAGCGGTCCCGGCTCTTTTAACCAGGCACGCAGGCTATATAAAGCCCATATCCCTAATATCACCCCGATCACAGTGATGATAACCGTATCGTATCGCGTGTCCATGAACCGATCACCTCATGGACATATTCTAGGACAAGATATAAAATCCCTTTTCCTCATACAGGTACGCTGTACCTGCGACCGGATATTCAATTGGGTTCATCACATCTGTGTGAATGAAAATACATATCTGCAATTATACATCTCATTATAGGCGAACGTGAGTTCTACAATCAATCCCTCACACCAAAAAGAGGTTCTCTTAAGTTCACAGAACTCATGGAGAACCCCTGAATGTCACTTACGCGATGGGCCATTATTAAAAGTCTGACCTGCTTCCTGAACAGTTTGTTCAATCAGTGGACTGAAATCCATTTTCTCCAGCTGCGATTCTGCCGCCGGAAGCCCATTCAAACGCCAATGCGCTAAAAATTCAATATTTCCTTCGCCACCTGTTATGGGGGAATAGGCCAAGCCTTGCAATGAAAGTCCAAGCTCATGTGCAAACATCAAGATGGTCTGCAGCACTTCTTTATGCGTAGCAGGATCTCGAACCACGCCAGATTTCCCAACCTTTTCGCGTCCAGCTTCGAATTGAGGCTTAATTAGAGCTACAATATCAGCAGGTTGATGCAGCAGTGCAAGCAACGGTGGCAAAATAATTCGTAACGAAATAAAAGAAACATCAATACTTGCGAAATTAGGCACAGGACCGCCCAAATCTGCAGGTGTCATATATCTGAAATTTGTTTTCTCCATAACGCATACACGTTCATCATTACGAAGTGACCAATCCAGCTGATTATACCCCACATCAATGGCATACACGTACTCAACTCCATGCTGAAGCGCACAATCCGTAAAGCCTCCGGTTGACGAACCGATATCCAGCATCGTCCTGCCCTTCATGTCCAGCTCGAATTGACGGATGGCCTTTTCGAGCTTCAACCCTCCACGGCTTACATACGGATGCACCGACCCTTTAACTTTAAGCTCGCTGGAACGTGGTACTTTCATTCCCGCTTTCTCGATCCGTTCGCTGTCCGCCAACACTAGACCTGCCATGATTGCGGCTTTAGCTTTTTCACGGCTTTCAAAAAAACCTTGTTCTACAAGCAATACATCAATGCGTTCCTTCGGAACAGACATGTTAATCTCCCTTTAGGCAGCCAGGCTGCTCTTGTCATACTTTTTATAATATCATGTTGTTTACTTTAAGTTACCCTATACAGATTGCCCCATGCCATATGCTGGCTCAGCAGACCACTTACGCAGCTTTAAGCACACAGCTTCAACGGTAAGTCCCACTTCAGCGCGCTGCTCTTTGATGGAGCCGTGCTCCACAAACAGATCGGGAATCCCCATTAAGCGCACCTGTGCATCTTGTATTTCTTCTTTAGCGTAAAATTCCAGTACAGCGCTACCCAAACTTCCCGCTTCAGAAGCTTCTTCCAATACGATCAGCTTCGTATGCTGGCGGGCCAGTTCACGCAACATCTCCTCATCCAAAGGCTTGAGGAAGCGTGCATTCACAACGCCCACTTGCATACCCTCACGTTTCATCGCCTCCGCAGCCTCTGTCGCCACTTGGAGCATTGGTCCTGAAGCGATTACAGCGAAGCCCTCACCTTTACGCAGAAACTCCCAACTGCCGATGGGAATAGCCCGCAATTCATTATCCAATGGCACACCAACCACGTTAACACGTGGGTAACGATAAGCAATTGGACCGTCTTCGTAGTCAAGTGCTGTTTTCATCATATGGCGCAGCTCATTTTCATCCTTTGGCATCATAAGCACCAGATTCGGGATATGACGCAGGAATGCTACATCAAACACGCCATGGTGAGTTTCACCATCAGCACCAACAAAACCAGCACGATCAATCGCGAACATCACGTTGGCATTATGACGACAAATATCGTGCACAATTTGGTCATATGCACGCTGCATAAAAGTGGAATACACCGCAAATACCGGCTTCATCCCTTCCATTGCTAACGCTGCACACATGGTTGCAGCATGCTGCTCAGCGATACCGACGTCAATCATACGTGTAGGAAACTCTTTACTAAACGGTACTAGCCCTGATCCACCAGGCATTGCAGGGGTGACCGCAATGATCCGCTCATCCTGTTCAGCCAGCTCAATCAGCGTTCTACCGAAAATTTCTGTATACATCGGATTGCCCACGGCTTTGAGTACCTGACCTGATTCAATTTTGTATGGACTGATGCCGTGCCACTTGTGCGAATCGGCCTCCGCAGGTTTATAGCCTTTACCCTTGGTGGTTACGACATGCACTAATACGGGGCCAGTAACGTTATCAGCCTGCTGAAAAGTCTCAATTAGCTTGGACAAATCATGTCCATCGACCGGACCAAGATACGTAAATCCCAGCTCCTCAAACAGCACACCTGGCACCATCATATATTTAAGACTGTCCTTGACACGGCCAGCCGATTTGGCAAGTTTACCGCCTATAGCGGGTATTTTTTTCAGCAAAACTTCCAGCTCATCCTTTGCCCGCAAATAGTGACGGTCCGAGCGAATTTTGCTCAAATAATTATGCATGGCCCCTACATTCGGGGCGATGGACATTTCATTATCATTCAGAATGACCATTAAATTTTTACGTTCATGACCAATATGGTTTAATGCTTCGAAGGCCATGCCCCCAGTCAATGCTCCGTCCCCGATCATTGCAATAACTTTATTGTCCTCGCCCTTTAAATCTCGTGCCAAGGCCATCCCCATTGCAGCCGAAAGGGAAGTGCTGCTGTGTCCAGCTTCCCAAACATCATGCTCGCTCTCGCTTCTTTTTACAAAACCACAAAGTCCATCACGCTGACGAAGTGTATCAAAACGATCCATTCGCCCTGTCAATATTTTGTGCACGTAGGCTTGGTGCCCAACGTCATAAATCATCTTGTCCTTTGGACTGTTATAGCAATAATGCAGGGCGATCGTGAGCTCAACCACTCCCAGATTCGATGCCAGATGCCCCCCAGTCACGGACAGCTTCTCAATCAAAAAGCTCCTGATTTCCTCGGCTAGAGAAGCCAACTCCTCAACCGACAGTGATTTCAGATCGCCTGGTTGCTTTATGTGTGGAAGCAGCACGCATATCTCCCCGCTTTCCTTCAAGTTTGTGTGTAAAGTTAACAAGTATTATATCACACTTTTGGACTGTGCTTAAACGCAGACAAGTCAAACCAGTTCTAATGCTACTAATGATCACGCTTCATCAGGTAATCCGCTATCTCCAGCAAACGCGAAGAATCGGGAATGCCACCTTCTGCAATCACTTTTTTGGCAGACACTGTGAGTTCCTCCACTTGTCGCAGAGATGCGTCCACACCGATGAAATACGGATAGGTAACCTTCTCTTGTTCAACATCACTCTGCGTTTTTTTTCCCATTTTGCTTTCATCGCCTACGAGATCCAATATATCGTCCTGAATTTGAAAGGCCAGGCCCAGATCTCGTCCAAAACAGCGAAGCGCCTCTAGTTGACTCTTGTCTGCCCCAGCAATCCGTCCACCTGCCAAGAGTGAGAAAATGATCAAATCAGCCGTTTTATGAAGGTGGATATATTCCAGTTCCTTGATCCCCGTCATTCCCTGCTCGCCTGACATATCTGCGACCTGTCCACCTACCATACCTCTGGCGCCGCTCATTTCGGATAAATCCTCAACTATGGACAATAGCGCATCGGAAGAAACACCGTGAAGACGACCTGCCTGCACGATGCAATAAAACGCATGGGTCAGCAAAGCATCGCCCGCAAGAACAGCAACCGCCTCGCCGTATACCTTATGATTCGTCAGCTTTCCTCGCCGATAATCATCATCATCCATCGCCGGCAAATCGTCGTGAATGAGGGAATACGTATGTACCATTTCTACCGCACATGCTACTGGCAACGCCGCTTCCCTGCTTCCACCAAATGCTTCCGCAGCGGCGATCACAAGCAGAGGCCGCAGCCGTTTTCCGCCTGCGGTCAGTGAATAGTTCATAGATTCTCGAAGGACATCTGGAATGTCCCAATGCGCCGGAAACTGCTCGGTCAATGCAGACGAAACTGCATCTGCCGTCACAGCCAAATATTCCTTGAACGACAGTCTATTCAAGCCCTTCACCGCCGTTTTCATCCAATCCGCCACCGAAAGGCTTCTTGCGCAAATCTCCATCCTCTTCCACAATCATTTCAATTTTACGTTCGACCTGTTCCAGCTTCTGGCTGCAAAGCTGAGACAGCTTCATCCCCCGCTGGAACAAATCAATGGCTTGCTCCAGAGGAACGTCCCCATGCTCCAGTTGTCCGACAATTTCTTCTAGAGCGGCCATGGCCGCTTCAAAATTCAATTCCGCTTCATTCGCCACCGTGCTTCGCGTCCTCCTTCATTCCCCATACTTGACAGTCTAACTGCCCGTCACTCACTTTTATCTTGATGGAATCTCCCGGTTGTACATCTTTGAGCGACTTGATCAGCCGTTTCTCCTGCTCATCGTATACCAAGCTGTAGCCTCGGGCCATGACTTTGAGCGGACTCAGCGCATCCAGCTGACGAATTCCGGTATGCAGCTGCTGCCGTCCCGTTTTTGTGATCGCACGCATCGCAGACTCCAGCTGACGTTGTGCCATATCCGTCTGCTTGCGCGCCGAACGAATTTGTTCGCGCGGATTAAACCGCTCTAGTACCTGACGCATACGAGCATTTTTCTCTGCGTTTAAGCGTGAACGGTTAGCTGCTGCGCGGATCAGACGCTGATGCAGCATATCCATCCGCTCTGCATGCTGGAGCATGTAGCGGCGTGGATGCAGCAGCACTGGCGAACGCCGAAGCCTCAGCAAGCGTTCACGACTGGCTTCCAGCCGCTGCCTAAGGGCGTTGCGCAACCGTTGCTCCCGCTGGAGCAGCTGATCCCGAAGCTCTCCCTGGTGAGGCACAGCCAGCTCAGCTGCTGCGGTCGGCGTCGCTGCGCGTAAGTCAGCCACAAAATCGGCAATGGTAAAATCCGTTTCGTGTCCAACAGCCGAAATGACAGGAATGACCGATGCGTAAATGGCACGCGCAACCGCTTCCTCATTAAATGCCCACAGTTCTTCTAAGGAGCCACCGCCCCGTCCGACGATCATCACCTGAACCTCCTGCATACGATTCATGGCTTCAATTGCCTTAACGATCGAGGGGGCAGCACCCTTTCCTTGCACAAGAACAGGATACAACACGATTCCAGCCTGCGGGTATCGGCGTTGAAGTGTGGTGATAATATCACGCACAGCCGCTCCGGTCGGTGACGTAATTACACCGATGGTTGCCGGGTGAGCGGGCAGATTCCGTTTGCGAGCGGTATCAAACAGCCCTTCTGCATCAAGCTTTTGTTTGAGTTGTTCATAAGCCAAATAAAGGCTGCCTATACCGTCAGGCTGCATTTGCGTCGCATAAAATTGATATTGTCCATCCCGTTCATACACGGATACGTTTCCCCGGGCGATAACACGCGTACCTTCTTTTGGTACGAAAGGGAGCCGTCTATTATGGGTCGCAAACATAATCGAACGTATCCGGCTCCCCTCATCCTTGAGCGTAAAGTACATGTGACCACTCGAATGATGCGTAAAGTTAGAAATCTCCCCGCGTATCCATACATCAGACAGCACCTGATCGGATTCCAGTTTCATCCGGATATAACGATTCAGGTCCTTTATAGAATAAATACGTTGTTGTTCAGCCACAGGTAGCTGCCTTTATGCCAAACCGTACGACCGCTTGGCCGCTACGAGCGTATTTTGCATCAGCATTGTAATCGTCATTGGGCCTACTCCGCCGGGAACAGGCGTAATCGGACCGGACACTTGCTTTACGCTCTCAAAATCAACGTCACCCGCCAGCTTTCCGTTCTCCAGACGATTCATTCCCACATCGATAACTACTGCACCTGGTTTTACGAACGAAGCATCAATAAAATTGGCTTTACCGATGGCAACGACCAAAATATCCGCTTGTCTGCTGAGCTCGGCCATATTCGCTGTACGAGAGTGACACATCGTAACCGTAGCATTTTCACGCTGCAGCAATAAAGAGACTGGCTTGCCCACGATATTACTGCGACCAATAACAACTGCATGTTTACCAGCTATCTCTACTCCAGCACGCTTGATTAACTCAATGACTCCAGCGGGAGTACAAGGCAGTAGGCTATCATCGCCGATGACCAGGTTTCCTACGTTTACCGGATGAAATCCGTCAACATCTTTCTCCACTGCAATCGCGTCAATGACAGCTTTTTCCTGAATATGCTTTGGCAATGGCAGTTGCACCAATATCCCATGGATATTACTTTGATGATTCAGCTTATCCACCAGTTTCAGTAATGCTTCTTGCGAAGTATCTGCCGCCAGTCGATGAACCTCAGAGTAATAGCCGAGATCATGACACGCCTTTTCCTTATTTTTAACATACACCTGAGAAGCAGGATCTTCGCCTACCAGTACAACAGCCAGTCCGGGTTGAAAGCTGTGTTCTTTCAAACGAATGACCTCTTGCTGAATGCTTGCCCGGATATCCTGAGAGATTTGTTTACCATCAATGATCGGTGCTGACATGTTTAACCACTCCCCAACCTGATTCAGTAGTCTCTAATTAAAAACGTGCTTTCAATTGCTCCAGCTCTTGTATAACTCGTCCCAGCACACCATTAACAAATTTACCCGATTCCTCGGTTCCAAAGTGCTTCGACAATTCAATGGCTTCATTGACTGCTACCTTGGCTGGAACATCCTCGCGGAAAATCATTTCATATACCGCAAGCCTCAAAATTTGACGATCCACACGTGAAAGTCGGCTGATCTGCCAGCCTTTCAGGTAATCCGCCAACAGCCCGTCAATAGCTTCCTTGTGCTCCCATGTGCCACGCACATGCTCCAAAACATATGCTCTTAACACTTCCGCGTTTTTAATCACAACTTCGGCTTCGTTTTCCTCAGCCGCTTCCTGAAGCAGCATGTCTACAGCTGCCGCCGCATCCACTTCATTCATTTCCATATGGTACATACTCTGTACCGCTAATTCCCTCGCCAGACGTCTTTTCATGCCCTGCCTCCTACGCTTGCCTATATCTATTTTTCATTCTAACCAATTTCCACAAAAAAACCTGTGAACGCATCCTCCAAAACCGTTGGGCGCAAATAAGCTACAGCTGTATTTTGGAGAACACGTATCACAGGGTTCATTTAAAAGGACGCCAACGTTGCGACAACCATTCGCTCCATTCTTTCCAAGGGAGGAATGAACCAAGCGCTGAATCGCTACGTCTTCCTAGCGTATATCCGATGAACACCATCAATGCAAAGAACAACATATTCCAAAAGCCTGCCCACAAATAAATAAAACCGAAAAAAATACCGGCCGTGATCCCCATGATCCGGCCCTTGTAACTTCCCCATATTTCTTTCCAGGGCATCAGGGAAAATCACCTCTATTCCACACGACTCTTAAAGCTTGGTGACTGAGAAACATTAGCGATGTACACCGACACATTGGATACTGGAATTCCTGTAATTTCTTCCACATGGTCGTGTACCCCCTTTTGTACCTCGGAGGTTAACACCGGAATGGAGCTTTCCCCGTCAACAATCGCCCGAATCGTAATATCAAGTCCCGATTCCAACACACGAACGCGTGCTTTCAGATCCTGCATCCCGCGAAATCGGGAAGCCGCTTTGAGGCACAGGTTTTCGATGGTATCCACCGAAATCTGAATGTCTCCATATTCGGTTCGCTGATCAATAGAATGCTGTACGGTTTGGTTCCGTCGAATAGAGATATAAAAAAACCGAAGACTCAATAACAACAGAACTCCTGCAATAATCAAGCTGGTAAACCACACCACTCGCTCATCCTCAATGCTTAAAACATACGGAATGGCCCCGCTCAGGAGGAGGATGGCGAGAATGGAAATAATTCCGATACTTAAGCTGTACAAAAACAGCAGAAGTCTGTCCATAACTTTAGCCACGAAACGCACAGCCTCCTTAAATTAGAGTAAACCCTCGACCCATAAGGGTCGGGGGTTTGTACAAAGTATCGCTCTATTTAACCCGTCCGGCGCCCAGCACTTCCGGCTCTTCTACTTTTTCAGCATTTTTGAATTGAACATCATGAATTTGCACGTTCACTTCTACCACGTTAAGACCTGTCATGTTTTCAATGGAACGCTTAACATTATGCTGAATAGCAGCAGCCACCTCAGGCAGACGGTTACCATACTCAATAATGACGGAGACGTCTACAGCAGCTTCACGCTGTCCGACTTCCACTTTTACACCTTTAGATAAATTTTTGCGGCCTAGCAGTTCGGCAAATCCGCCAGCAAATCCGCCACTCATTCCCGCTACACCTGGTACTTCAACGGTAGCCAGTCCGGCAATGACTTCAATAACTTCCGGGGCAATTTGAATTTCCCCAATTTCTGTACGTTCGAATTCGGTTGGCACTGTGCTCATACCTTCAACACCTTTCGGTCAAAATAAGTTTCATTCCAGCTTTGGATATCAAAGCAGACATGCTCACTTATTATCCATACTATATCATTTGGCGTTCATTATGACAAACTGAGGAAATATACCGATTAAACTTCGTTTTCCTCCAAAAATTTAATATCAAAATCGCCTTCAATAAAGGTCGGATGCTCTAGCAAGCGCTGGTGAAAAGAAATCGTTGTGGGTATGCCCTCAATAGCAAACTCAGCTAAAGCCCGCTTCATTTTGGCAATCGCCTCCTGCCGTGTAGGCGCCCATACAATCAGCTTGGCAATCATAGAGTCATAATAAGGAGGAATGCTATAACCTGGATAAGCAGCGCTGTCTACCCGTACTCCAGGACCGCCTGGAGGCAGATAAAATCCGATTTTACCCGGTGCAGGCATAAAATTACGATCCGGGTCCTCAGCGTTAATGCGGCATTCTATTGCCCAGCCATTAATCGTGACTTCTTCCTGAGTAAAGGAAAGCGGATGCCCTTCAGCGACCGAAATCATTTCTTTAATCAGGTCTACACCGGTAATCATTTCTGTTACTGGATGTTCTACCTGAATACGTGTGTTCATTTCCATGAAATAGAATTTATTGTCCGGGCCAAGCAAAAATTCAAGCGTACCTGCGCCAGAGTATTGAACGGCCAAAGCTGCACGAACAGCTGCCTGTCCCATTTCTTCACGAACATCCTGCGAAAGTACTGGACATGGTGCTTCCTCCAACAACTTCTGACGACGACGCTGTACAGAGCAGTCCCGTTCGCCCAAATAGGCAACATTACCATGCTTGTCCGCGATGATCTGTATTTCCACGTGTTTCATACCGGTCAAATATTTTTCCAGATACACACCCGCATTGCCAAAGGCCTTTTGCGCTTCCTGCTGAGCAGTAGTGATTTGTTGAATAAGGTTATCCTCATCTTCGGCGATACGAATACCTTTACCACCACCACCTGCTGTGGCCTTGATAATGACCGGATATCCGATATCGCGTGCGATGCTGATTGCATCCTGCACATCCTCAACCAGTCCGTCTGAACCTGGAATAACCGGAACCCCGGCATCCTTCATGGTCTGCTTGGCTACAGCCTTGTCTCCCATTTTGTTAATTGCTTCAGGAGAAGGTCCGATAAACGTAATATTGCACGATTCGCAAATTTCAGCGAAGTCTGCATTTTCCGCCAAAAATCCGTAACCTGGATGAATGGCATCACATTCAGTTAATGTAGCAACACTCATCAGGTTCGTAAAATTAAGGTAGCTGTCCTTAGACAACGTCGGTCCGATACAGTAAGCCTCATCTGCGAGACGCACATGTAACGAATCCTTGTCAGCTTCCGAATAAACGGCAACTGTCGAAATATTCATTTCGCGGCAAGCGCGAATGATACGAACTGCAATTTCTCCACGGTTCGCGATCAATACTTTTTGAAATGTCATGACTTTATCCTCCCTGGGAGCAGTCTTGCCGAACCCTCATAAAAAGGGACAAACAAGCTTTTTACTCCGGTTTCACAAGGAACAATGGCTGGCCATACTCAACCAACTGTCCGTTTTCGGCCAAAATTTCTACAATTTCGCCCTTTACTTCAGCTTCCAACTCGTTCATCAACTTCATCGCTTCAATAATACATACCGTTGTTTTATCGCCTACTTTACTGCCGATACTCACATACGGGGCCGTATCCGGGGATGAAGAACTATAGAAAGTGCCCACCATCGGAGATACGATTTTATGTAGATTGCTTGCATATTCCTTCGGTTCCCCAGCAGTTGCATGTCCAACATCGGACTGTGCTTGTGGATTCGGAATTGCAGCTTGTGGCGCCATTGTATAAGCAGGTGCTGTTACAGGAGCCTGTACCGTAACGATCTCGCTTTTGCCCGGTTTACGGATCATGAGGCGAGTTCCTTCATTTTCAATTTCAAGCTCATGCACAGACGTTTCATCCACCAGCTTGATCAATTCCTTAATCTCGCTTAATTTAAACATCTCTATTAATCACTCCTTCAGCATTTTGCCGGTTGCTGATAACATTTTTGAAACAGCTTTATGTATTATATCACAATCATTAAAAATAGAAAGAGCCCGGGATTGTGCAGAAATCCGGGCTTTTTCGCGTTTTTTGTCTTATTGTGTAACATACTGGACACTGATCTTGTCCTGCGTAACGTTTAATTCCTTCATGACTTTATCGACAATCGTTACCGCTTGCTTAGCATCCAATTTTTCACTCAGAACCACTACTTTGTATTTATCAGCATCTTCCTCGCGGACGACTGCATTGGCGAATTGCTGCTGTAGCTCTTCTTCGATACCGGTAATTTTGGCCTGTTTATCTTCAAGTACATGTAATTCCTTTTGCGCCTCTGCAGCTTTCTGAGGTGTACTATCATTCATTGCCGTAGTCAGCTCGTCATTTTTCTTTTGATTTTCCACATCCCGCTCCAGCAAATAGTTGTCAATCACAGCTGCCGCTGTTGGTTGGGCTGCTTGTTCGTTTGCTACTTGATCAAGTACCTGCTTGTCGGTTTTGGCGCTAGAAGCTGCTTTGTCATCACTTTTAGCTGTCGTGTCTGTCTTAGCTGTAGTTGTGTTTTGATCGGATGCAGTCGATTCAGTAGCAGGGGCGGCGGCTGTGTCTTTACCGGCTTTTGATGATTCTGTTGCTGGATCAGTTGTAGAAGCCGTGTCCTTTGTGGAAGTCCCTGCTGTTCCGTCAGTTACTTCTCCATTGGTTACCACTTCATTTACTTTCAGTTCGTTCATTTGTTCTTCTGCCTTTGACGTTGCTTCCTGGGCAGCATCCTGTTTAACCTTGCTCACCTGCTCGCTGTCTGCCACGGGCGGATTCGCCGGACTAGAGTCCTCCGTAAACAAATAATATGCAGACAGTACCACCATTAAACTCAGCATGGACACCAGCCAAACGGTTTGTCTTTTATTATTCATGTTCTGTCCTCCATATTCATAAGTGGTTTGCAATATTAACTTCTTTGTTCTTAAATTCCATATTATCCCTGCTTACGCGGAACGACTGATATTTTGTATGAAGGTACGTTCAGTCCCTTCTGCACAGCATCTACAATGAGTTGCTTCACGGTAGGGTTTTCTGCCCCCATAGCCACCACAAGCACTCCCCTTACCTGTGGTTTTACTTTTTTGGTAACAATCGGAGTGTGCTGACCGCCCGATGATTCATAGGTGACAATCTCACCATCGCGTGTATATTGAGTAGTGTGCCTTTGTCCACCATTGGCGTCCGTCTCGTTATTTTCTTCCTGCATGTCCTTCACATTCCGTTGAACGATCACTTCTTCGGTAGAGTCTACCGTAACCATGACATCGACGGTTCCTACGCCAACAATCTGCTCCAGCATCTGTTTCATATTGTCCTCAAAAGCCTTCTCGATTCCGGCAAAGGAACTGTCCTCACCTACCGTTGTTTCTAACGCAGGTTCATTTTTCATTACGCCAGGCGGTTCTCTCCCTACGTTTTCCGGGTCGACTTTTTTCACATTAACGAATGAATTAAAGAGCATGATCGCTACACCGATAAGGCCAAGAATAAGTAGCCAACGAAATGAATTGAACTTTTTCGCTCCGTCTCCCCCTCCACCCATCCATTGCTCCAGCTTTTTCCTCCATTTACCCATTTCGGTTCACCTCCTGTTACCATTCATGTGTTCCTTCCTGCGAATTAATCACCTGAACATGTGTGCTGTCGATCCCCCATTTTTCACGTAGAATGCCTGTGATTAAGCCAAAAGCTTTCTGATCCGCAGGTTTGCCATCCTCTGTGGTTTCGTCAGGACTACGATCATCTTCTCGCGTTCCTTCATTATGATTAGAGGTTTTTGACTGTGTCGGCTCTACACGAATATTCACTGTCTTTTCAGCTACAGGCTCCACGATAACCGGCTTGATATCTGTATCCGGCGGGACGTTTGTGTTTTTTTCTTTTTCTGCCTTCTGCTCCGCCAATTTGACCACTACTGACTGAACACCCGTTCCTGCCTCTAGCCCCGATTCTTTCTGCTGAATCTGCGCAAGGGTCACCTGGACCGACTGAATTGCTAACCCAGTGTACTGCTCCAATTGCCCTTTCATTTCCTTAGCTACCTCTTTGCCTGCCCATTGCAAGGAGCTTTGTTCCTGCTGTTGCTTTAGCTTGTTGCCTTTGGCTAAGATTTCCTCCAATGTCGGTTCCCTGTTACCTGTCTCTGCCTGGCGTTGCAGATCCAATGCTCGCCCCAGAACCTCTGAGGGACTGCTGCTCAGCAAGCGCACAATCGGAGATAGCAATGTCAGCAAAACAAGCAGGCTGAGTACGAGTTTGACATACCTTTCCATAGATCGGCTCGGTAAGATCATATCGACAAAAGAAGCCAGCAGCACGATTAGCACTAGTTCCTTGAGCCAGCCTCCCAGCCAGGTCACGTCACTCGCCTCCCTCTCGTTGGATTATGTGCATGTATTCACCTCATCATGACCGTCATATTGCCTGCTGCGAGCATGACGGTAATCGCAAGGAAGGACATTAATCCCACTGCCGCCAGTGCCGCAAAAACATAAATCATACTCTTGCCGATGGCATCCAAACATTCCACAATAGGCGTATCTCCCAAAGGCTGCATGATTGCTGCGGTCACTTTATAAATGAGAGCTAGTGTCAGAATCTTGAGAGCAGGAAAAGCGCACAGGAACAAAATAATGATGACTCCCACAAGACCGATGGCATTTTTAACGAGCAGTGATGCCGAAATGACCGTATCAGTTGCATCTGCCAGCGCCTTGCCTACCACTGGAACAAAGCTACCTGTAATATATTTAGCTGTACGGATTGTTAATCCGTCAGTAACCGAAGAGGTTAATCCCTGTACCGAAATGACTCCTAGAAAAATAGTCAGAAGCACTCCCAGCACGGCAACACCAGCGTTCCGCAGTAGGTCAGCTAACTGGGTCAGCTTGTATTTGCCCGTGAGCGAGTTGACCAAGTACAGCACAGCCGAGAAGAAAAGCAGCGGGAAAACAAGCGTATGAATGACTGTTCCGACCGTGTTGATCATAAATACAATCAGCGGGTGGGTCACCGAAACTGTGACAACGTTACCCATCGAGGCCAACATGGTAAACAGCAAGGGCAACATCGCCATCATGAAATGAATCATGCTGTCAATTGCTTCTTTGGCATAACCAATCGCTACACTAAAGCTATTAATCGCCAAAATGATAATGACCATGTACACGATAGCGTAGGCAACTTTGCTGACCTGCTTGCTTTCAAAAGCGCTTTGCAGCGTTTCCAGCACCATACTCATAATGCTGAGCATGACGATGGTGACGAGCAGCTTGGCATTCACCCGGATTTCATGGATGAAAAAATCAGCTATAGCCATCAACACACCTTTTATGGTGAATCCTTCACCACCCGGAAGCAGCATGTCCATGAAAGAAGGCGTTTTCTGGTCAGGGAAAAATCCGCCGTATTGCTTCATGAGTCCGTCCCAATAATGTTCAACATCATCTTTGGGCATTTGCTCCGCCTGTTGTCTGATCCATTCGTTTGTAGGTGTATCTGCGAAGAGGACCGCAGCCGAGGCGCACCAGAGACATAGCAGCAAAATCACAATAACTTTGAGATTCGGCATGCCCCCCAGCCTTTTCATGGCATCACCCCCTCAGGCGGGCATCAGCTTCAGAATGGTATCAATAATAATGCTGATAATCGGGATTGCGAGTACCATGATGAGTACCTTTCCAGTAAGCTCTATCTTGGAAGCAATACCGTCTTGTCCCGCATCCCGTACGATCTGTGCTCCAAATTCAGCAATATAAGCGATACCGATTATTTTTAATACGGTTTTAAAATAAATCATGTCCATGCCTGAAGACCTGGCCAGTCGCTCCAGCACGGCAACCACAGATCCGATCTTGCCAATCAGCAGCAAAAAAATGACGATTCCCGCAGCTGTTGCAATCAAAAAGGCAAACATCGGCTTCTGTTCCTTGATAACTAAGATGAGGACTGTGGCAACGAGGGCGAAGCCCACCACTTGAATAATTTCCATGTGTTCACCTACTGAAAAAGAAAAATAGATTTGATCTCTTGCAGAAGGTTATCCAGCATTCGCACCACCATGAACAGCACTACAACGAAACCGATGACCGTCACCCAATGGGCCATGTCTTCCTTGCCCATTTGCTTTAGTACGGTATGAATCATAGCGATAATAATGCCAATTCCGGCAATCTGGAAAATTGCGTTCACTTCTAAATTCATTCGAGCACCCCGCTAATAGATCAAAATGACGATCAATGCTCCGATCAGCAGTCCCAGGCTTCTGCTCATACGCTCGTATCTCACCTGATCTGCCTGCGCCTGCGCTTCTTCATGGGATAACTGCTGGATGGTCAGCGCAATGTGCTTGATCTGGTCCTCACGGTCGCTGGTTCCAAGGCTGTAAGCAAGCTGACGCATCGCTTCCTTCTCGGCCTGCTTCATAGAGGAACGGCTCCACGAGACTTCAATCGCTTTATGCAAGCTTTCTCTGGCGGTCAGGCCAAACGAGGGGTGCATCCAGCGTGAGGCTTGCTGAAACAGAGAGCGCAGCGGCTCTCGCAAGGGCTCTCCTGTCTTGGCGAAAGCATCTGGTAACGGAGACACCCCGTAAGAAACCTCGGTGGTCAGTCTTTGCAGTGCGAGAATTAACTCTCTGATTTGCCGCGGCCTCATGGCAAATTGCCTTGCCCGCTGCCAGCCTGCCAGTGTGGTGGCTAGTATAACCAAGACAGCTCCCAGCAACTTAAGCATAGGAGATGCCCCCGTTCTGCCCTTCCCCAGGCAGTGTCAGCCTGCGCTGCTTGGCATCTGCCAGGCGAAAAGAGACACCCCGGCTCGTCCGTTCCAGCATGACGTAGAGCTGGAACAGCTCCTGTCCTGTAGCTAATCCAGCAAAGGCAGATCGGCTCGCCATTTCAGCCACATCGCGACCATGTGCGGAAGCAATGACTGCGATGCCTGCGTGAAGTGCTTCACGCACCGCCTCTGCATCTTCTGGCCGCCCGATTTCATCAACAATCAGGACATCCGGTGACATCGAGCGAATCATCATCATCATGCCCTCTGCTTTCGGGCATCCGTCCAATATATCGGTGCGAGGTCCGACATCAAAACCGGGGATGCCCTTGTGACTGCCAGCAATCTCAGAGCGTTCATCTATAATGCCCACCTTAAGTCCATTTCGTCGCCCTCCGTTGCTTTTCATCCCTCCGTAACTCAGTTGCCGAGCCAAGTCCCTAAGCAACGTCGTCTTGCCATGCTGAGGCGGTGACAAGATGAGCGTATGCCGTATCATTCCAGATTTTCGATCCGCTACATAAGGCAATATCCGATCAGCTATGCCAGGAATGGCCCGAGCAATTCGTACATTAAAGCTGCTTATATCTCGCAAATGCTCTACTCGCCCTCGGTTGAGCACGGTTCTCCCTGCCAAGCCAATACGATGACCGCCAGGGATCGTAATAAACCCTTTGCGAAGCTCCTCTTCCATGGTGTACAGGGAATGATTACTGATAAAATCCAGTAATCGGTGGGTATCCTCGCGGTTAGGCTTATAGGCTTCAACAGGATTCAAAGTCAGCCGACCAGCAGTCGTTACAAAATGATGATCACCATTCGCATTAACTTCCAGCGGCCTTCCTTCCCGGATCCGGATTTCTTCCAGTTGCTTAAATACGGTTTCTGGAAGCCTTCCGAGTATACCGTGCAACGGTTCCGGAAATAACTCCAGCCATTCCATACCAGTGCCGCCCCCTCACAGTTGTCCTTTTTCTTTAAGACAAGTCTATGGCTGACTCTCGCTTTTTATGCCGAAAATATATTGAAAATTCAGTCGAACATTTGCTCACTCCTATCCACGCTCAGCGGACCTTTCCCCCGCTCATTCAAGCCCCTTTCCCTGCTTTATATAATAAAAAAAGGCTCCCTCTAAGCCTTGGCGGCTAAGGGATACCCTTAAATAAAAACGCTAGATTTAGAGCAAAAAGAGGCTGCTCCACAGTCTGACTCTCACTGATGGAACAACCTCTTAACCTACTGCTGTATTCTATGATTTATCCATCTATAACTAGGGAGCGTATAATATATCGACCTTTCCCCGTCATAGCGTTTCCCTAAATCATTTGATGTTATTAACGACGGTCTTTAGGTCCGCCCACAAACGCTTGCTCCTCGGTATCCAGATTATAAGCTGTATGCAACGCTTGAATAACCTCATGAAGCTTTCCAGCTTCAATTACACACGATACCTTGATTTCGGATGTGCTTACCATTTTAATGCTAACGCCTTGCTCGGCCAGCACGGCAAACATTTGCGCTGCAACACCCGGGTGGCTAACCATTCCCGCACCTACAATGGATACCTTTACCAGATTTTCCTCAGACGTTACTTCACGGTATGGAAGCTCTCCGCGAATACCTTCCAGTGTCTTAAGGGCAGCTTCACGATCCGTCAGAGCTACTGTAAAGGAGAAATCTGCTTTTCCAGCTTCAACCCCGCTCTGCACAATAATGTCTACATCAATTTTGGCTGCTGCCAGTGTTCCGAAAACTTTTGCCAGTACACCAGGGATATCTGCAACGCCCAAAATACTGATTCTTGCTACATTTTTATCATATGCAATTCCACTGACTACAACGCCTTGCTCCATTACTGCATCCTCCTTTACGACTGTTCCTTCATTATGGTTAAAACTGGACCGCACAATCAACGGTACCCGGTTATGTTTGGCATACTCTACCGCACGGGGATGTAAAACAGCCGCACCTAAATTGGCTAATTCCAGCATCTCATCATAAGAAATTTCTTTTAGCTTACGTGCCACCTTCACGATTCGTGGATCTGTTGAATATATGCCGTCCACATCCGTGTAAATTTCACAGGCATCCGCTTGAATCGCCGCCGCCAGCGCAACGGCCGTCGTATCAGAACCACCACGTCCCAGCGTAGTAATATCTCCATCTGCAGACATCCCCTGGAAACCAGCTACAACAACAATCTTGTTGCTGCTCAGTGCATCCAGCACACGCTGAGGTTGAATATCCGTAATCCGTGCCCGACCAAAGTCAGATTCAGTACGGAAGCCAGCTTGCCATCCTGTAAACGATACCGCTTCATGACCCAGCTGCTGAATAGCCATCGACAACAATGCGATTGAAATTTGCTCGCCTGTCGTCATCAACATATCCAGCTCACGTGCAGGCAACTGCTCATTTAATAATTTAGCCTGGTCAATCAATTCGTCTGTCGTGTCTCCCATTGCGGAAACGACCACTACACATTGATGCCCTTCACTCTGTTTCTCAACGACGCGTTTTGCCACGCGTTTCATGCGCTCCGTGTCACCGACGGAACTGCCTCCGAATTTCATGACATACAAAGACAACGATATTCACTCCCTCAGACTCACAGTATGTAACCTTGAGATGGCACCAAACGATTTGAACGTGACATCCTGCGGCATAACTTTAGTACAGTATAATACGAAAGTGCTGTGTGGAGCCAATGTTTTTTAATATTCCTAATATAAAAATATCCCCTGCCCTTAACAAGGACAGAGGATACCAGAAACTGTAAATTCTATGCGCGAGACATGTATTTGCCGTCACGAGTATCAATTAACAATACGTCATCTTGGTTAATAAACAGAGGAACTTGAACATTCAAGCCTGTTTCCAGTTTGGCATTTTTGGTTGCACCTGTAGCTGTATTCCCTTTAATACCTGGTTCTGTTTCAATTACTTTGAGCTCCACGCTGGTAGGCAGGTTGATACCCAGGATTTCTCCGTTGTAGCTTATGATGTTTACATTCATGTTTTCTTTCAGGAAGTTAAGCTCCCATTTCAGTTGATCGCTGGACAATGTAAATTGATCATATGTTTCGTTGTCCATGAATGTGTGATCGTCTGCACTAGCATACAGATAAGATACACCACGATTTTCGATTTGCGCCCGGCCAATTGTTTCACCCGCACGGAATGTACGTTCAACCGTATTACCGTTACGCAGGTTTTTCAACTTGGAGCGTACGAATGCTGCGCCTTTACCTGGTTTTACGTGTTGAAAATCCAGAACTGTAAAAATATCTCCGTCTACCTCAACGGTCAAACCTGTTTTAAAATCATTAACGTTAATCACTAAAATACCCCTCCTACAGGACTGTTATCGTTATTAAACGACTGTAAATTCTTTGCTCGAATGCGTTAATACTTTGATGCCGCTATCTGTAATAACGATATCATCCTCGATCCGTACACCGCCCAATCCAGGCACATAGATACCTGGTTCGACCGTTACAACCATGCCCGGCTCCAGAATATCATCACTTGCCTTCGACAGACGTGTAGATTCATGCACTTCAAGACCCAGACCATGACCTGTACTGTGTCCGAAATTGTCTCCATAGCCATGGCTCGCAATAATATCCCGGGTCAACGCATCCGCTTCACGGCCTGTCATGCCCGGCTTAATATGTTCGAGTGCATGAAGCTGCGCCTTAAGTACAATATCATAGATCTCGCGCAACTGAGGCGCCAAATCCCCTTGTGTAGCCACTGTACGGGTCAAATCGGAGCAATAGCCATCCAGCAACGCACCAAAATCAAACGTAATCAGCTCACCTGCTTGTACTAACTTTGCACTGGCTACTCCATGAGGCAATGCCGAACGAACTCCGGATGCCACAATCGTGTCAAATGAAGAAGAAGTAGCTCCCTGCTTGCGCATGAAGAATTCCATTTCCAGATCCAGCTCACGCTCGCTGACTCCTGGTTTGATGTAAGGTAAAATGTGTGCAAATGTAGCATCTGCCAAATCCGCTGCCCGTTGCATCACTTCCAGCTCTTCCGCATCCTTGTACACCCGCAGCTTTTCCACAATGCCCGATACCGGAACCAGCTTAATAGGTGACAAATCTTCGCTGTAAGCTTTATGTGTCGCAACAGTTACATCATCCTGCTCAAAGCCTGTTTCGCTAATCTGATGGGAGGACAGCAATTCTTTTACTGTTTCCATGACCTGCGCAGCGTGCTGCACTACCGTAAAGCCTTGGGCTTGTTCGGTCGCTTGTGTCATATAACGAAAGTCAGTCAGCAAATAACTATGGGATTCTGTAATCAGCACATAACCCGCTGAACCTGTGAAGCCTGTCAAATATCGACGATTGACAGGGCTAGTAATCAGCATAGCCCGCAGATTATGCTCGCCCAGCGCCTGCCGCAACTTTAGCACCCGGTCATTCTTCATCTTCATTCCGCTCCCCTCTGTCAAATAACCAAATGCTATTTTAACACAGGGGATAGGCGCTTGAGAAGTTTTTGTTACGTTCTGCCCCCAGCCTTCTCAGGCTCGCGCATTCTTTCATCCGTATACTCGACTGCAACGGTATATCCGATAAATAGTCCCCACAGTATAAATACACAAACTTCCGTATATATGGAATTCCATGTTAACCGATGAGGGGGGTTCATCATCCCTAACTTAGGACCTGTTAACACAAATAAAACAACCCACCAAATCAGACCGTATATAATACCGGGTATAGGGCCATTAAACCTGCGCAAAATCAAAGTGTACACCAATGACGCTACAATGGACAATGCAATAAAAAACAGCAGCCCTACCAAATGACCTGCCATGGTGTTCATGAACGAATGCTTAAAAAACGGCTCTGCCAGAAAGCCAGGCGCCACTACTGTAAAGTGCAGCGTATAAAACAGCCAGCGCAGCAATCCCCAGAGCAAACCCGCAAAAAAACCCAGCTCAAGTGCAAAGGGAATGAGCGGTGTATGTACTTTGCCTGACTGTTGTCTACCTCTACTACTGTTGTCATTATGATTACGTTGATCTTGAGATTCGCGAGACTGTTCCTGGTCATGACCTATTTTCGGTATAGAGTAAGTTTCACTCATGTGGTTGGATCTCCTTTCAAAATGCATAAATTTTCTCATGGTAAAGACTCATTGTTATAAGGAAAAGCATGTGTACTTCCACCAAATTCGTGCCTATCCATTTTGAGAGGTAGTATGCTCCAGTGGGGGGGATTTTAACAATGAAATTGAATGGATTTTGTATTCTTTTCATTGACAAAAATTCAATCCTGTTTCATAATATAATGATGAAAATGATAATCATTATCATTTTATAATACGTTTATACAGGAGAACGCAATCTATGAAAAAGGGATTTATCGGATTCTTATTGTTACTGACTTTTATGCTCACACTGGCAGGTTGTGGAGCAACTGACAATGTAGCGAATAAAGGCCAGACAGCTACGTCGGGTAGCAAACCTACTGAAGCAGCGACCGGTCCTGTGACAGTAAAGCATAACCGTGGTGAGCTCACGCTTGACAAGCCCGCTCAGCGTGTCGTAGTACTGGAATGGACATTCACGGAGGATTTGATTGCATTGGGCGTGCAGCCGGTTGGTAATGCGGACAATGCCAACTATAAGGTGTATGTGACTCCAGAGGCATCTCTGGACAGTAACGTGGTCGATGTCGGTACACGCAACGAGCCTAATTTGGAGGCGATTGCTGCATTAAAGCCGGATCTCATCATCTCCAACTTTGATGGGAATGAAGCAATCTATGAGCAACTCAAGGCCATCGCACCGACGATTGAATATAATCTGAACGATGGTAACGGCTACGACTATGATAAGATGGTAGAGATTTTTAATAGTATCTCAGTCGCTCTTGGAAAAGAGGATAAAGCTAAGCAGGTGCTTGCCGATCTGGATCAGCATTATGCCGAAGCCAAACAAAAGCTCGCCGCTGCAGACAAGTCGGATTTTCATTTTATACTGACACAGGCTTTCACTTCGCAAAATGCAGCCAGCCTGCGTATGTTTTCAGATAATTCAGTCGTCGTGGGAACATTGGCGAAGATCGGTTTGGTCAACGATTGGAAACCGAGCAAGGTTGAATCATATGGCTTTTCAACTGTAGGCATTGAAGCTCTGTCAGCTGTTCAGGACAGTAACTTTATCTATATTGTGCAGCCGCACGATAACGTTTTCGGCTCATCTATGAAAAATAATTCTGTTTGGAACGGTTTGAAATTCGTCAAAGAAAAACGTACTTATCCGTTGGCCAGTACAACATGGACGTTTGGCGGCCCGGTCTCGTCAAAGGGACTGGTTGATGGAGTTGTAGGGGCAATCACGCAATAAATTTCATGTTGACGATTCCGTCTGGATTTATAACTGACGATAATAAGCATTTATGGGGGCAGTTTGACCGCTCTCATAAATGCTTTTTTAAACCTATGGTATGAGTCTCCCTCACACACTACAAGGATTTCCATCTTCTCCGTTATGACTAATTACCCTTTTCAAATGATAAATTTAGCAGGTCACCACATCCCATTTTCGTCTAACTAGATATTCCCTTCCAAATTCGATACAATATACAAAAAAGCATGTATTAAGAGAGGTGAGACGGTTGTCACAAGCATCCAAGCCTGTGAGCTACGGCGGTCAGGCAGTCATTGAAGGTGTCATGTTCGGCGGCAAGCGTGTCAATGTCACGGCAGTTCGCCGCAAATCTGGCGAAATCACATATTTGGAAGTACCACGCAAGGAGCAATCCTGGGTGTCCAAATTCCGCAGAATTCCGTTATTGCGGGGGATTGTCAGCATCATCGACTCCAGTGCCAAGGGTACCAAGCATTTGAACTATTCAGCCGATGCGTATGCTGATGATGAAGTAGATCCAGAAGAACGCGCTGAACAAAAGAAAAAAGAGGAATCCCGTTGGAGCCTGAGCATGATGATCGGCGTGGCTGCGGTCGGTATATTGTCCTTCCTCTTTGGCAAAATTGTATTAACCCTCGTTCCAGTTGTTGTGGAGACTTTCCTGTTTGGCGGTTTGTTTCACAACCAGATTTTGCATAATCTCGCTGAAGGAGCTATTAAGCTGATTTTGCTGCTGGCTTATTTATGGGGTATTTCCCAGACTCCGTTAATCAAGCGATTGTTTCAATATCACGGCGCGGAGCATAAAGTGATTACTGCATTTGAAGCAGGGGAAGAACTAACTCCAGCCAACGTACAAAAATATAGTCGACTGCATTACCGCTGCGGCAGCAGCTTTATTATGCTCACCGTGATTATCGGGGTACTTGTCTATTCCCTGTTTACCTACGATAATCTGTGGGAGCGCATGGGGCAACGTCTTTTACTGCTTCCGATCGTATTGGGGCTTTCTTTTGAATTCCTCAAGCTGACCAATGCACTTCGGGAAATTCCAGTGCTTCGTTATCTAGGTTACCCCGGCCTATGGCTGCAGTTGCTTACCACCAAAGAACCGACCGATGATCAAGTGGAGGTATCGATTGCCTCATTTAAGCGTATGCTTGAATTGGATGCTGAGTTGGAAAATGTACCTGTAAAGGAGACCCTCAACAGTCCGGTCCTTGATCCTGTGAAAGGATGAGTGAATGATGTACAGACATGCCGTTATTTTCTGGCTTACCCTTGCTTTGGGCGCATATGGAATTATAGATATGCTATGGAAAGGTAGCTGGGGCTTTCTCATTAGTTTACTAATCCCTGTTTTTATTTTTGCAGTTATATTTCTGCTGTACAAATACCAGCCTGGACAACGCAAGCGAACTCCCAAAATTAAGCCCTCTGTGCGCACGATGACCAAAACAGCCAGTGCACGTAAGCAGCAGACTACAAACAAACGCAAAACATATCCTTTTCATGTGATTGAAGGGTCCAAGGGTAAAAATGAAGAGGAACAGCCAAAGTACCATTAATAATCATTTCCTTTAAAATGTAGCACAAAGGAGCCATCACCCGTGTTTTGAAATGACCGGGAATAGGCTCCTTTTTTCTTTCTTTAAACTCAACTCTAACCTCCAGTAAATGGTATCTACTTCATGGCATACATGGTATCTTTCATCAATTGATACTTACTATACTGCTGCTGGTAAGAAGTGATGCTCCATTTGTGGAAAAAAGCTTCTCCTGCCTGCATACCTGAAGCGTATAACAAATCACTTTGTTCGGGTGAAATGCTGAATTGTGCTGTTCGGATACCCAAAGTTGGAATTTTAATGGTCCGATATCGATTCTCCTGCTCAATATACCTTTCATCATGTGCCGATAGCATTGTATCAAAAATAGCTTGTAGCATCGTCAGTGGGCCCCGTATATAAGAAACCTTCGTCTCCGTCCCTGTTTTGCCCACCATTTGAAAACCTACCGTTGGAATCGTTTTGGCCTCACGTTCATTTACAGGCTCATCAAAAAGCCACAAAGGCAAATTACTGAGCAAGGCCCCGTCAACTACAAATACAAATTGCTGGGAAAAGGTTTTTCCCTTGGCAAGTGCAGAATCAAGTCTTAACATAACAGGATCAAAAAAATAAGGGATACTGGTGCTCATCCGAATGGCCTTGGCTACCTCCAGCGAAGAGGGGTTTATACCAAAACGTTTGATGTCTTCAGGAAGCACCAAAATGCGTCCATTCGTAATGTCTGATGCAATAATGCGCAGCTTGCCAGGAGGTAGATCCGCGAACGTACGCACTCCTTTAGCTCGTAACAGCTCGCGTACCCAATGCTCCAGTGCCTCCCCTGAGTAGAGCCCTTTTTTAAGAAAGATACGTGCTGCTGGCCCAACCCACTTAATGTTGAATACTGGAGAACGTCGTAACAACTTGACCAAGGGGGTTTTCTCAATTACGGCTTTCATTTCATCCGCCGTATATCCCGCAGCCAATAAAGCAGCTACAATAGCACCTGATGATGTACCTGCCAAACGATTGAATACAATATCATGATCCTCGGCAGCCTTAACTGCACCCGCCAGCGATATTCCCTTAACCCCTCCACCCTGGAACACAGCATTGATCAGCATAGATCAAAAAACCTCCGTTCTCTTGGGAGTAAGCAGTTCTACTGCTTATCTATGAGAACGGAGGTCCATATAGAACCTAAATGATCCAATTTATATCATAATTGATAATAATTTTGAAGAAGTTGAATGAGTCCGTATGGATTTTTGCGCAAATGCTGTGCACTAAAATAAATATCCCCTTTAACCTGTTTATAATTCTCGTTCAGTTCAAGCTGCTTAATTAACTCTTGAGCTGATTGCCACCCTTTTTCAGGGGTGCCGATTTTATAAGGAGAATGACCGATATACAGCTTAACATCTGAATTTTTGACCTCATTGGACCACCATGCGACAAGCTTGTCATATCCAGCCGCTGGGAAGCCGATACTCCAGTAAATTTGTGGAGCTACATAATCAATCCATTCTTTATTAATCCAGGTTCTTACATCCGCAAATGTCGTGTCATATGCAGTAACGCCTGCCTTGGTGTCTGAACCCGTTATGTCCTGAGACTTGTTGCGCCACACCCCAAAAGGACTAATCCCGAATTGAACTTTCGACTTGCTGGTATGAATGCTTTTGCCCAAATCGCGAACAAAACTATTCACATTATCTCTCCGCCAGTCACCTTTATTAGAGATTTTGTTGGCGTTATATGCTTTGAAGGTTGCATCATCATCAAAAGTCCCGCTGTAAGGATAAAAATAATCGTCCAAATGGACACCGTCAATATCGTATCCGTTTACGACTTCCATAATCGCAGCAATGACATGCTGACGTGCAGCAGGAATTCCAGGATTGATGTACAACTGGCTACCATTCTTAACAATCCAATCCGGGTGCTGATTAGCTACATGGTTTGCTGCCAAACCGCTAGTTGTTCCTGTAGAATTCGCACGGAACGGATTAAACCAGGCATGAAATTCCATCCCCCGCTTGTGTGATTCGCTAATCATAAATTTCAACGGATCATAGCCTGGATTTTTACCCTGGGTATTTGTTAAATACTTGCTCCATGGCACAAGATCAGACGGATAAAGCGCATCTCCGCTGGCACGAACCTGAACGAATACCGCGTTAATGCCCATGCCCTGCAAATCATCGAGCATTTTTGTAAACTCCTGCTTTTGCTTCTCGGAGCTGTTTCGGGCACCCGAAGAAGGCCAATCTCCATTAATGGTGGAAATCCATGCTCCACGCATAGAGGTTGTAGCCTTTACCTGAGCCATATTCCCCTGTGAGGAACCAGAACTGTCCTCCTTAGTAGAGGTGGACGGTGAATTGACAGCGTCCTGTCCATCATTATTGGCTTTGGCTCCCTGATCTGTACTTACACTCTCCTGATTGCCAGATGCTGACGTATCCGAGGTTAAGCTGCCGCTGCCCACAGAAGAAGTGTTCCCACCAGTATAGGTCCCTTCTTTACCACTGCTTAATGTAATGACCCGTTCTGAGGCTTGCCAGTCTACCTTTAAGCCCAACTCTTCCCCAACAAAACGCAACGGTACCATGACTCTCCCACTTGACATACGCGCAGATGCGTCCAATCGAACCGACTTACCATTCACAGTAGCGCTTTGTGCACCATTTTCCATAGATATATTTTTGTTCTGTGCTGTAATCGTTACCGTACCAGACGATGCCGACCAGTTAACCTGAGCGCCTAATCCCTCACTAATCACTCGCAAAGGAACCATCGTGACATTCGCTCCCTGTACAATGTACGGTGACGCATCACTTTGCAGGGACTGTCCGTCCAATATAATCTCAATCTCACCAGTTGGTGCCGCTTGAACTCCAGGCACGATGGCAGTCTGTACTGCTAAGAGTAGACCCGCAGCCATGAGCCCTATTTTCTTCCGATTCATATCTTTATAATCCTCCGCTACCCCTGTTAATTTTAACCCCTATCTTGTCCTGCTATATAATGGATAGACGCTATTAACCGGATATTTGTTGCGGTCAGGACAAATAAAAAAAGCATCGTCCGTAAGGACAGATGCTTTTAGGAATCTCCACTTAATTCCTTGTGTATGTCATGAAGCTGGCGCAAGCGATCTTCATCCCGGCGGAAATATTCAACCAATGTCTCGATACGGGTGATGGAATCCCAGCTCAAATGGTGTTCAATACCTTCCACATCTTTATATATCAGGTCCTTGTCAACCCCAATCATATCCAGAAATTGCTCTAGTAGCTGGTGGCGGTCAACCAACCGTTTGCCAACTTTTTTCCCTTTTGGTGTCAAAATCAGTCCCCGATACTTCTCATATACAAGATAATCGTCCTTATCCAACTTCTGAATCATCTTGGTGACGGACGAAGGATGCACTTCCAAACCTTCTGCGATATCCGAGACACGAGCATATCCCTTCTCATCGATCAGTTGGTAAATGCGCTCCAAATAATCTTCCATGCTTGGCGTTGGCACTTGTTTCCCTCTTTTCTGTTATTGAACGGGCGCTTACCGCCTTCATTTCCTGCATTAAACCTACTATGTAATGATACATGTTATCATCGCCCATTGGCAAGTCTCGTCCCTCCACTCACATCTATTGCCACGATTTGTTCAATTTAAGCAGGGTACACTAATGTTGTCGCCCCTGTCTCGTTGCTTTCTGCGGAGATACTTTAGAGTTGGACACCAGAGCACAGAGGATTTATTTCGAAAGGAGCGTTAGCCATGTCTACGCTTGAGCGTACTCCTGTCCAAACCAGAGGAACCAAGCCATTCATGCCTGATCTGGTGTTTTTTGAGCCAGACGCACTAAATTATCCCAAAGGCCAGCGTATTATGGATTGGGTCAAAGCTAAGGATATTCCGTATCGTATGACGACCTCTCACAACCGAATTACCAATTTACCAGGTGAAACTGAAGTTGAAAAGTACCGAATGGCAAAAAAGACACTGGTTGTCGGAATCCGTAAAACATTAACTTTTGACCAATCCAAACCCTCTGCCGAATATGCCATTCCTATTTCGACCGGCTGCATGGGGCACTGTCACTACTGTTATTTACAAACAACCTTGGGAGCGAAACCGTATATTCGCATCTATGTCAACACTGACGATATCATATCAGCAGCTAAAGGCTATATTGAGGAGCGAGTGCCTGAAATTACTCGTTTTGAAGCAGCTTGTACCTCTGATCCGGTTGGTTTGGAGCATATCACCGGATCGCTTGGAGACTTGATTCGTTTCATGGCAGATGAGGAATTTGGCCGACTTCGTTTTGTTACTAAATATCATCATGTGGATCCATTGCTGGATATTAAACATAATGGTCATACTCGCATCCGCTTTAGTATTAATTCCGATTATGTTATTAAACAGTTTGAACCTGCAACTTCTCGCTTCGAGGAACGTATTGAAGCAGCGGGCAAAATCGCACGGGCTGGTTATCCGCTGGGATTCATCATTGCACCCATCATTTGGTATGACGGCTGGGAAGCAGGTTACGGAGAGCTTCTGCGTAGATTGGGAGAAACCTTGCCCCAACATGCTACAAAGGATCTGACATTCGAACTAATTCAGCATCGCTTTACCAAAACATCCAAAGCGGTTATCGAGAAGCGTTACCCGAAAACCAAACTGGAAATGGACATAGAGAAACGTAAGAAAAAATGGGGCCGCTGGGGACAGAATAAATATGTTTATCCTGATGAACAGCAAAATGCACTGCGGGAATTTATTACTGAACGCATTTTTGAACATTTTCCTTTAAGTCGTATTGAATATTTCACATAACTAGCATCCAATCCGGGGTAATCCGTTGTAAAAAAAGCGTTACATCTGTCATATGATCCGTTACCAACAAAACGCCGGTGATCACAAGTAACATGCCACCCATTTGGAGAAGTATGGAAGTATAACGGAACGATAACTTAACAGAGCCTGCCAGCAAAGCCAATACAAAAAACGGAATCGCAAAACCAAGCGCGTAGCCAGTAATCAACTTGAACCACATGTGATGCTCTACTGCCGCCAAAGCGATAATAGCTGTTAGCATAGGACCGATACAGGGGGACCAGCCTGCCGCAAACCCAATTCCGATTACAAAGGAACCGGCGTATCCGGCAGGCTTCCATGTCCAGCGCAGCTTATGCTCTCTCATTAGAAACAATGGACGGACGAAACCAAGAGATACCAGACCCATGAGTATAATAAGCAGCCCTGCTACGATTCTTAGCGTATCCCCATAATTGGCAAACCATTCTCCGAGCAACCCGACACTTGCCCCCAGTGAATAGAAAACAACCGAAAAGCCTAATACAAAAGCAAGTGTGTGCCCCATCGTACGATAGCGAATTTCTGCCTTGTGCCGTCCTTCAGCCAGTTCACGTGCCGACATTCCTGTTATATACGATAAATATGATGGATATAGTGGCAAGCAGCACGGTGAAAAAAAAGAAACCAGTCCGGCAACGATGGCCAACCCGGCGTTGACATCTGACATCATTATTTCCTCCCACCTGTCTTAGTGAACACGCAGAGCAGATACAAGCCCTGCCTACTAAAACATACGTATAAACAGAGAAAAATATGATGCAAGCCAAAAAGCGTATGCCTGGGGAGAATAACCCCAAGCATACGCTTTTTACGTTCTTTTATTTTACTTAGCCTCTTATTTTACAATCGCACCATTCGGCATACCTTCCGGTACAGTGGCCAATGTAAGCTGATCCCCATGTGATGCTGCCAAAATCATACCCTGCGACAGCTCACCCCGAAGTTTTACTGGCTTAAGATTGGTCACACAAATCACCTTACGCCCAATGATATCTTCAGGGGTATAAAATTTCGCAATTCCCGACACCACCTGCCGCTGCTCATAGCCGAGATCGAGCTGTAGCTTTAACAGTTTATCAGCCTTCTTCACAGGCTCACAGGCGACAACCTGAGCAACGCGCAGCTCTACCTTGGCAAAATCCTCAATGCCAATCTCTTCTTTCGCCTCTGGTGCTTCCTGGCTCGACTCAGATGCATTCAGCGGTTGAGCTTGTGTCGCAGCTTCCTCCGGTTTCTTACCTCCAGTCATTGCTTCTACAATAAAAGCAACCTCTTGCTCAGAGTCCAGACGAGGGAAGATCGGATTCCCTTTAACCAACTGCGTTCCTTCTGGAATACGCCCAAATTGCTTACCGCTATCCCATGTAGTCAGCTCTCCTTGACGAATACCGAGTTGTTCCCAAATTTGGTGAGGCGCACATGTCAAGAAAGGCTGAAGTAAAATGGAAGCAATACGCAAGCTTTCTACCAAATGCACCATAACAGATGCCAATTCGCTACGTTTTGCCTCATCCTTAGCCAGATTCCACGGTTGAGTCTCGTCAATATACTTGTTGCTGCGGCTAATAAATTGGCTAATCGCCGTTAAAGCCACGGAAAATTCCATATTTTCCATAGCTTCTTCAACTTTACTATAAGTCGATGTCGCCATATCTACCAAAGCTGCGTCGAATGAGGTAACATTGGCTTCATAAGCGGGAACTTTACCGTCAAAATATTTGTCTACCATCGCTACAGTACGATTCAACAAGTTGCCCAGATCATTGGCCAAATCTGAATTTACACGATCTACAAAACTTTCAGGTGTGAATGTTCCATCCGCTCCAAATGGCACCTCGCGCAGCAAGTAGTACCGAAGTTGATCCAGACCATAACGGTCAATCAACGTTACCGGGTCTACCACATTGCCTTTAGATTTCGACATTTTACCATCTTTCATGAGTAACCAACCATGTGCAAATACTTTTTTAGGCAACGGAAGATCCAGTGCCATCAGCATGATTGGCCAATATATCGTGTGGAATCGTACAATCTCTTTACCTACGATATGCACATTTGCTGGCCAAAATTTATCGTACAGCTCAGTATTAGAAGAGCCATACCCCAAGGCTGTGATGTAGTTGGAAAGTGCGTCAATCCACACGTATACGACATGCTTCGGGTCCCCCTTAACCTTAACTCCCCAATCAAACGTTGTACGGGAAACAGCCAGATCCTCTAGCCCCGGCTTGATGAAGTTGTTAATCATTTCTTTTTTCCGGGATTCCGGTTGGATAAACTGCGGGTTCTCTTCATAAAATTGCAGCAACCGATCAGCATACTTGCTCATGCGGAAAAAGTAGCTCTCTTCCTTGACTAGTTCTACAGGGTGTCCACTATCTGGGCTCTTACCTCCAGTGACATTGCCTTCAGCGTCCTTCACTACGTCAACGAGTTGAGTTTCTGTGTAGTAAGTCTCGTCAGGAATGCTGTACCAACCTTCATATTCTCCCTTGTAAATATCGCCTTGTTTTAATAAACGATCAAAGATTTCCTGTACGACAGCCTTATGACGTTCCTCCGTAGTACGGATAAAATCGTCATTGGAAATGTCAAGCTTCCGCCACAGGTCTTGGATACCTGCCACAATGTCATCTACGAAACGTTGCGGCGTTTTCCCAGCTGCACTTGCCTTTTGCTCAATCTTCTGACCATGCTCATCCGTTCCTGTCAAATAACGAACCTCATAGCCCCGTAGCCTCTTATAGCGAGCCATCGCATCACCCGCTACCGTCGTGTAGGCATGACCTATATGGAGCTTGTCACTGGGATAATAGATCGGTGTTGTAATGTAAAATGTGTTCTCACTAGACATGTATGTTCCTCCTGTTTTGTTCACGGCTGCAAAAGATTTGCTACCATGATAGGTACTCCAATTCATGAATTAGACACAAATTGGCACAAAAAAGACCCCCGTCCCTATGGGACGAGAGTCACCTCACGCGTTACCACCCAAATTCCCTGTACCCTCGCAGAATACAGGCTTCACCGGTCACATCTGACCGCCCATTAACGCTGGATCACGCCTCCTCCTTACGATTGCCTCTTGAACACAGCTTCACTATGGCAAATACGCTCGAAAAAGGTTCCTCCAGGACCATATTCAGGCTTCACTCCAGACCGGTTTTCAGCTAACTCCGGCTCTCTGTACTGGACGACTTACCTTACTCATCCCTTCACAGGAAAACAATATTAACCAAAATATAACCAAATCGGCACGGCGCTGTCAAGTCAGACCCTTCTCGGTATGGGTAGCCAAACGATCTTTGTCAGACTTATCTACCCCTTTTTTTGCAGGAGGGACCAAATCTACGCCGCCGGGATGAAATGGATGGCATTTAGCTATACGCTTTGCAGCCAGCCATGAGCCTTTGAGTGCACCATGCACTTCTACCGCCTCCAGCGCGTACGCCGAACACGTCGGATAGAACCTGCAGGTAGCAGGTTTTAATGGTGAAATGTATGCACGATAAAACTGAATCGGAGCCTGTACCACTCTACGTGTGGTGATTTTCATTTCAGTAGCCTCCGTGGCTGTGAGTGTGACTGCTCGTCTGTCTGAAACCCCCATCCGAATTACTTTCAGTATGCCCATTCTTCTGCTGGCAGTCTTTGCAATAACCAAAAATTTCAAACTTATGCTCAACGATTTGGAATTGATCTGTCGGATCTGTCATTTGCATTGGACAAAAAGAAATCGGCAATGTTTTCTGACAACTCAAGCAAATCATATGGTGGTGGTGGTGATGTTCATTACAGCTCACCTTGAACTTCATTCCATCCTCAAAAGATACCTGCTCCAGTACACCCAATTCCTGCATTACACGCAGATTGCGATAAACTGTATCAAAGCTAAGTCCGCTGTACTTCTTACCCATATATTCATAAACGTCTTTGGGGGACAGATACCCTTCATTCTCGGAAAATAACGTGGCCAACGTCTTGCGCTGATCTGTAATACGCAGCCCTTGAGCGGACATCGTTGCGATAATCTCATCCTTTGTCAGCATGCGTTTCACCCTCCCCTGTCTATAGTTTCAGGTTTTCTGATGCAGGCTTAGGCTTGCATCTATTCATTATACCACGATTAAAGTCAATATTATAAGAGATATTCGTGCTACTCATAAGAAAAAGACGTTCTCCAGTGCTGCAACCAAGTTCGCAACGGGAGAACGCCTATATTCTGCAAGTGACATCGACTTTTAAAACGGTGAATGATGAGACTCAAGTGGTCTAAGCCGGTAAACAGCACCGGTTATTTCAAATTAATTTTTAATAGCTGGTAAAGGCATAACTACTACGGAAACTGGAAGATTACTACCAGCAGCTGCAGTGAAATACATCTCTACACTTTCCTCAATATGACCTGTACGATACAGTACACTCATTTCATTCGGAGCCCATACAGAACCATTTGTCGGTATACCCACAACCTGATTGTTAACCATCGCATAGCCGGAATATTCGCCTCCCCGCGGGTTAAACGTAATCAGTGAATATGGCGCTACATGGTCCAACTTAACCTTATATACAACACCAAAGTTACCGGCATTGGAAGCAGAAGAACCGTCCAGACCGTCGGTACCAATCAGGTTCGGGTCTACCTTATTATCACCAAGAACGATACGTTGAGCTGTTTTACCAACCTCTTCGGTATAATTGAGTGAAATATCCGAATTTGCGTACGTTCCACGGTTATGTATACCGTCCTTAGGCAGTTTTGCCAGAGTAGGCAACGCAGTCAACGGATCTACATTTGCATCCAGCACAACCACCGTATATTGAATAGGTTGATCCGTATACAAATCAGATAACAAAGAAATAACTTGTTTTTGCTTGATTTTTTGCGCGTTCAAATCTTCCAAAATAACACGGCTTTCGCCTGGGTTCAGAACCGTGCTGGAACGTTTGCTTCCGTCCAGCATAGATTGAAAATACCGTTGAATCGAAACTTTACCCGCAGCTGTGGCAAATTCAGATGGTCCAGCAAAACCGGAATTTTCAACATTTATGTTGGTTGGAGCAAGATTGTTGTTCGTCGCAATCACGTACATCTTCACATCTCGACCTGTTTCATTGACATGATGGACAAGAATACGCGTACTGCCTGAGCCTGTTTCCTGATACACGATACCATCCTGGAACACACGCTCTGGGCTGTTAGCACGAATCAGAAGACGTGGTGAAGAAGTGCTTGTCACTGGAATAGTGGCCATAGCAGGCACCTGACTGCCATCTACACTGTATTTATCGCCATATGGCGTGAAAATTTTATTGAAATCATCTTCGTTGTACAGCAGTTCATTTGTAATTTTAATTGTTTCACTTTTGGTACCTGTTGCGCCATGCTTATCAGTCACGGTCAGTTTAATTGTTACATCACCTGGTTGGAAGAAGGCAAGTTTCTTGTTCTCCCAATCACGCTTAGTGATAGCATTCTCATCGTCAGTACTCAGGTCGGTAATGGTGATTTTTTCACCCATCTTGTACTCTTTTTTATCTGTTGTAAACAGAGCCACTGGCGGCTGGTTTGGTGGTCTTACT
This sequence comes from Paenibacillus sp. AK121, assembly GCF_019042715.1. Classification (NCBI taxonomy): domain Bacteria; kingdom Bacillati; phylum Bacillota; class Bacilli; order Caryophanales; family Paenibacillaceae; genus Paenibacillus; species Paenibacillus sp. AK121. Next base: position 370,690 of record NZ_JAHPJM010000003.1, read on the forward strand.
GTAATTGTTACTGAGTAAGGATCACTCCAGTTCCCAGCAGAGTCAAGAACGGAATAGGTAACTACATATGTACCCGGCTCCTGAAATACGTCCTGCTTCCCTTCCCAACGTTGATTTACAATCGGAAGACCTGTAGGAGAAGATTCCTTGGTCAAATACGTAACTTGGGTTTCACCCGCGTAGATATCCTTTTGTTGAACCGTAAAAGAAGCTTTTGGTTTCTGATTCAAATCCATGATAACTTGTTTAGTTGTATTATTCACGGTATAAGGAATATTTAAGGCCTGTGTAATCGAGGTCAACGGCACCATAAATACGTTCTTTTGCTGGAAAGCCGGCCCCTTCATTTGTCTAGCTTCACCATTAACCGTATAAACCTTGCTGTCTGTTTTGAAGCGTAGAACATTCGTTCCTTGGGTGATTACGGTTTCTTTAGTGGCAGTGTCATAGCTAAACTGCAATCCGACACGACTGACAAGAGAACGGATAGCTACATAGGAAACTCCGTCTTTGACTGTCATCGGCTGAGTTGCTGTATATACCTGTCCGTTTTGTTCCATTTTAGCACTGTTCAAATACAAAATCAGTTGATTCGCATTCATGGATGTTGGAGCTCCACCAGGATTGGTAATCGTTCCGTCTCCACCGTATACATCATTGGTTACGTTCGATCCGTTAGTAGTATCTGTAGGCAGACCAGTCAATGGATCATTGGATACACCTGTGTTATTAGGTGTTACCGTATTATTTTGTGTGCTTGTTCCATCTTGATCTCCGATACTATTCTGAACGCCGGAATCAGCAACATTGGTCTGAGCCTGCTGTGCGCTAACCGAATCGGTGGATTGAACAGTTGTTGATGCTGCTTCTGCTCCTACAGGGGCTACTGCAGCCACCTGAGCTACCGCCAGGGCGGTGAGCATGGTCCATTTCTTGAAATTCATTGTCTGTCTCCTTCTATCCCCAAATTATTATCATTCCCGTGAAAAGTCATACTATTAGACGCGACAGTTGCTAAAAAGTTTCTGGAAATTTTGACGATCATGAAAAAAAGGGAACATTCTCCTGTGAATGCAAAAATTCAACAACAAAAAACCGCCGTCCATCTGATCTGATGTGGCGGCGGCTTCATAACCTGAAAGTAGTTCTGATCCATTTACATTATGATGGACGACAGGCAGTATTCGTTCCTGCAGTCTCCAGACGACCCTCTTCAATGAGTCGATAAGCGCGTTGAACTTCTTCATCTGTAGGGGACGGAACTCCCTCCAGCGGATACGCCTTACCGAGCATTTCCCATTTGTAAACACCCATTTGATGGTAAGGTAAAATTTCGAATTTTTCGACTCCGTTCAACGTTCCAATGAACCGTCCCAAATTTAGTAGATCTTGCTCGTCATCATGAATACCCGGTACAAATACGTGTCTAATCCACATCTTGCGCCCTTGCTCAGACAACCATCGGGCCGTACTTAACATACGGTCGTTAGACTTGCCTGTAAGCTTAATATGCTTGTCGTTATCGATGTGCTTAATATCTAGTAGTACCAAATCCGTTACGTCCAGCAGATCATGGATACGACCTGCATCATTAAAGCCGTTACTGTCCAATGTCGTGTGCAAATTCCAGCGACGTTTCACTTCTTTGAACAGCTCTGCTACAAAATGAGCTTGCAATGTCGGTTCTCCACCGGATACGGTTAATCCGCCTCCTGAAGAACGGTAATAGGCTAAATATGGCTCAATCTCAGCCAATACTTCTTCTAACGTCATCGGGTTACCTTCATTCAAGGCCCAAGTGTCCGGATTATGGCAATATTGACATTTTAACAAGCATCCTTGCATAAAGAGCACGAAGCGGATGCCGGGACCATCGACGGTCCCGAAGGTTTCCAATGAGTGTATGTGACCTTTCAACATGTTGCATCATCCTTCCCGCATCCGCTATGCGTGCGTCAGTGTATTATTTGATACGTAAAACTTATTTACATTGTACCGTGGAAAGTACGGTTAATAACATCCAATTGTTGCTCACGAGTCAGCTTGATAAAGTTAACGGCATAGCCGGAAACACGAATCGTAAGTTGTGGATAGTTTTCTGGGTGCTCCATTGCATCCAAAAGTTGTTCACGAGCAAACACATTGACATTCAGATGATGTGCGTGGCTTCCAAAATAGCCATCCATCATCGAAACAAGGTTTGTTTTGCGTGTTTCTTCTTCTTTACCCAGTGCTTTAGGCACGATAGAGAAGGTATTCGAAATACCATCTAAGCTGTGTTCATAAGGCAATTTGGCTACGGAACTCAGAGATGCCAGAGCACCTTTTTTATCACGACCATGCATCGGGTTTGCACCTGGTGCGAACGGTTCGCCTGCTTTACGTCCATCAGGTGTTGTACCTGTTTTCTTACCATATACCACGTTGGAAGTAATAGTCAGTACTGATTGAGTAGGAACCGCATTACGATAAGCTTTATGTTTGCGGATCATGCTCATGAAGCTTTCTACCAGTTCTACAGCGATAGTATCTACGCGGTCATCGTTGTTACCGTAGCAAGGGTATTCGCCTTCGATTTCAAAGTCAACAGCAATTCCTTTTTCGTTACGAATTGGTTTAACTTTTGCATATTTAATGGCGCTCAAGGAGTCGGTAGCAACTGACAGACCCGCAATACCACAAGCCATGGTACGAAGAATATCACGGTCATGCAACGCCATTTCAATGCGTTCGTAGCTATATTTATCATGCATATAGTGAATAACATTCAAAGTGTTCATGTACAGTTTTGCCAGCCATTCCATCATAGGTTTGAAACGGCTCAACACTTCTTCGTAATCCAGCACTTCGCTTGTAATGGCTGGGAACTCAGGTCCTACTTGAACGCCGGATTTTTCATCCTTACCACCGTTAATGGCATACAGCAGAGCTTTTGCCAAGTTGGCACGAGCACCAAAGAATTGCATTTGTTTACCAATTCTCATGGCGGATACACAACAAGCAATACCATAATCATCGCCGTAGATTGGACGCATCAAATCGTCATTTTCATATTGAATGGAGCTAGTTTCAATAGAAACTTTTGCACAATATTTTTTAAAGCCCTCAGGCAGTTTTTCTGACCACAGTACAGTCAAGTTAGGCTCTGGAGCAGGTCCTAAGTTGTACAGTGTGTGCAAGAAGCGGAAGCTGTTTTTGGTAACACGAGTTTCTCCAGTGACAGACATACCACCAATGGATTCTGTTACCCAAGTTGGGTCACCACTGAACAGTTCATTGTAGTCAGGTGTACGCAGGAACTTAACAATACGCAGTTTCATAACAAAATGATCGACCAGTTCCTGAGCTTGTTCTTCGTTCATCGTACCTTCCTCAAGATCACGTTGAGTATAGATATCAAGGAATGAAGATACACGTCCCAAGGACATTGCTGCACCATTTTGTTCTTTAATCGCTGCGAGATATCCAAAATATACCCATTGGAAAGCTTCTTTTGCATTGTTAGCAGGTTTAGAAATATCAAAACCGTGCTCAGCAGCCATTTGTTTCAATTCATTCAAAGCACGAATTTGTTCAGAAATTTCTTCACGTAGACGGATTACGTCTTCTTCCATGGAATCAACTTCAAGGCTTTTCAATTGAAGTTTTTTATCTTGGATCAAGAAGTCTGCACCATACAGAGCTACGCGACGATAGTCACCGATTATACGACCACGACCATATGCATCTGGCAAACCAGTAATGATGCCAGCTTTACGAGCTGCTCTCATTTCATCAGTATAAGCGTCAAATACACCTTGGTTGTGTGTTTTACGAATATGAGTGAAAATGTCAACAATGCTTTGTGGCACTTCAAAACCATAGGCTTTGCAAGCGTCGATCATCATCCGAATTCCACCAAACGGCTGCAAAGAACGTTTGAATGGAGCATCTGTTTGTACACCGACAATTTGTTCTTTGTCCCGGTCCAAATAGCCCGGTTTATGTGAAATAATGGTGGATGGCGTATTTACGTCTACATCAAGCACGCCGCCGTTTGCCAACTCTTTTTTAGTAAGATCAGATACAATTTCCCACAATGCAGTTGTATTGGCGGTAGGACCAACCAAAAATTCTTCATTGCCAACATAAGGTGAGATATTGGTTTCAATAAAATCGTTGACGTTAACTTCTCTAGTCCATTTTCCTTTTTTAAAACCTCTCCAGCCAGATTGTTGCTCTTGTAATTCTCTCTCAATCACCGACATGTAAATCCCTCCAAATTGTTTGGTCTTCCGGACTTGTGATTTTTTTCACGTTTAAACTATTTCTTGAGCCCGGCCTTTTCACCGATGCCTTACGCTCAGTGTCGGGACCTTTCTTACACTCTTATTGTAGAATAATGATAGAGTGTAGTATGTGACATAAATCACAATACGAGTGATTTTTATCACTTTATTTTCCCTAGCTTCACGCCTATACCTTCAGCCTCGCCGCTCACCTCCCTTCCCAAACCAAGAGGCCCTCTATATAGAGAGCCTGCATTGGTATTGTATAGGAAAATGCTTTGTTACAAGCCTCTTCATACTATTATATTATTGATCAAAGCGTCCGTAGAAGGCATTGCGGTATACATCAGCCAATTCAGTAACCAGCGGCAGCTTTGGATTTGCAGTTGTACATTGATCCTCAAAAGCGCGGTCAGCCAGATAATCTACACGTGATTCAAAGTCTTTTGGATCGAATCCGAGTTGTTGGAACGATTCCTCGATACCGAGTGTTTTGTTCAACTTACGGATCGCGTCAATTAAGCTGTTAACCCCTTCTTCAGTGGTACGTGCAGGCAGTCCCAGTATGCGTGCAATTTCTGCATAGCGCTCATCTGCAACAAAGTGCGAATATTTAGGGAACGAAGCAAATTTTGTCGGTTTTTTCGCATTGTAGCGAATAACGTGCGGCAGCAAGATAGCATTCGTGCGGCCATGCGCCGTATGGTATTGTCCGCCCCATTTATGTGCAAGACTGTGGTTAATACCCAAGAATGCATTAGCAAACGCCATACCTGCAAGTGTAGAAGCATTATGCATTTTTTCGCGAGCCAACTTGTCGCCGATCAGAGCCGATTGCTCCAGGTATTGGAATACCAGTTGAATGGCTTTAATTGCCAGACCATCTGTGTAATCATTGGCCATTACAGACACGTAAGCCTCGATAGCATGTGTCAGAACGTCCATACCTGTATCGGCTACAGCTGTTTTAGGCAGCGAATATACAAACACAGGGTCAATAATTGCCACATCAGGAGTCAACTCATAGTCAGCCAGCGGATACTTCGTGTTGCCCAGGTTTTTGTCTGTAATTACTGCAAACGATGTGACTTCCGAACCTGTACCCGAGGTTGTAGGGATAGCTACAAATTGTGCTTTTTGACCCAGACGTGGGTACTTGTAAATCCGTTTACGAATATCCATGAATTTTTGCTTCAAGTTATTGAAATCAGTATCCGGATATTCATAGAACATCCACATGCCTTTAGCAGCATCCATTGGCGAACCGCCGCCGAGTGCGATGATGCAATCCGGTTGGAAACGTCTCATCATTTCAGTACCACGCTCTACCGTAACTGTCGATGGATCTGGCTCAACTTCAGAGAACACTTCAATCGCAACTGGTGTTTGGCGCTGGTGCAAATAATGAATGACGCGGTCCACATATCCGAGTTTCACCATCATAGGGTCAGTGATAATGGCTACACGTGTGATATCAGGCATTTTAGCAAGATACTGTGTCGAATTTTTCTCAAAATAAATTTTGGAAGGTACTTTGAACCATTGCATATTCACCGTCCGTTTCGCCACCCTTTTCACATTAATCAAGTTAACTGCAGATACGTTCGACGAAGTCGAGTTACGACCGTACGAACCGCAACCAAGTGTCAACGAAGGAAGGTTGGTGTTGTAAATATCACCGATTGCACCATGTGTGGAAGGTGCATTTACAATGATACGACCTGTTTGCAAACGGTTTGCAAAGCGAGCGATAACGTCCTCATCTTGCGAATGGATAGCTGACGAGTGACCCATACCGCCGAACTCTACAACTTCAGCAGCACGTTGGATACCTTGCTCTGCATTTTTCACTTTGTAGCAAGCCAATACCGGACTCAATTTTTCCGCAGATAATGGGAATTTGGTTCCTACTCCTTCAATTTCAGCGACCAAAATTTTTGTTCCTGCCGGTACTGTAATGCCGCTCATTTCAGCTATTTTTACAGCAGACTGTCCGACGATGGCCGGGTTCACTGCACATTTTTCTACATTCATAGCCCCTTGAGTGAGCTTAGCTGCTTCTTCTTTATTTACAAAGTAGCAACCATTAGCAATCATCAATTTCTTCACTTGCTCGAAGATAGGCTCTTCGATAATTACGGCTTGTTCCGAAGCACAAATCATACCGTTATCAAAAGATTTAGAAAGGATAAGGTCGTTCACGGCCTGTTTGATATCGGCTGTTTTTTCAATAAAGCAAGGTACGTTACCAGGACCTACGCCAAGTGCAGGTTTACCACAGCTATAAGCTGCCTTAACCATGCCTGATCCGCCAGTTGCCAAAATCAATGCCACATCAGGGTGGTTCATCAGTACATTTGTTTTATCCATCGAAGGTGCTTCAATCCATTGGATGCAATCCGCTGGAGCACCATGTTTAACAGCTGCTTCAAGCAATACGCGGGCTGCTTCCGCACTACACGATTGAGCAGATGGATGGAAGCCGAAAATGATTGGGTTACGTGTTTTAATGGCAATTAACGCTTTGAACATCGTAGTCGAAGTCGGGTTTGTTACTGGAGTAATCCCCATGATGATACCGACTGGCTCTGCAATCTTTTGGAAGCTATCGAAATCATTATCTTCAATGACACCAACGGTCTTCTCATTTTTGATGCTGTGATAGATATATTCTGTTGCAAACATGTTTTTGGTGATTTTGTCCTCGTACACACCGCGTCCTGTTTCTTCAACAGCCAACTTCGCTAGGTGCATGTGCTTATCCATCCCTGCGAGTGCCATAGCTTGTACGATTCCGTCAATCTGCTCCTGATTCATACTCATGAAAGCTTGCTGTGCCCGGTTCGCCCGGTCAATCAGCGTTTGAATATACTGCTCTGCGCTTTGCTCTTTTTGGATAACCTCGTTTTTAACAGCCATTTCCCTCATCCTCCTGTTATCTCGTGTACTATCTCTTGTTCACGCACTGATCGTAACACAGCTTTTCAAGATATTTTGTGATTTTTTTCACAATCTATTTAAAATTTTATTTTATGAAGTGAATTAAATCACAAAGTTTGGAATTCTGCCACTTTTACCCCCTCTTCTTGCCCCAAAAACTCATTGCACAGGTATATAATGAATTTGAATTGATCAAGTTGCAGATAAAAAACATAGGATACAAAGGGGAAATGGACGATGAGAAACCCTACAAATGTAATGGAAGCCCGCGGCAACACCTGTTGCTTCTCGGAGGCCAGCTTCAACCGGTTGCAAGTGATGATGAAAGATCGAGTTATGCCAGAAAGCTCGCATTTGTTCTGGGAAGGAGATACAGCGGATAAGCTGTTTTATATTAAGCGCGGACGCGTAAAGGTAACCAAAACAACGGATGAGGGTAAGGAACTTATTCTATATATGTATCAAAGCGGCGATCTTGTTGGTCAAGCTGATCCTTTCTTCGGCACCAAGCATTCCTTTTCTGCTGAGGTTCTGGAGGACAGTGATATTGGCGTAATCGATCATACAGATTTGGAGCTGCTTATTTGCCAGCATTGTGATTTTGCGATTGACTTTATGAAATGGATGGGATCGCATCATCGCATTACTCAGACCAAGTTCCGCGATTTGATGATGTACGGCAAGCCTGGCGCTCTATGTTCCACACTCATCCGACTATGCAACACCTATGGTGAGCCTCACGGCGACTATATCTTGATTCATAAAAAGATTACTCATACTGACTTATCAAATATGATCGGTGCTACCCGGGAAAGCGTAAATCGGATGCTCAGTGATCTGCGTAAGAAAAATGCAGTAGAATACGATAATGGTATGATTGTTGTCAAGGATTTGGAAATGCTGCAAGGTGTATGTCATTGTGAATTGTGCCCACGTGAGATTTGCCGGATATAATAAATTGTTTTTTAATGTAAAAGGGAGTGCTGTAAGCCATTATTAGCTTATAACACTCCCTAATTTTATTCCACTCCCCATTTTTTAGAGAACGGACGGGACAGTAACAAAGCACATAACTCGACCTTCTTCTGCCCTACACGCTTTAAAACTGAAAGCATAGATAACTTAAATTTCCCATCTCATAGCTTCTATGGATGACCTTAGCTTCGTTTGCAGGATTGCCACTACCCATTGCAATAAACAACGGTACAAAGTGTTCTGCTCTAGGTACGGCCTGACGAGCATATGGCGCTTCGCTTTCATAGTGATCCAAAGCTTCTATATCTCCGCTTTGCACTTTTTCGATAATCCAGTCATCAAAATCAATTGCCCAAGGCTCCGTTTTCGTTTCTCCCCATTTGACAATACGCAGATTATGGACAGTCACGCCACTGCCAATGACCAGAATATCTTGTTCTCCCAACTCACGCAACACGTCACCAATGGCAAATTGTGCTTTGGGCGAGAGGTACGGATTTACGGAAATCTGAACTACCGGAATGTCTGCCTCAGGATACATACGATGCAACAATGTCCATGAACCATGATCCAGTCCCCTCACCCGATCAGTTTGTACATCGATGCCCTTTTGTTCATATAACTTTTTCAACTTATTAGCTAGTTCAACAGAACCATGTGCTGGATACTTCACTTCGTACAGTTCGGGTGGGAAGCCTCCAAAATCATAAATTGTATCGTATATGTCATCCATTGAACTAATCGTTAACACTTGCGTCTCCCAGTGAGCTGTAAAGATAACAATCGCCTTAGGGTGAACGCTTTTCCCCAACTGCTCTAGAAATGCAGTGTAGTCCGTCTGTTCAATACCAAGCATAGGTGATCCGTGGGCTAAAAATAAAGATGGTACCATTAAAAAATCCCCTTATCGCAAACAATTTATTTTATTCACTTAGTAACTTTATGTAAGCAATAATACATAAGTAATATAGTAATGTCAATATAGATGCCAGCATATACTTAAAGATCAGCAATTCTTTAAATAAAGATTGATATAGGTATAAAGTCATAGTAATATGTAACTAATAAATTTAAAAATATTATTATATCCCGATACAAAGGACTGGTTTCTATGGAGATACATACTTCGAATTGCCCAAAATGCGGTTCCGTTTTCCGTCAAAATCTTAGAAACCTGTGTAATACTTGTATTCAAGAAGAAAATATATTCTTTGACCGCTGTTCTAACTATCTATGGAAGCATCCTTCAACTCATACCCGCCAACTCAGTGATGTGACTGGCACACCTATGGATTTGCTCACAGATTGGGTAAGAGCAGGTAAATTCCCCTCCACATACAGTCAGCTTGATTATCCTTGCGAGTCCTGCCGTTCTCCCATTTATGCAGGAAGACTTTGCCACTCGTGTTTAGGCACATTTCGTTCAGCCGCACTGGATATTCAATCCCGCATCCCTCGCCGTACAACAGCCGGAGTATTCTCAGTAGCAGGGCGCGCTAAAAGCTATTAAGCCGTACTGCCTACCACAAAATAAAAAAACAGCCTTTTCCTAGGAAGAGGCTGTTTTGCTATGAGAAACACTTAATGAGTTTGGTGATCATCTAATCCATTCCTCAGCCCAAAATTGAATCTGCTCCATAACCGGCTGAAGTGCACGACCTTTGGTGGTTAGCTCATATTCAATGCGGACAGGAGTTTCCGGATATACATGGCGTGTAAGAATCCCTTCATTTTCCAGATCCTTCATCCGTTCTGATAACATTTTGTCACTCATTGTGGGAATCAGATTGGAAATATCCTTAAACCGCTTGGGACCGCTCATCATGGATTGAATAATCAATCCATTCCAGCGCTTACCCAGACATGAAAAGGCGGTTTCAAAACGCGGACACATTTTTGTAAATTGCGGTTGACTCTCCAAATTTTTCACCTTCTTTTGCATTTCGGTTTGATAAAGCTTTCCTTTTGTTAGTATATATCATTTTAGCATACTTTATCCCGAAAGAAAACACTTTCTTAAATTTAATACCTGTGCTGATAAAGTTGCCATGACCAAAACTGATTATACAACAAACCAATGGGCAGGTATATGTCTAATTCGTTAAATACAAAAAGGCGGAATCCCCAGAGGTTCCGCCTTTAAACCTGTTATTTATATAATTCATCAATATGTGATAATTGTAACTATACCAACACTCCACCAAGCGGCCTTACCGGTTCACTTCTACCATATACTGGTTTTTTATTACTTGTCGGTGAAGCCCAACGGATGCTGTTAGCAATGACCTTCAAAATATCAGGCTGGTAATACGTCGGATAGGTCTCATGCCCTGGTCGGAAATAAAATATTTTACCACTGCCTCGATGGAAGGTGCATCCAGTCCTAAATACTTCGCCGCCTTCAAAGTTACTGATAAAGACTAGTTCATCCGGCGCAGGAATATCAAAGAACTCGCCATACATCTCTTCCTGCTCTAAGAGAATTTTGCCGTCTATTCCTTCCGCAATAGGATGTGACGGATTTACTGACCAAATAATCTCCTGCTCGCCTGCAACTCTCCATTTTAAATCACAACTAGTGCCCATCAGAGCTTTAAATGGCTTGGCGAAATGGCCTGAGTGCAATACGATGAGGCCCATTCCTTCCTGCACACGCTTGACGACACGCGCTGTAACTTCATCGCTCACCTGATCGTGGGCTTTATGTCCCCACCACAGCAGCACATCTGTGGAATTGAGGATTTCTTCTTCCAAACCATGTTCGGCATTATCACGCAAAGTAGCTGTTCGAATGGCAAAACCTTCATCTGCCAAGCCGTCAGCCAATGCCTGGTGTATGCCGTTAGGATAAATCCGTTTGGCTTCTTCATTTAACTTTTCGTTCAAAAATTCATTCCAAATGGTGACGTTAATCATCACAGTTCCCCCTATTAGGTTAGACCCACCACATCTCGCTCAACGGTTCTTCAATCAGGACCTGGCGAAGATTATGGACAGCTTTAGTAAAGCCTTCTTCCACGGACATCAGACCGTCTTCATGCTCAATACTTACTACATAATCGTATCCCACCAGACGCAGAGCACTGATAATATCTGCCCAGGTTTTTACATCATGACCATAGCCCACAGTACGGAACTGCCATGCTCGATCTAACATATTCGTATACTCCTGCATATCGGTAAGTCCGTATTTATTAACATTGATCGGATCAATCGTCGTATCCTTGGCATGGAAATGGTGAATGGCTCCCTCTCGGCCTAAAATTTGAACCGCCTGTACGGGATCAATTCCCTGCCACCACATATGGCTCGGATCCAGATTAGCACCAATGACCTCTCCTGCCGCTTCACGCAAACGAAGCAAGGTTGCTGGTGTATGAACGGAGAAGCCCCCATGTAACTCCAGCCCTATTTTAACATGGTGATCTGCTGCAAATTTACCCGTTTCAGTCCAGTAAGGAATAATTTTATTCACCCATTGCCACTTCAGCACTTCCTGGAAATCATTAGGCCACGGAGCCACAGGCCAGTTTGGATACTTCGCATCCTCGTGATCACCTGGACATCCTGAGAAAGTGTTCACAACAGGAACTTCCAGCTTTTCTGCCAATCGGACGGTTTTAAGAAATGTGTCATGATCTGCCTGTGCCAAATGCTTTTGTGGATGAAGCGGATTACCATGACAGCTAAGCGCGCTAATCGTTAATCCCCGGGATTCTACTGCCTTTTTAAAATTTTTGAGCGCCGTATCGTTCTCTAGCAACTCATCAGGCTTGCAATGCTTATCTCCCGGGTTGCCACCTGTTCCGATTTCTACAGCATCCAGTCCCTGAGAAGCCACATAATCCAGCGCCTCCTCCAATGAACGTCCACCGAACAACACCATAAATACTCCAAGTTTCAAAAGAAATCCCTCCCTGTATCATATGTGAAAAAAGCTGCTTTCATTATAGTGATTGTCTATTCGGGATCATTACAAGGCTTAGTCAAAATAAACTGCTTTTCCTGTACGGGCCGATTCATAGATGGCTTCCAAAATTTCAGTAACCACCAGTGCCTGCTCCGGCTTCACAAGGAGTTCTTTGTCATCCAAAATAGATTCGATCCACAGACGGGCTTCACGGTCTGCCTCATTTTCCGTTTCACCGGAGTAAAAGGCCACTCCTCCTGCATTCAGATCTATTTTAGTGTCAAACAAGCGGCTGTTCTTTTCTCCGTTAATGCGCAATCCATCCTGCATATCTGCTCCGCCTTCGGTACCGCATAACAACGTCTTGGCTTCACCAAACTCTACAACATTTAATGCCCAGCTGGATTCCAATACAATCGTAGCTCCATTTTGCATGGTGATGAACCCAAAAGCTGAGTCCTCTACTTTAAATTCCTCTGGGTCCCACGGTCCAAAAGCATTGGCTGCATTTTTTCGATCTCCCAGCTTATGGAAGGTTGAACCTAGTACACTTTTAGGCTTGTAATTATCCATCAGCCAGAGTGTCAAATCAAGTGCGTGTGTGCCGATATCAATCAGCGGGCCACCACCCTGTTTCTCTTCATCCAAGAACACTCCCCAGGTGGGAACCGCACGGCGGCGTAGAGCAATGGCTTTACCAAGATAAATCTCACCAAGCTCTCCTTGCTCGACCAATTGCTTCAGATACAGACTGTCATCACGATAACGATTTTGATAAGCAATGGATAGCTTTTTGCCTGTACGGTTGGCCGCATCAAGCATTTCCCGTGCCTGCTCAGCAGTTTTAGCCATCGGCTTTTCACATAGCACATGCTTACCTGCCTCAAGCGCCGCTACCGTAATTTCCGAGTGCGAGTCGTTAGGGGTACATACATGTACAACTTCAATGTCTTTATTTTCTAGCAGCTGACGGTAATCACTGTAAACTTGTGATCCTTCAACACCATACTTTTCAGCAGCCTCTTCAGCACGTTCCTGTATAATGTCACAGAAAGCTATGATTTCTGCTCTCTTTTGCTTGGCAAGACTCGGTAAGTGTTTACCGTTAGCAATGCCCCCACAACCGATAATCCCGATCTTAAGTGTTTTAGACATGAATATTTCCTCCCTGAGCTGCGTATTGTTGGAGCCACTTCATACTGGTTTCAATGCTTTCGATTGGAGGATTTGAGCTGAAATCCTGTTCCACAACAACCCAATCCACACCTGCTTCAATAGCGGCATCTGTAATGGTCTGAAGCTGCACTTCTCCTTGGCCTAACTCTACAGTAACTGCTTTTTGCTGCTCGTCGCGTGCCATATCCTTTAAGTGAATGATAGGCAGGCGTCCACGATATCGTCCGATGTATTCCACTGGATCATAGCCCCCATAGTATACCCAACAAGTATCCATTTCGACCTGTAACAAATCATCGGGAACCGCATCATATAAAGCATCGAATACCGGGCGATCATTGATTTTCTCTGTTAGCTCAAAATCATGATTGTGATAAGCCAGTATCAACCCATGCTCCTTTACTTTTTTACCAATACGATTCAGATTAACAAAAAGGTCATCCCACTCCCGCTCTTCTTCGGTTAAATAAGGAACAATGAGGTACTTGTTACCCAATTCTTTGTGATATGCAATTTCCTCATCCAAATGATGCAGCAAGCGGCTGTATTGTATATGAGTTCCGACAACTTCCAGATTTAGTTCATCCAAAAGCGCCCTGACATCCTTGGCACTACGCCCAAAGAAGCTATGAAACTCAACCCCTTTATAGCCCAGCTCAGCTACCTTGCGCAATGTGCCTTCAAAATCCTGTTCAAGCTCTTCCCTAACTGTGTATAATTGTAATCCTACTTTAGTCAATCCCCTTCACCTCTTCGTTAGGATGAATTTTCGTTATATCTGTTCCATTACACCTGCTTGCCCGCCTCTGGTATCGCACATCTGCAGTGCCTGGCAGCCAGGTACCGGCAGATAAAATGCAAACTCCATCTCAGGCCGAAGCATCGATCTATCCACTTTGTATACGTTTACAACACTCAATTTATCGACCCTCTCCTTGGCCCTTCCATTCAATAGATCACCAAAGGTCACTACTTCAAAGGGCGGGTTGGTTTGGAGAATTTTAAGATATACCGAGCTAGTGTTACCACAGCTGATAATCCCGGCCTTATTCGTTTTACGTCTTCACACTCCTTGGCCTCTAACATGTACTTTCTCATCTAACATGTAAGCTTTACAGTTCACATGGTATTCTATTTTGCTTTCGTTTAAAATGAATAATATGATTAAAACATGAACAATCTGGTCAATATTTGAAACAGCCATATGCCCAAAAGGAGTCATCATCATGTCTATCATTGAGCCTTGCCAGGTTCTTACCGCAGGCTATTCCTTCCACCGTAAGCCCTTTTATTCGAACCAGCCTGATGGAATCAAAAATTATTTATTCCGTCTGCAAACAGATGGACGCTGTCAAGCACGCATTGACGGGAAAATGACACGGATTGAGGCAGGTGATCTGCTGCTGTTCAATCCGACCGAGCCTTATGAACTGGATATTCACAGTGAGTTGAACCCCATGGGAGAGCAGGTTGTAGAAAGTGGGGATTATCACATTTTTTTCGGTGGCCCCTGGGTAGATGAGTGGTGGAATCATCACAAACGTCCCAACCGAATTAAGGTTCAGCTCACAGAAGCCCTGCTTGGCCTATTTCGTCAGCTCGTGTTGGAGCAGCGACGTATTTCTAATCCTTACCCGGAAATATCAAGCTATTACATACGCATTTTATGTTTGGAGTTTGACCGTATACTATCCGAGCAGCCCACTGCTACTCATCATAACTATCTTGCTTATCAGATAAAAAATTATATTGAAGAAAATGCATCATCTAATTTTAAGCTGGATGACGTGTCTTCGCACGTCGGGATCAGCGTATCCCGAGCGGTACACCTGTTTAAGGAAACGTTCGATACGAGCATTATGCAGTACACACTGGACGTCAGGCTCAACATGGCAAGGGAGCGTATCATTTTCAGTCCCATGTCACTGGAACAAGCCGCCGAATCGTCAGGATTTGCAAACTACACATACTTTCACCGTGTATTTCGTTCCCGCTTTGGTATGTCGCCCAAGGAATTCAGAATGATACACCGCGAGCAATTGTAGAAAAAAGAGAGCGTTCCCCTGAACGCTCTCTTTTTTCTAACAAATCATTTAACGGGTGCTGCTTACATACCACAATCTAATTTTTTAAGGAACGATTGTCAGCATCACAACCGACATCGGTGGCAGTGTAACATCCAAATGCTGACCTTGCAGCTGATAAGATGTAAAGGCTTCCTTTTTCACACGCTCTGGCTGATCAAATGTATTATGTGCCTGCATATCGTCACTGGCTAAGACAACACCATTGATCTTCTTAACCTCTTCGATCCCTCTTAGCTCAAGGCTCAAATTTGCCGATTCGCCCGGATGGACATTGCATAAGCTTATATGAATAAAGCCATCTTGAGCCTTAGAGGCGGACACACTTACTTGTGGGATGGAGTCTCCATCATACTTATAATTGCCTACCTTCGCATGAATAGCCAGTGCTTGTGCATCCTGATGCACTTTGAACATTTCAAATACATGGTATGTCGGGGTCAACAGCATAGCAGGGCCTTCAGTTAGAACCATCGCTTGCAAAACGTTGACCATTTGAGCAATATTCGTCATCTGCACACGATCATGATGATTATGGAATATGTGCAGGTGTAGTCCGGCTACCAGCGCATCCCGCATCGTATTTTGCTGATACAGGAAGCCAGGATTGGTACCTGGTTCGGTCAGGAACCAAGTTCCCCATTCATCGACGATCAGCCCAACCCGTTTGTCAGGATCATATTGGTCCATAATGGCAGAGTGGCGAGTAATCAATTCATCCATGTGCAATGATTTTTTCATCGTCTCAAACCATTCTGCTTCATCAAAACCGACTGCGTGTCGTTTCCCTTCCCAACTCCCCGGTATTGTGTAGTTGTGTAGACTCAAACCGTCCATAAGGTGCCCGGCTTCGCGCATCAGTACTTCGGTCCAACGATAATCATCCACATTCGCCCCACCAGCTATTCGATAAATGCGATTCTCTCCATAGTTACGGACATATGTCTGATAGCGGCGATACAGGTCAGCATAATATTCCGGGCGCATGTTACCGCCACAACCCCAGTTTTCGTTACCAACTCCAAAATATTTGAGCTTCCATGGTTTCTCACGACCGTTTTCCTGACGCCATGCAGCCATAGGGGACTCCCCGTCAAAGGTCATGTACTCTACCCACTCCGACATTTCCTGCACTGTACCACTGCCTACATTCCCACAGATATACGGCTCTGCATTCAATAGCTCACACAATTGGAAAAACTCATGTGTACCAAAATGGTTATTTTCAACCACACCGCCCCAGTGCGTATTTACCATTCTTTTGCGGTTTTCTTTCGGTCCGATCCCATCTTTCCAATGATATTCATCGGCAAAACAGCCCCCTGGCCAACGCAGCACAGGAATGTTCAGCTGTTTGAGCGCTTCCACCACATCATTTCGAATTCCGTCAGTGTTAGGGATTGGAGAGTCCTGTCCCACCCATAAACCTTCATAAATGCATCGTCCAAGATGCTCGGCAAATTGCCCATAAATATTTTTATTAATAACGCCCTGTTCCCAATCGGTATTTACAATAATAGAACCCTTCACCACAAAACCTCCCAAACATTAAAATTGTTGAAGCATCACAAAAATGATTACGCTTTCATAATCGCATAAATTACACTCACACTACCGTTCTCTTTTCGAACTCTAATATTACACATTGTCACACCTAACAATCCTTTTATTAATATAAATATTAATAATTAAACAAAAACATTTTACGTGTTTAATATATTTTATTGTCTACAATTTGTCAATTGCTAACAACAAAGTCCAAGCAAACCAAAAAGGTCTGCCATTAAGGCAGACCAGGGGATGACTACTTTAGCCTGTAATCTCAGATTTAATTGAGTCTGGGCTTTGCATTTCTCAAGCTGATCCTTGCCAACGTGAACCATGGTAGCTGGGACAATTTTGAGTTACTGCCAAGGCACGTATACGAACAATACTTCCACTAATGCCACATGTGTGACCGGACATTAACTCATCGCATTGTGCACAGGCCAACAGTCTGGCTTTGTATACTTCATCGTTTACACAATCCATTTTGGGTCTCATATTGTTAAGAATTCTGGTAATTTGCTCTTCCGATAAAGCGATATCTCTTTCACAGCCTTTACAAGTACTGGGCACAGGTATATCTTCCATCGTCAGCTTACCCTCCCGATCAACAATATCCTCAGTAAAAACAGTTTATTTCCACGATGCCACGAATGACTTTGCCAGATGCTTTATTATAGGTGGACTTATTTCCGTTCCGACGGGAGCTGGGCGGCCGCCTCGGATACGACCATCGCCAAGTCCTCATTTCCGAACATGGACAGCACCCCTAATACCGTATCCAGCGGAATATCACCTGCTTCTTCGCGCGATACAGTCAGCTTGCGTATTCGCAGCAGACGCTCGTTGCTATCCTGCTGCGGATACGCTGCACGATATAATTCCTCTGGCTCCAAGTCGTTATTGATGCACCATTGAGCAAACACAAGGATCATCATATCTTCTTCTTGCTTATAATTTTCAATGATGGCTTCTTCTACCTGTTTACCGCGGTTGTCTTCTTCCATTGATACATTTCTCCTTCAACCTAATTCTTGATGTCTGGATCATCATGGTTCGATATTAATCACTCAAACCACTAATCAGTTCTTCCGCTAGCATATGGCTTTCCAACACTTTTCCAGCTTGTATAGCACACTCCTCCGGACGATGAATATGCTCCAGAAAATGATTCACCACCCCGGCGAATCCACGTCTTTCCAATATTGTCTCCCAGCTTCCAAAAGTTTGCGTTCGTGATAAATTATTTTTTTGCATGAAAATAGCCTGTTCCATATTCGTGACTTCAACAGACCGTCCTGCCCCGTGAAGCTCCAGCTTCTCTATGTCAGCTCCTGCCTGTCTGCTCATACTGTATGTACCGGCGGCATTTCCCAAACGCAAAGTCCCGAACGCAGCGTCCATATATCCTTCACTTGTTGTATCCAGACTACTTTGCAGTAGCTCATAATTATCGCCACCCAGCCACAGTAGCAAATCAAGCATATGAATTAAATCATCATAAACCGTCTGTGTCGCCGATCTACGATCATATCCAGTTCGGTGTTTAATCGCCGCACATTGACTGAAACCGCCCACTTCCTCTAGCCAAGCTTTTGCAGCCATATAGTGCGGAGCAAAACGTCGATTAAAACCTACCGCCAGCAGTACAGCCTGTGCTTCCGCGAAAGCAGTCATTTCCAAATTCTGACGAACATCATAGGACAATGGTTTATCCACGTACACCGCTATCCCTTTTTCAATACACGCCATAACTAGGTCAAAATGAGCTTCGGTGGCCGCATGTATAAATACAGCTTCCGGCTCCCATGCCAGCATTTCCTTCACGTCCGTCGTTCCTCTTGGTAGTCTATACTGCTCCATAGTAGAACTGACCGGCTCCTGTGAACGGTTCATCACTCCTACAATGTCTACGCCTTGGTGTGCAGCCAGTAACGGCAGATACACTTTACGAGCGATTCCACCTAATCCTGCAATAGCTATTCTTGTCTTGATTGGCTTGTCCATATCGTTCCACCTCTAATCACTCATTTCATCTGTTGTCTAGTTTACATGGAAGTCCGCTGACAAGCAAAGAAAAGAGACTGCTCCTGACCCAGATGGATCTGAGGAACAGCCTCTAAGACTTGAGTATCCAGCTTCAGCCAGATTACTTCAATATAAGTTAGCTTATGCGTGCAACGCTTCTTTTTTTGTTTTCTCACTTTTTACTTTTTTAACACGCATCCCGATGGCTACAACCAGAACTACAATCAAGACTTCAAAACCGTATTTAACGACTCCATTTGCGAACCAGTGTGCAATTAATGGCTCGGCCACCACCATTTTAGCAGCGGTATACGCTAATACTGCGGCTCCAATCGTGATCACTACTGGGTAACGTTCTGTCAGTTTCAGAATAATCGTGCTTCCCCACACCATGATCGGAACGGAGATTGCCAGACCTAGAATAACCAGTAGCATATTTCCATGAGCGGCTCCCGCAACAGCAAGCACATTATCGAGTCCCATCATGGTATCCGCAATAATAATGGTGCGAATCGCTGCCCACATCTGATTTGTAGCTGAAATTTCATGTTTTTTCTCTTCGACCAACAACTTATAGGCGATATAGATAAGGGCCAGCCCCCCAACCAACCGCAATCCATATATTTGCAGTAAGTATGTGACCAGCACTGTAGCAATCACACGAATGACGACTGCTCCGACCGTTCCCCAGATAATGACCTTCTTTTGATTGGCCTTATCAACATTCCGCGCTGCCAAGCCAATTACGATCGCATTGTCACCAGCTAGCACCAGATCAATGATAATAATGGACAATAATGCGGTTAAAAACTCAATTGACAAAAAATCCATACGTTTCTCCCACCTTCTTTGTTTATTTGTTATACTGTACATAGTTCAGCGCTTTATACTAAAAAAAAGCGCCATTTCGCGGAATCCGGAAACGGCGCTTGACCCAATTTTGGCATCAAAAAAAGACCATTTACCCGGATTCCTAAAATCCTGGCAAAGGTCTCGCTTACAACATTACGTTGCCAATAAAGCCGGGGATTAAGAATCCCGTAATGACGACTTTACTCGCTGAGCTACTCCCCTTTGGGAACTATTCTGTTAGTGGCAGTATAGCATACATTTTTGGGAATGTGAACCCTATTTTTTTCTGTATAAGCAATAAGCCGAACAGGGATATTGAAAGAGGTATATAAATGAAAAAATGGTTACTCCCCGCGGCTTATGTTTCGCTGCTCTGCATCGCGTTTATCTACAGATATGATTGGCTCGCCTGGGCAAACAAGCAAACCTCCTTTCCGGTTCTGCTATTGCTCGCATTTTTATTCGCGTTAATTCCGTTTATCCCTTACAAGCTGATTATCGCTTCCATTGCTTATGCAGCAGGAGCCTGGCAAGGTGCTTTGATTTGCTGGCTTGGCACTACTTTGGCTGCGTTGGTCGTTTACAGTGCTGTACGTACCCTGTTCCGTGACAAAGGACGTGCATATTTGGAGCGTGTTCCCGTACTGGAGCGCTTCAATCAGGTCATGGAGAAAGATCCTTTTATTGCTGTGCTACTGGCTCGCCTGATTCCAGTCATTCCTCAGGCAGCTGTAAATGTATATGCCGGAGTAGCAGGGTTTCCATTTTGGAGCTTTATGCTAGGTACAGCGATCGGCAAACTTCCCGCAATTGCAGTGTATGCTTATGCAGGCGGTACCTTTGCGGAACACCCAATCACGGGTTTGCTTATTTTGCTGCTATATACTGCACTGGTAGGTGGAGGGTTTGTACTTTACAGAAAAAGAGTTAGGCGCGTCAACAAAATATAACACTAATGAGTTTGTGCCGCTTCTGTAGAATGTTTCATTGCAGTTTTTGGGACACACTACAGCTACGCAACTGAGTACTTTCTGGTGTTTCGTTGGATTTTGCAAAAATCCCGTATATAATTTAATTGTAAGCTATTTAAATAACAACTAATTAAACATTCTCAGATTGGAGTGATAAAATATGAGCACCAACAATCCAAATACGGTAGAAAAGGCAACTTTTGCGGGTGGCTGCTTCTGGTGCATGGTCTCCCCTTTTGAGGAAATGCCCGGTATTTTGAAGGTTAGATCTGGATATACAGGGGGACATACCGAAAATCCTACCTATGAAGAGGTATGCTCTGAAACAACGGGACATGTGGAAGCCGTACAAATTACATTCGACCCTCAAGTGTTCCCATATGAAAAACTGTTGGAGCTATTTTGGCAACAGATTGATCCAACGGATGAAGGTGGACAGTTCCACGATAGAGGTTCATCCTACCAAACGGCTATTTTCTATCATAATGATGAACAACGCATCAAGGCAGAGGCTTCCAAAGAAGCTCTCGCTCAAAGTGGCCGTTTTGACAAGCCCATTGCTACATCTATCCTGCCTGCGGCAACTTTTTATGAAGCAGAAGAATATCATCAGGACTATCATAAGAAGAACCCCGCTCACTACAAACGCTATCGCAAAGGCTCAGGACGTGAAGATTTTATTGAGCAAAATTGGTCTGCCAAGATTGATAAATCCGATCTTAAAGATCGGCTGACGCCTATTCAATACGAAGTAACACAAAAAAACGCAACCGAGCGCCCATTTCAAA
Source organism: Paenibacillus sp. AK121 (assembly GCF_019042715.1). Taxonomy (NCBI): domain Bacteria; kingdom Bacillati; phylum Bacillota; class Bacilli; order Caryophanales; family Paenibacillaceae; genus Paenibacillus; species Paenibacillus sp. AK121. Next base: position 392,227 of record NZ_JAHPJM010000003.1, read on the forward strand.
ATGAGTTTTGGGATCATGAAGCTGAAGGCATTTACGTGGATATCGTATCAGGAGAACCTTTGTTTAGTTCACTGGACAAATATGATGCGGGTTGCGGCTGGCCTAGCTTTACCCGTCCGTTGCGCAGTTACAATGTCAAAGAAAAGACCGATCTCAGCCATTTCATGATTCGTACCGAGGTCCGAAGTCGCGAAGCAGATTCCCATTTAGGGCACGTATTCGATGATGGTCCAGGTCCAGAGGGTTTGCGTTATTGCATCAATTCTGCCGCGCTCCGCTTTGTGCCTCAGGAAGACTTGGAGCGTGAAGGATATGGAGCCTATAAGTCATTATTTGAAAAGTAAGTAGCCGTAAAAATAACGAGGCTGACCCGGAATCTATCTGTATTCGATGATCACGGGTCAGCCTTTTTTTTGATATGGTAGCGCATCTACTGATCTAGCTCATCACCCACCCAAGCCAAATGGCTAGCGGTACCAGCAATAGCTGAGCTAATAAAGTTCCTGCCAAACGCGAGATGATCATCCATCCGTACACGCTGTTCATTCGGATTAGGGGCAGCTCCCCTCGTAACGTTTTTTCTGACAACACCGCCAATCTTGGATCAATTAACAAGGTCAACAATACCGTCGCGACACCATTGATTAAGCCTGACGACATTGACATTGCCGTACCTTGAGCGGGCCATAGGAATGACGCATACAAGGCAGATACCACTCCGGTTGTATAAATTGCGGTAACGGCAATATTTAAAATAATTAGACGCTTGGGGATCACTCCACTGATTAGGGAGGTAAACATGGACCAGCTAGGGCGCTTTATGTAGTAGCCTGCATGCTTCCAGCGATTTCGCTTTATTAAATGGCGCATTAGAGCCGGTATAGATCCAGTATGCTCCAAATGTACAATCCATCTGGCTGACATGCGTACCACTGTTGGATACAGTAATATAGCAAGCATAGTTCCAACGGTGGCGGCCAGCAGTACCCCGTGCATATACAGTTCCAGTCTCATATCCGTTCCGCCCAATTGTGCTGCCTCTTTAGCCTGATCGACCATCCCTCCAAGTAAAGGTCCCTGTGCCATATTGGAGGTACGTGAAACCAACAGCAGCATTCCGGCCACGGTTAATGCCAATCCAATCCGACGTGCTCGCAAACCACCAAGCCGAAGAGCATAGGACAAGCTATCGGTAGTATGAATGATGATGGTTAGTAAAAAAACGAAACCCCAGGCAAGCAAATGTTTCACTCCTTTTTCTGGTATTCTGCACACCATTATACGCTTTTTCTTAAGATAAATTTTACAATATATTCATTACTCTAATTTTTGTTAGTCTAAGCCGACAACGGGTAATACATAATACATCACCTGCTAAAAAGGAGTGTGCAACCATGCCTTGGAACAAACATGATTACCCGCCATCCATGAAAAATCTAGAACCCCGTGTGCGAGAAAAAGCCGTTGATATCGCTAACGCTCTACTCCGCGAAGGCTATGAAGAAGGGCGTGCGATTGCGATTGCCACTGCTCAAGCTGAGGAATGGAACGATAATCATCCAGCCGCACGAGAATCGCCGAGCAATCAATGAAGAGAGACGAACAGCCCATTTCAACCTTTAAATACAAAAATGAATCGGTGGACGAAGCTCAAAGATTTGTAGAATAGCAATAGATTCCTGCAAATATTCATAAACAGAACGGGCGTATCCATTCTACTTTAAAGCCTTTCTGATGAAGCTAAATACAGCGAAAGGGTGTTACGTAAGAAGATTTCTCTCCTGACGTAACACCCTTTCCTTATTGACGAAGGCTGTGGACGACCGGCACTGTTTTGGCAACTACCTTTTTAGCGGGAATAGCCGCTGGCAGTACCTTTTTCACAGGTCGGTGCAATTGGAACGTGGTCGTCCATGTAATTATTTTTCCGGCAAGCCACACAGCCAGTATTGTAAACATTGTTTCCTTCACAGGCAGATACAACAGCGATAATCCCAGTACGATGATGTCACTGACGATAAACACGTTGCCGATTTTCCATCCGCGCCACTCGCTGATTAGCAGCGACAAAATATCATCGCCCCCGGTTGCTCCACCGAATCGCAGTACGATTCCGGCTCCTAAACCTGTGAGCACCCCACAAAGTAGAGCTGCTATTAGCAGATTTCCATGCAGGTCTATAACCAGAGTCGAATATTTCTCAAATCCTGCATAAAACAGTGAAAAGGCGACGGCTCCGATTAATGCTAGCATCATAAATCTTTTGCCCTTCAGTACCCATGCTAGCAATATGACGGGAACATCAAGCATCAGCATACTCCATGCTGGAGATATGCCAAACGCATAATGACCCAGCAAAGCTAAGCCTGCAAATCCGCCCTCTGATAAATGATTCTGGGCATTAATGTGATAGTACGTAAAAGCTAAAATGCATGTTCCGAGCAACATGACAGCAATCTGTCTCAGTGCTCCATTGTTCACGATAAATTCGTAAGTTTTCCTCATACAGGCTCCCTCGGTTTCTCGTAAGTTTGATGTGGATGAACCCACTCTTACGGAAGCAACCTGGTAAGATGTGCCTGGAGGACTTGGTCCTTCGCATGTACAATCCCCTCTTCCGCAGAGTTGGCTTTCGCAACTTGACGTTACTCCGCGGAAAAGCTAAGTATAAGACAGATCAAATCGTTTCCAAATCGTCCTTTGGGGAAGTATCCTTCGGGGACACATGGTATCCTGATCCTTTCTTTTGTGGAATAAAACTCCGACATTTCTGTGGTGCATATAATTCTATAATTTATTATACCACACCTTGTCACCTGCTAAACAGCTTGCTTTTTTGCTGCACCATATTTTATTTTATGTGTGAGCATGCTTTATTGTATGTGCGAGTTGACGCATTATACCAAAGGTTTGGCGAATACACACTTAATGACCTGAGTGTGTTTTATTTTCACTTGGAGCTATTACCCTTAGTTTGGCTGTTCTGCGCTGATTGGCCATAAAGACGCCCCCGAGTATAAGAACCAGCCCGGTCAGCACGTTCCAGCCGATATGCTCATTCAGAAGTAAAAAGCCCCATACGATGGCACTCACTGGTACAAAATACGTTACCGAAGAAGCGAATTCCGCACTCCCGCGCAAAATCATATAGTTGAACAAGATATATGCTACCCCTGAACCCAAAACTCCTAGTCCTATTAGGGAACCCAATACTCCCGGAACAGAAACGATCGACAAATCTGGTCTGTCTACTATTGCCATCATAATACCACCCCCTGCTGCCGCACCAAACAGTGTCGCAAAGGTAGCCTGATACATAGAAAGATTGGAGAGAAAACGTTTGGAGAGCTGTGTTCCAAATCCGTAGCAGAGAGTCGCAAGCAGCATACATCCAAAACCTACAGGATCAACAGAAATCATAGATGCAGGATTAATACCTAATAAAATAACAATTCCTATAAAAGCGAGACCCATTCCTAACCACTGCAGGCGATGAAATACAGCTCCGAAGAAGACAAGACCCACCAACATCGTCCATATTGGCGTAGTGGCATTTAATACAGAAGCCATGCTGCTAGCTATTCTGGTTTCACTAAAACCAATCAACGTCCATGGTAAAACCATATTTACACATGCTACCAGAATAACCGATTTCCACGGAATGCTTTTGATTTTAAACGGCTTACGCATAAGAAGCATTAATAAGACGATAAAAATAAGACCAAAGCTGGAGCGCAGAAATACAATGGTCCACGGTCCTACTTGATGTAGCAATAACACCTTAATAAACATAAAGGAACCGCCCCAAATAAGGCTCAACAATAATAAAGCTACATATAACGAACGTGACAATATGTAAACCTTCTTTCTCTACTTTCTTAAGTTAAATAGTAAAAATGACCGCTAGCAGAACACTATCCCCTTCTATGTAAGGTTTTTTATCCATCAGCTTAACACAAACTCTGTTTGACTGTCATCGGTCATATACGAAAGAACCTTTAGGCAATGGCACATGGAAGTAGGGCTCCCTGCCCCTTTTCCAATAATTGATGATTGCTTTGGCAATAGAAAAATCTCTATGATGAGGTATATACAGAACGTGTGTTCTATATACTTATTATATATTGTAATTTTACTCCAAGTAAAGGAGATATTTATGACAAACAAAAAGGTACTTGATAACAAGCATAAAGCTCCTTTGCCTTCTGAAGAAGACGCAGGACTGATCAAGATGTGTGTACTTCTAACTCTTGTGCTAGATGTGTTGGAACGAGACATTCGTATTATGAATATCTCTCCTCTAAAAATGCCCGATTTGTATATTCGTAGCCTGACTGAAGTACAACAGCGCATAACTGTTCAATTAGCAGAAACAAAAGCGCGAATGAAAAGACAGGGAGTGAAAATATACAGCGAAATCCGAAATCATGAAGGCGTAGAGGTTTTGTATGTATGCCGCGGTTACCAAAGGCGATTTTTCATGCTTTCATCCTTTGCCCGCAGTGAGGTTCGGCGTAAACTCGGATACTACCTGGGAATTGATCTGACCCAAGACTATGCCCCCTTATAATCTCGCCTTGCCTACTTGCCTAAACAAAGAGAAGATTTTAAAGCCCATTGGTTACATAGCAAATAATTTGGCTCGTATTTTCAAAAAGGAGAAATCTAAAATATGAAAAAAAAGAGCAGAGCCGCATAAAATGCTGGCTCTACTCATAATTACAACAGACTGATCGCCGTGTTGCTTAGTTGTTGGATTGATCAGCCGTTGGCTCAGGATAGATAACCTCGTCAGGCTGAGTTTTTGGAGCACCACTCTGGTTCTCTGATTCAGAAGGTGTCTCCGGTTCGTTTTCAATAGAAGGTTGCGATGTATCTGTTGATGGCACATCGTTATTCTCATCAAGCGGTTCGATCTCTGCATCTGTGTCAGGAACAGCAGGAGCTGTTTCCTCTGGTGGAACCTCCTCTTGATCTGTTGCAGGCACCTTAACCTCAGGGACATCTTCTTTCTTGACCTCTGGTTTGGACGGAACTACTGGTCTAGCAGAACGTGGAAGCTGTTCTCTTCCGACTTCGGTCGGCACATACTTTTGGTTAAACCAGTCAGTCACGAGGTGACCCGATTGGCGGGAATAACGCCCTGGCAGTTTACCTGTAAGACTAGATACCGTAACTTTCACAACGCCTTCCGGCTGTATAAAATGCTTATTCTTAAAAAGCTCAGGCTGGTCCTTGACCGCCTCATTCATGATCAGTGCCCACACAGACTGTGCTCTGGTGTGACCTTCTTGAGATAATGTATTAACCTGTTGGCGATAACCAGCCCAGACGCCTAGCGTAACGTCAGGTGTGTATCCCATAAACCACACATCACCAAAGTTCTGTGTCGTACCCGTTTTACCCGCGATATCAATGGTACCGTAGCTTTTAAAAGCTTTTTGCAGACGTTTGCCAGTTCCTCTCGGGTCTGATATAACGGTTCTGAGCATATCCGTCATCAAAAATGCGGTTTGCTGTGAATATACACGCTTTGTCTGTGGTTTAAATTCATATACAATCTTACCGTTGGCATCTGTAATTTTACTGATCAAGTGAGGGGCATTATACACGCCCATATTGGGAATTGTCCCATATGCTGCGGTCAGTTCTTCGACGGATACCCCCTTACTAAGTCCACCTAGCACTCCTGTTTGAGCATGTTCATCCTGTGGTTGAATCGTTGTAATTCCAAGAGAACGCACAAAATTCCAAGCGTTTGGAATTTTAACTTCATATAAAAACAGCCTCAGTGCAGGGATGTTGATTGACCGATTGAGTGCTTCACGGGCTGTCATAAGCCCTCCATACCTTCTGTTATAATTTTTAGGAATATGATAACCCTTACGTCCGTCTTTCAATATGATTTGTGAATCATCAATAAGACCGGCGGGCTGAGTGTAGCCCTTCTCCAAAGCAGGTAAGTAAGCAGCAATAGGCTTCATGGCAGAACCGGGCTGACGTGTCATTTGAGTTGCATAGTTCATTTGCTCGGTATTAAAATCCCGGCCCTCGATCATACCGAGGATAGCCCCTGTCTTATGATCAATCATGATTGCTGCAATCTGTTCTAGCCCCTTCTTCTTACTATATGGAGAAAAATTTTGTGGATTGGCTGCAATCTGCCGCATATTGCTATAAATTTTTTTATTTATCGTTGTATAAATTCGATAGCCGGATCGTTGCAACTCTTCTCGCGTATTTTGAAGAAGTTCAGCATGCTCAGGCTTAGAAATCTCGGCTGCCGTGAGATTCGGATTTTGCTGGAGTGCTAACAACTGTGCGGCCTCCCGCTCTGTTTCCAGCATCAAATAAGGGAATGTGTTATAGCTTTTTTCGCGATGCGGTGCAAGAGTCGCTCTCACATCAAATTGAAGCGCCTCGTTATATTCGGACAGCGTGAGTTTGCCTGTTGCCAGCATTCTTCCCAACACAACGCGTTGGCGCTCCATCGCTTTATTGAAACCTTCTTCATCAAAATTCCCTTTACCATCAAAAGCGGAATAAACAGATGGCAGCTGTGGAAGACCTGCCAAATAAGCCGCTTGAGCAATATGAAGCTTATGTAGGTCACTTACATTGAAAATCCCTAACGAAGCAGACTTGATTCCATACAAATTGTAACCAGCGGAACCATTACCAAAAGGCATTTTATTTAAGTAAGCCGTCAATATTTTGTCTTTGCCCATAAAACGCTCCATACGTAGTGCCAGCAGCATTTCCTTCACCTTTCGGCTGTCCGTTTTATCCAGACTCAGGAAAACTCTTCGGGCTACCTGCTGTGTCAGTGTGCTGCCGCCAGTTTGGCGGTTTTCATTCAAAAGCTTCTGCTTGACAGCACGAGCCGTCCCCTTTAAATCTACACCATCGTGCTCATAAAATTGGCTGTCTTCCGTTGAAATGAGGGCATCCACAATGGACTGAGGAACATCCTTCAGGTCAACGAGCTGTCGGTCCTCCTCCATGCGCATTCTTCCAACCGGAGTTACCTGATCATTAAAAAATACAAAGCTGGTCAGAGCATTCTCATTTACCTTTTCATATATCAATTGACGTGATCGTACAGGTTCATCATGAACCAGTGCCGCCACATAACCGGATATAAGACCTCCGGCAAACAGCACTCCAAGTACACCCGCAAGCGAGAACCACTTGATATTAATCAGCAAAACTCTGCCAAAAATGCGCCACCTACTGCGTTTTTGAGATGATGGTCGACGTTTTGGGTTCATAAAAATGGTTTTCTCCCCTCAATATTCATTCATTTCCACTTGTTTTTGTTCAAGATAATATGATACGCCATGCTAGGTTTCCCGTAAACTGTAATGTTCCAAAAAATACATTTGTATTAGGAACACTTGTTCTGTATATAATACTACTATAAGAGTATACGTTCAAGAATATTTTGGAATATGATCAATTACATATCAGGGAAGGAGACCAACATTGTGAAGGAGCGTGGAAGTAGAACCATATTTCTAGCGGACTGTCAAAGCTTTTACACCAGCGTCGAAAAAGCGGATAATCCCACTTACCAACATAAGCCGCTCGTTGTGGCCGGTGACCCTGCACTTCGTTCAGGCATTATTTTAGCTGCGTGTCCGCTGGCAAAAAAACTTGGTATATCCACTGCAGAACGTCTGGGAGAAGCTGTAAAAAAATGTCCTGACCTTATCATTGTACGCCCGCGCATGCAGCATTATATCGATGTCTCATTAAAAATAACAGAAATTTATAATGAATATACGGATTTGGTTGAGGTTTTCAGCATTGATGAACAATTTCTAGATATGAGCGGAAGTCTCTCCCTGTTCGGAGATCCGATGAGCATTGCAAGTGAAATTCAGCAGAAAGTGCTCGCACAAACAGGAGTATGGATTCGAATTGGTATCGGTCCCAATAAAATGCTGGCTAAAACCGCAACAGATATATGGGCTAAAAAAAATGACAGCGGCATTTTCTTGTTGCCTGCGTCTGACATTGCAACTTTGCTGTGGCCCCAACCAGTACGTCTTATGTTCGGTATCGGTTCGCGTATGGAACGACATTTGGAGAGGCTTGGACTGTATACCATTGGGGACATCGCCCGTACTCCCTTACCCCGGCTTCAGGACAGATTCCGCTCTCATTTCGGCAAACAGTCCAACATACAGGCAGAGGTGATATGGCGAACTGCTAACGGGATCGATCATAGCCCGGTTAAGCCGGAAACATTTGAGACACCTCCTAAATCCATCGGTCATATGATGACTCTTCCCCGAGACTATCTCCAGCCTGCGGAAGTGGAAACCGTTCTGCTCGAGCTCACCGAGGAAGTATGTCAAGACAGCCGGCGCAAAGGGTATATGGGGTATGTCGTTACTGTCAGTTGCATGTGCAGCCCGTTTGAGTCGCCGACCGGGTTTTCGCGCCAGATGAAGCTGCCCGATCCGACTAACAACACGAATAAAATTTACAAAGCCGCCAAGGAAATTTTCTATAAATTTTGGGATCGCATGCCGGTAAGGCGATTGGGCGTTAGCCTAAGCAGTCTAATGGATGCGGAAACGTACCAGGTTTCCTTTTTTGAAGATGAGAAACGGGCACGCTCCCTAGAGAAAGCCACCGACAGCATTAAGGAGCGCTACGGCAATACGGCGATCGTAAGAGCCTCCTCCCTCACTCATGTCGGCCAGGCCCTGGAAAGATCCAGGAAGATTGGGGGGCATTATAAGTAAGACATTAAATAGATTTACTGTACAACCTGAAAGGATTCTGGATCACACAAATCTATTTAATCATCGACTCATATACCCTAACCATCTGTAGCCGTACTGCATGTACAGTTCTTAATTCTGAATATTCTCAGAGCTTGACCAGGCTAATCAATCCCACTCCGACCATGATTACCATAATGCCAGCCAATAGACGAAGCCATTCCCCCGGGCTCTTCTTTTCCCTGAAAATCAGAATACTGCCAACGCAGGAGATGGCGATACTCGCCTGAGAGATGGGAAAACTGGCAGCGACCCCAATAAGCCCATTCGAAATAAATAGCGCCAAATTCGCTACGCTCCACGACAAACCCGTAGACAAATTGCGCAGCACCTGAACCAGATGGAGCTTCTGCCCTCCCTTACAGTTCATTAAAAGCGCTGAACACAACATGCCAAGTGATTGCGGTAAGATGACCGACAGACCGGAGACATGAAAGATTTGATTAATAATAACATACAAGGTTAAGGCTATACCTGAACAAACCAACATGACAAGAATTTGAAGGGGCAAGGGCTTGGACAAACCACTTGATCTCCCCTGATAGCTCGTCAGCAAGATGCCACACAAAATAAATATAAGCGCTGCTGATCCAATACCAATTTGGTACCTAGTCGTCCATTCGCCCAAGATTAGTGCTGCAAAAAGCGTCGTTCCCATGAGTTGCAGCCCGCAAATAATAGGAATGGCCGTTGAAACGCTTACTTTCTGGAAAACTTGAAATTGAAGCAACTGTCCTACGGACCAAAACACACCAGAGACAAAGCTCACAATAAATGGTGTGACTTGAAAGTTAACAGGTGAGTACGAATACAGGCACAGTGCGAACAATACGGCACCGATGACCGTCCCCATCAGTTGCTCGCGAGGACTGGCTTTTGTCAGTTGCGCCAGTATTGGCATGAATCCCCAGCCTATGGCTGGAATAAAGGCAATGAGTGTATCCACATGCAGTTCCCCTCTCGTAAAGTGAGTTCTTCCGTGCAATCCTTTAAAATACCATGCAGGAAAAACCAACAGCTTTACGATATCAAAACAACCCTACCTCAAGCACCAGTATTTTTAGAAGATATATATAGTAAAATCAAAGAATTTTTTCACGATAAGCGCTGGGGGAAATGCCCATCATATTTTTAAATGCCCGCGAAAAGGTCAGTTGATCCGAGTAACCGACAGAATTGGAGATTACTTGAATAGAGTAACTGGTATCCTGTAACAGCTCGCATGCCTTTTTAATCCGAATGTTCATTAAATACTGCTTCGGTGTTTCACCTATTTCCTGCTTAAAAACAGAGGTCAAGTAATTGGGGTGAAGTCCGAGATACTCTGCCACCTCACTAATTTGAATGCCACCGTTGTAGTTTTTCTCCATATAGTTGATAGCTTGAACTGAATAGGGAAGCTCTTCTTTCACAGGCATCGTTTCACCTGATTCATGCACCAACTTGGCAAGAATATGGCACAAATAGCCCTGAATAGCCAAGGATGAAGAAAGTGTATTATTCCCTATACGAAGCATTTCAAGAATAGTCGAATGAAAAAAAGTGATGTCTCCGATACTTACCACATACGGATTATCCTGAACAAGAGAGATATTCTGCAAGTACATTTCGGATTTGATCCCCATAAACCCTACCCAGCTGTACTCCCATGGCTCGTACTCATCAGCTTGATAATAAGCGGCCTTATTGGCAGGGATTAAAAAAGCCTGTCCCTTCTCTATGTTATATGTTTCCTTATCTAATACCAGCTTGCCTCTACCCTTTAATACAAAGTGAATAAGATTGAAATCCCTGGCGATAGGTCCGAAATCCTGGTTGGGAGAACAAGGCTCCGATCCACAATTATACAGAATTAAATCTGTAATATTTTTATGCTTTGAACTGGTACGTGTATCTACAAATTGAATCATATTGTCACCCATCCCTAACCTCCATGCTTCAGAATTTTATAGTTAACCAAGGACGGTGTCCTCGTAACAAATATAGCATAAATTAAGAAGCATATTCTAAGACCTAAAATGAAACCTTGATCTGTAAATGTATACAATAATCTTTGTTTTTACTATCTTCTACTTTAGAAAAATCATGTACTCCTTCCACAGCTTTTGTTATTCTGTATCTCAAGATAACGCTTACAAGTCCTCATAACAAAATATCATAACAGGCTGTTATAATCGTCAATTTTTGAAAGGGGTTAAAATATGCTTACTTCTGCAGCTGCAAAAAATAACGACAAAGTCAGTTTAAAAACACTTATCTCTTACTCACTGAGTAGTTATGGGATGAATGTTATTTACAATTTAACCGCCGTTTATCTCATGTTCTTCTATACTGACAGCTTCGGATTGAATGCGCTTGCAGTCGGAACATTGCTGATGGTGGCACGGGTGATTGACGCGGTCGTTGACATCTTTATTGGCATTGCAGTCGACAACACGAATACGCGTTGGGGGAAATTTAGGCCTTACATGTTCATCGGGGCTTTCTTGGTAACACTCACCACCTTGGCGCTTTTCCTCAGTCCGGACCTTTCTTCCGCCGGGAAGCTGGTTTATGCCTATGTTACCTATATCGCTTGGAGCATTAGCTATTCCATATTGGACATTCCGTATTGGTCACTGTCCGCCGCCATAACCAAAGATGCTGCAGAACGAACCAAGGTCGTGACTGTCCCTCGTACGGTTGCAAGTGCTGGCTTATGGACGGTCAATGTCGTAGCGTTTCCCCTCGTCCATTTCTTCAACGGATGGGCTGGAGCCGTTGCTGTACTTTGTGGTCTGTTTTTCGTCTGCATGATGTTTACGGTGTTTGGCGTAAAAGAAAAACACGTAGTGCCTCGACATGAAAAACAAACGTTAAAAGGAGTACTACGCCTTTTCTTCATTGAAAACCGACCTTTGCGGCTGTTGATCATCTCGTTTTTTATTATCGAAATGACTGCCAACATCCGTAATGCGTTTACTCTGTATTATTTCAAATACAACCTAGGTGCCGAAGCATTCATTCCACTGTTTATGGGACTAACCGTGGGCTTTCAAATCGCAGGCAACGTCGCAGTTCCGTTCATTGCCAAGTGGATCGGCAAAAAAGGCACTAGCATAGCTGGGGTGCTAATCACCTCCATATCCATGATAACCCTTTTCTTCTGCGGAAACTCTATTTTACTTGTCTTTATTCTCAGCTGTATCATTTCTTTTGGCGTGGGGCTGAACTATGTTGTCATGTCCACAATGCTAGCAGATTGCGTCGATTATGGAGAGTGGAAAACAGGAAACAGATCAGAGGGGATGGTTTTCTCAGCTAACGTTTTTCGGGCCAAATTGGCGGCCGCAATCGGCAGCGCCGTGGGTGGTTATGCGCTAGCGTTGGCGGGTTACCAGCCCAATATAGTCCAAACAAATACAACTCTTATTTGGCTCACACTACTATTTACAATTATTCCGGGGGGTTTGACATTTCTCTCCGTATTTCCAATGAAAAATTATGAGCTGACGGAAACAATGAACAGAAAAATTGTCCAGGAGGTTCGGGCAAGACGGGAACAAGGTGAACCATCCGTACAGTAACCGGATTCTGATCCTTCAGGTAAGGTTGAGGGTCGAACAAACCTTTTCATAAACACATCATTAAAGGAGTCTTCCATATGAACTTATCCAAGTCTAAACAGAAGCTGAACTGCATACCTAGACCAATTTGACCGTTTTATCGAACGCAGCTACCGCCCCGTGCGGCGAATTCAATTGTCAGGCGCCTGGGGCAGGGAGCGCCTTCAGCACCGAACAACGGTACGTCCAGGTGCACAGACCATGGAATGTTCTATCAAAATTAGCGGTCATTACAAATAGAATTTCACACTAAGATCACTGCCTATTGCCCGGGGAATGAAATACAAAAACCTAAAATAAAGTCAAAAAGGATCGCCTAAACATCAGGCAATCCTTTTTATCTATGCTTCACATAAAACATAGAAAGTGCTTTGAAGCCCCCCTTCGAACAGCAATCAACGGAACATCCCCCATAGCTTGATCAGATGGAACGTATTGGACGGATCAATTTTTTGTGCCAATACGAAGGCGGTCAGTTGCTCCTCCTGTGTAGCCGTCAATCGCTCGTTTAAAATAGCAGAAGTGGTTTTCACAAGATGGCGCACCTTAGCTTTGTTTTGCAGATCTGCTTTGGTCACGCCCTCAATCTGCTGCTTAACCCGCTCCTTGAGCACACGATTTTTCATTTTCAACTTAATCCGCTCCACCAGTTGCGGACTAATTCCATATTGCTGATAGCTCAATGTTGCCACACCTCCCATATCATTCGGTCATTCCCAAATATATGACGGCCAGCCTGTCCATTGTGCCTATCTGTTAAAAACGTTTAGAGCATCCTCATCATTCATCATGGGTCAGTCGATAAGATCCCCTTGGAAAATCTGCTCTTTTTGCAAATAACCGCGAAGTGCTTCATACTGCGGAGATGTCCAAAAAGAGGAGTCTTTGATCAGATCCGTTGCATCCTCACGTGCCTTTTCCAGCACCTCAAAGTCCGCTACCATATCTGCTAACCGAAACTCGGGCAACCCGCTCTGCTTGGTGCCAAAAAAGTCCCCCGGCCCTCTCAAATCCAGATCACGTCTAGCAACCTCAAAACCATCATCCGTATCGGTCATAACCTTCATCCGTTCCTGACCAACCTCCGACTTAGGATCAGCGATGAGTACACAGTATGAGGCATGTGCGCCCCTTCCAACACGTCCACGTAACTGATGCAACTGGGACAATCCAAAGCGATCTGCATCCATAATGATCATTAGCGTCGCATTGGGCACATCTACCCCCACCTCTACAACCGTGGTTGAAACAAGTAGCTGAACCTCATTTGCATAGAAGGAACGCATAACTTCTTCCTTTTCTGCAGGAGTCATTCGTCCGTGCAACAGCCCAACGCGATAATGTGGAAAAGCCTGCTGCATTTGGATATGCAGATCGATGGCATTCTGTACGTCCAGCTTCTCTGACTCTTCAATCAACGGACAAATCAGATAAGCCTGCCGTCCCTGATCTACCTCACGAGAAATAAAACCGAGCACTCGATCCATCAGTTCGTGCTTCACCCAATACGTAGAAATTGGAATACGTCCCTTGGGCCGCTCTGATATCGTAGAAACATCCATATCACCAAAAGCAGTAATCGCCAGCGTACGCGGGATCGGTGTGGCCGTCATGGTCAGCACATCGGGATTGTAGCCCTTGCGGCGCAGTACACTACGCTGGTTGACTCCGAACCTGTGCTGCTCATCCGTCACAACTAGTCCAAGCTGGCGGAAATACACATCCTCCTGAATAAGGGCATGCGTGCCCACCACAATATCCAGCAGACCCATTTGAAGAGCGGCAAGCAACTCCTTACGCTTCTTCCCAGTTGTACTTCCTGTCAGTAATCCCACGCTGATTCCAAAGGGTTCAAACAGCTTGTGAAGCGACCGCATATGCTGCTCGGCCAATATTTCGGTTGGCACCATCAGTGCTCCCTGAAAACCAGAACGTACTGTTGCAAATAAACCGATGGCAGCAACCACTGTTTTCCCCGACCCAACATCCCCTTGAAGCAGACGGTTCATACAATAAGGTGAGCGTAGATCATGCAGTATTTCAAGCTCAACCTTCTTCTGTGCATCCGTTAATTCAAAAGGCAAAGCCCTCACAAATTCACGGATCGTGGCGTTATCCACCGTATGCACCACCCCGTCCGCTCGACCACGATTTAACGCCCGGAATGCCTGCATTTTCAGCTGGAATAAAAATAGCTCCTCATACACCATTCGTCGCCGAGCCTCTTGTCCCTCTCGATTGTCCTGAGGTTGGTGAATACCTGCAATGGCCTGCTTGCGTGGCATCATACTATACTTGCGTACCAGCAGATCTGGCAATATCTCGGGAATCATTTCACCAAACTGCTGGAGCGTCTGATTCATTGTTTTTCGCATCCAGCTCTGCGTAATCTTTCCACCTATAGAGTACACCGGTTGAAGTGTCCCTGAACGGGCCACTCCTTTATCAGGGAACTCAGAGTCTGCAACAGTCATCTGCATGCGCTTGAGATCCCATTTACCAGTCACCACAATTTCACGACCTGATGTTAGCTGATCCTTCAAAAAATGCCGATTAAACCATGTTGCAGTAAACATCCAATCCTCAGCCATCAATTTACAAGTCAATCTTGATTTGCGTCCGTAACGCTGAAGCACCGGAATGCCCATAATTTTCGCCTGTACTGTAATCTTATCTCCGTCCTTCACTTCGCTTAGCGAGCGCAGCCGGTAATCTTCATACCGAAACGGATAATATTCCAGCATATCTTGCACGTTAGAAATGCCAAAAGCGTGAAGCTCTCCCTCTTTGAGAGCACTCACGCCGTGTATTTGTTTTAATGGTATTTGATCCAATTGCAGCATATTACCTCTCATCTCCGGCCGGCCATGCAAAAATACCAATCGTTCCTGGTCCCACATGAGTTCCGATCACAGCGCCAAGTTCAGTATATATTTGATCGCCCAGCTCAAAATGCTCTGCCAGCTGAGCCACGAACGCTTCTGCCGCCGAGCGATCTGCCGTATGACCCACAGCAATATTAATTTTTTGGCCTTTTAAATCCCGCTCCAGCAGTTCAATAATTCGTACTGTCGCTTTTTTATTCCCTCTCGCCTTATCAGCCGAATAAATAATACCTTCTTTGTCAATCGAAAGAATTGGCTTAATGTTAAGCAACGTACCAACCATAGCCGCAGCCTTGCCAATACGTCCGCCTTTTTGCAAGTATTCCAGTTTATCCACCAGGAAATACAAACAACGGCGTTCCCCAAGACGTTCCACACCCTGAATAATTTCAGTCGGGGATTGCCCGGCGGCCGCCAGCTCTGCAGCATAAACCACGAGCATACCGTATCCGTACGAGGCCGACTTGGAATCCATAACGGTCACTCTATCTTCATGCTTCTCCAACATGGATTTGCCCAGCAGAGCGGACTGGTACGTTCCGCTCACACCGGAGGATAAATGGATCGAGATAATCTGGCTCTCGGGGTATTGCTCCAACAGCTCCGTATACGTCTCCAAAAAACGGGCTGGTGATGGCTGTGACGTTGTAGGCAGTTCATCAGCCCGTACCAGTTCGCTGTAAAACTGTGCAGCTGACATCTCAATACCATCCAGGTAAGCTGTGCTACCGAACATCACTGTCAATGGTACAATGACTATGCCGAGACGATCTGCTATTTCCTGTGGAATATCAGCCGTGCTATCCGTCAAAATGATAGTTCTCATCAGTCAGACCTCCTTTGTAGTGGACTACCATGGGCGTGCTAAAGCACATCAGGTTTCCACTGAGAACAGATAAGGATAAATCGGCTGACCACCTTCATGAACTTCCACTTCAACATCCGAATAATTTTCTTCAAGCCACGCAACAAGCTGATCTGTCTCTTCTTGTTTTGCATCCGAACCTGTAAGAATCGTAACAATTTCATCGCCATTCACCAGCATTTTCGCCAGCAAAAGACGGGATGTTGCCATTAATTGCTCCTCAGTCGCCACAATTTTAGAATCCTGAATACCAATGTAGTGGCCCGCTGTAATATGCAGATCATCAAGTGTCGTATCCCGTACCGCATAGGTCACTTGTCCAGACTTCACACGGGTAACTGCGTCCCGCATATTATCTTGGTTTACCTCAAAGGCTTCTTCCTCTTGGTAAGCAAATGCTGCTGCAATGCCCTGAGGAATTGTTTTGCTCGGAATAACCGACACCAAACGTTCCACCTCTAGCAATTCACGCGCTTGTTCAGCCGCCAAGATTATATTGGAATTATTCGGCAGAATAAAAATATGTTGAGCCGCAATCGAGCGAGCCGCATTAACGAAGTCCTCTGTGCTCGGATTCATTGTCTGACCACCCGAAAGGACAACATCAACACCCAAGCTTCTAAAAATATCAGCAATCCCTTCACCAGAAGCCACAGCTATAAAGCCAAAGGGTGCCAGCTCATGAGCTGGGGGCTCAGATGGCTCCTCCTCACGTGCAGGCTCTGTTGGTATTTCAGCAAACCACTCAGGCTCAGGAGCACCATCCATACCTGCAGACAGCAAATCACGATGCTGCTCGCGCATATTCAAAATTCGAATCTGCGTAATTTCCCCATAACGCAGCGCAAGATTCAAGACTTCACCTGGAGCCTTAGAATGCACATGAACCTTGATAACATCATCGTCCGAAATAACGATAATCGAATCACCGTCTACTGACAACGCTTTCCGGAAAGCTTCCTCATCAAAATTTGTACCTTGCGCTTCGCCCAATTGTCGATTAATAAAAAACTCCATATCATACAAAAATTCAATATTCTCCGTTTCGAGCTTCGCCTGCGCAGAAATCGGCGCATCTGGGGACGGAGCAACAGGCGCAGAAGTAGGTCTCTCCGATACATAAGGAGCAAAAACCGGACGTACACTATCGCCTTTTGAAGTTGGAGATGTCACCAATCCGCTTCCAAGATGCTGCATAAACCCTTCATAAATATACACAAGCCCTTGTCCACCCGAGTCTACAACCCCTACTTGCTTCAGTACAGGGAGCATGTCCTGCGTCATGGCAAGTGTTTCCTTTGCTTTGGCAAGCACTTCTTCCATCAGTTCTGTGATGTCGTTCGTCCGGCGCGAGAAAAACACAGCATGTCTGGCCGCTTCCTTCGCTACGGTAAGAATTGTACCCTCCACCGGCTTAACCACCGCCTTGTAGGCCGCATCCACCCCGCTCTGCAATGCCGATGCGAACTGAAGGGTATTCAATTCCTCGTATGGGGCAGCGTAACGGCTGAAGCCACGGAACAACTGAGACAGGATAACCCCTGAATTGCCGCGGGCCCCCATCAGCAAGCCTTTGGATAAGATGCCGGACATGACACCGATGGAGGAAGAATCTCCTCTCTTCAATTCCGTTACGCCCGCGCTCATCGTCAGATTCATATTGGTTCCCGTATCACCATCTGGCACCGGGAATACATTTAGTGAATTGACATGCTCCGCATGCTGCTGTAATTGTTCCGCCCCGGCTAAAACCATCGCGGTAAAGTCTGTTCCATTCAAAGAACGATTACTCAAGAGAATTCCCCTTCCTAGCTTAATACAATTGTTTTACAATCCATCTTCACAACACTTGTTCAAGGTTTAATTGAATTATACTAAAGCCAGACGACGAATACGAATGTCACCCTTTCGTAAGCTTCCGTAACCATCCTCTGGTTTCTTTCTACAGCTCATATAATATGAAAAACCAGTCAACTACCCAACAAAAAATCATTGGCCGGAATAATGATTATGGTCCCGCCTCTGAACTGCCCGGCATGACTGGAATAAGAATTCACATTCCATTAAAAAACAAAATAGTCGCAGCAATAGCTATCCCATATTGTACTATAATGCGAAAGAGAAATAAATAAAGTTTTTGAATCAGTTGACGGAGCTTTTTTGACTATGATATTATATTTAAGTATTGTTTTGTTCAGGTTAGTGACTTATAAAGTCCGGCTGACCCAGTCGGCCTGAAGAGCGACCCATTCCATATGGAGTTTGGTTATTTTCAGAATAGGAGGTGGAATCATGTCTCGTAAATGTTCTGTAACAGGCAAAAAGCCTGGCAGCGGTAACCACGTATCTCACGCTAACAACCGTAATCGCCGTACTTGGGGCGTCAACGTACAAAAAGTTCGCATTCTCGTTAACGGTAAACCGAAACGCGTTTATGTCAGCACTCGTGCATTGAAAGCCGGTAAAGTGACTCGCGTGTAGTCGTAAAAAATATCGTTATAAACAAAAGGCACCTCGTTTTAAACGGGTGCTTTTTTGATTATTCGAATAATATCCCACTGATTCAAGAGGACAAAATGTCAGGCACCTTCCCGCGCGTTTCTGTCGTTTACTGCCGAGCTATCAATCTGCTGTGCCCGGGAAGCGTGCCTCCTGTGTACCTTTAGCCTTCATCCTACATCCTGTGTTAACGTTACTTTGATTTCAGTTCTTCTGGAATGTATTCAAAATGGCTTTGACGAATCCACCCAGAAATTTTGGCAGCTTGATTGTGTAAAACTTCATGCCTCACCCTCCCCATCATCCTCCTGCATCCGTTCTCTGTAGTTTATGCAACCTGTCAAGGGTTGTTGCCCCACAAAAAAAGGCTACATGAGAATCCCGCTCATGTAACCATATTTATGCACAACCATCCCAGGCTATACCATCAGACAAGTCCGTGAACATAGAGATATGCTGAGAGTATAAAAATAAACAAGATATAATAAAGCACACTGCACACCACAAAACCGATGCGCAAACCACGCCGTTCATTTTTACGAAAATAAAACAGGACAATAAGAACAGCCAAAAGTGAAAGAATGGCATTCCAAGGTGTCTTCACTAGCGAGAAACAACTGAGGGTCAAACCGGTCATCATACTCGCTAAGGTCATCCACAGTGCTTCAGTTAGCTTCACTTGGACAAATGAGCGACACTATCCCGAATAGCAGTAATAGCCGCTGCACGGTCCGCTCTGCCGTATACTGCACTACCTGCCACTAATACGTCAGCACCTGCTTCAAATACGGCTGGTGCCGTCTCTTCCGCAATACCTCCGTCCACCTCGATATGTACGTCTGGACGACCCAATTCGTTCAACCAAGCACGGATTTGTCTGATTTTATTCAACGTCTCTGGAATGAAGGACTGGCCTCCAAAACCAGGGTTAACCGTCATTACAAGAATCATATCCACATTGGGCAGCACTTCCTTGATCGCGTATGGTGATGTCCCCGGATTGAGAGCCACTCCTGCCAGAGCGCCTTGCTGCTTGATCAAGTGAATGACACCATGCAAATGAACACAGGCCTCCGCATGAACCGTGATGATATTGGCTCCTGCCTTCACGAAATCACCGATATAACGTTCAGGCTGCTCAATCATCAGATGAACATCCAGTGGGAGAGTTGTATGCGGCCGAATAGCCTGAACGATAGGGGGGCCCAGTGTAATATTGGATACAAAATGACCATCCATAACATCAACATGAATCCAATCTGCCCCCGCTGCTTGGACTTCCGCGACTTCACTGCCCAAACGAGCAAAATCAGCGGATAAAATCGACGGTGCTATTTTTAACATATGCTCAATACCTCCGCTTTTTTTCTTTTAATTCCTGATAAAATTGCAGATAGCTATCATATCGTCCTTGTGAAATATGTCCTTCTTCCAAGGCCCCTCTTACTTTACAGCCAGGTTCGTGAATATGCGTACAACCTCGAAATTTGCATCCTTCTGCATATTGTTGGAATTCTCGAAAACAAGGCGATAACTCATCCACACCCAGCTCCAAAAAATCCAGTTGGCTAAACCCTGGTGTATCTGCTACAAACCCACCGTTGTCTAATGGAATCAGCTCCACATGACGAGTCGTATGTCTTCCTCGTCCCAGCTTATTGCTGATGGCGCTCGTCTCCAGCGTTAACCCGGGCTCCAAAGCATTTAGCATGGAGGACTTTCCTACACCTGACTGACCGGAAAACACGCTGATTTGGCCGGCCAACAGCTTCTTGAGCTCAGCCGTCCCCTCTCCGGTACGGGCGCTGGTTACCAGCACCTCGTAACCGATCTTCCGGTACATTTCCTGAACCTTCAGCACCGTATCATCCTCTGAAGGACTGCCTTCATACAAATCGCGCTTGGTCAGACAGATAATCGTATCCAGCCCGGCGTGCTCAATATGGATTAAAAATTTGTCCAGTAAAGGCAGGTTTAAATCCGGCTCACGCAGGGAAAACAGCAACACAGCCAGCGTGGTATTAGCCACAGGAGGGCGAATTAGCTCCGTCGTACGCTTTCTAATCTCCTTGACCATACCTTCCCCGTTTTCAGTCAGTTCGTAAACGACCCGATCACCGACAAGGGGCGTAATCTCTTTTTTCTTGAAAAGGCCACGTGCTCTGCATTGTACCGTAGCTTCGCCGGATACCGGACGCCCATCCTGATCCAGGCTGGAGACATAATAATATCCGCTAAGCGCCTTGACGATCAGACCTTCAGGCATGTGTAAGATGTCCTCCTTCATAATGTTCAAGTTTCATTGTGTGGAACAGGTTAAGCTTCTTTCTCTAGTAAGTTTACTGATGCTGCACAGCCTCGATCACTTTGTCCTTCTTTTTGTAGGAACCGTGACCAAGGTTGTTCTTTTTGCTAACCGCTAACTCACTGCGCGTAACTCCTGCGGAATCGGTTCCTGGGGCAAAAGCAGAAGGGTCACCATCACCTTCTGTTCCCTCCTGGTTGTTAGAGTCGCCTCCACCATTACCGTTATCATTAGAAGATTCCCCGCTATTTCCTTCCTCACCGTTTCCATTTCCATTCTGCGAGGAAGTACCACCAGATGAATCAGTCGGTGATGTTCCTGCAGGTGGAGCAATTTGAGGCATCGTCACCGTTCCATTTTTTGCATCAATATAAGAAACAGGATACGTGTCAACAAAAGCACCATCTCTAAATACGGAGACGACACTGTCTTTGTTAGGGGCCATCAGCAGGTTGATCGTAAACGTCTGTGTCGTATTAATCGTACGGCTGCCCCACTCCTGATTTTCTCCACGTGCATCTGTATAAGTGATACGAATTTTACTGTTCTTGCCCTCTTCCTTCGGCGCCACAGGTACATTAAACGGTAATGTAATTGCTTCTGGCGGATAACCCGTACTTACATAAAACGTAATTTCCGTATTTGGAGGCAAATCACTGCCCGCCTCAGACGGCCATTGTTTGGTTACTTTTCCTTTATCCTGCTCATAGCTAAATTCCTCTTTAATTGAGCCTACCTTCAGCCCCGCCTTTTTGACCTCATTTTCCGCCTGGTTCTGCGTCATTCCTACTAGATTCGGCATTTTAACAGTGGCAGCGCCTTTGCTGACTGTGAGCACTACCTGAACCGAATCCTTATCAAATGGCTCATTTGCAGCGGGTGTCTGACTAAGGACGGTTCCTTCAGCCTGATCACTGAACTGCTCATTTTGCTGAATCTGCGTTTCCTTAATTTGCTGGGCGGTCAGTAGCTTGACAGCATTCTCGTAACTTTGCCCTTTGACATCTGGCATCGGGGTGAGCGGCTTGGCAATTCCGACTTTCAGACTAATCTCCGTTCCTTCCTTGACTAAAGAGCCTTCAGGGTAGCTTTGATAAAAAACAACTCCTGGTGCAATCCCCTCTTTATATTCATGCTGGATTGGATCGTCAATGACTAGTCCTGCTTTACTTAGAGTGACCTTCGCTTGGTCTTCTGTTTGTGTCAGTACACTTGGTACTTTCACATCAGCCACGACAAGCACACTTTGCACATAGTACACCACGCCGCCCATGCACAAAAGTAGCACCAACACTAGTGTTACCCAGAAGATCGTTTTTTTTCTATTTTTCTTGGACGATTGCTTGCTCGGAAGCTGTTCAGACTCACGAGGTTGGACAGGCACATCGTCACCACTGGAAGACACACCTAGTTGTTGAGGCTTAATAGCTGGGATAACCCGTGTTTGGTCCTCATCATCCAAATGTGTAAACTCCAGCTTAGATTCATTGCGCCGCCCCGGTAGCAGACAGGTTTCCAAATCTCTTAGCATTTCGTCTGCCGATTGATAACGTTCCTCCGGATTTTTGCGCATCGATTTTAAAATGACATTTTCTACACTTTGTGGAATCAACGGGTTAATTTTACGCGGTTCCTCAAATTCCTCTTGCAAATGCTTGAGTGCCACACTAATTGGGCTTTCTCCCAGAAAAGGAAGCTGTGCCGTTAGCATTTGATATAAGACAATACCTAAAGAATATAAGTCCGATTTTTCACCGGTAATGACACCCTTTGCATGCTCAGGTGAAAAATAATGAACAGAACCCACAACAGAACCTGTCTGGGTAATTGTCGTTGACGTAACAGCTCGAGCAATCCCAAAATCGGTTACCTTAACCCGTCCATTACGTCCAATTAAGATATTATGAGGCTTAATGTCTCGGTGAATAATCTGATTTTGGTGGGCATGTTCCAGCGCATCACAAATCTGGGAAGCAATCCGCACTGCTTCATCCACTTGTAATGGCGCACGTTCTTTAATAATCTCATTCAAATTTTTGCCTTCAACGCATTCCATTACAATATAATGGATTTCATCCTCTTGGCCGACATCATAAATACTGACCACGTTCGAATGAGAAAGTGAGGCTGCTGACTGTGCCTCGCGCCGAAACCGGCGAATAAATTCCTCATCATGAACAAATTGCTGACGCAACACTTTAACCGCGACATTGCGATTCAGCAAAATGTCTTGAGCCTTATAAACCAGCGCCATACCGCCGCCACCGATGCGCTCAATAATTTCGTATCTTCCCCCAAGCAGGTGCCCGATCATGCTTCACACCCCTTTTCACTCAATGAAACCGTGTTGTCGGGCAATTCAAACAAAGCTACAGTAATGTTATCGTCTCCACCGGCAAGCAACGCCAGGTGTAGCAGACGATCCGCACGTTCCTCCAAAGGATTTTCTGCGGCACCTACTACCTTACTGATCTGTTCTTCTGTTACCAAATTGCTTAATCCGTCACTGCATAGTAATAGCACATCGCCTTTTTCCAGCGTAATGGTGTCAATGTCCACCTTCACCTCGGAATCAGTTCCCAATGCCCGTGTCAGCACATTGCGACGGGGATGGTTCTCCCGCTCTTCCTTACTGATCTGACCGTTTTTGAACAACTCATTAACCAAAGTATGGTCTTCTGTAAGCTGACGTACCGTACCTTTGGATATGACATAGGCGCGACTGTCACCGATATGTCCGATAATTCCAGATGCATCGTTGAGCAAAACGGCAACAACCGTCGTTCCCATATTATGATACTGGTCATCGCGCGCAGCCGTTTGGAAGATGACTTCATTGGCATGCAAAATAGCGTCGCTGAGCGCCGCCGTCAAAGAATGTGCGGATAACCCGCTCTCCAGCGTCGCCAAATCAGCGGCAAGTGTCTCTACCGCAAGGCGGCTGGCCGTATCACCGGCCAGATGCCCCCCCATACCATCGGCAACAATTCCAAGAATATAGCCTTGCTCCAAGTGCCTGATCCAGGCAGAATCCTCATTTACCGAACGCACACGTCCGACATGGCTGACATGAACTGTTTTGATCAAATGGTTTCACCCCAACTCCATATGCTTTGCACGCAACTGACCGCAAGCAGCGGCAATATCGTGACCCTGTTCACGCCGGATCGTCACATTGACGCCTTTTTCGGCAAGAATACGTTGAAAATTAAAAATATCACTGCGCGATGTGCGCACATACTTGCGCTCAGGCACATGGTTGACTGGAATCAAATTGACGTGACACAGCATGTCCTTCAACACATCCGCAAGCTCTTCAGCATGTTCTGCCTGGTCGTTCACTCCACCGATCAAGGCATATTCGAATGAAATTCTCCGCCCCGTCTTAGCAAGATAATAACGAAGAGAATCCATAACATCCTTAAAAGGATAACGCCGATTTACAGGCATTAGCTTCGAACGCAGCGCATCATTAGGCGCATGAATGGATATTGCCAGATTAATTTGTGTATCCTCGTCAGCAAATTTATAAATATTGGGCACAATGCCGCTGGTTGAGACCGTAATATGACGTTGACCAATATTCAGGCCTTTTTCATGAATCATTGTACGTAAAAACGTCATTGTCGCTTCATAGTTCTCAAAAGGCTCACCCGAGCCCATAATTACGATACTGCTCACTCGTTCATTCGTTTTATCCAGAATTTTCTGAGCCTGCACCACCTGTGCAGTAATTTCGCCAGCCGTCAGGTTTCTTTTGAGACCCCCAAGCGTCGAAGCACAAAAAGTACAGCCAATCCGGCAACCTACTTGAGTCGTTACACAAATACTGTTTCCGTAATTGTGTCTCATGATAACCGTCTCAATAGCATGGTCATCATGTAAACCAAACAGAAATTTAACAGTACCATCTTTCGATTCCAACTTTGTAATTTCGTGAAGCGTCACAAAACTGAATTGCTCCTCCAGCTTTTCTCTCAGCGCCTTGGACAAATTCGTCATCTCACTGAAATTATTGACCCGCTTTACATACAGCCAGTCAAAAATTTGTCCTCCCCGAAAGGCAGGCTCACCATTATTTTTGGCCCAGTCCTGAAGCTCTTCCAGTGTTAAATCGTATATAAAAGGTTTCATCAATATTTGCACCCGTTCCTTCTTCATTAAGTTCTGTTTAATCGCAGACAGTGTTTTTCATTCTTCCTATTTTAGCACAAATCCCTGAGGGGGTAAAAATTTTTCATCTTCATGCAAAAAACCGCCGGAAGTGTCCGGCGGATTGTGGAAATACTGGTGGGCAGCTACCTGGAATTCTCTTCCGATCTACTTTACCCGGCGCAGACGCGCGATATAAAATCCGTCACTGTGAAAATGCTGCGGTAACAGCTGTACTGAGCCTTTCTGTATACCATCCATTTCGTGATTCACGTCTGGAAAAGAATGATCCTTTGCCAACTCATACTCTGGATGTTCGCTTAAAAACCGAGCCAATTGTCCTTCATTTTCATCAGGCTCAATCGTGCAAGTGCTGTATACCAGAATACCACCCGGCTTCAACAGTCCGGCCACACTATCCAGCAACTCGTGCTGCAGTTGAGTAATATCGCGAACATCCTCCGCAGTTTTGCTCCAACGCAGATCAGGTTTACGGCGAATTACCCCAAAACCGGAGCATGGTGCATCCAGCAAAATACGGTCAAAAGAAGCCGGAGCATATCGTTCCTTTAAGTCCAACGCATCACCGGTAACCGTCTCAACAGCATCCAGACCAAGCCGACTCGCTTGCTCACGGATTAATTGATGCTTATGGGCATGCAGATCATTCGCAACGATCCGGCCGCGATCCTTCATCAGCTCAGCCATATGAGCTGTTTTGCCGCCTGGAGCTGCGCAGCAATCCAGCACTGTCATGCCAGGCTCAGGAGCGACCGCTTCGGCAACAAGCATGGAGCTTTCATCCTGTACAGACAACAATCCGTCCGTATACCACGAGGTAAGCGCCATATTTCCGCCGCTACGAACAACAATCCCATAGGGGCTAACGGGCGAAGGAACGGCATCAATCCCTTTTGCAACCATCTCGTCCAGCAGCTTATCACGACTGGTCATCGTCGTATTCACTCGTACACTGACCGCAGGGGGCTCGTTATTAGCCTTGCAGATAGCCTCAGCTGTATCGGCACCGTATTGCTTGATCCAGCGCTTAACTAGCCACTGTGGATGGGAATGTTCTAGAGAAATCCGTTCCTCTGCTGACAAATCGTCAGGAATGCGCAGCTTGTCCGGCTCACGCAGCATGCTGCGAAGTACGCCATTGACCATACCGGAAATCCCCTGATGCCCGCGCCGTTTGGCAATGGTCACTGCTTCACTAACAACTGCATGATCCGGAACTCGATCCAGATACACCAGCTGATACACGCTCATCCGCAGCAATGAACGTACCCAAGGCTGAAGCTTGGCCGTTCCTTTTTGAACAAATTTATTCAAAAAATAATCCAGTGTATTTCGGCGTGCCACTGTACCGTATACAAGTTCCGTCGTCAAACCAACGTCACTTGCAGATAAACCTGCCTGCTGAAGCCGGCGATTGAGCTCAAGATTGCTATACGCGCCCTCTTGCTCCACACCGGTCAGCACATCAAGTGCAACTTCCCGCGCCGTCTGTTTGCGAGTCTTGCCTGATCTGGTCCCCACTCCCTTGCGTTGGTCTCCCTGACGGGAGTGTCCCCCGCTCATCCGAGCACCGTGCCGGGCTTCATCTGTCCACCGCGCGCAAAGGTTCCGGCTTCCATAACCTTCTTGCCTGCCGGTTGAACCTGGGTCAGCCAGAGGGTGCCTTCACCTGTCTGCACCTCAATGCCACGAGCGGTTAATTGAAGAACCGTGCCGGGTGCTGGAGCATTTGAGCCACTCGCTTCATTATTTATGGAAGGCTGCTCCGCAGCCCATATTTTAAAAACATTGTTCTCCCAAAGTGTAAACGCGCCAGAAAAAGGAACCAGACCGCGAATCCGGTTGTATATTTGCTGCGCATTATCACTCCATGTAATGCGCTCATCATCACGGTTCAGGTTAGGGGCATAGGTAGCCTCATCCTCATTTTGCGGTATACGGTCTGATTGCCCTGCCAGCAACTTGGGCAGCTCGTCCTGCAAAAGTCTCGCTCCGGCTACGCTTAGCTTCTCAAAAATTGTGCCCGATGTATCCTCCGGCTCTATAGCCACCTCAACCCGCGATATCATATCGCCGGTGTCCAGCCCTTCCGCCATATACATTAGCGTTACACCCGTCACTGTTTCACCGTTAATAATCGCACGCTGGATCGGTGCACCTCCCCGATATCGGGGAAGTAACGAACCATGCACATTCAGACAGCCGAAACGAGGCAAGTCTAATACGGACTTAGGCAAAATTTGACCGTAAGCTGCGGTGACGATCAGGTCGGGACGCAACTCTGCCACCTGAGCCACTGCTTCCGGCTGCCGCAGGCGGGTCGGTTGCAGCACAGGTAATCCGCGCTTTTCAGCCGCTTCCTTGACTGGTGTAGGCGTCAATATTTTTTTCCGTCCTTGTGGTTTATCTGGCTGAGTAATTACACCGACCACGTTATATCCGTTGTCCAGCAACATATTCAGCGATGGGACTGCAAATTCAGGTGTACCCATAAAGATAATACGAATGTCTTGACTCATCGAACCTCACTCCCCTGCCTGACGGTTCGGTCCTGGCTGTTCCAGAGCAACCTCATATACTTTTTCTGCAATATCCGTGAACAATACTCCATTTAGATGATCAATTTCGTGCTGAAAAGCACGAGAAAGCAATCCTGTCGCTGTAACGGTAATAGCCTTGCCCTCGCGATCCAGTCCCTTGACTGTAACCTTCTCGGCACGACGTACATCTCCGTTCAACCCTGGAATACTCAGACAGCCTTCAGGTCCCAATTGTTCTCCTTCTTCGGCCACAATTTCTGGATTGATCATTTTAATCAAGCCATGCTCGTCTCCAGCATCTACAACGATGAGTCGCTTCAAAATACCTACTTGTGGAGCAGCAAGACCTACTCCTTCTGCTTCATACATCGTATCAGCCATATCGTCCAGCAGCTTTTGCACATTAGGCGTAATTTTTGTAACTTCCTTTGCTACTTTATGCAATACGTCATCCGGCTCCAACACTATAATTCTAATTGACATGACAACAGAACACCTTCCTCTTTTTCCTTCATTTAGGCTTTACTGTATTCATCACAAAAGCGACTGCTACATTATCCTATGTACGGACGGCTTGTCCGCATTAATTGTACTAATAACTTTAGTGTTAACACTCTACATAAGCATTTGCGGATCAACATCCAAACTAATCAGCAACTTTTGTGCCTGTGCAGATTCGGCCATTTCATCAGCCACTTGCTGAGCCAAACCAATCGCGTCGATATTTCCACGCCATTTTATCATACATTGAAATCGGTATCTATTCTTGATTCTCGAAATGGGTGAAGCTACTGGCCCCAAAATGTCCAGCACATCCGATGTAAGCCGGTCCATATTCCCGAACCAGCCCCGTTGTCTGGCTCGTCCTTGTAGTGTCGCTGAATAATTTTCAGCCAGTCGGACCAGCACCGGGAGCTGTTCATGAGAAAAGGTCACTAAAATTAGTCGGCAATATGGCGGGTAGTGCAGATTGCGACGATGTTTCAACTCTTCTCTCACAAAAGATGCATAATCATGACGACTTGCGTGAACCACCGAATAATGCTCTGGAGTGTAGGATTGTACGAATACTTCCCCCGGCAATTGATGCCTTCCAGCACGCCCGGCTACTTGTGTTAACAGCTGAAATGTCTTTTCCGCAGCCCGAAAATCCGGTAAATTAAGAGCGGAATCCGCAGTAATGACACCTACCAGCGTTACATCGGGAAAGTCCAGCCCTTTGGCTACCATTTGAGTACCCAGCAGTACGTCTGCTTTTTTATCACGAAATTGCTTGAGCAGCTTTTCATGAGCGTTTTTTTCAGTTGTGGTATCGACATCCATTCGGACAACACGTATGCCGGGGAATAGCTTAGCCAACTCTTCTTCCACTCGCTGCGTACCTGTACCGAAGTAACGAATATGCTCACTACCGCACTCCGGGCAAGTCTGAGGTACAGGCTCGGAATAGCCGCAATAATGACAACGTAAATTGTTCGACCGCTGATGATAGGTAAGCGAAATATCACAATCCGGACATCCTGCCACATAGCCGCAGCTCCGGCACATGACGAACGTGGAGTGACCACGCCGGTTCAACAGCAATACCGTCTGCTCCTTACGCTCTAATCGCTCTGCGATTCCATTATGCAACGCACGGCTGAACATGGAGCGGTTGCCGGCCCGTAGCTCCTCACGCATGTCCATGATATGGACTTCGGGTAACGTGTTCCCTAATGCGCGGGTCGGCATTTCAAGCAGCAACGGCGCGAATTCGTCGTTGCTTTGGGAGCGGGCAGCATAATAGCTTTCCAATGATGGTGTAGCTGAACCGAGAATAACGACAGCCCCGTGCTGGTGTGCTCTGCGAATGGCTACATCACGCGCATGGTATTTGGGCGTCTCTTCCTGCTTATAGGATGTTTCGTGCTCCTCATCCATAATAATGAGCCCTAGCTCACGAAAAGGGGCAAATACCGCCGAGCGAGCACCAATCGCCACTTTCACACGGCCTTCGCGTATTTTGCGCCACTCATCGTACCGTTCTCCCCCCGACAACCTACTGTGCATCACTGCGACCTGGTCGCCAAAACGACCTTTGAAACGTTCGACCATTTGTGGGGTTAATGATATTTCAGGTACGAGCACAATGGCCTGGCGATTCTGCTCGATACAGCGCTGAATAGTCTGCAGATAGATTTCCGTCTTACCGCTCCCTGTGACTCCATGCAGCAAATAAGCTCCTTGCTCACGCATGTCCAGCTGACGAACAATCCGTTCATACACCGACTGCTGCTCTGCCGTAAGCGGAAGAGGATCTGTAGGCTTGAAGTGTCTGCCCCGATAGGGATCGCGAAAGACTTCAACGTCTTCCTGTAACACATAGCCCTTATCTTCCAGTGCCTTAACCGTGGCAGCCGATACACCTAGCGAGGTCATTACTTCCTTCAGCGGCAGAGGCAGAAACTCGCTACGTTCCAGCAAAAAAGCAAGTACCTCCCGCTGACGCTGCGCCTTGGCAGAAAATTGCTCCAGTGCCATGGATGCCTCATCTATGCTGATAGCCAAATCAACAGCTTTCATCGTCTTTTTGCCAAGCTTATCTTTAATAACCTGACTTTCATGAAGCACTCCGCGGCGTAACAGCGATTTAATAACCTCCGCCTCCTCGGGGAAGCGTCTACTGAGTTGCTGCAACGGGACTTGCTCCTTATTCTGAATGAAGCTGACAATCTGACGCTCCGCCGGATCACTCATACCGTCGTCAGTCAGAAGGGCCCATTCGATCTCATCCTCCTGATTAGACAGCATAGACCGCTGTGGATTCGTAGACTCATGCTGTTCGGCAATTGAGATATAACGTTCCGCCTTGCCCTTAAGCGCGGTAGGAATCATCACTTGCAGTGCCATAATCTGATTACAAGCATAACGTTCGCTCATCCATTTGCCCAATTCAACCAAATCGGGAGATAAGGGCGGTACCAGATCTAGCAACTCCTGAATCGCCCTCATCCTGTATTTCGGCGGCTCCTCAGCTGGAACTACCGAGATAACAAAAGCCTGCACCGTCCGTTTGCCAAAAGGCACAGCTACCCGACTACCTGGCTCAATCCAAGGTTTCATGGAATCCGGTATCAGATAATCGAAGGTACGATCTGTATCTTTGGCAGGTACATCGACAATAACCTTGGCAACTAAATTGCCTGTTTCCATTAATGCAACACCCCACCCATGCGTCCCGCGGCTAGAGTAAGCAATTTACGCGCAACTTCTTCCTTTGACTGTACAGGGATCTGCTCTACCATCCCGCTTCGGTCATATATTTGAACAGCATTCGTATCAACACCAAAACCAGCACCATCTGTAGTTACATCGTTTGCCGCAAGCAAATCACAATTTTTACGTTCTAATTTATCTATTGCATACGTCTCCAAATTTCCCGTTTCTGCTGCAAAGCCAATTAAAAATTGATGTTTCTTGCTGCGTCCGAGTGATTCCAAAATATCGACGTTCTTCACTAACTCTAATGTAAATACACTATCTTTTTTCTTGATCTTAGTCTGTGCCACCTCACGTGGTCGATAATCTGCCACAGCAGCAGCCATAACGACCATGTCACTCGTTTCCCATTGTTTTAGCACAGCCTGGTACATATCTTCAGCTGACTGCACTCTTTCAAGCGAAATACCTGAAGGCGGTTCCGCGCTGGTATTGGCAGCAATCAAATGCACCTCTGCACCCATCTCTTGAGCCACTTTCGCAATAGCAAAGCCCATTTTACCGGATGAATCATTCGTAATATAACGGACAGGATCAATTCGCTCGATCGTGCCTCCAGCCGTGACAATGACTTTTTTTCCTGAAAGCGCTAGTTCATTCTTATTTACAAGTGGCTCAGTTACTTGATTCTCTGTAGATTCTTCTCCAAACCACCGTGATTCAGATTTGATTGCGGCTTCAGGTTCCAGAGCCTGCTGATCAAAAAAGCGCTCAATCGTTTGCACAATAGTTTCTGGCTCTTCCAAACGTCCTTTGCCAACGTAACCGCAAGCCAGTAATCCTTCCCCAGGCTCAATCATCTTCACACCACGTGATACCAGTGTCTCCATATTTTGCATGACTGCCGGATGAGTGTACATATGTACGTTCATCGCAGGGGCCACCATAATAGGTGCTGTCG
Organism: Paenibacillus sp. AK121; assembly: GCF_019042715.1. NCBI lineage: Bacteria > Bacillati > Bacillota > Bacilli > Caryophanales > Paenibacillaceae > Paenibacillus > Paenibacillus sp. AK121. The sequence goes on from NZ_JAHPJM010000003.1 coordinate 424,053, forward strand.
TGGCCAGTAACGTTGTCGATAACATATCATCAGCAAGACCATGCGCCATTTTTCCGATGATATTCGCTGTTGCAGGAGCAACTAGCACCAAATCAGCCGCATCCGCCAGATGAATATGAGATACGATGGACGGCTCTCTTTCATCAAATGTATCACTGTACACCGGATTGCGAGAGAGTGACTGCAGTGTAAGTTCGGTAATAAACTCCTTGGCAGAAGCCGTCATAATCACATGAACATCGGCTCCCTTTTGCGTCAACTTACTGCAGAGCGCAGCCCCTTTATAAGCAGCAATTCCACCGGTTATACCAAGAATAATAACTTTCCCCTTCAACATCGTTAACTCCCCCTGACCGAAAAAAATAACAACCTTGCGGTTGTCAAAGGAATTGGCATTGCGCCTGGTTATAATGATTGTCTATAATTCTTATTCTTCTTCGCCGCTTTCAAGCAAAAGATGATCTGCATAGATCTCTTCCAGAGCTACTCCAACCTGTTTGTGAGATTTAGGACTCTTCAAGCTCGTCTTCTCGCCCTCACGCAACTGTCTAGCACGGCGTGATGCCGCTACAACCAGCGAATATTTACTATCTACCTTTTTCATCATTTCATCAATGGAAGGATACAGCACGAATAGACACCTCTTCATGTAGTTTTAAGCTGTATAAGCTGAACTCCAGTGTACACCTTCAAGCTCAGCTTATACAGTATTATTTCTCTTTTGGTACGCTTGGCATATGTAAAGCCCTCGATTAAGGTCGAACCTTACAATGTTCGGCGATAATAATGGATTCTATTCGTTTACAAGCGAAATCAATCTCATCATTGACAACCGCATAATCATAGTGACGTAACAGGTTCATCTCGTCCACAGCTACCGACATACGGTGATCAATGGTTGCTTGAGTTTCTGTGCCACGTCCCCGAATTCTATCCTTCAATTCATCCAGTGAAGGCGGAAGCAAGAAAATGAATATGCCTTCCGGGAATTTTTCTTTAACCTTTAGCGCGCCCTGAACTTCAATTTCCAGAAAGATATCTTTACCCTGCGCAAGCGTCTGGTCTACAAAATCACGTGGAGTGCCATAGTAGTTACCTACATACTCTGCGTACTCCAGCAATTCATCTCGTTCAATCATGCCTAAAAATTCTTCACGCGTTTTGAAAAAATAGGTCACTCCATCCTGCTCGCCCGAACGAGGTGTTCGAGTTGTAGCAGAAACGGAATACGTTATCTCAGGTAGCTTTTCGCGCAATGCATTGCCTACCGTCCCTTTACCGACCCCCGAAGGTCCGGATATTACAAATAATAATCCCTTAGCCATAGTACACTCCATTTTTATTCGTCATTGTCATCATCTTTAGTGGATAGGCGATGAGCGACCGTCTCCGGCTGCACCGCAGACAGGATTACATGATCACTGTCTGTAATAATAACAGCCCGTGTCCGGCGGCCATAGGTAGCATCAATTAACATATGACGGTCCCTGGCTTCCTGTATAATCCGCTTGATCGGAGCAGACTCCGGACTGACGATGGAGATTATTCGGTTGGCCGACACGATATTGCCAAAGCCAATATTGATCAATTTGATTGCCATATTCAGGTCTTTCCCCCTATACATGTGACTATTGCAGCCGTGCCGCTACCAGGTAGCTACTCAATATTTGCAGCCTGCTCACGAATTTTTTCGAGCTCTGCTTTCATCTCAACGACCAAATTAACTAATGTGAGATGATTAGCCTTAGAGCCGATCGTGTTGACTTCCCTGTTCATTTCCTGGATTAAAAAATCTAATTTGCGACCGGCCGGCTCGTCCGACAGCAGCAACCTTTTGCACTGTCCAAAATGACTTTGAAGCCGGGTAAGCTCCTCATCAATATTGCTGCGATCCGCGAATAACGCAATCTCCATTCCGAATTTATGTTCATCAAGCGTAAATGAACCGTCCTGAAGCTCTTTAAGCCTGTGCTTCAGCCTGTTACGGTAGTCGCTCACAACATGAGGAGCCAACACCGTCATTTCATGATGAAAGGATTCCAGACGTAAGATACGAGATTCCACATCTTGTGCCAAATGCCCACCTTCTCGCCTTCTCATCTCCAGCAATCCTTGCAAAGCTTCGTTCAAAGCTCGCTGTAAATGCTCTTCCCATTCCTCTTCGTCTCCATTGCAAGCCTCTCCAGGCTCACCCAGAACATCAGGCAAAGCAAGGATATCACTTATACCTAACGTTCCTTTCACGCCATAACGATCCGCCAGCTGCTCCGCTGCACGCAGGTAAGCCTGCACGACAGTGTCATTCAACCGTGCGGCGGGTATCTGTTCTTCATCACGTTCCCTGTGGATGAAAACATCGATACGACCGCGTTTAATCTGCTGTTGAACCGTTCTTCTCAAGCCATCTTCATAACGAGTCCATTCACGTGGAATTCTCATCATCACTTCGCAATAGCGGTGATTGACCGATTTCAATTCCAAGCGCACTTTATACCCCTCATGATGAAGGATGGCTTGACCGTATCCGGTCATACTCAATGACATCGGCATCACATCCATTATACTATTGTAATTGATTATTATAGTCGAAACAAGGGGGCCTGTGCTCGGCCTGATTTTTGCCACACATATGAAGTCAGCTCAGCTGTCATTTCATAGAACATGAAAGGAGTCATGAAATAGATCCCATTAAAATGTTCCATGGCCGTATCAAGCAGCTCCTTGGCAATAGACACGCCCATAGCTCGTCCTTCCGGGCCTTCCAGCCCCGACATGCGTGCACGCACCTCATCGGATAGCTGAATGCCTGGGACTTCATTGTGCAAGTATTCTGCATTGCGGCCACTAGCCAGCGGCATAATACCGATAAAAATCGGTATCTCCAAATGCCGTGTCTGTTCTGCGATGGCTGTAATCAGCTCGGGATCGTAAACAGGCTGGGTCATAATATAATCGGCCCCGGAGGCAATTTTCTTTTCCAACCGCTGTACGGCTTTCCCCAAATGCTTAACATTTGGATTAAAAGCAGCTCCCACCACAAAATTAGCTTTCTGCTTGAGTGGCTTACCAGAAAATGCGACACCATCATTTAGTTGCTTGATCATGCGTATGATTTCAAACGATGTCATATCATACACCGAACTGGCGCCTGGTAAATCACCGAATCGCGCTGGATCTCCAGTGACCGCCAGTACATGGTCAATACCCAGTGCGTCAAAACCCATCATGTGGGATTGCGTACCAATCAGATTACGGTCACGACATGCGATATGAATTAATGGACGCAAGCCTGTTTCAATACTAACCAGATGCCCAAGCGCCATATTGCTCATACGAGTGACTGCGAGCGAATTGTCAGCAAGTGTAAGTGCATCGGCTCCGGCTTTCTTCAAGGCATGCGCACCTTGCATAAACCGGGTAATGTCGAGATCTCGCGGAGGGTCCAGCTCTACAATAACCGTATGCCGTTCCTTAACCAGATCCACAATGTTGGGTTCGCTGGTATGTCTGCCATTTCCTCGTCCCCCTTCATCTGCTGTCTGCTCCACCACATGAATGACTTCCGTCGAAAAGGTTTCTTTTGGAGCCAACGGGGGTGGTTGCAAATTGTTTAAAGCTTTGGAAATAGCAGCAATATGGTCTGGTGTCGTTCCGCAGCAACCACCAATCAGTCTCGTACCGAGATCTACAAAGGACGTAGCACATTCTCCGAAATATTCAGGTGATGCACCGTATACATAGTGACCGTCCACATAATCTGCCAATCCCGCATTCGGATATACAGACAGTGGTACAGACAAGGGACCGTCCAGTTGCTCCATTACACTCATAATTCCCTGCGGACCGGAGTGACAGTTAAACCCGAGGATGTCAGCTCCTTCACTACGCAGTGTTGAAAAGGCTTGTGCCACTAAAAACCCATCTTGGGTACGACCAACTTGGTCAACCGCAAATTGACAAATTACCGGAATGTCACTGTATTTACGTACACTGTGAAGCGCAATGCGCATTTCGTCCAGTGAATAAAACGTTTCGCATAAAATGCCGTCAACCCCTTCGGACAGAAGAGCATCAATCTGCTGCTCGTAGTTTCTTGACAGCTCTAGCTTGGATATGCTGAGACGTTTGCCTCCGCATATGGAACCGACCGCACCTACTACATAGTGTTCGGGTCCAGCCGCAGCCCTGGCAATCCTCACACCAGCACGATTGATTTCTTCTACCTTAGATTCCAATCCAAAGCGGGCTAATTTATAATCATTTGCAGAGAATGTATTGGTCTCCAGCAATCGTGCTCCTGCATTTAAATACTGACCATGCACGTCTGATATGACGCCAGGCGAAGTAATGTTCAGTTCTTCGTAAGACGTATTCACTGGAAATCCTAGCTGGGACAAAAAAGTCCCCATAGCGCCGTCTCCGACAATAATTTCACGATTCAGCACAGTACGCAAATCCGGTTTCATGTCCTCTGCTCCACCCCGCTCTTTATTTTCATACTAATGTAACATAAAGAGACTACAAACATAAGCCAAAAACAAAAAAAGCCGCCTCACGTCCCGACAATATGATATCAGGAGTGAAGCAACTTGATTGATCATTTTCTATTTCCCACTACATTTTCATTGCATTTTCCCATCAGAAGAATGGAGAGAAAACTCGTAAAAGGTCCCTTTTTTATTTACTTTAGCCACAATAGAATCCGTCCCCTTTTGCTGCTTGGAGAACGTATATTGATTTCCTTGAACTTTCACTTTATAGCCGGACACATTGATATTAAACAACAACTGAACCTTAGGCTTGACCAACTTCAATGCTTCGGCGGCAGTATATTTTGGACTTGCAAAAGATTTTTTGAAATCTGCGTCATCATCCCAGTCCATCCCAGGGGTGGACACAGCCAGTACTTTGCCGGTTACCGCACCAATTTTGACTTCATTCGCCTCGCTTGCATCCTCGAACGACCAATAAGAAAGCCCCTTTTTCTCATCCTTGTACCGTGAGACATGCTGCACTGTGATTCGCTGTCCACTCACTCGCTTAAACGTGTTCATTGCACGGTTCAGTAACACAGGATCCACCTGCTTCAGTGCATAGTCCGCATTGACGGTAATAGCATTACCTTGATCCACATCAACATACAATGAGGAAGCTTTTTCTCCTGCCCCCCAGAATACCCAGTAATTTGAAGGCTTGTTGGACTGATAAGGGGATTTGACTCGCCAGAATGCTTCAAATTGCAAGGGGCGCTTGCTGTCAAACGCTTTGGCGCTGTTTAATACTTTTGCCTTGAGTGGCGCGTTCATCGCCTTTCCCAAACTACTTATTTTATATCGTATGGTTGTAGAATCTACTCTATTTTTCTCTTTATTATATTCAGTCTGTAACGTAGCTGTTCCATCTTCCAATTCACCCTCGACAATCCAGGTTTTCCCCATATCCGTTACATCGTCAAATTGAAATGCAGTTTTTGAACCGATAAGTTCTTGTACTGCTTTTTCTAAACGGCTTACGACTGTCGGAGTTAGCGAACCAACCTGCTTGTCCGTCGTTTCTGTGGCAGCAGGAATAGTCGCCGCTTGAACCGGAAGCGCGGTGGCTATAAGAATGAGGATTGCAATTGCTGATACCCAACGAAATTTCCGCACTATGAACGGCCTCCTTATCGTTTTCTCATTTTCTATATTATACATCGTTCAGACGTCAAAAAAAGACAGAATATCGCCCTGTTCACCATTTTCCCAGTAAACAGCGGCATAAAAGGGCAAAAAAAGAAGACCTGCTAAGGTCTTCTTCACCCTCACTCTATATACGACCTTCGAACACAATCTCAGCCGGCCCTGTCATATAAATGTGATTATCATCCTCGCTCCATTCGATATCCAGATCGCCGCCTTTTAGGCTTACCATGGCGCGGCGGTCGCTGTATCCATTTAGTACAGAAGCAACAAGCGTAGCACAGGCTCCGGTTCCGCAGGCTAGCGTAGGTCCAGCTCCCCTCTCCCATACCCTCATATCTATATGCTTCCGACTTCGTACCGTGGCGAACTCAACATTTGTTTTTTTAGGGAACAATGGATGACACTCCAGCTTCGGTCCCCAGGCCTCCAGATCAAAGCTAGGCGCGTCCTCAACATAAATGACACAGTGCGGATTTCCCATAGATACAGCCGTAAAGCGAAAATCACTTCCTCCAGCTTCAATGGGCTCATCAATTACGTTAGTCAGATCGAGTGTAGTTGGAATTTTCAACCCTTCCAGAATTGGCTCTCCCATATCTACCTTCACCATTCGTACAGCTCCGTTTTCTACAGTCAGTTCAACCTGCTGCACACCTGCACCCAGCGTCTCGATCGTAATCTGTTCACGGTTGATATGCTTACGGTCATACACGTATTTGGCAGCACAACGAATAGCGTTACCGCATTGCTCGGCCTCCGAGCCGTCCGAGTTAATGATACGCATGCGAAAATCTGCCTTGTCAGACGGCAATATATATACCAATCCATCGGCACCAATACCAAAATGTCGATCACATAGCCGAACAGCTAATTCCGAGGCGTCAGACGGCAATTCCTGATACCCGTACCAAACGATAAAATCATTACCCAGACCATTCATTTTAGTGAATTCCATAGCTTCCCCCCGCCGTTGCTGCTGATCTCATGCTCCTCTTGAAGCTTTGATCCCATAATATCATACAGGGCAAAAGCGGGAAAGCGATGCGATATGCATGACTCAAATTCTAGGCTGAAAACTTTGTACGTCCTGCTGAAAAGTGTGTATTTCCGCCGTGCCGACGGTTACGTCGACCGCCCCATACACTTCCCGCTCCCATCAGGAACGTTGGAATTCCAGCTGCGACAATAGATAATGCCCATTCACGTAAACCAAGGGGTACCGTTTTGAAAATAGGCTGCAGCACAGGCACATACATTACAACCAGCATCAGTACAATGGAGGACAGTACGGCAAGCACGAGATAACTATTTTGAAACGGATTACGGTGGAAAACGGAACGGGAGCTGCGGCAATCAAATACATGAATTAACTGCGCCAGCACTAACGTAGCAAATGCAACCGACTGTGCTTTGATCAATTGCCCTGCATCATTCGGAGCAATCCGTAATGTCAGCCAAAAGGCCGCAAGTGTACATAAGCCGATCAACAGACCGCGACTAATGATTTTCCAGCCCAGTCGACGAGCAAAAATATTTTCCTTTGCACCACGAGGCTTATGCTCCATAAGATCCTTTTCCGGCTGATCCACACCCAGAGCCATCGCCGGCAAACCGTCAGTCACCAGATTTACCCATAAAATCTGAATAGGCAGCAAAGGCAGCGGCAGCCCAGCCATCATGGCAAAGAACATCGTCAAAATTTCACCAACATTGGAGGCGAGTAAATAACGGATGAATTTACGGATATTCTCGTAAATATTTCGGCCTTCCTCAATTGCCGCTACAATCGTTGAGAAATTATCGTCACTCAGTACAAGTGCAGCCGCTTCTTTAGTCACGTCTGTTCCTGTAATGCCCATGGCAATACCGATATCCGATGCCTTGATCGCTGGTGCGTCATTGACGCCATCTCCGGTCATAGCTACGACATGTCCGCGTCTTTGCAGCGACTTGACGATTCTCAGCTTGTGTTCCGGCGACACCCGCGCATACACGGAGACGGTATCCACAACGTTATCCAACGCCGCATCATCCATGAGAGACAGTTGCTGTCCCGTCAACACATGTGAGCCGCGTTGGAGAATACCCAGCTGCTGTGCAATGGCTTCCGCAGTTGTGCCATGATCACCCGTAATCATCACGGTGCGAATGCCAGCACGACGGCACTTGCCGATGGCCTCGCGAACCTCGCGGCGTGGCGGATCAATCATGCCGGTCAGGCCGATAAAAACCAGCTGTTCTTCAGCCTCCTCAACCGTAGAGACACGTTCATGCGAGCGGATGTCACGGTAAGCGACACCAAGTACACGCAGCGCCTCTGATGCCATACCTTCGTTGGCTGCCAATACCTTTTGGCGCAGCGTACCCGTTAGCGGAACGACATTCCCTTCCCATAAAATGTAAGAGCACTGACCCAGTAGCACGTCCGGCGCTCCTTTGGCAAATACAATATGTCCTCCCTGGTGGCGTACGAGTACCGACATCCGCTTCCGATCCGAGTCAAAAGGGAATTCTCGCTCCCGTGTGTACAGTTCATACAATCCTTGTCGCGTGACTCCGCCCTTGGCAGCTAACGTGACCAGCGCTCCTTCTGTCGGATCACCTTTCAGCTCCCAAACAGCGGAAGGCGTCGGCTCTTTGGTTTTCTTTTTCGAACGCAGCTCATCTATGTCAGCTTGAACAATCTCCGCATTATTACAAAGTACACTGGCTTGCAGCAATCTACGCAAGGATTGTCCGTTCTTTAGGTCGGCCGGAAGATCCCTGTCCATAATATGACCGTGTGGATCATAACCTTCTCCGGTAACTCCCCAGAAACGACCATCCAGCCACAGCTTGGTGACTGTCATTTTATTTTGGGTCAGTGTGCCCGTTTTGTCAGAGCAAATGACAGACGCACAGCCGAGCGTCTCAACGGAAGGCAGCTTGCGCACAATGGCCTTGCGTTTGATCATGCGCTGTACACCCAAAGCGAGGGCAATGGTTACAATCGCAGGCAATCCTTCTGGTATAGCTGCCACAGCCAAGCTCACGCCGGCCAAAAACATGTTCATGGCTGGCTGACCATGCAAAATGCCCGCTACGACCACGAGCACGGTTAGCGCCAACGCTACGATAATCAAGATTTTTCCCAATTGTTCCAGTCTGTGCTGTAACGGTGTCTCTTGCGACTCCGTATTTTCGATCAAGTCTGCGATCTTCCCCATTTCGGTAGTCATGCCTGTGCGAATGACCACACCTTGTGCAGTGCCTCTGGTCATCATAGTGCCCATAAAACCGATGTTCTTTTGGTCCCCAAGAGGTACTTCGGCGGCATGAATAGGGCGGCAATGCTTACTCACCGGAACCGATTCACCTGTCAGGGCAGACTCCTCGACATCACAGCCGTTTGTACTCAACCACCTTACATCTGCAGGGATACGATCACCACTTTCCAGCAGCACGATATCGCCTACAACCAGCTCTCTGGCCTGAACATGTACTCGTTTACCTCCTCGCAGCACTTTGGCGGTTGGAGCAGAAAGCTGTCTTAAAGCTCGCAATGAACGTTCAGCTCTGAATTCCTGCACAAAGCCGAGAATTCCATTTAGCACAACGATAGCAATAATGGTAATCGCGTCCAAATACTCACCGAGTAGGCCAGATATCAGGGTCGCTCCCATCAATACAAGCATCATAAAATCCTTGAACTGGTTGAGCAGCAGCAAAATTGCCGAAACACGCTTGCCCTCGCTCAGCTCATTCCATCCCGTCCTTTCTCTTCGTTCCGCAATCTGCTCCTCCGAAAGACCCTGCTTCGGGTCGACTTCCAGACTTGTTGAAAGCTGTTCATTGCTTAATTGGTGCCAGTGTGCTTGTTCCATTCTCCCCAATTCCCTCCCGGTCAGATAGTCCGTTTCCGTCGGTTGTGCGTAGGATGGCTGCCCGTTATTATATTTTTGTGCCACGATTGCTGATATGCTGGACAGACTTTCTTGATTCAATCTATTCGGACAGGACTCGAAATATCACAAAGCCGCTTAAGTTTTGTCCCAAAGTTATGTATCATAGAAGGAAGGCGAAAATACATTTGCTTCAAAGGAGAACATACATTATGGCATTGGACGGAATCGTAACCCGCGCTATCGTACACGAACTGCAAGCCATCCGGGGTGGGCGCATTAATAAAATACATCAGCCAAACGAACGCGATATCGTGCTGAACCTGCGGGCACAAGGTGGGAGTGTAAAACTGTTGCTGTCGGCTAACCCGACATTTCCGCGCGTACATTTTACAGAGCAAAGCTTTCTCAATCCGACAGAAGCTCCCATGTTTTGTATGCTTCTTCGCAAACATTGCGAAGGAGGCATTATTGAGAACATTACGCAGGTGGGCATGGAGCGCATAATTCATATGGATATACGTCAGCGTGATGAACTGGGGGATATTTCATTTAAGCGCATTATTATTGAAGTAATGGGTAGACATAGCAACATTATTTTGCTTGACCCGGAAACAGGTGTGATGCTGGATGGCATTCATCATGTCACACCCTCTATCAGCAGCTATCGGGTCGTTATGCCAGGCTTTCAATACACAGAGCCTCCTGAACAAAACAAGCTAGATCCACTAGAAGTCGAAGAAGCAGCCTTCTTTTCCTCGTATCAAGCAGCCATTGAGGCGGAAGAAGCTCCCAAACGCTGGATCGTGAACACTTTTACCGGACTTAGTCCCCTCATTGCTGAAGAGATACTAATCCGAGCATCTAGTGAAGAAGCTTCTGGTGACAAGGATCGTCGACTGTGGAGGGCATTCAGTGACATCATGGATGACGTGCGGAATCATCATTTTCAGCCGGTATCTGGACTGAACGCACAAGATAAAGTAATATTTTCAGCCATCCCACTGACGTTGATCCAAGGAGAACGTAAGGAATACGCTACCATCAGTGAGTGTATGGAGGACTTTTTCGGCGAAAAGGCAGAAAGGGACACGGTTAAGCAAAAGGTTAGCGACCTACTGCGGTTTCTGCAAAACGAGCGGAGCAAAAACGTAAAAAAACTCGATCATCTCCATCAAGATTTGGCCGAAGCAGAAGATGCCGATCAATTTCGGATTTACGGAGAGCTGCTGTTCGCTTCACTGCATGAGGTAAAAAAGGGTGACAAGGAAGTAACACTCACTAACTTTTATGATGAGGAACAGAGTGCGATCACCATTCCATTGGACCCGCTGCTCAACCCTTCAGATAATGCACAGCGTTATTTTAAAAAGTACAACAAATATAAAAATAGCCTGGCTGTCATAGACGAACAACTCGAGAAGACACACGAAGAAATTCGTTATATGGACAATCTTCTTCAGCAGCTAGCCCATGCCTCTATCAACGACATTGAGGAAATACGTGAAGAACTGGTTCAGCAGGGCTATCTTAGAGATCGGGTTAAAAAAGGAAAGAAAAAGAAGAAAAATGACCGTCCGACCTTGCACGTATATACATCATCCGAAGGCATCGAGCTACTGGTTGGCAAAAATAACTTGCAGAATGAATATGTGACCAACCGACTGGCCGGACCCAATGACACGTGGTTGCATACAAAGGATATTCCAGGGTCACACGTCGTTATTCGTGCCGAGAAATTCGGAGACGCGACGTTGGAGGAAGCAGCTCAGCTGGCTGCCTATTTCAGCCAAGCCAAGCAGTCCAGCAGCGTACCTGTAGACGCCACCTTGATTCGACATGTACGCAAGCCCAGCGGAGCAAAGCCCGGCTTTGTCATCTACGATCATCAGCGTACGCTCTTTATCACACCTGATGAGGAACTGGTCAAAAAGCTGCCGAACCGCATCAAAAACGGCTAGGTCCCACTAGCATATGGAATCCACATAAAAAGCCCTTTGTCCTTTGCACGATACACTTCTGTGTTCCATGCGGTAGGCAAGGGGCTTTTTCATTACTTTTGTCCAACAGCAGCCTTTCTCAACTCCTCGACGACCTGACCGCCCACACTACGGCTACCCAGATCGCCGTGGAAAATCATACCTTGGCGTGCACCGTGAAAATCCGAGCCGCCCGTTGCGATAAGCCCATAATGCAGCGCCATTGCAGTATATCGTCTCTCGGCCTCAGCATCATGATCCGAATGGCGCACCTCCAACCCTACAGGCTTCGCTGCCTCTATAATGGAGCACACCAGTTCGTCATTTCCATACAAGCCAGGGTGGGCCACTACAGGCACTCCTCCTGCTTCACGAATCCAGCTTATAGCCTCCGCAGGCTCTACACGGGGTACAGACACGTATCCGGGCGCACCTTCTGCCAAGTAACGATCAAACGCATCCCGCATGTCTTTCGCGTAACCTTTTTGAACCAGGGTATCTGCCATATGCGGACGTCCAATACTTTCATCCGGCGCTAGTGGTCTGCCCATTGTAGCCACCACCTCATCTAGCGTGATTTCCACGCCCAAGCTACGCAATTGACTCAAAATCAAATCATTACGGGTATCCCGCGCCTGTCTCAGCTTTTCCAACCGTTCCAAAAACATTTTATTACGGTAATCCATAAAATAACCTAATATATGAATATCTTTGCCACCAGCACGTGTACTGATTTCCACACCCGGCACCACGGTCATCCCAATGCGTCTTCCCTCCTCCAAGGCTTCCTCCAAACCGGCCACCGTATCATGATCTGTAATAGCCACACCGGCCAGCCCTTTTTCCTTCGCCCAGCGCACATTATCAGCAGGTGATTGCATACCGTCAGATGCTTGGGTGTGTGTATGTAGATCATATCGTTGCAAATTATTCTGTTCCTTCATGTAGATTCTCCTCCTCTTCATCTCTAAAGCTTGTCCTACGAGTCCTCGAATACGTCCATTCCCTGATCATGACGACGCAAGTAAGACAGAAAAGTTACTACCGGGATCGGCAACAACGCTGATTTCAAATGAATTGCATAAAATTCTCGTTTGAAGGTAATATCTGAAATATTTACAATTTTCAATAACCCGAGCGCAACCTCATGTTTGACTGAAGAAGGTGACAGCATAGTAATCCCCAGTCCTGCCTCTACCGCTGATTTGACCGCTCCAGTGCTGCCCATCTCCATTACAATATCAAGTCGAGAGGCATCCGCACCACGATTTTTCAGACCGTCTTCTATGACTTGGCGTGTACCAGAACCTTTTTCTCTGGCTACAAAGGGATGCTTGAATACATCTTCTAAAACTACTTTTTTGGCCTTGGCCAGCACATGCCCCGAAGGAACAATCAGCTTCAGTTCGTCCTGCATCACAGATTCTACCACAATATCCGGGTGTTGAACCGGGGCCTCAATCAGCCCTAAATTCAACTGGTGCTTTAGTATATCATCCATAATTTGAGTCGTATTCATTACATTCATTGCCATGCGTATGTGAGGGTACTCCTGACCAAACGGTCCCAGCATTCTTGGCACAATATATTCACCAATCGTTAGACTGGCACCTATATGCAATCTTCCCTCCAGCATGTGAGTAAAAGCAGACATCGCTTCGTCAGCTTCCCTGATCAGTTGCATACTTCTTTTTGCAAAAGGCAGTAATGTCGCTCCTGCCTCCGAAAGCTCAATTTTTTTAGTCGATCGGTGCAGCAGCTTCGTGCCAAAATAATCTTCCAAAGACTGAATTTGCATCGTCACCGCAGGTTGCGTCATATGCAGCGCTTGCGCCGCCGCCGAGAAGCTTCCGCGCTCCGCTACGGTATAAAAAATGTGCAGCTGATGAAAGTTCATACTGACAGCCCTCTCCCCTCTGATCTCCCTATTTTAACATAAGAAAAACATCTGGCGAACAATTTCCGAGTAAACTTACCGAAATGGGGAGTTATATGCTTGCAAAATAAAAAAGCATGCAGCTGATAACTGCATACTTCTACTCAAACTCGACGGTGTCAATGTGCCCGCTTTCTAATGGAACCGTCCGTCAAATCACCGTCTATTTTTGCTTACGAGTGCTTTTCATCAGTGTCATGCGCCGTGAATGGCGCAACCATGAATAGTAGGACTTCAAGTCCCTTAATTCGATAGTCTCTGACATCCGACCCAAAAAGGTAATAATAATCATCTTATGAAGCGGATTCCCCGCAATGTCCATCTCACCTGGCAACTCACCAAATTCGGCGACAACGACCAGATCACCATCAATTAAATATACATCCTCTTCATTATGATAGTAGGACTCCATCCTGTTTTGCTTCAGGCACTCCCAAAGCCAGGCGGCGATATGATTCGTCTCGGACTGTTTCTGCTCTACCCGATCTAAATAACGTGTTTTCGCATGATTTGTAATCACGATATCGGCGACTTTCTTATCGCCCATCTCCACGTAGAACGGTTCGTATGTACTCCATCGCTGCATTGCCTTGTCACGCACGGGATCACTCTCCCCACCAGATAGGTCTTTATATCTACCAATATATTCATATGTTACCTCAACAGACCCGGGACTACAAGTTACAAAATTGAAGTTTATGGGTGTTTTTTAAAGAATTTTTAGGTCTAACAGCATTAAGATTAGTATGAAAAGTCCTGGCTTCACAAAAAAAGTCAGCCCGTAGGCTGACCTTTTTCAAGAAATTTGAATGTATAGACAATCAAAGCTTATATTTCATATTCTTTCATCTTTTCCTTATCGTCGTTGTACTCCGTCCTAATCTCATTTCGGAAAGAGCGCTCAACCTTACGTACATAGGAAAGTCTGCGAATATTTTTAACGGTGTCCTCTGCCCGATCCGCATTCATATATATAACTACATAATGCATACGCTTTGAAATATAGTGGACATTTCCGTATTTCTCCAGATTGCGGGCAGCCTTGATATCGCTTACCCAAATGATGTACCCTGTCCGCTCGGCAAACATTCGCTTCATCTCCCCTCCGTATCATTCCTATGGCCTATCCGCAGGAGCATTTCCCTCCGCTGCCGCATCCGCCCTTTTTCACATTTGGGTCGTTGCTCGGCACCTTAATGGTTTCGGACACGGAATATGCAATCGTTTCAGACATGGCATGAAGCATATCATCCAACGCCTTTTCGGCCCGCTTGAACTCCTTAACAGCCTCAAATTGTTCCAGCTCCAGTTCAACGGCCTGCACTGCGTCCTTTGCTTCATGATAGTTGGGATGAAAATGCCCAAAACGCTCCGTTTCAGCGAAAAGCTCCTTTTTGGCATCCAGCTTGCGTACACACGCCTGAATAGACGGGTTCAATTCCACACGCTGCTTCCAATATAAATAATCCGATACCTCAAAGGACCGGTTGACCATATCGCCCAATTCATAGGCGTTAATAAGCACTTCTGCCATATTGACCGTGTTCAATTCGGCTACGCTCATGAATGTCATCTCACTTTATATAAAGTTCTACCCAATAAAAGTAGACTCATTTATCATACCACATCCTTCTTTTGAGAAGAAGGAATTTCATGCACTTCCTGACACGACTATGTAAAAGGAACCAACAGCCTCATATCGGACCAATCACTTGGCTGCAAGGTCGCACGAGAAGGCGTTTCCTCATCCATTCCTGAGGCGTACCAGCCTGTGACACTCCAGGGATCGCCGGAAACCACCGATTCCGGTATCCATTTAACCTCTTTCCCACTGATTCGCAATCCCACCGCCGCCTGCCAACGGATCGCTTGCTCCATCAACTGCCTGGAAGTGGACGTATGGTAACTCCTCCATTCTTTTGTCCATGAAGAGGGTACTGTAGACCTTTCTGGAAAATAGCCAGACGGGTCAGGCAGGGTGTGCTCTTGTTCATAAAAATGCAACGTGCGCCCTGTGTAAACCAGACCAGCTCTTCCCTCTTGTGAAAATAGGGAACGGCCTGCATCTAGGTTCTCTGTCTCCGTCAAAAGTGGATAATGGTGAGCTGGCTCATCCGCATTTTTCGGCTCAAGACGCGGACTTAATCCAATTGCAGCAAGCGCTTTTCGTATTTTGTCAGCAGAGTGTACCGGGATCATAAAATCTTTGTCGCCGAGTCGCTCCAGTAGTCCTTCAAGTGCAGGATGACGCGCAACCATGTCCGCATCCTCCTGAGTACCGCATCGCAAAAGTGTTACCGTCGCAAAAGCCGTTCGTCCCACATTGCCTGCCCACTGCTCTACTGCCAGCCGTACATGTTCTGGGACCCCTGTCCGACTGTACTTGTCCAAAAGAGCAGGAATCTCCTTGGCCTCCATGCCCAGCTCGATTGCCTCTGTAATACTCTCTCTGGTAATCCGATACACTACCATCCGGTCTCCTGTCACACGTTCACAGCAGCATTCCAATCGCCAGCGCACATCATATGCGACATCTGGCGGCACCAGTATTTCAAAATCAGGCTGCACATAAAAGGCACCTTGTTCTTGATGTGTATCCTCGTCATGATAGGGACGAAGCAGATCTGTCACAGAGACATTCCAGCGAAAACAGATTTCGCCTGATGTAGTCTGACCCCAATCCCCCATTCCAAAAGCCGTCAGGGCCTTCAACCAACCCATTATATCTTCCGTAAAAGATCCATTGAAATTAAAATCAGATACCGTCTCGTCCGCAAGCCCTTTGAGATTTGTGATTGTAGGAACAATATCTATAAAGGCACTGTTCGTAGAATCATCTCTACTTAAACTATTCTGCGGTATTAATCCTACCTGAAGCATCCATTGCAGCAGATACTGAATAGATATCCATTCATCTGTTCCTCCATACTGCGAGACGGCACACAGCATATAGCGAAAATGCTGCATAGGCGCTTCAGCCTTGCCGTACCTCTCCATGAGGGCGTCAAAAATATGCTTGCGCATTTGCCCAGCAGACAAACGAATCCATGTCGCCAGTTCCGCCTCCTGAATGCGAAAAGACACTGTTTCTTTCACTAACAGCCCCAAACTGAGTAGTAAATCGACCATTACCACCGTTTGTACTGGATATAGCTCGGCATGCGCATAATGCAACCCAAGTCCCTCCAGGTCCTCCGGACGAAAGGGGGTCAGTTCATTCAATTTTTGCAATGACCGTTTATGTATGGTTCCTTTGGCCGTCAAAGGAACTCCCTGTATCGCAATACGTGACAACACATGCAGTAACTCTGACTCCAGTCCTGTCATTGCTTCATGTACCGTTATTGGATGATCCGTATGTATCCTGTTTATTGGAGTTTGCTCTAACAACATATCGTGCAGAGCGGGTAGCCGATCAACCGGAATATATAAAATCCGTTCGCCCCACGATTTGGTGACTGCCTCCAGCCACCCCCGAGAGCGAAGCCCATGCAGTGCCAGTTTTGTTTCGACTCCGCTTAAGGCACCTTGGGTAAGCTGCATAGGCTCCTCTTCCTTCATAGGCTGTGCCGCATACCGGACAAAGCATCGTCTAAGCACCAGCAGCTCATCCGCTGAAAGCTCATTCCAGTTGCCTTGCGTACTCGTTACGTCCATCCTTGGTTAGGCCTCCTTTTTCTTTCCGCCATCTTCAATCTCATCCTCCTGGCTTCTGCCAGCCATCGTCCCATCAAACCTGCGAATCGCATATTCATAGCCCTGTTCAATCAGAAACAGCTGACGACGTGCTGCAAAATCCATCTCTTTACTGTTCTCCGTCACTAATGCATAAAAATAAGCTTTATTGTCGCCTGGCTTTGGTCGTAAAATGCGGCCAAGTCGCTGCGCCTCTTCCTGACGGGAGCCAAAGCTGCCCGATACCTCTATCGCTACTGCTGCATCCGGCAAATCGACTGCAAAGTTTGCTACCTTGGATACTAATAAGGTTTGAATATTACCCTTGCGAAACGCATCGAACCAACGCACCCGCTCGCTCTGAGTCATGGAACCCGTAATCAGTGGGACGTCCAACTCCTGAGCCAATTTACGTAACTGGTCTAAATATTGACCAATAATAAGTGTTGGTATCCCCTTGTGTTTCTCCACCAAACTACGTACTGCCTCCATCTTAGCTGGATTTTCGGCTGCAATTCGGTATTGCTGTCTGCCTTCAGCACGCATACTTTGCTCCAAAAGGTCAGCGGTCATGGGCAAACGCAGTTCTACACAATCGACCTGAGCAATCCAGCCCTGTCGCTCCAGTTCCTTCCACGGCATATCGTACCGTTTGGGTCCAATTAAAGAGAACACATCCCGCTCACACCCGTCCTCTCGAACTAACGTAGCTGTTAATCCCAAACGACGGGTAGCCTGAATATCGGCCGTGGCTCGAAATACTGGCGCAGGCAGCAAATGTACCTCATCATATATAATGAGTCCCCACTTCCGCTCACTCAGCAGTTTCATATGTTCAAACTCTCCGTCTTTGTTGCGCCGATGCGTCAAAATCTGGTAGGTTGCCACCGTTATCGGTCGCACCTCCTTTTTCTGACCACTGTATTCCCCAATAGAATCGACAGGAATATTTGTCTTTTGCTTCAGTTCCTCGATCCATTGCCGCACAGAAATAGTATTAGAAGTTAAAATAAGCACCTCGCACTGAAGTCGATTCATCACTGCCATACCGATCACTGTTTTTCCGGCTCCGCATGGGAGCACTAGTACACCACTCCCCCCTAAGCCGTCTGTGCCTTCAAATGCATCAGCAGCTTTCACCTGGTAATCACGAAGCTGCAACTCCGTTTGTCCCTTCCCCAAGGTAAAACGAAGCAGATTCCCCTCAAGATAACCTGCCGTATCCACAACGGGATATCCCAAGCGAGTTAATTCCTGCTTGAGCAAGCCACGATTTTCGGGCGGTACGGATGCGCTTGTCTCATTGGTGCGAAGCAAACCAAGCTGTTTTAGCTCTTTCTTGTTCAATAGCTCATCCAGTAAAGTTGGAGTCTCTACTGCCAAGATCAAGTGATCACCTATTGTGTATGTGTTGGCTTTCCTCGCCTTTGTATCTCTGTCTGACTCTTGCTCATCACGATGCGCGTCAATCGTATCTGTGCCGTAAGTTTGTTCTTCTTTTGCACTCGCCCGTGACAGCGTCAACGTCCCATAACGAGAAACAAGCTGTTCAATATCCTTCAACAAATCACGCGGAGTATCCCAACGGGACATAGAGTGCAAACTATTTTGAATGTCCTCAGCACTCCACCCGAGAGCGGCTGCGTTCCAGAGCGACAATGGAGTGATGTGATATGTATGAAAAGCGGACGGACTTTTTACCAGCTCCGCATAAATCTGCAACTGTGAACGAGCCCATTCCGAATCAGGCAAACCCATTTCCAGCAAAACGGTAAAATCACGTTGTACAATACAAGGATGATCTGGATTCATGACTACCTCCTGGCACTCAAAAGTTCTATAATAATAGCTTATCCGTTTATTCGCAGATCAACCGGAATAGCAAGGAGTCCAACCCACACTCGGGTTGAACTCCTGATCAGAAGCTCGGGATAAAAACCGTCCCAAACTGGTGCCTACTTTATTATCCTTCTAGTGAACCTGCTCGGAAATTTGGCTAAGCGCCTCTCCAGCATTGTCTGCAAAAATATTTCGAACAGCCAAATCCCCGATCGAAACAATCCCGATCAGACGGTCTCCTTCCGTCACGGGCAAACGACGGATTTGCTGCTCTGCCATCAGTTCAGCTGCTTGGTCCACTGACATGTCAGCACTGGCTGTACGAATACCTGTTGTCATTACCGTATCCACCGAACCAGAACCAGAATTTTTAGCTGCGTAGCCGCGAATTACAAGGTCACGGTCTGTTACTACACCGATCAACTTATCACTGCCTTCGCTTTCCACAACTGGGATAAAGCCAGTATCATTGTCTTTCATTTTGACCGCTATTTCGTAAATATTGTCTTGCGGGGTAACCGTTACACATTTTTTAGTCATAACTTCCTGAACCTTTTTCATGGGTACTCCCTCCTTTTCAAGAGTAGGGTACCCCATTTCATTCAGCTCATACTCCAGATTGGACCGTTCCCAATTTAGCTCGTATTAGCCGTTAATTGCCCCTTCTTTGCATTCAGCAGCATATCCGGTAGACATGGCAATAAACAGACGAACTGCGTTGATCATGGCATCCTCATCAAAATCAAATTTTGGATGGTGGTGCGGATAAATTGCTCCTTTGGCCGGATTACCCGCCCCTACGAACATAAAACAACCTGGTACACGTTCCAAATAATACGCAAAATCTTCTGCTGGCATCAACTTCGGCGCTTCCTGTACATTCCCCTCGCCGAACACAGGCTTGGCTTCCTTAAAAAAGCGAGCTGCTTCTCGGGCATCATTAACAACTGGCGGGTATCCCATAATGTAACGAATCTTTGCTGATGTCCCATATGTTGCTGCTGTAAGCTCAGTTACCTCATGCAGTCGCTCCTTCATGACCGTCCGGGTCTGCTCATCAAACGTACGAATGGTTCCACTCAAGCGACAGGTTTCCGCAATTATATTTTGCGCAGAGCCCCCTTCGATGGTTCCCACCGTCAACACAGCAGGACTTAACGGGTCGACTGAACGGCTTACGATACTCTGCAGTTGCATAACAAGAGCTGAGCCTGCCACCACACTATCATTTGTAGATTGGGGCATACCACCATGCCCACCCTTACCTGCAATTTCAATATAAAAATCGTCGGCCGCCGCCATCAACGGCCCTGCACAACTCGCAGCGGTCCCGACCGAGAATGGTGTCCATAAATGGATGCCATAAATAACTTCCACACCTTCCAGTACACCATCTTTGATTACATTGACCGCACCT
This sequence comes from Paenibacillus sp. AK121, assembly GCF_019042715.1. Taxonomy (NCBI): domain Bacteria; kingdom Bacillati; phylum Bacillota; class Bacilli; order Caryophanales; family Paenibacillaceae; genus Paenibacillus; species Paenibacillus sp. AK121. The sequence goes on from NZ_JAHPJM010000003.1 coordinate 444,461, forward strand.
CCAGGCAACAATTCTTCCGCAGGTTGGAACAAAAATCGGATTTCTCCTTCCAGCTCATCGCGGTTCAGACTGTAATAGTAAGCTGTCCCAAGCAATACGGACGTATGTCCGTCATGTCCGCAAGCATGCATGGCCCCATCCACGGTGGAGCGATATTCACACTCCTTTTCATCCTGAATAGGAAGAGCGTCCATATCGGCGCGTAACATAACAACAGGTCCAGGTTTGGCACCACGAATGGTACCTACAACACCGTGTCCCCCTACCTGTCGACGAACATCTAATCCCCAGCTCTCTAGCTTATCTGCTACAAAAGCGGCAGTTTTACTTTCCTGAAAAGAAATTTCGGGATTCTTATGTAAATGTCTACGCCACTCTACCATGTTTTCTTGTAATTGATCGAACCAGGTTTGGTCCATCGCCTGTTGTGTCATTATGTTCCACCTCTCCTTTTAAAACATCGGGCAAATTTCCGATAAATCATGCAGCTTTTCCACGTATGCGCCGTTTCTCTCAAGTCTTTATTTTTATCCTATTGTAGCAGATATGGAATTGTTGTGATATCTGTTGCTCCAGATGGTTGCAGAAGCCTATCAAACATACTATGATAAAATGGATAAACGATAAAATGATAAACGTCTGCGAGGAATGTACCTTGCGGCGAATACCGGGGGAAGCTGATATGAGAAATACGAAGCCGGAGACTCGAAGAAGAGGGACACCGGATTTCCAATTGCTGATCCTCACTTTGTTGCTGGTTGGATTCGGTGTAATCATGGTATTTAGCTCCAGCTCCAGCGTAGCTCTGCTGAATAAAGAATACAATTTTGACTCTTTATATTTTGTGAAGCGTCAGTCCGCATTTGCTGTACTTGGACTCTTCATTATGTTGGTAGCTATGAATATTAAGATGGAAAAATATAAAAAGCTTTTTGTGCCTTTATTTTTCATAACCATATTACTGCTAATCATCGTTCTTTTTACAGGCTCTCTGAATGGTGCAAAAAGCTGGCTCAGATTTGGTAGTATTGGCTTCCAGCCAACGGAACTTGCAAAAATCTCCATCATTCTTTACTTATCCGCACTGATTGTGAAAAAAGGAGATCGATTTAGAGATTTGCGGACTGGCTACATACCTGTAACTGTCATTGTAGGCTCTGTCGCAGGACTCATCATGCTTCAACCGGACTTAGGCTCCTGCTTTATTTTGGTAGCCACCAGTGGCCTGATTATTTATGCCGGGGGAGCCAGCGTCAAACACATTACCGCATCAATCATCCTGCTCGTGCTAGGCGCTTCCATCGTATTTGGTATTGGGTCATTGTTTGGAGGAGATTCCGAAAGCGCAAATGGACAAGCTACTGCTGCCAAGCAAGATTATAAAATCGGACGCTTTCAAGCCTTTCTTGATCCTGAGAAGTATAGACAAGGAACGGGATACAATCTGGTGCAGTCTTTGCAAGCTATTGGCGAAGGCGGCTTAAACGGATCAGGATTTGGTAAAGGCATTATCAAGCTTCATTATTTGCCCAATTCATTTAATGATTTTATCTTTTCTGTCATTGGTGAAGAGTTTGGATTTATCGGAACAGCCATTTTCCTAATGTTATATTTGTATTTCATTTGGCGAGGCATGCTCATTGCTCTGCGTTGCCATGATCCGTTCGGAACGTTGGTGGGCACTGGCATCATGGGTTTGATCGCCATTCAGGCCTTCATTAATATCGGCGGAGTAACCCAAACGATTCCAATCACTGGCGTAACCCTTCCGTTTATTAGCTTTGGTGGTTCCTCCCTGCTTGTTATGATGTTCTCCATGGGCATCATGCTCAGTATTTCTCGTGAGAACACCAAACAAGCAGTGCAAGAACGCACTACAGGGGTAACTGTCCGTAATGAAGTCCCTACTCGCTTTCAAACTCGTAGAACCAACCGTTACCGCTAAAAAAAGAACTTCCATATGGCCACTAACCACGGTGGCATTGGAAGTTCTTTTTTTGTATATGTATATAACTACAGGTCCGTATGCAAAATGTTATCCAGCAGATTCACAAAACGAAAACTGGCGTTTTATAACCACCAGTTTTCGTGTAACTTATTCGGATTATCGCAGGGAATTCCCGGCATCTATACCATTGGTGAAAAATGTCCATTTAGCATGTGATGGGTCTATTACACTGCATCGTCCTTGAAGGCGACACCTTCCACTTTTACGTTCACTTCCACGACCCGCAATCCCGTCATACTTTCGACGGCTTCTCGCACATTTTGCTGAAGAATTCGGGACACCTCATGAATAGGTGTTTCGTAGAGCACGATAATACGTAGATCAATGGCAGCTTCCAGTTGTCCAACCTCCACTGATACGCCCTTTTGTACATTTTTACCGCTCAGCCTTTTGGCCCAGCCTTCCGATAAGCCGCCTGACATTGCAGCAATGCCTGGTGTCTCTAATGCGGCCATCCCGGCAATTTTTCCTACGACATCGTTGGAAATCTTGATGTTTCCTGCTTCCAGTTGTTGAATTTGCTCTGCCATGACCTATGTCCCCCTTCATCCATCCTTTATTTGTATTGTAAAGCCTCAGCCACTCCAAATGCAAACCTTACGTATAAAAACATCGTTCGTTTACAACCTATATCATTTTGGGTATATTAATTTAGAAAATCCATACAAGTGACAGTATTCACCAAACTTGTACACAACTATTGATATCGAGGTGCTCTTCATTGAAAAAATGGTTATCTCCCGCTTTGCTTATAGCCACATTTGCTCTTAGTGCAGTCGCTCATTACACACATTGGAATGCCATAGCCCAATTTGTCATTTGTGCGATTTCTGTTGTATTCGTAGCCGGTTTTCTCGGTAGGGCGACTGAAAGTGTTGCTCATTATGCTGGTCAACGTTTAGGTGGATTCTTAAATGCCACCTTTGGTAACGCAGCCGAACTGATCATCGCCATTTTTCTCGTCAAAGAAGGTCTTTACGATATGGTAAAGGCCAGTCTTACCGGTTCGATCATCGGCAATCTGCTGCTGGTGCTCGGAGCGAGTCTGTTTGCTGGCGGTTTGAAATATAAAGTACAAAATTTCAATATATCGCTGGCTGGATTAAGTGGCTCCCTGATGATTGTGGCTGTTATTGCCTTGTTCGTTCCAGCTGTCTTTCTGAACACGCATGTGATCACGGATAGCGAGTCAGATACACTCAGTCTTATCGTTGCAGGCACGCTTATTGTCGCGTATATTGCTTGGCTTATTTTTTCTATGATTACGCATAAGGACTATTTAGCTGACGTGACCGAACAAAAAGATGAAGAATTGCCGCATGAGCATGCCCCTGTATGGTCTAGAAATAAATCCATTGCCTATTTGGTACTCGCTACCGTTATGGTCGCTTTTGTCAGCGAATGGCTGGTAGGTACACTGGAAGTATTTACGACTCAATTTGGACTCAGCGAATTGTTCGTGGGTGCATTTCTTGTCGCTATTATTGGTAATGCGGCCGAACATAGCGCTGCCATTTTACTGGCTATGAAGAACAAAATCGGTGCATCTGTTGAAATTGCTGTCGGCAGCAGTTTGCAAATTGCCCTATTCGTTGCCCCTGTGCTGATTTTTGTCAGTTACTTTATGGGAAACACGATGAATATTGTTTTCACAACCATTGAATTGGTAGCCATTGCCGTCGCTGTATTTATCGCCAAATCCATCACCCAGGACGGCTCAACCAACTGGTATGAGGGACTTATGCTGCTGGTAGTGTATGTATTGTTAGGTGTATCCTTCTTCCTTGTGTAGCTTCCAAAGTTTTAAAATGTAGATTAAATTGTAGTGACTGCTTCGCGTTCATTTAAACATCTGATCACTATTGCCCTTGAATTTTTAAGACAATATAATCCTGTAAGCTGTTAAAATTCAAGGGCAAAGGTGAACGCTAAAAAGCGACCTCTCATCCTCTTTTTAAAAAATGGCATCAAAAAAAGCATGCTCTCAAATTTCGCATGCTCTCATCAATTCAACCGTCTTCCTAATTAGCCTTATTATTCATGGCCTCATATAGAATAGCCAGATTGCGTTCCAGCTCACTGACCAGCTGTTTACCTACCATTTCCGGAAGAAGTCCGGCGCGAACCGCAAAATCCACTTCCTTGGAAAATCCGTACATCTGAGTATCCAGCACTTCCTCATAGAGAGGGCAATAACGGGTTGCCAGATTCTCCATCTGTACTTCAATAAGCTTCTTTATTTTATCTGCATCTTCCTGAAGCAGATTAATGGCCTTGATATTCAATTGTTCCTGCAAATCAGATGAAGTCATGGATTCTTCCCCCCTATGTCTCAATGTCGTACAAGACGTCCTAACCTTAATATTAGACCAAATTGCAGGCTAATACAAGAACCTGACAAAAAAAGCATCCCTACAGTTACAGGTAGGGATGCTTTTGCTTCCTCAATAAGTTAGGTGGCTACTGAAATGTGCAGCCCGTGCTTCTGGAACACCTCAATAATCGCTTTTTTGGCTTCCTCGGCGTCAGGCCCGTGAACATGCAGCTCATAACTGTGACTGCTGACCAAGGTCGTAAACAAGCCCAGTATACTTTTCACATCAATATACTTATTTTCGGAATGAAGGACGATGGAAGAAGTGAATTTGCTTGCCGTCTGTGCAATTTCAACAACCGCCGCATTATTGTTGGACATAGTGAGATCCCTCGCTTTACTGGATTTTCATATATCAATGCTCATTCATTATGATACATTGAAATCGCTTTCTCAGCAAGAACAGATATCGTTATTTCAAGTTTTCAGGATTTAACGGCTCCAGCTCAGGCAGCACAAAAATACCGTCCTTACGGATTAAAACATCATCAAAATAAATTTCACCGCCACCATATTCCGGACGCTGGATCAATACCAAATCCCAATGAATCGAAGAACGGTTACCGTTATCCGCCGTTTCATAAGCTTGACCTGGTGTAAAATGCAAGCTACCAGCAATCTTCTCGTCAAACAGAATATCCTTCATTGGGTGTAAAATGTGTGGGTTAAACCCGATGGCAAACTCGCCAATATAGCGTGCTCCCTCATCGGAATCGAGAATATCATTTAACCGCTTGGTATCGTTGCTTGTCGCTTCCACGATTTTACCATTTTCAAAACGGAATTTAACATTCTCAAAGGTAATTCCATTATATAGGGTTTGTGCATTATAGCTAATGGTTCCGTTAACTGAATCACGTACAGGCGCGCTATATACTTCGCCATCCGGAATATTGCATTGACCCGAACACTTAATGGCTCCGATTTGCTTGATAGAGAAGCTTAGGTCAGTACCTGGACCGCTGATTCGTACTTTGTCTGTCCGGTTCATCAGGTCTGCCAATGCATCTTGAGCCTTGTCCATTTTCGCGTAATCCAGGTTACATACATCGAAATAAAAATCTTCGAATGCTTCAGTGCTAATATTGGCCAATTGAGCCATGCTGTCATTCGGATAACGCAGCACTACCCATTTGGTGTGTTTCACTCGTTGTTCGCTATGTACCGCATGCTGATAAATGGAATTATACATTTTCATTTTATCTTCCGGTACATCTGACAGATCATTTACATTTTCGCCTGCACGAATTCCGATGTAACAGTGCATTTGTTTCATCCGGTTGAGGTCAATTTCAGCCCAAGTTTCCAGCATTTCCTTTGTTGCATTGCGAAGCATAGCGCTCTGCACCTTACGATCTGTAAGCTGAACAAAAACATTTCCGCCTTTTTTACCAACTTCATGAATGATGGCGTTAAGCAAGTCACGCTCTGTACCAATCATTTCGATCAATACATTTTCTCCAGGCTGCACTTCAACAGAGTAACCTACCAGATTTTCCGCCAGCTTAAGTATTCTAGGATCTTTCATGTAGTGTCTCTCCTTCTTTATTTCGCTCTTTTTGAACAACGGTTAATTCAAATCCCATTGTATCATGCCCGCTCCGTTACTTGTAGTCCTCAAAAGCAACTCTGGTTATCAGAGCCTCTTGGTGCAGCTTTTCATTCGCAACTTGTCGGGAAATTCGGCATTCTGACGACAGCTTTAAAGGCAAACCCGTCTGGCGGTCTATAGTTAAATGGTACACAGTCCGCACATTGGAATGCTCCAGCTGATTGTTCATATCCTCACAACTCTGCTTCCATACTTGACTCAGCTTTTGTTGCAGCTCTTGGTTCGTTTTTGTATGCTGCGTTTTTAATATCCTGATTTGAGGATTTAACGTATTCATTTCTTCCATTAAACGTTCTTTCAACCAACGCTTTGCTGAGGCAGGTTCTGGTTCAATCCTCACCATCCAAGTTCCCCGGGCAGCTCCCTTTTCCATACGAATGCTCTTATTCAGTGTGTTTAATTCCTCAAGCTCCTGTATCGGATTGAAGCGATTTAACATGCCATTTTGAACCATAGAAGTATCCCCAGATGTCAGCGCAATCCATTTTCCATTTTGACGAAGAAACCGTTCATGTGTAACACCAGGCTCAAACTTATCTTCTTTCAGTGCTACATAGTCGCCTTGCTTACGCAAAGCCTCTGCAGATCCCCAGTGCATGATTAGTTCATCGTGATTTTTTAGCTTCCCGCGATATTCAAACTGTTTAGTCGTAGGCAGGCCGTCAGTTCTGATTCCAGTCTGTCCGATAAACGTTATCCTCTCTCTGCCAGCCATTCCTGCAACAGCTCTTCTAAAAATCTGCTCAGGAGTATATTGCCGATCCAGTGCACAACCGCTTAACACACATATAATCAGAAACATACAGCCCCGCATTACCCATTGCTTTCTCCAATGCATACCATCATCCGTCCTATCCTAAACATGACTATAAATCATGATAAAAATTCTGTTTCAGAACATCCAGGTTATAGCTATGCTTAGGATTACCTGTCTACAATCGGTTATGCAAAACAAAAAGAGAACATTCCCTAAGGAATATTCTCTACATATCGCCTACATGATCAATAACTATACGATTACGTCCTTCATTTTTCGCTTCATACAAGGCCATATCAGCCCTATAAAATAAAGATTCGATGCTGATTTGCTCGTCCAGCCAGTTCCATTCGGCAATCCCGCAAGAAACAGTCACCTGAGGATTAGTTTCATGCTGTACACAGCTACGTATTTTTTCTGCATATCCCAGTGCCTGTTGAACCCCCAACTGCGGCAAATAAATGGCAAGCTCCTCTCCGCCCCATCTGGCACATACATCCTCATCACGAGTCGCCGAGCGAACAATATTGCTAACGCTTTTCAGAATTTCGTCACCCGTCTGGTGCCCATACGTATCATTCACCTGCTTGAATTGATCAATATCAACCAAAATAAGAGAGCCACAGAAGTCCTTTTCCTGATGTTCCTGAATAATTCGGTCTACATAATGACGTACATACAAACCTGTTAACATGTCCATATTAGCCAGACGCCGCACCTCGGCATGAAGCATAGCATTGGTTACGGCCAGTCCGATATGAGGAGCTAGCATTTGCAGCATCTTGTAATTATCGTAAGAAAAAAAATGTGGAAGCTTGCTCGACAATAATATAACCCCTCTAGGAGTCCCCCTGTTCTTCATAGGCACAGCCATCAAAGACTGAGAGTCCGTCGTATCCATAAACCGAGAGGATATCTTCCCATCCTTTCTATAGTCAGACACAATCACGGGTTCTCCCGTTTTGCATATCAGTCCAGCAAATCCACCTTCACGAGGGTAACTCTCCAGCTTTAAACTTTCCACATTGCTTGACATCACCCTAAAGCAACTTCCATCCTGATCCAGCTGCACAATACAACAAAAGTCGGCCATGAACATTTTTAATAATTCCTGCACGGCAAACTCAAATATTTCATTTAATTTCAGGCTCTGATTCAAACGCTGAACCAACTCATTGATGAGCCGTAATTCATGGATAAGTACATTCGATTGCTCCAGCAGCTTCGCATTTTCAAATGCGGTGCCAGCTGTATCTGCCATCATCGCAATCAGCTCTACGTCCACTTTTTCCATACTATCCGCACCTGCCGGAAGAATCATATGGAAAACACCATATACGCCCTGCTTGCCACGTAACGGGATACCGATTTCAGTTATTTCATCTTGTGGACCGGCAGGCTCATTCACAGCCATTTGCCCTTTCATAAATGCACGGACACATACATCCTCGTCCCGTTCATGTAGCAACAAAGGCTTGACCTGAGGATTTCGACTGTGCCGATCCTGACTCATATACAACGTGATATCCACATGGGGAAACAAATAGGCGATACTTCCAAATACTTCATCCAGCACACCTTCCACATCAATCTTGTCATGCATCCGTTTTACAATCTGAAATAAAATAGAGCGGCGTCTGCCTTCACGTTCGCTCCGATTCTGCATTCCTAGGATATCTTCCATAAATATATACTCAAACTTCGAGTAAAAGCAGGATCTAAAATGCAAAGAAGCCACTAACAATGCATCCTGATTCGAGACAAAATGTTGAACAGGCCGTGTAAAACGAAGAGCGGCGAAAGGCTCTCTCTTGTAATTGCGGCATAGTATGGGAACCATGTATACAAATGCAAGACTCCCATCCCGAAGTTTACGCTGGCTCACTTCCTTCTCTCTAGATATGCAACAACGCTCGACCAACTCTAAATCCTCGTCATCATCCTCTTCCCTACCAGCAACCCGAACACCTGTAAAATTAAAGACAGCAGTATACTCTTCACTGATCCAGGATATACCATTGCTCTGCTGTAACCAATTCCGATATCCTTGGACGAGAAGCTGATTAATATAGGGGTAATCATAGGGTGTCATATCCATGTTCTGGAGCCAGGCAAAAGACGTATATCCTTTATCATCAAACAGCGGAGCACCGCTAGCCTGCACTGTTTTACTGTCAAGCGTTTGCTGATCCGTTGTTGAAAATTCCGACATATTAAGGCGCTCCTTCACAGCAAAATTAGCTGTACCAAGACAGCGGCTATACACCACTATAGCTCATAATATGATCTATTTTACTCTCAACTTTAGAAATTTGCATCCATTTTTCAGAAATTCGTCCCACCTTTTTAGTTCTTAAGCCCTATCGACAAATTTTGACGTTTTCATTCTTTTTCTCTACTTGACATTGACCCACTATAACATATAATATATATTATTGAAAAAGACTGTACGGCAGAACTATCTACTGTGCGGATCTTAAATTTTGGGCGTAACAGTTTGTGTCACCCTCATCTTATTTGTTGCTGACAGGACAGCGGCTGAACTTTTCTGTCAGTAGTGCGTCTCACCTTCTAGGTAGCGCCGAACAAATTGGAGCGCAAAGAGAGCCCCAACTCAAATTTTAATTATGAAGGAGTTAACTCTATAATGGCACGTTACACTGGTCCTAAATTTAAATTGAGCCGTCGTCTCGGTATTTCCCTGAGCGGCACAGGTAAAGAATTGAAACGCCCTTTCCCTCCGGGACAACATGGTGCAAACCAACGGAGAAAAATCAGTAACTACGGTATGCAGCTTCAAGAAAAACAAAAGCTGCGCCACATGTACGGTTTGGGTGAAAAACAATTCCGTACCCTGTTCAACAAAGCTCAACACATGCACGGTATCGCTGGTGAAAACTTTATGTTCTTGCTGGAAAGCCGCCTGGACAACCTTGTATTCCGTCTTGGCTTTGCTAATTCCCGTGCAGGCGCACGTCAATTGGTAGCTCATGGTCACGTTACTGTGAACGGCAAAAAAGTTGACATCGCTTCTTACCAAGTAAGCCCTGGCGACGTGATCGGTCTTCGTGAAAGAAGTCGTTCCCTGTCTTCCATCAAAGAAGCTTTGGAAAACCGTAACCACTTGGTAGCTTACCTGGAGTACAATGACGCAGCTCTGGAAGGTAAATACATTCGTTTGCCTGAGCGTGCTGAATTGTCCCAAGATATCGATGAAAAACAAATCGTCGAGTTCTACAACCGCTAATCCTTGCATTAGCACCAAAAAGCACCCGAATTCATTCGGGTGCTTTTTATATTCCCCACATTTAAGCCTGAGATTTTTATTCAATGGGGATGTACACTTTCATATTCAAATGATCAGGATAGGAATTCATCACGTCCGTAATTTCAAAATCAGGCCCCTCCCTCCGTTCAAAATTAGAATTAGGAAGCCATGTGCCATAGATAAAGTCTCGTATATTCTGAACTCGTCCTTTTGAACCTGAAGCGTCAAACTCAGCATACTTGCCTGCTGGAATCTCCATATATATGAAACCCTCTGCCAGTTCTTTTGACTCTTTTTCAACTTCCTCACCCACCACAAATGAAAATGCACCGTTATCTTCAAATCGACAGGCAATCCCATATGACATTCCCGGAGCGATTTTATTCGGAATACACATAAAATATTCATGTGCGCCAAAGTGTTCATAAAATCCTGGGATTTCTTTATAGTGCTGCTCATTATTCAGATTTGTTTTATATTCATATCCTACAATTTTGGTCGTTTCGAGTTGCAATATTACAGGCTTGTTCACCTCTAATTCCTCCGTTGCGTTTTTTTGGTAATCCAAAAAATTGATTTTGCTTTGACCAGAAAGCTCAATGTCACAGTTACGATATTTCCCAGGGGTGATCCCAAAACTTTTTTCAAAAGCGCGAGTAAAAGCTTCTTGCGAGTTATACTGATACTCAATAGCAATGTCCAATACCTTTTGATTGGATTGCTTTAGCCGTTTAGCCGCCTCGGACAATCTTCTCCTTCTTATATATTGTTGCACTGTAAAACCCGAAATGGCCTGAAAAACCCGCTGGAAATGAAAAGCTGAAAAGTATGCCTGTGAAGCAACCTCGGCAATTTTTAAATCCTCCCGGAGATTCAATTCAATAAACTCAATCGCACACTGAATTCGTTTAAAGTAGTCCATATAATCCTTCCCCGCACTTGTAATTTATCTAGCCTACATCCACATTGGGTAACCCACGTATTCATTATGTATAACTCTTTACCTACTTGTTTGATTATTTGTGCTAAGTTTACCACGGCTTTTCACTTGGCAGAAATAAAAAAAGCAGCACTGAGATGTAAAATTAATCTCAACGCTGCTAGTGAATGTATTTTAATTATCCAAGCTTGATTTTAGCAAATTTCCGTTTACCCACCTGTACAATGTCGCCTTCTTGCGGCTTGTATGCTTCGTTCACATCAGTCCACTTCTCTTCATTAATTTTAACTGACCCCTGCTGAATACTACGCTTGGCCTCACCGTTAGATGCTGCAAAGCCTAGATGAGTCAGCAACTGGATCACACGAATGCCGCCTTCTTCTAACTGATCAGCTGTCAAAGTGAATTCTTCAATATCGTCAGGAAGCGCACGTTGTTGGAATACGGTCACAAAATGCTGCTTGGCCGCTTCCGCCGCTTCTTCACCGTGGTACATGCGGACTAATGTTCCGGCCAGTTTCATTTTGGCATCACGTGGATGCACAGAACCCTCCTTAACACCTTTCGCCAGCTCTGCCAGCTCCTCATTGGTAATATCCGTTGCAAGCTCAAAATATTTCAGCATCAGCTCGTCAGGAACGGACATTGATTTACCGTAAATTTCGTTTGGCTCCTCATCCACACCAATGTAGTTCCCCAAACTTTTGCTCATCTTCTGAACGCCATCAAGACCCTCAAGCAGTGGTAATGTAATAGTTGCCTGCGGCTCCACTCCGTATTCTTTTTGCAGCGTTCTACCCATCAGCAGATTAAACTTCTGATCTGTACCACCCAATTCTATATCACTTTGGAGAGCCACAGAATCCATGCCCTGCATCAGCGGGTAAAAGAACTCATGGATGCTGATCGGCAAGCCGTTTTGGTATCTTTTTGTAAAATCATCCCGCTCCAACATACGGGCAACCGTTACTTTAGCAGACAGGGTTACCACATCCGCAAAAGACATCGGGCCTAACCATTCAGAATTGTAGTATACCTTTGTCTTTTCAGGATCGAGAATCTTAAAAATTTGTTCCTTGTATGTTTGTGCATTGCGCTGTACATCTTCCTCAGTCAGTTGCTTGCGGGTCTCCGATTTACCTGTCGGATCACCAATTCTGCCTGTAAAATCTCCGATAATCAGTTGCACTTGATGACCTAATTCCTGGAACTGACGCAGTTTGTGCATAACAACCGTATGTCCGATGTGAATGTCGGGCGCAGACGGATCCAGACCCAGCTTAATTTTGAGTGGCTCGCCGCTAACAACCGATTTAACAACCTTACGCTTCAGCTCATCCTCAGGTACAATTTCCGCTACTCCACGACGTATCACTTCTAGTTGTCGTTCTACCTCTGCCTGTTGCTCAGGCTTCAATTCTTCCCACTTCATCCTGAATCCCTCCTATTTTTCATCCAAAAATTACTATTTCAACAAACCAAAAAGCCCCTTTCATCCCAAGGGACGAGAAGGAGCTGCTCGCGTTACCACCCTAATTAAAGAAACGTATGCAAAAGCAAACGTTTCTTTCACTTCATTCCTATAACGGGTCTACACCCGGTACCGGATTACTATGATGAGCTTCGCAAACCTGCAAAAGCCTTCCATTCATCCAGACAGCTCCAGACGGTAATTCAAAGGAGGGACGCTACCGATTCACACCACCCATCGGCTCTCTGCACAACGTGATTCCGCCTTCTACTGAAGTCTTTCTCTGCTTTTCACGATATTTACTTTGACCTATTTATAACACACTGTTTTTATGTAGTCAACGACACCAAAAGACAGGCTTTTTAGCATATGGGTTCATTTTGTAATTTTATGCTATAATAATGGCTGTTATAAAGGAGGAAGACTTAATGGTTGAAGAAAAAAACAATGTATCAGAGCCAAAGCCTTCCCGCTTACGGAGAACCATGCGAAGGCTCGGCCGTGTCATAAAGTGGGTCGTCATCATCGGTTTTATGGGAGCACTATTCGCAGGAGGAACCGCCGCCGGCTATATTGCTTCTATTGTAAAAAACGAGCCCGTGCGTTCCAGATCTACGATTCTACAGGAAGTAGATAAAAATGCAATTACAGGCTTCGCTTATTTCAATGATGGCTCTCCCATCGGGCAGCTTCGGACCGAGGAAGATCGAAGACCTGTTACATTTAAGGAGATTCCTCAGCTCGTCATTGACGCAGTCATTGCTATTGAAGATAACCATTTTTACGAGCATAAAGGTGTCGATTTGTCGGGAACGCTGCGTGCTGTGAAGCAAAAGGCACTACATGAATCCGTACAAACTGGGGGGAGTACTCTTACCCAGCAGCTTGCACGTCGTGTCTTTTTAAATCTTGATCGTACGGATGACCGCAAGGTCAAAGAAATTTTGTTATCTCTGCGCCTGGAGCGCTTCCTGAGCAAGCAGCAAATAATTACAGCCTATCTCAATAAGGTACCCTTTGGTAACGGATCAAGCGGTTACAACGTCTTTGGTATTAAAGCAGCGGCCAAAGGTATTTTTAATGAGAATGATTTGAGCAAGCTTAATGTAGCCCAAGCTGCCTATCTGGCAGGTCTGCCACAACTCCCTTCTTCTTATTCTGCTTACAACGGTAAAGGCGAGTTTAATGAAGCTGGCTTTAAAAGAGCGATTAACCGCCAGCACCTGGTGCTCAGCCGAATGCTGGAGGAGAGCAAAATCGATAAAGCACAATATGATGAAGCGATGGCTTTTGATATCAAAAAATCACTCGCACCACGTACTGTTAAGGCTTATAACACCTATCCATATCTTATGATGGAAACAGAGCGGCAAGCTGCACAGGCACTCATGTCTGTCACCAATCCGAGTCAAGCAGCTAATGCCAGTGCAGATACCAAAACCAAGGATGATAACGACTTGCTCAAAGAAGCCGAACAGCAGCTTCGCACAGGCGGTTACATGGTATATACCACCATTGATAAGAGCGTGTACAAATCCATGCGTCAAATTGCAGAAAATAAGGACAACTTTTCTGCTACTAGCAAAACCAAAGGTGACGAGCAAGCGGCAGCCATTCTGATTCAGCATAAAACCGGCGCCATTCTCGGCATGATGGAAGGTCGAGACTTCCAAAAGGAGCAAATGAACTATGCTACCCAGATGGTACGCCAGCCGGGTTCAGCCATGAAACCGATTGCTGCTTATCTGCCTGCTTTGGACAGCGGTCTCGTACAGCCTGGCACGATTGTGGATGATGCCCCTATTATTTTGAAGGATGGCAGTAATGGATATCACATCCCGAAAAATTCCAACAACCGCTACTAAGGATTGGTCACAGCGCGTTATGCACTGAATCAATCGCTAAATACGATAGCACTCAAGCTGTTTAACGAAAAGGTAGGGATCAATAAAGCTTGGGCTTTTGCTAAAAAACTGGGTATCACCACCTTGGAACCAAGCGATAACAACGCCCAAACTGGTGTACTCGGCGGCTTGGCCCACGGGGTAACCGTTGAGGAACTAACCAATGCATATGGAGCTATCCCAAATGGCGGTGTGTTTAATGATGCCTACATGATCGAAAAGATCGTGGATTCGCAAGGCAATATTGTATACAAGCATCAGCCTAATCCCGTGCAAGCCTTCACACCACAAACTGCCTACCTGATGACGGATATGTTACGTACAGCCGTATCGGAAGGCACAGGCAAACTGGTGAGACGTAACTTTAATCAATCCGGCAAGATTCCGATTGCCGGTAAGACAGGCACTACGCAATCCTACACCGATGTGTGGTTCGAGGGCTTTACACCTGACGTCACGCTGGGAGTGTGGGTTGGATACAAGCAACCTGTCAATAAGCTTGAAACGAAAGCACAAAAAGAGCGGGCTCGTCGTCTATGGGCTCTAATCATGAATGAAGTAACGGCTAAAGATTCTCAGTTATTCCAAACGGATAGTTTCAAGAGACCTGACGGTATTGTAAGCCGGACAGCATCCGCTTATGGTTCAGACATTTATAACAGTAAATATTTACCCAAAAACAGTGAAAATGGCGTTACCCGTGCGAAATATATTACCTATCAGGGTGTAAATTACATTCCACGTGATGGTACGCCAGATGATATGTTGTATGAACGGACCGTTAGAAAACGGGAAAAGCCAATCTCAGAATTGATTAAAGAGCTTCAGCAAGCCTTTACAGTGATGAGACGGCATAATTCGTTGTCCTACTATCTGCCTCAAGATGCAGATAAAGAAGCTCCTACTCAGATTGATCCACGCAGGGACGATGGGGCAGCTCCTAACGCTCCATCTAGCGTCAGCGTAAGCTATAGCGACGGCAAGGCCATAATTAGCTTTAGCCCAAGCGGAAACAGTGATGTTGTAGGTTACCGTCTATATCGTTCTACAGATGGAGGCAGCTTCGAGCGGCTTGGCAAGGTTGTCATGGCTGATGGCTCCAAGGTATTCTCCGACAGCCCTGGTGGAAGCAGCGCAAGTTACTATGTGACCGCCGTTGATGTGGGAGGACATGAGTCTGGACCAAGCAGCAAAGCAGACACAGCACCTGTAGTACCACCTGCGGATTCTGAGTCACCAGAAGCTCCGGGCGAGGGAGATGAAACAGGTGCGCAGCCTACAGAAGTTCCTACTGCTCCTGAACAGCCCCAAGCTAAAGCGGCAGGCACGTCCGTAGTGCTCCAATGGAGTGCAGGAAAGCCTGCGGACGCTATAACAGGCTATAACGTATATTACAGTGAAAGCGGTGCGGAGCCTTTTAAAAACATAGGCTCTACCGCAAACACCAACTTTGAGTATAAACCAGGCCGCAAGCCCAAAGGCTGGTTCCGTGTTACTTCCATGAATACCATGGGGGAATCGGCTCCTTCTGGAGCCGTTCGTCCATAGTTCAAGACAAAAACAAGAAGCAATATTTTGGGTGAGATGAATGAGTTCATCCTAATAAAAAAGGGAGTCTTCATAGCTATAATGGCTATGGAGACTCCCTTTTTAGTGCAAACATGCATCAATTCAATCCTCAATGGTAGACAGGTCACCTGTAGGAAGGTTAAGCTCCCAGGCTTTCAGCACACGTCTCATAATTTTGCCGGAACGGGTTTTGGGTAACTTTTCCTTAAATTCAATTTCACGCGGAGCAGCATGAGCAGACAGCCCTTCCTTGACGAAGCGGTAAATGTCCTGTTGTAACGCTTCCGACGCGGTATAGCCATCACGCAGGGCGACAAATGCTTTAATGATCTCTCCTCGAACAGTATCTGGTTTCCCAATGACTCCAGCTTCCGCTACAGCAGGATGCTCCAGAAGCTTGCTCTCAACCTCAAAAGGACCGATGCGCTCTCCGGAGGAGTTGATAACATCATCAATTCTTCCCTGAAACCAGAAGTATCCGTCCTCATCCATGTAAGCTGAATCACCGGATACATACCAACCGGGAAAGCGGAAATATTCCTGAAACTTATTTGGGTTGTTCCATATACGGTTCATCATGGATGGCCATGGTGTACGAATCGCCAAATGTCCCATCCTATTAGGAGGCAACACCTGGCCTCTGTCGTCCAAAATAGCAGCTTGAATACCTGGAAGTGGCTTTCCCATCGAACCTGGTTTAATCGGCAGCTCTGGGTAATTACAGATCAACTGGCCTCCTGTTTCCGTCATCCACCAAGTATCATGAATACGCTGTGTGTATACTTGCCAGCCCCATCTCACTACCTCGGGATTCAGTGGCTCCCCAACGGATAATACATGCCGCAAGCTGCTGAGATCATAGTTGGAAACTACCTGCTCCCCTGCGCTCATCAACATCCGAAACGCCGTAGGAGCACTATACCAAATCGTCACTTCGTGACGTTCAATCGTACGGTACCAGTCCTCTGGGCTGAAACGGCCTCCACGGATGACATTTGTTGCTCCATTTAGCCAAGGAGCAAAAATGCCATATGACGTTCCCGTAACCCAGCCAGGATCCGCAGTACACCAATATACATCATCTTCCCGCAGATCCAGCACCATTTTACCCGTATAGTAATGCTGAATCATTGCATTTTGTACATGATACACGCCTTTGGGCTTGCCCGTTGAGCCTGATGTATAGTGAATAATTAATCCATCTTCACGACTCAGCCATTCAGGCTCAAGCTCTTCTGAGGATGTGAGCATTTCCGTTTCGAAATCAATAATTCCCTGCTCCCGTTCGTCCATATCACCGACCACAAAAATATGACGCAACTCAGGAAGCTCCTCACGTTTTACCCGTGAAAGAAGCGCAGGTGTGGTTACTAATGCCACCGCCCCGCTATCCTCCAAGCGATCTTTAACCGCCGTTTCCATAAACGCCTCAAACAGTGGACCGACAACAGCGCCTACCTTTAAAACCCCAAGCATACTAATGACCAGTTCAGGTGAACGCGGCATGAATATAAACACCCGTTCCCCTTTACCAATACCGTATTTGCGCAGCACATTTCCGAACCTGTTCGAGCTGGCACGAAGCTGAGAAAAAGTGTAGGTTTCATGACGGTTTGCATCACAATACAAAAGTGCTGCTTTCTCCCCCCGTCCTTCCTCTACATGTCGATCAATCGCTTCATGTGCCATATTCACTCTGCCTGTTTCATACCACGTAAAATGACGTTCTACATCTTCCCACTGAAAGTTGTTGTAAGCTTGTTCATAAGAGCCCATGTTGGATGTGGGAACTACAGCCTGGAGTTCTTCAATCTTCATGCGTTCAGCCTCCTCACAATAGAATAATGAGAATTACACAGAACAAAATAGCGCTTACAAAATTAATGGTGCAAATGATTTCTTTTGATTTGTGGTTTGATTTAAAGCACTTAATTGTGAACAATTCGTGTCTAAATCAGTATATCATAGGTAAGGATGTGACGACCATCCTTTTCATTTATTTGTTTTTTTGTTATAAGTAGGGGATATGAAGAGCTACTGATGGCAAACAAGGAGGTCGCACCCATGCAGCATTTAAAATTGTACCACTTGGACACGCTGGATCACAACGGACAAACCATCCATGTAGAAGGACCGGTATCCGCTGATCGATTGCGTTCATTTCAAATGCATACGCAATTGGACGCCTTTCGTAAACCAAAGGAGCAATTCGAGGCGCTGGTGGAAATTTCAGAACTGCCAGAAGGCAGAATTATCATTGCCCATGACGGAGAAACCCTTCTGGGATACGTTACTTTTCACTATCCTGATGAGATGGAACGCTGGTCGGAAGCTGGCATGAAGGATTTACTGGAACTCGGAGCTGTCGAGGTAGCCGATGACTATCGCGGACTGGGCCTAGGTAGCCGAATGATTCGGATTGCCTTTGAAGACGGACAGCTCGAATCCTATATTATTTTTACAACCGAATATTACTGGCACTGGGATTTAAAAGGCAGCGGTCTTTCTGTATGGGAATACCGCCGCATGATGGAACGCCTGATGAAAACCGTAAATATGGTATGGTACGCCACGGATGATCCTGAAATATGCTCACATCCTGCGAACTGTCTGATGGTACGAATGGGAGATGATGTGCCCCTCGAATCACGAGAACAGTTTGACCGCATCCGGTTTGTCCGAAGATTCATGTATTAAAAAATTACACCCTTAATCCAAATGCTTGAGCATGAACTCCACAATACGGTGTGAACGATGTGAAGCTTCCACTGTAAACTCAGCATAATTCACGTGAGCCGATCCATCAGCCTTATCTGACATAGATCGTAGGACAACATAAGGCACAGCATTCATATGAGCTGTCTGAGCCACTGCGGCGCCTTCCATCTCGGTACAAGCACCGTCCATTTCTTGATGCAATGCTGTTACTATCTCACGGCTTGCGACAAATTGATCGCCGGAAAGTACTTTTCCGACAATATATCGATCTCCAAACGATTTGCAGGCTTGTTCAGCCAGACGGACAAGTTCGGGATCGGCCGCGAACTCTGAGGTGTCCTGATAAGGAATGACCCCTCTGGCATAACCCAAAGGCGTTACATCCATGTCATGTTGCATACATGTTGATGAAATGACAATATCCCCAATGTTTAAATCCGGGTGTACCGCCCCTGCCACTCCCGTGAATATAATTTGTTCTACGCCAAAATGATCAATCAGGATTTGTGTTGTTACCGCAGCATTGACTTTGCCCACACCGGACTTGCAGACAACCACCCTTTGCCCGTGAATCATTCCTGTAGTGTATGTGATTCCCGCCTTGGTCGTCTTACTTGCTTCCGTCATCGCCGAGAGCAGCAATTCAATTTCTTCATCCATAGCACCCATTAATCCATAAAGTCGGCTCATTACGCATCCCTCGTTTCTTAGTTTGATGATGATTTCACAAGAGAATATGTATCTACGAAAAAAGCTCCGTCAAAGGAGCTTTCATCGAAGGTATATCCTATTCAGCACTGCCGCTAGTCTAAATAATTAACTGATAACCGTAAAATAGTTTCGTGCGGCAAAATAACGCGAGAGTTCTCCACGTTTTCCTTCTTCATCAGCTTGGTTAGCAAACGCATTGCCACCGCACCCAAATCGTACATCGGTTGTGCGACGGTTGTCAGCTGAGGACGAACCATGGAGGCCATGCGAATATTGTCAACACTGATGACCGAAAAATCATCAGGTACTTTCAATCCCTCATCCTGAATGCTATGAATCGCACCAATTGCCATTTCATCTGTAGCGGCAAAAATAGCACTTGGTTTCTTCTTCAGACCGAGGAAGTATTTCATGGCTTCAACACCGGATTCATAGCGGTAATTCCCGATTCGCACGAGATCTTCCTGATAATCAATTCCGGCTGTTTCCAATGCTCTCTTGTAACCTTGGAAACGTGCATAACCATTTGCAGGGTCTTGAAGCGTACCACTGATCATTGCGATTTGACGGTGTCCATGGCGGATCAATGTGTTAACCGCATCGAAAGCAGCGGCTTCATGGTCAATATCGACCGAAGGATAGCTACCTTTTTCATCACTCGTTGCACATAGAACAATAGGGACAGCAGCTGTGTGGAACGCTTGAATATGCTCGTCCGTTACTGTGCCGCCCATGAACAGAAGCCCGTCGACTTGCTTTTCAAGTAACGTATTGATAACACGGATCTCTTTTTCTTTCCGTTTGTCGGCATTACATAAAATGATGTTATAGTGATACATATTTGCAATATCCTCAATACCGCGCGCAATTTCTGCAAAAATTGAGTTCGATATATCCGGAATAACAACGCCAACAGTCGTTGTCTTCTTGCTAGCCAGACCTCTAGCTACCGCATTTGGGCGATATCCCAATTGTTCAATCGCTTCGTACACCTTCTTGCGAGTTTGAGGTTTTACATTAGGATTATTGTTAACTACGCGGGACACTGTCGCCATTGAGACCCCAGCTTCGCGAGCTACATCATAGATCGTTACCGTCACATTCCTTCTCTCCATTGCCAATAAATTTTCAACCGAATCCTAGATCAACTAATTAGAACCATGATACGACAAAATACTACTTTATGCAACGACAGCACTCATTCTATCTATGTGAGATGATCGTGGAGCGCACGGGCTGTAATATTCGAATGGGATGTATGCCAGACAGCCTCCCCGTCCTTGACTAAAATGGCTTGCGGCGATTCATGTTTCACCTGAAGCTTGTCCGAAGCCGCATTGGACACCGGCCGATCTTCTACTACATAAATGATACCGTATTCAATATTTTCGTCGGGAGCACCTTCCAAATAAGACTCCACTTCCTGGTATGCGCCTGCACTTATCGGACAACGTGTGCTGTGCTTAAAGAGGAGTAACGGTTTGTCTGATGACGCTTCCAGAGCCGTATTTAATTGTTGAATAGTAGTCATTTTCGTCATCGTCGCCATTGGATATACATTCCTTTCTGTGTCTTGTCGTATGGCCTATTCTCATCGTAACAAAAAGAACATGTAAAATCCAATGGTGACCATGAAAATTTTCATATTTTTTAGTTTTTCGTATTCGTGAACACCGATTTACTGGTAAAACCGGATAATTGAACCAATCTTTTCTCTACATCATTCATCCAGTCTTCATCTCCTAGGCTTCTCGCATAGCGATAAAGATCCAGCAAGAGATTAATTCGAAGCTCCATTCGCTCCTCCAAAGCAGATTGCCAATCAACATTGGGATTGTCCGCTTCCTCCAGTACAAGCTTGCGAATAATTTCTGCCAGTTCATTGTTGCGAGCAAAAGATATTCGCCGGGGCGCAGGTTTGCTCCCTAGACTTTGTAGAAGTTCCTTAATGTCCTTCGTCACATGTTGCAGAACCTCACTGGAAAAGCATGACGGGCATGAAAATACAGGAACATGCAAAATTTCAACCTTACTCGCATATATTACCTTTCGCAATTCCAGTCCCATCGGTTCACCGCATTGGCATTGCTTTTGCACTATTACCACCTCATTACATAGGATCAAACTATATAAGGATCTCTTCAGCATCCAGATATATCTATCTACTAGTCTATAAAATATTTGTTAACTCTATAAAATCTATCATACCTTTTTTTATTTCGACTTTGGGGTCTCAAATCCTTCCACAGATTGCAGCAATGAACAAATTACCAAGGCATTAGAGGGTCAAAAAATGACGGCGATTGTTGTAAAAGAGCGACTCCTAACCTGAGAATCTGCGAAGGAATGGACTTCGGGCTTACTTTTTCTTAAGATGTAAAAGTACAGATTACAAAACAAAGGTGTCATATGTGACCCATGAAAGGATGGTTAGATGTCAAGACTTACCGGAAAAAAGGTCATTGCCCTCGTAGATGAGGAATTCGAGGATCTGGAATTATGGTACCCGGTGTATCGTGTTCGTGAAGAAGGCGCAGAGGTACATTTAGCCGGTGCTGAAAAGGGGAAAAAATATATTGGAAAATACGGCGTACCTGCTGAAGCAGAATATGCCTTTGAAGAACTCAATAGTAGCGATTATGACGGTATTCTTGTCCCTGGTGGTTGGGCGCCCGATAAACTGCGCCGCTACCCCAAGGTTATTCAACTTGTACAGGAGTTTCATGCCGCACATAAACCCATCGGACAAATCTGTCATGCAGGCTGGGTACTGATTTCTGCTAAAATATTGGATGGTGTTACAGTCACCTCCACGCCAGGTATCCGTGATGATATGGAAAATGCAGGAGCAATCTGGAAGGATGAAGCTGTTGTGACAGACGGACACATTGTATCCGCTCGTCGACCGCCCGATCTTCCACCTTACGGAAAAGCGTTCTGCGATGTATTAGCTAATAGCGCTCGGAAATAAGATATGTAGTCCGCACATTCAGGACTTGAGTAACCTTATCTATGGCTATATCGAAAAAGCACCTTCAAAACCACTTTATTCATGGTTTTGAAGGTGCTTTTTTGTACGAGCCAAGCTAAGCATTGCGGATATTAAAATATTACGGCCGCCCGGGTCCGGCCGGGGTACAGCTGATATTAGCTGCAGTCAGCTTGTCTTCGATCGCTGCACCAGTGGACATGCCAAAGCAAGCACGAGCGATTGCCATTGCTTCAGATGCAGTCGTATTCAGCACACGATGCTTGACCCGCAACAAAGATTGGGGGGACATACTGAGCTGATGTATTCCCAGTTCCAGCCAAAGTGGAACGGATCGTTCATCTCCAGCCATCTCACCGCAGACACTCACATCAATTCCGGCATGATGTGCCGCTTGTGCAGTCATGCGCAGCATTCGAAGTACAGCGGGGTGGTATGGATGGTACATATGCGCAATCTGCTCATTCATACGGTCTACAGCCAGCACATACTGAACTAGATCATTCGTTCCGATACTAAAAAAGTCGGTTTCAGCTGCTAATAGATCCGCGATCATCGCTGCAGCCGGAACCTCAATCATAATCCCTCGCTGAATTTTAGGATTATAGGCAAGTCCTCTTGCATCCAAATCCGCCATAGCTTCTTTCAAAAGAGCATCTGCCTGACGGACTTCCTCCACGGATGAGATCATCGGATACATGACCTTGATATTCCCCGTTGCACTGGCTCGCAAAATTGCAGTCAACTGAGTTTTAAACATTTCCTTCCAATCCAGACTAATCCGTATAGCACGATAACCTAGAAAAGGATTTTCTTCCTCTGGGAGCTCAAGATAATCCAACGGCTTATCGCCGCCGATATCCAATGTACGGATGACTACGGAGTGATTGCCTGCCTTTTCCGCTATTAGTCGATATACTTGATACTGCTCCTCTTCATTAGGAGCAGATTTACGATCCATATATAAAAATTCCGTGCGGAACAGCCCCACACCTTGAGCTCCATGCTTCAAAGCGGCCTCCAGCTCTTTAACGGAGCTAATATTGGCTGCCAGCTTCAGCGTGGTTCCATCCTTGGTCACAGCTTCTACTGAAGCGAGTACCTGAAGCTGCTCTTTTCTTCGTCGCTGCTCGTCACGCAAAATGATATAGTGGTCTGTTACAGATTTTTCCGGATTCACATACACCCTACCCAGGTCTCCGTCCACAACCATCATATCTCCGGTTTGAACAGGCAAATTCATATTGCTCTCCAATCCAGAAACGAGTGGAATACCAAGCGCACGGGCCATAATCGCGGAATGTGATGTTTTACCACCATTCATAGTCACAATCCCTAACACATAGCTGGGATTCAAGTGTGCCGATTGGGATGGTGAGAGCTCTTTGGCTACCAGGATATAGGGCTGAGTGTCCTTGGGAAGAGTCACTTCCGGTGCGCCCAGCAAATGCTTGAGCAGTCGGTTCCCCACATCCTTGATGTCGATTGCCCGCTCCTTCATATATTCATCATCCAGCAAATCAAACATTGTCACAAAATGATCAATAGCTTCTTTCACAGCCACCTCGGCCGCCTTATACTGACGCTGAATAATGCCGCTAATTTCATTCATGAACTCCGGATCTTCCAATATCGCTAGATGAGCATCAAAAATGCTGGATTCCTCCGCTCCCACCATCTCTCGGAACTCATCTTTAATAAACTGGATTTCACTTTTGGATGTACGTATCCCTTCATACAAACGTTCAAATTCCTTCGCTAGATCTACCGTATCCATTTTTTGATCAGGTAAATCCCATTCCCAGCTCGGCAGGACAAATGCCTTCCCGATGGCCACACCTGCTGCGGCGCCGATGCCTTCTATCATGTTTCTACCCCTCCAACATTCCTGTCATGCAGCACAACGGACATTACCGAAGCCTGACCTTTTTTCACTGTTTTAAACGGAGCAAAGCTCCACGACTTGACGCGATCCGGATTCGTGATGACCATAGGAGTCACCAGCGATGGAGCTTGCTCTCGTAGCGCCTGCAAATCAAATTTGATCAGCAATTGCCCCGGTTCCACCGTATCGCCTGCTTCTACCATAGCAGTAAAATTCCCTTTTAGCTGTGAAGTATCAATCCCGATGTGAAGCAGAACCTCAAGTCCTTCTCGTGTGGAGATGCCTAAAGCGTGCATGGTCGGATACAAGTGCATCACAGTACCATACACCGGAGACACAAGTTCACCGCGTTCAGGAACAAAAGCAACACCGTCCCCAACCAGCTTCGTTGCAAAAATTTTGTCAGGCACTTCATGAATCGGTAGCATTTTTCCATGTACAGGAGCATTGAACAAAATTTGAGGGAGATCACGCTCCATCAGCTTTGCAATTTCCTCACGAATCAGTTCTGAATAGGTTCCAAATACGACTTGTAAATTCCCCCCGCCCAGATTAATAAGCCCGGCCGATCCCAATGCCTTCATCGCTCCGGTATCAATCAGCCTGTCATTATGGACAGTCAGCCGTAAACGGGTGATGCAGGCTTCTACCTGCACAATGTTCTCCTTCCCACCGAGTGCTTCCAAAATAAGTGGAGCACTGTAAGGAATATTACCGGCCCAATCCTCCAGAACCGAGCCTTCCTCACGTCCAGGAGTTGGAATCCGGAAGCGACGGATTGCCCATCGAAACAGTACATAATACACAAGCCCGTATGCCACTCCGACTGGAATTAACAACCAGGCGTTATGTGATAGATGGAAATTAAGGACATAATCTATAAAACCCGCCGAATATGAAAAGCCATGATGAATGTCCAGCTCAAAGGTAAGCCACATGGCCAGACCGGACATAACCGCATGAACGAGGAACAAATAAGGAGCAGCAAACAAAAAGGCAAACTCAATCTGTTCCGACACTCCGGTAAAAAAGCAGACCAATGCAGCCGTCAGAAACGTTTTTTGCACCTTTGGCTTCAAATCTTCACGAGCTTCCTGAATGATCGCTAAAGCAATCGCAGGGATCGCAAACATCATAATGGGAAACAACCCAGACATGAAATAGCCCGCTGTCGGATCGCCAGCAAAAAACCGGGGTAGATCCCCCTGCACAACGTTGCCAGACGGAGTTTTGTATGTACCCAGTTGAAACCAAAATATATTGTTAAGCAGATGGTGAAGACCAAAAGCTGCCAACAGCCGGTATAGAATGCCGTAAATAAGCAGTCCAAAACCGCCCAAGCTCGATTCCAGGCCTACAATAAATTCCAGTCCTCGTTGAATCAGCGGAGCAATAATCAACATGAGCCCTGCAAATACAGCAGAGAACAGACCAATAAGCAGCAGAACAAATCGGGTTCCCCCAAAAAACTGAAGCACTTCAGGCAACTTAATGCTTTTAAAGCGATTATAGGCCAACCCTGAAATGATCCCCAAAATGATACCAATGAGCGTCGCTGGCTGAATGAGTCCGTTTCCAAATCTCAATGTGACCTGATCATATATAGCCATACCAGCCAATGCAGCCAGTCCCGCCTGACCTGCTTGATTCGACATACCCAGTGCAACACCAACCGCAAACAAATACGGCAAAAAATAAAAAATCCCGTGTCCCGCCGCATTTGCCATATCGGACACCATAGGAAATCCCCACGTGGCCCAAGGAAGGCTGCCGAGACTTAGCAATATTGCAGCTGCCGGTAGCACCATCGTCGGGAGCATGACAGCACGACCAAGCTGTTGTAAGGATCCGAGCCAATTCATGGCATTCCTCTCCCTTCTATCCCTGATGGTAAGCCGAATAAATACTTTTGTCAAAGCCATGGTTCCGTCAGCCAAAAATATTTATTTACGCTTTTACAGGTCATATAACTTATTACTCAACGATAACCCTATGAATTTAACTAGACCACATCACATTCCAAGCATATATACATTATATGGATTCCTGAAAGTATAATATACTGTATCATGATTCTGATTTCACACCAAAAACCTTCAACCCTATGAAACAAGGGAAGAAGGTTTTCTTCATGTGCATATAGCATGGGTCAGAGGTGTGATTATCCTTTACGAACAGCTTGGGTCACTGAATCCTCCACCTTAATGCAACGATCCATAATAACCGTCATTCCATGCTCCTGCGCAATGTCAGCGGCTTCCTGGCTTATAATTCCCTGTTGTAGCCACAATATCTTAGCTCCAATAGCAGCGGCTTCACGCGCAACCTCTGCGCAGTATTCGCTACGACGGAATACATTAACCAATTCAACGGGCTCTGGTACTTCAGCAAGACTGGCATAGCAAGTCTCTCCAAGAATTGTTTGCCCTGCGGCCGCAGGATTAACCGGAATAATCCGGTATCCCCGCTTTTGCATAGCATAAGAAACCATGTATGAGGTGCGGTCTGATTTATCAGACAAACCTACAACCGCAATATTGCCTACTTGTTCCAAAATATTCTTAATCTCTTCTCTGGACGGATTTTCAAAAGCCATTCTATCTCCTCCTGTCTGTATCTTAACTTACCTTTATTTTACCCATTCTACGGAAGCACCAAGCGTCGTCAGATGGTCGAAATACTGTGGATACGATTTGGCGACATGATGCGCATCCTTGATCACTAGCGGCTTCTGCGCGCGCAAACCTACAACCGTCAATGCCATAATGACACGGTGATCATAATGCGCGTTGATTTCCACTCCACCTTCGACACCCTCCGGTCTACCATGCACAATGATTTCCGCTTGACGTTCTTCTACCCGAGCCCCAGCCTTGCTCAACTCATTCAAATAATCCGTAATTCGGTCACATTCCTTATACCGTAAATTTTCCACGTTATAAAAACGAGATGTACCTTCGGCAAATACAGCCGCAGCTACCATGGCAAGTACAGCATCTGTCGCGGCATCACCATCAAACTCGATGGCCTTCAATCGGCCGTTCCCCTTTACAACAACGGTATCGTTCTCATGTGTCAGTGGTACTTCCATCATACGCAGTACATCTACAATAGCGCGTTCTCCCTGTTTGCTCTGCTCTTTAAGACGATGGATGGTAACATCGGAATTCGTTACTGCAGCCGCCGCCAGCACCGCAGCACTCCCTGGATAATCCCCCTGTACAGTATACGTACGTGGCTGATAGGATTGCCGCCCCGGGACGCGGAAAGACATGTAGTCATCACTTGCATGAATGGTAATACCAGCCTCTTGCAATACCTCTAGAGTCTGCCCAATGACCACTTTGGATTTCAAATCATGCAGCACTTCAATTTCAGTATCTTCCTCCAGTAAAGGTGTAAGGAACAACAGAGCGCTTAAATACTGTGAGCTAACCGAGCCGGACACCTGAATTTTACCGCCCTTCGCCTGACCACCCTGAATACGTATTGGCAACTTGCCTTCACGATGATCTACTTTAACACCTAGTTGGCCCAATGCATCAATTAGATCGTCATGGGGCCTTTTCCCCAATGAGTCGGGATATGTATTCACAAATGTAACATCCGGACATAGGGACGCAATTCCCATCAAAAAACGGAGCACCGCTCCTGCATTGCCTACGTTCAGTTCCTTCACAGCTTGAGGATGGCTACCAAAACCTGTAATCACTATTTTTTCATCATCCTCTTCCAGCACTGCTCCCAGATCGGTGATACAACGACGCATAGCGTCACTGTCCTCACTATGAGCTGGATAATAAATAGTACTTTGTCCATCGGCTAGTGCAGCCGTAAGCAGATAACGAGTCGTGTAGTTTTTGGAGGACAAAGCCCCAATCTCTCCTTGCAAGGAAGGGGTAGGTCTAACGATAACATCCATATTATACATGCTCCTTTTCGATTCAAACCATCCTAGTTTACGTTAATTATACAAGTTGTAACGTTCATTTCTCCACCTAAAAAATAAGGAATATTCATCTAGGTCTATCGAGGTTTAGCAACCTGGTTGACTAATCTTTATTTGATTTTTAGATTTAGGCTAATTGACAGCTTAGAGATCGCTTCGCTATCATACATAGAGAGTGTGACGTTTCTCACACGCCAACAATACAAGTAGTACCCATTTACATTAGAAAAGAGGTCCAGCCATGACGCAAATCGCTCTGATTGAACCTTCTGAGCTTCGCGCACGCCTGCAAGCAGGAGAGCAATTGCAATTGATCGACGTCCGTGAGGCGGAAGAAGTAGCGGAAGGTATGATTGAAGGTGCCAAGCACATTCCGCTCGGACAGATTCCGGGCCGCCTTGAGGAAATTGAACGCACCGGTGAAATTATCTTTATTTGCCGGAGCGGTTATCGCAGTGAACGTGCCTGCGAATATTTGCAGCAGCTAGGTTACGAGGGTTGCACCAACATGACTGGTGGCATGCTGCAATGGTCACAGGAGCAGTAAAACAGCTAGTCTATAAAAGAGACGGAAACTTTCCGTCTTTTTTATTCAGGCTCAGGCTTAGACGCGGTAAAGCATTAAAATATTATGCTTCTATCATACCATAGCGTCAAAAGATTACACAATCCTTTAGCACATCCAAATTCGTATCTAAAATACCCAATCAAAAAAACGGAAGCTTTTTCTACCCCAAGGGCAAAAAAAGCTTCCGTAGTGTTACTTACTGCATCCTTACATATTCGTCAGTTCATTAGAACCATTGATGATGGAATACGCCTTCTTTGTCCACACGCTTGAACGTATGTGCACCAAAGTAGTCACGTTGCGCTTGCAACAGATTTGCTGGCAAACGCTCAGTGCGATAGCTGTCATAGTAAGCGAGCGCGCTGGAGAAGCCAGGCACTGGAATACCTTGAGATACAGCCACGGAAATCACTTGACGCCATGCATCTTGATACGTCTCTACTACATTTTTGAAATAAGAGTCCAGCAACAGGTTTTTCAGAGCAGGATCACGGTCATACGCATCCTTGATGTTTTGCAGGAATTGCGAACGGATAATGCAACCACCGCGGAAGATCATTGCAATTTTTCCGTATTTCAAATCCCAATCATATTCATCGGAAGCTGCGCGCATTTGAGCGAAACCTTGAGCATAAGACACAATTTTACTTGCGAACAGTGCTTTACGTACGCTTTCGATAAATTCTTTTTTGTCGCCGCTGAAGGATTCAGCTTTAGGACCGCTCAGCACTTTGCTTGCCGCAATACGCTCGTCTTTCATAGCAGACAAGAAACGGGAAAATACGGACTCAGTAATCATGGACAATGGCACACCCAGATCCAGCGCGCTTTGGCTTGTCCATTTACCAGTCCCTTTTTGACCTGCAGCGTCCAAGATCACATCTACCATAGGCTTGCCTGTTTCAGCATCATACTGGGAGAAGATGTCAGCTGTAATTTCAATCAGGTAGCTGTCCAATTCACCTTTATTCCATTCTGTAAAGATTTCATGAAGCTCTTCAGCACTCACATTCAGAACAGATTTCAGCAAGTGATATGCTTCACCAATCAATTGCATGTCGCCGTACTCGATACCGTTATGCACCATTTTTACATAGTGACCAGCACCGTCGGGACCGATATATGTACAGCATGGGTCGCCGTCCACTTTAGCAGAGATTGCAGTCAGAATCGGCTCTACCAGTTTGTAGGCACTTTCTTGTCCACCTGGCATAATGGCAGGACCATTCAAGGCACCTTCTTCACCACCGGATACGCCTGTACCAATAAAGCGAAGTCCTTTTTCCTCCAGCTCCTTGCTGCGGCGCTGTGTATCAGGGAAGTAGGCATTGCCTCCGTCTATAATAATGTCGCCCTTGTCCAGATGAGGCACAAGCTGTTCAATCGTGGCATCTGTAGCTTTACCAGCTTGAACCATGATCAGGATTTTACGGGGTGATTCCAGTGAGTTCACAAATTCTTCAATGGAGAAAGTACCCGTCAGTTTTTTACCTTCTGCTTCTTTGATAAGATCGTGCGTTTTTTCTGGAGAGCGGTTAAAAACCGAAACGGTGAAGCCTCTGCTCTCAATATTAAGGGCCAAGTTTTTACCCATTACCGCCAGGCCGATCACACCAATTTGCTGTTTTGCCATCTGGTTCCTCATCCTTTGCAACATATTTTGTGTTCTATATCGCCGCTTTACCGCATTACACTTTATGTGAATCGGAACACGTGCACTTCTATTTTAACGTTTTTAGTGTCAGAAGTGAACCCCTGTCTAATCGCAGATCAAAACACCCCATTTTGCATGAGGTGTTCTGATGTACTACGCTTCCATCATCAGCAGTTGGTGAGATAGCGTTTGCAGGCGTTTATGGCTATTCTCGATTTTAATCGTATCTTTCTCCGTCATCGCCTTGAACAGCTTCTCCAATTCATCGTCTACTTCCATCTTAAGCAGCAGCAGCCGGGTTTCCCCTTCATTGGAAGCATACATATCCTCCATTTCCTGAGCGGACAGCACCGGTCCCTTCTGATAAATAACGCGCTGCTTAAAGCCAGTAACCTCGACCAGACGAATGACCTCGCCGAACAAAATATTTTCCACCAAAATATGATGATCCTTGACTCTTTTGACAATGGCATGACCTCGGGTGCTTCCAATCAGCTTCTCCAACCACTCAGCTAGCTTGGCATCGCGGATTACATAATCTCCAGCCAGCTTGTAGTGTCCAGTGCGCAATTGTTGAAAACGGAGCTTCACCAGCTTGCGCCCGGTTCTCACCGACAAAACCAGATACGACTCATCCTCGCTCCAGTACAGCGAATACCCTTCCGATATCAAATCCTTGATCAGATTATGGATATGCCGACGGCTAAACCGGAGCTCTAGATTGCAATATTCTACCTCACAGCCCTTGTTCACGGCATTCCCTCCTTTTTCAAGTCCGATTCAAGAAGTCCGGCTACAGCAAGCCTGCGGCTTTCCCGCTTGATCTTCCCTTGCTCTATTTTATACTTCATTTTATGTAAGGGTACTTGGTTATTTGACCTATTTTTATGAGTAACAACGCACAATCCTACTTTTGCCTTATATGCTTGTACCGAGCCCGGCCTAAAGTCGGCCAAGCCCGCTGACATTATGCTATAATCGGACATATTACGTCACACGATATGGCTTAGCCTAGATACAGGAGGAATAGGAATGACATTCAGTGGATTTACTGCAAAGGACTTTGATGTCTTTGAAATACCAGGATTGGAACCTCGCATGGAGGTGCTGATTCAGCAGGTTCGGCCCAAGTTGGAGGCGATTGGCGAGGAGTTAGCCCCCTTCCTGACGGACTTATGCGGGGAGCCTATGCACGTTCACGTGGCCAAGCATGCACGACGCAAGGTCAATCCCCCGATCGATACATGGGTAGCCTGGGCGGCAAATAAACGCGGGTATAAGGCGTTGCCGCATTTTGAGGTAGGTATGTTCGCTTCCCATATATTCGTCATATTCGCAGTCATTTATGAAAGTCCGAATAAAATCACGTTTGCCCAGGCGCTTGAAGCCAACCTGAGCGATGTGCGCTCTAACATACCAGGTCATTTCTACTGGTCCATGGATCATATGGATCCAAAAGGTACAGAACAGCAGCAAATGGACATGGAAGAGTTTCAAACCATCATTAACAAGCTGCAGCAGGTGAAAAAAGCCGAGGTCATGTGTGGGCTCCGTATTGATCGTAATGACCCTCTTGCCAGTGACGGAGCTGCGTTACTGCAGACGGTGCGTTCCACCTTTGAGCATTTACTGCCACTGTACCGGATGTCTTTTCCAAAGGACTAGCTTCAGATAAATGCGTCCCTGATCCGCTACTAAGAGCACCGTTCAAGTCTTAACAACGGTTTTTCTCCGTGGATTGCGCGCCAAAGCCAGATGGCAGCCAAACATGAGCAGCATCACGATCCCACTGATGAAAAATGGAGCTGTGTGTCCAGCACGGTCCCATAGCACTCCTGAAACGAGCGGACCAATAACCATACCAGAGCCTTGGAGTGTTAAAAAAAAGCCCCATACTGTTGCACGCTCGCTTTCCGGAATCAGTTGGGCAAGAAACGTGTTCCATGCAGGCAAAATGAGCGCATATCCCAAGCCAATAATGGCTACAGATACAAACACAAGTGGAATGGTCTGTACTGTTGAAAAGAAAAATAGCGTGGTCCCGGCAAGCAAAAAACCGATGTGCAAAAAGTACTTGGTTCCAAGGCGATCCACCAGCTTGCCACAAGGGATCAATGCCAGCACAGTCACCCCACCACCGGCAATCAGAAGCACGCTATACAGGTTCGGTGAAATTCCGAGATCCGTGCGCGCGTACAGCGTTAGCACAGGGCTGATCAAGCCGATGACAAAGGACTGCAAAAACAGCGCAGGATAAATTAACGGATTTACATTAAGCTTTGTTCTGAGCGTGCGGATCGTCTCCTGGATACCTCTCAACACTTGCCGCTTCTGCTTGGAGTTCCCACCAGAAGATATGAGAGCGCTCTGTTCGAGGTCGTCTTTGCCAGCAGACCTGTTCGTTCCAGGCAGCATAAGAGCAACCAGCAGCAATACAATACTGCATCCTATCAAAATCATGAACACCATACCGTAAGAGTGTCCGTAGTGGGATATGGCGAAATTCATAACGAGTGGACCGAAGCCCGTTCCGCCCATGGACGCAATTTCCAGTGTCCCCATCGCTGCACCGTTATTGTTATTAGGACCAGACATTTCGGTCGTTCCAGTCATCACACAAGGCCAGAGCGGAGATGTCCCCAGTCCTAGCAGCAGACACGCGATGACGAGCCACACAGGTTCTGTCAGGGTGCTTAGCATAATGATCGCTACAAGGGTAAACAACAACGCGGTTGACATCGTTCCACGATAACCGAGCCGTTCAGCCATCCAGCCCGCCGGTGCCCGGAATGCATTGTCTCCAAAATACTGAAGCGAAAAGGCTAAACCGATAATTCCGGCCGACAGCCCTAACGTTTCTCCCATATATACCGGCAGGATGGATACCAGAAGAGATCCCTTCATGAATTCGACCAGAAACACCAGTATCCATAATTTGGCGAAAAAAGGAGTCCACAGCCGCTGCGAAGCTTTTTTTCGTCTTATTTGCTTCATTTATCCCACATCCTCCGCCTTCGTTTATTGTCTATACATTCGGGGTTCTCCGCCTACTCCGCTCTTTCGCAAATAAATGCGCCCTCAATCGCTTGCATTCCTACTTCAAACTGCTATACTCAATTTTGTTCTATTATCAATTGCACAGGATTGTCGAAATCCTGCATGAAAGGTTGTGACAACACTAATGAATCAAAGCAACACCCCGCTTTTTACTGCTTTGAAAAAGCATGCTCAGAGCAACCCGGTTCAATTTCACATCCCAGGTCATAAAAAGGGCGTGGGCGCAGATCGGGAATTTCGCGAATTTATGGGGGATAATGCTTTTTCCATAGATATGATTA
The DNA here is from genome assembly GCF_019042715.1 of Paenibacillus sp. AK121. Classification (NCBI taxonomy): domain Bacteria; kingdom Bacillati; phylum Bacillota; class Bacilli; order Caryophanales; family Paenibacillaceae; genus Paenibacillus; species Paenibacillus sp. AK121. The sequence goes on from NZ_JAHPJM010000003.1 coordinate 478,176, forward strand.
ACATCGCTCCATTGGACGATCTGCATCAGCCATCAGGCGTCATTGAAGAAGCTCAAAAGCTTGCAGCAGAAGCCTTCGGAGCTGATTATACTTATTACAGTGTACAGGGGACAAGCGGAGCCATTATCACCATGATTATGTCCATTTGCATGCCAGGTGATAAAATTATTGTACCCCGAAATATACACAAATCCATAATGTCTGCCATTATCTTCGCTGGTGCGAAGCCGGTATTCATTTCTCCAGTCAGTGATGAGAATCTCGGTATTCACCACGGGGTTACAACCAAGTCCGTACGCCGGGCATTGGAACGTCACCCTGACGCCAAGGGCGTCCTTGTCATCAACCCGACATATTACGGTGTGTGCGCCGATTTGAAGGAAATTGTAGATCTCGCTCACAGCTATAATGTGCCGGTCCTGGTCGATGAGGCTCACGGAGTACTGATTCATTTTCACGCTGATTTGCCGATGTCCGCTATGGAGGCGGGGGCAGACATGTCAGCTACAAGCGTCCACAAACTGGGTGGTTCCTTGACTCAAAGCTCGATACTGAATGTCAATACAAAAAACGGATTCGTTAATCCGCAACGTGTACAAACTATTTTCAGCATGCTGACAACGACGTCCACTTCGTATATCCTGCTGGCTTCGTTGGACACATCCCGACGCAACCTGGCCCTTAACGGCCATGAAATCGCACAACGTGCTCTGGAATTAGCTGAATATTGCCGCGCAGAGGTCAACAAAATCGAAGGGCTATATTGCTTTGGCAGCGAAATTCTTGGCACAGAAGCTACCTATGATTATGATCCGACCAAAGTTACAGTTCATATTCGCCATTTAGGCCTTACCGGATATGATGTGGAAAATTGGCTGAGAGATCACTACAATATCGAGGTTGAGCTTAGCGATATGTATAATATTCTCTGTTTGGTGACCCCTGGTGATACCAAAGAGGAAATTGACATTTTATTAAAAGCTTTGCGAGAGCTGGCTGCACTGCACTATTCCACAGGTCAGCAGCATGAGCTGGTTGTAAAGATACCGGATATACCGCAGCTCTCCCTCATTCCGAGAGACGCTTTTTACGGAGATACAGAAATCGTGCCCTTCAAGGAATCTGCTGGCCGTATCATTGCAGAATTCATTTATGTATACCCACCGGGCATCCCGATCCTATTGCCGGGAGAAGTTATTTCGCAGGACAATATTGATTATATTGTAGATCATGTGGAAGTAGGCCTGCCTGTTAAAGGACCTGAGGATCGAACGGTACATCAGGTGAAGGTTATCGTTGAAACTGACGCTATTTCTTAAACATGATCCGTTAACACCTGCTTGCAAAAAATGTTGATAGTCAACAAAAAAAGCCCCCATTTGGGGGCTTTTCTATTGTGTGAAGAGCAAGAACAGCTACTGTATCCAATCCTATTCGTATTGGGCAACAAGCTCGCTATATGCAGCTTCTACACGCTTCCACTCATCTTCGTCCTCAATATTGTAAAGCACCATTTCTTCGTTTTCTTCTTCCATACGAAGAATGATACCATCCGCTTCGGGATTGCCTCGCTCAAGCAAAAGAGCATACACGTGATCTTCTACGTCAAAGGTCTCTACCAGCACCATTTCTACATCTTTGCCATTTTCATCAGTTAGCGTAAGAACCATTTCTTCATGTTCGTGGTCATGATCGTGGTTGCAGGCTTCACCGTGTTCATGTTTGTGATCACTCATGGAAATACCTACCTTCAAATTGTTTTATTTTCCCTCGTATCGTAACATGATCAAGAGTGCAGGTCAATTTGTGGTATGCCTAATTTATCGCTGTAATGACTTTTTCGGACACGAGGGTATAACTGCCATCTTTACTTTCTTTAATGTAGAAACCGACCCGATAGTTTCCTGCTGTTTTGAAATCATACGTAAAGTCGTTTGTACGGAACCAGAAGTTATCCTTTTGCGCTCCTTTGATATCTTGGGACTGAATATCCTTTACATTGCCCGAAGGGTCGGTAATTGCTACTTTCACTCCGGAAATATCTGTTTTCAGGGTATCAATTTGACTGAAAACATTAAACTTCACTTTGTTACCTTTATTCACGTTACCAAACACAGTATCCCCCTTGAACAGGAACATATGCACGTTTGGCTGGTCAAAAACAACTTTTCCACCAGAGGGATCAAAATTTACAAGCCCATTAAAATCACGGATAGGCACATAAGTTTTCCCATCAATGACAACTGCGCCATCTTTTGACACTTCTCCGTTAATAATCAACTGCACTTGGTCCTTGGCGGACTCCGCCGAAATGACGGTCCCTCCCATTATTGAAAAGGCCATCACTAGGGCCATCACTTTTCTCCATTTCATACTACATATCCCTCCATCGTTATCTGTTAAAAACCATCTGTCGTACATTTATACCTAGCTCAGCCGCACAAGTTGCGCTGTGTTTCACAAATTGTCCAAAGTTTTTACATGAGGAGCCAAATCTTTAGTTCTCGCAGCCTAGATGTTAAAATACGATTGTAGAATGTCTTATAACACATCGTCTGGAGGGTGAATCCATAATGGGCCTAACGATACAAATGCTTGGTACAGGCAGCGCCTTTGCCAAGCATTATTACAACAACAACGCGCTGCTGGATAGCGGGGAAGGCAAGCTGCTGATCGATTGCGGTACAACCGCATCGCTGGCATTACACCAGATGGGTGTCCCTTTGCCTGATATTGACGCTATTTTAATCACACATATTCACGCAGATCATGTCGGGGGCTTAGAGGAATTTGGTTTTCAAATGAATATCCTCCATCGTCGCAAACCTCTACTTTATATCGCCGAACCATTAATCCACCCTTTATGGGAGCATACGCTCAAGGGCGGCATGTCCCAGCAAGGTATGATTGACAAACTTGAGGATGTATTTGAGGTAAATGTCATAACGCCTGGCGTATCCACCACATTAGTACCCGGTATCCAGGTAGAGCTGATCCCTACACAGCATATTCCTGGTAAACACAGTTACTCTTTGTTCATAAATGATCGTCTTTTTTATAGTGCGGACATGGTTTTTGATCCTGATTTACTTCATCATCTGGTGCATGAACGGGGATGCCGGAGCATTTTACATGAGGTTCAGTTACAAGGCGCTGGAGAAGTACATACAACGTTAGATGAGCTGCTAAGCTTGCCAACACCTCTGCAAGAGCAAATTCATCTGATGCACTATAGTGATGATATGGAACAATTTAGAGATAAGGCAGGGATTATGTCCTTTCTGGAGCAGCAGCGAGTTTATCCGCTAGCAGATTTGGAACGTGCAGAGTAGCCGAGCTAATGAGAGCTTAAACAATTAACAAAAAGCCGCCCGGCTTTCCTACAAAGGATAGCCGGGCGGCTTGCTGCATATTTTTTGTATACAATGATAAGCTTGGACGTTAATGTTGCGAGTCAAGGTCAGAACAACGGCAGTTGATCCAGGTTATTAGAAGGATCTCCATCGGCATCCCCTCGAATTCGTTTGCTTCCATCCTTGGCCTTGAACACGTTGACGCCTGCAATGGAGCCTGCTTCAATCTCGTTCAACGCTTGGGTATAATCCAAAATCCGTCCAGTAGATGTCTGAAATGACGTAAGATCGCCATCCCCGTTTTTACGTACTGCCGTAATTTGTTCTCGTTCTGTATTCGCCATGCTGCATCGCTCCTTATCCATAGTATAGTGGAGGAACTTTTACTAGCATGCGCATTGTACAGCTTTGTATACACCCCGTGCCTCAATTACAACTTTTTACGCATACGTACGTGCGGTATTCCCGCATCGTCAAAAGGTTCATCAGAGATCGTTTCATAGCCAAGTTTTTCGTAAAACTTCTCAGCTTGACATTGAGCATCTAACAACGAGTATCTCAGCCCCAGTTCACGTGCACGTTCCTCCAGTGCTAGCAGTAATACACGTCCATAACCTGCTGCACGATGCTCCTTGAGAACGGCAATACGTTGCATTTTAGCTGTATCCTCATCATAATATGTCAACCGACCAGTAGCCACCATTTCCCCATGTTCACAAATTAGCAAATGATGGGCGGTATCTCCCAGCTTGTCATAATGATCAATTTCAAGATCTAGAGGAACCTTTTGCTCTTCAACAAACACTTTGGTCCGGATTAATATTGCCTTCTGCAGTTGCTCTTCTGTTGTTACAGTTATAATTTCTGCGGCCATCATCTGTTCCTCCATCTCTAATTTCAAATGTAAACTCGCTAAATTTGAATTATATATATAAATGGTTATGAAGTACAGGCCGATTTGTATTTTTTCACTTTACATATATGGTTAATACATGATATTATCTAGTAACTACAGGACGGTAGCTCAGCGGGAGAGCATTATCTTGACAGGGTAAGGGTCATGGGTTCGATCCCCATCCGTCCTATACGTCTAAAGCCTTGATATTCAAGGCTTTTTTTGTTTATTTGGAGATACAGCGAATTTTGCTAAAAAGAGAAACAGGTCATTGTTTAAGATTTGAGCACAAAAAAGCCAACCTGAAATAAGGTTGACTTTTTTATATACTCTACCGTTACACTTAAGCTGTAATATCTCTTTATTCAGTAAGATTGAATTCTAGAGAATCGTTAGGCAATACATATCTCTTCTATTATATAGAAGAACAACTAAGCCAGCCCCAAGCACAATATACACGGAGCCCCTAGATTACGATATAAACAGCTCCACTCTCACTGTCAATCTCTGTGGGGTAAGTGGTCACACATCCAGTATCCGGATCTCGCACCTGGCCGGTGAATAGGTCGACTTTCCAGTCATGGAGCGGACAATGGACTACCGATCCACAGATCATTCCTTCAGATAACCGTCCCCCTTTGTGCGGACAACGGTTCTCAAGCGCACGCACGCTGCCGTCACTAAGGCGGAATACGGCTATCTCTGTATTTTGAATGCGAACTATTCTTGCTCCACGTTGGTCAATTTCGTTCAGATCTGCAATCCTGATTCTGCTGGTTATCGTATTGCTCTCCATTTGGTCAGCCCCCTATTCCATTACTGCCTTAAGCTCTGGCAGCTGCACAAAATTTTTGCGCAGCTCTTCGTTATGAATGATTTCGTGCCACGGATCCGTCGTTGTGCTTAACGTCTCCTCAATTCTGCTTACCAGTTGCTGCCTCATCTCCGCATTTGCTAGTACCTGTTTGATCGAGTCTACGCCTACCCGTTCTACCCAATGAGCTGTTCGCTCGTTCCAATTCGCCTGCTCACGGTAATACTGTAAATAGGCACCAGTCCATTCCATCACTTCATCCTCGGTTTTTACAGTACACAGCAGTTCTGCTGCCCGCACCTTAATACCGCCATTACCTCCAATGTAGATCCCCCAGCCACCATCAATAGCGACAACGCCCAAATCCTTAATCGTCGCTTCTGCGCAGTTACGCGGACAGCCCGACACAGCCAGTTTGACTTTGGATGGTGCATTCAGACGCTCGAATGCCTTTTCCAACCGGATGCCCATACCCATAGCATCCTGTGTGCCGAAGCGACAAAAGGTGTTACCAACGCACGTCTTGACCGTTCGCAATGTCTTTCCATATGCATACCCTGATGGCATATCCAATTCAGACCAGATTCCCGGTAGATCTTCCTTTTTCACACCAAGCAAGTCAAGACGTTGACCACCCGTAAATTTAACCAAAGGCACGTTGTATTTCTCCGCGACAGCGGCAATCTTCTTCAGGTCGGCAGGTGAAGTAACTCCTCCATAAATGCGGGGCACCACAGAGTAGGTACCATCCTTCTGGATATTGGCATGGTACCTTTCATTCGTGAATCTGGATTCCTTCTCATCCTCATAATCCAGTGGCCACAGCATACCTAGATAATAGTTGAGGGCTGGTCGGCATTTGGTACATCCTTCAGGTTCGTTCCAGCCCAGCACGTTCATCACTTCTTTGACGCTCTTCAGCCCCATTCCCCGGATACCATCAATAATCGCTTCCCGATCAAGCGTTGTACAACCACATATCCCTTCTTTAATCGGTTCTCCGGTTTCTGCACCTGCGTACAGCTGTAAGAGCCCCTCCACTACTGGCTTGCAGCCGCCGCATGATGCCGATGCCTTCGTGCAGGCCTTAATCTCCCCAAGACTCCTGCAGCCCGCCGCAACCGCCTCTCTAATGTCACCCTTGGATACACCATTACATCCGCATACAATTTCATGTTCAGGCATCTGCTCCAGCATCATGGTGCCACTACCTTCTGGTTGACCAGGGTTAAAGCCAAGTAACAACTCTTTCTCTCGACCAACCACCGACTCCCCACTTTTAATCAGAGAAAACAACTTGGCTCCATCAGAGGTATCCCCAAACAGAACGGCACCGATCAGTTTTTCTTCCTTAATGACGATTTTTTTGTAGACGCCATCAATATCATCCTGATACCGCAGTGATCGCGTTCCCGGCTCATCCTTGTAATTTCCTGCTGAAAATACATCGACGCCCGATACCTTCAATCTTGTAGAAGTAACGGAACCACTGTAGCCAGGAGTCTCCATTCCCGCGAGTCGCTGAGCCAGGACGCCCCCCTGCTCATATAATGGGGCAACCAGACCGTAAGTGATTCCCCGGTGTTCTGCACATTCTCCAACGGCATATATGCCAGGAATATTCGTTTCCATGTGATCATTTACGATGACACCGCGGTTTACGGGGATTCCCGCTGACACCGCCAGTTCAATGTCTGGTTTGATACCTACCGCCATAACGATCAAATCCGCTTCCAGTTCGCTGCCATCAGCAAACTTTAGCCCTTCCACGCGACGACGCCCGGTGATAGCCGCCGTCCGCTTATTGACCAGAAAAGTCATTCCCTGTTCCTCCAGCTCGCGCCGTAACATAAGGGAAGCAGCCTCATCCAGCTGCCGATCCATAATATAACCGTTAATATGAATAACTGTAACGTCCATTCCCAAATTGAGTAGCCCCCTGGCTGCCTCTAGCCCAAGCAATCCGCCGCCGATAACGGCCGCTTTTTTGTGCGTCTTCGCCGTCTCCATCATCATCTCGCAGTCACGAATATCCCGGAACCCAATCACACCATCCTTGTCGGCTCCTGGAAGCGGCAAAATGAAGGGTTTAGAACCTGTTGCCAACAACAGTAAATCATAAGAGACGCATACACCGGATCGTGAAGTCACCTGTCGCTTTTCCGTATCGATCGCTGTGACAGGATCATCGGTATACAATCGGATATTATTGTCTTCATACCAATTCCAATCGTTGATGATAATATCCTGCAAACCTGCTCCACCGGCAAGAACAGAGGACAGCATGATCCGATTATAGTTTGGATGGGGCTCGGCCCCAAATACCGTAATCTCATAGGCACCTGGTGCGATCTTCAGCAAATGTTCGAGAGTGCGTATCCCCGCCATTCCGTTGCCGACCAGCACTAATTTTTGGATGTAGTTCATTAGGTCACTCCCTCTCCATTTCTATCCTTAAAACATAAAAAGCCTGCTTCACATACGGGGATGCAAAACATCCCTCCACATGTGAAAACAGGCTCCATTGCCGTTTCATCGAATACGCCGTTGTATCCATCAGAGTATGAATTTAAAGTACTGTAGCCAATATATAACGATTCAAATCACATGTCAATATTCCTTACGCAAAATCTCGTAAAAATAATATTTTATCACTAAGTAACATATTGATGACGTATAAAATATCACTCTTCTACAAAATTAGGATTGATTTTCAGTCCAAAACACGCCAAAATGGTTTAAAAGTCCGTTTCCACTTCATTATGATGGAAAAGCAAACCCATCTCATCAAGTTATATGTCATATTTCTTATCAAGACATACAATCCTCATGCTTATTTACCCTTCATGTTAAAGAGAGGAGGAGCCCGCTTGCGTTCCTTGTTGGTAATTCACTCACATGCTGACCCTGCATCCGAGCAGGCAGACACCATTCCCTCATGGCAGGCAGAACCTGAGCACCTTTTAGAATCCAACGGATACCTGCCTTTGCCCTGCCGCCATGAATCTGAAATCAAACAGCTCATCCATAATGCAGATGCGGCCGTACTAAACATACCTGTCGGCACAATCAGTATGTGGAGTAGCAGGTTGGAGCAAACCAAAGCAATTCCGTTGCTCTGGTGGTGCAGCGCGACATCAGCGCTGTCATCGACGGAGGCTTGTGAAGCAGACGTGACTGTCGACGGTATTCTAACCCCTTCCATGGCAGCCCATGAGCTGAATTGGGCCCTTCATTTTAGCGCCAAACGCTTTTTTGAACGCCAGCATTGGCAAAGTGAACGCAAACAACTGACCGCTCGGCTGGAAGAACGCAAATGGATTGATATGGCGAAGGGGATACTTGGCGAAGTAAACAGCATCCCGGAAGCGGAGGCATATGATCTGCTGCGTAAAAAAGCGATGAATGAGCGCAAACGAATCGTTGATGTGGCCATCTCCATTGTAAAAGCACAACAAATGCTAAAAGCATAAAACCTGAAAGGGGCCTGAACATGAATATCATTGAAATATTAAAAGAAGTTGGGCGCGGCAAAAGAGGCGCTCGTGATCTGAACTATGCCGAAGCCGAAACTGCCGCCGAACTGATTATGACCCGGTCAGCAACCCCAGCTCAAATCGGTGCCTTCTTTGCCGCGGAACGCATCAAAATGGAGAGTGTTGCCGAGCTGGAAGCATTCGTTAATGTCTGTCGCAAATATTCCCACCGCTTTCCCATGCAGGAAGGCATTGATTTCGCCGGTCCGTACGACGGTAGGAAGTCATCATTTATTGCTACCTTCGCAACTGCCTTTCTACTTGCCTCATACGGATTACCTGTAACGATGCATGGCAGTGCCCCCCTACCTCCCAAATGGGGGGTTACACTCCCACTTTTGTTGCAAGAGATGGGGGTAGCGATTGCGGACATGACACACGAAACCGCCATCCATGCTGCGAAGCAGACAGGCGTGCTTTTCGTTGTTTCCGAACAATGGTGCACGCCCCTGCGGGATCTGCGGTCTATTCGCGAAGAGTTGGGGCTTCGCACAGTACTGAACACAGCCGAGAAACTGGTTGATTATGGTTCCTCCCCGCACATTGTATTTGGTGTTTTCCACAACACCGTATTCGACAAGACGGCGAAAGTCATGCAGAATCTAAATTATCGCAGGGCTTTGATCATCCAGGGGAGCGAAGGATCGGAGGACCTGTTCATCGATCGACCGACCCGGACTTACCTGTTTACTGACGGCGAGGTGTCACTTCAGGTTATAGATCCCGAAATGTACGGGCTGGATTCGGTAGTACCAGAACACCGCTGGACCCCTGCTGAACAGCTGCGCATATCAGAGGAAGTGCTGCAAGGCACAGCTCCTACTGCCTTCTCGAATCAAGTGTTGCTCAACGGCGCGGTACGACTGTTCATTGCAGGGCGAGTCGACTCCATTGAGGAAGGCTTGTACACCTGCAAACCGCTGCTTGAAAACGGGAACGCCTGGGAGTTGTACTGCCGCTGGCGTGAAGCTATGTTGAGAAAAGAAATAAAAACGGGTGCCAACACATCCGAACCCCATTTTCATTTATAAAACTCGTCTCCTACAGTCCAGCATTTATCGGGACATAAACTGAACTACTCAAAAAGGTCCGCCCCCATGCTCATGCAAAGGGGGCGGGCCTTTTATGCAAGGAAAAAGAAGATGCACTCACACCTTCCTGTTCTAGAACTGTGACCACTCCCCGTTATGTCCACTGGTTGCAGCTACAGCTAGGCGGAGGGGACGGATGCATACAGCTGCCGTCTTGAAGCCGGGCATCCGGCAGAACGGATCAAGGTCGGGACGGGTCGCCCGATTTACATTTTGCGTCCCGCCCCAATGCATGGGCACGAAAAGCGTGTCTTCGCGAATATGTGGCCTGATCCGGCTGCGGACGGTGAAGCTGCCGCGCTGGGATGTTATTTCCACCCACTCCCCGTCCCTGATATACCAGCGCTGCGCAGTACGCGGATGAATTTCTACATAATTCTCAATCTCACGCGCGGCCAGCGAAGGACTTCTGCGTGTTTGCGCGCCAGTCAAATAGTGAGCCAGCACGCGGCCATTCGTCAAAGTAAGCGGATATTCCTCGGATATTTCTTCTCCTGCTCCACAGCTTTCAACCACTGTAAAAACAGCCCTTCGGTCGGAAAGAGCAAAACTTTCCCGAAACATCGTATCCGTACCAACTTCATCCATAGATGGGCATGGCCAATACACCCCTTCCTCGCGACGCATCCTGTCATAAGTGATCCCGTAATAATCAGCAAGTCCCCCTCGGCTAGCGAGACGCAGTTCTTCAAAGATATCCTCTGCATCCTTATATGCGAAGTACCTCCCCTTGTTCAACCTTGCAGCTATTTGGCATAAAATGCTCCAGTCATCTCTAGCTTCGCCCGGTGCAAGGCGCACCGCTTCCCGCAGCAAAACGCGGCCTTCCAGATTAGTCATCGTCCCCGTATTCTCCAAATATGACGTCACAGGCAAAACAACGTCGGCCATTCGCGCCGTTTCAGTGAGAAACATATCCGCCACAATCAACAAATCCAGCTTTTCCAGCGCGTCCTCGACCAACCGTGCATTCGGGTTAGACACAACAGGATTAGAGCCCATCACGAACAGCGCTTGAATTTCTCCCTGATTCACAAGCTCCATCATTTCATAGGCCGATACTCCTTTTCCCGGCAAGCTGCTTGGTTCAACTCCCCACACGGACGCAACATAGGCTCGGTCTGCTTCATTCTCAATCGATCTGTAACCAGGAAGCTGATCAGCCTTTTGACCGTGCTCTCGCCCTCCTTGCCCGTTCCCCTGACCTGTGATGGCCCCATACCCGCACCCTTCTCTTCCAATCTTTCCGGTGGCCAGCACGAGATTTAGAAATGCACGTACCGCCATATGCCCATCCGTCTGCTGTTCGACGCCCCTGGCTGTAAAAACGATGCCAGTCTCCACGCCGCCAAAGGCACGTGCTGCCTGCCGGATCATTTCTGCCTCAATTCCGCACAGCGCAGCCGATTCGTTCAGATTCACCCCATTCAAATGAGTCAACAACTGGTCATACCCGTTGGTCCGCTTGCGGATAAATTCTTCATTTATCAATCCCTCATCCACGACGACCTTTAGCATGGCATTGGCCAGTACAGCATCCGTACCTGGTCTGATTTGCAGGTGCAGATCGGCTATTGCCGCTGTGGGAGTCGTGCGCGGGTCAATTACGATGATAAACGCGCCATTTTCCTTCGCTTGGTGAAAATAAGGCATTAACGTCGGCTGACACTCAGCGATATTCGTGCCTGCAAGCACAATACAACGAGCCAACGGAATATCAGCCAGCCTACAGGTCAGTCCGCGGTCAACACCAAACACTTTGCTGCCAGCAGATGCTGCCGCCGACATGCAGAAGCGCCCGTTATAATCAATATAGCGCGTACCTATAGCCACTCTGGCAAATTTCCCAAGTAAATAAGCCGTTTCATTCGATAACGAGCCTCCGCCGTAAATGCCGATTCCATCAGGACCCTGCGTGGACAGTAGCGAAGAGAAACTGCTGGTTACAGCATCTATCGCCTCTCCCCATGGGACAGGAACGAGCCTGCCCTCCTTGCGCAGGAGGGGCTGTGTCAGCCTTTCTGCATGAGTTGCATGCTGATGCGCATTCATTCCCTTGATGCACAACCTGCCTTGTGAGGCTGCATTAGGTTTCCCTTCCGCTTTATACACCGTTCGAACGATACCCGCGAGTGCTTCCGTTTCCGTACTAACGGTCATCTTACATTGCACGCTGCAAAATGGGCACTGTGTCTCCACCACAGGGAGGACGTATTGACCGGCTTCCAGTTTGTTTTCTCCTGACTGACACATAAAAGTCACCTTCCCTCTCCATTCACTACAACTCCCACAATCCGTTAACCTGTCAGCATGGTGGACCGCAGGCTACCGGTCAGCTCACTTCGCAGAGTAACGTCGAGCACACTTTCCCGCAGCGCTAGAACGCCAGTCCGTTCAATCCACTCCCACATTTTCTCCCCATACCTAGCACTATGCCTGTATATTTGCAAGCAGGTTACAACCATCAGTACCACTTCTTCCGGATTCTCCTCCAATCCAAGCAGCAGCCCCTGACGAACCGGATGTCCTGCATGGCCACCAGCATAAACCTCCCAACCTGCTGGAGATCGGGAGATTCCAATGTCATGGACAAGCACGCCATCGGGATACTCTGAACCCGGACTAACAGCAACCGCAACTGGTGACGGTAATGAAAGACTGCCCCATACTGCTGCCAGCCGCTCTCTCAACCAGATCACTCCACCAGAAGCCTGATCGATCGGGGCAGGATCAACAAAATCCCTACGTTCAACATCCAAATTTGTAAAACTCAGGCCCACAGAACCCGCTTCCCCTTCGTATGGTACGGTGGGCTGAAGCGCAACGCCTATTCCCAGTTGATTTGTTGCAGATCCGTTCCGCAAACCTAGAGATTCCAGATAATAAAGTACAGCAGGACGACATAATTCACAGCCCTGCTGCCTGGTCCAACCGAGACGAGATACTACTTCCTCTAGAGTTCGACAAACTGCCTCCACCATCGCTGTCTTAAGCGAATCATGATCATAATGCGTACAACCACACACAGGGACAACCTCTTGAGCAGTCGGAGTATCCACAGGTCCAGAAGCTGTCGCTCGGGACAAACCATTTTTGACCAGTGCAGCCACTAGCGGCCGGCAACCACCACAGGAACCGGACGCTTTGGTCCGGCTCTTCACCTCTTCGACTGTTTTCAGCTTATCCGTGGCGATCACTCGCAAGATATCCCCCTTGCTCACACCGTTACATGCGCATACCGTCTCTCCTTCGGGCAATGCTTCCGCAGCATTCTCTGCTTTGCTTTTGCTGTTATTCTGAGGTGTAAGCTCTGTAGTTGGCGCGCCGCGCCGTACCATTCCAAGCAGCGAGGTGCTTTCCGCCGTATCGCCGAATAAAATCGCTCCAGTAATAGCTCCAGCGCGCATCATCACTTTTTTGTACATCTCCTGCATACCGTTATATTCCATGATCGCAATCTCGTTTCCCTCTTCACGAATGTCTCCTGCCGAAAACACATGAATTCCCGCAACCTTGAGTTGGGCATAGGGAACCGTCCCTTCATAAGGAGCCGTTTCACGACCACAAATCACCTTTGCCAGCACTTTGCCCTGCTCATATAGCGGCGCCACCAGCCCATATGAAATTCCACGGTGCTCAGCACATTCGCCAACTGCGTAAATACCAGGAATACTCGTGCGCATATAATCATCCACGACAATGGCACGGTTTACTGTCAGACCACTGTCCTGAGCCAAAGCGATATTGGGCCGGATACCAACCGCCAGCACGACCAAGTCTGTTTCCAATCTGTTCCCGTCCGCAAACATCAATCCTTGTGCCCGGTTGCGGCCTATAATATTGACCGTATCCTTCGCCAAATGAAACCGCATGCCCTGCTTCTCCAACCGCCGTTGTAAAAGCACAGCCGCAGTACGGTCAAGCTGACGATTCATCAGATACTGCGCATTATGAACAACATCAGTTTCCATCCCTAGATTCAGCAAGCCTTGAGCAGCCTCAAGCCCCAATAGCCCTCCTCCGATGACGGTGGCCTTGCGATACGTTTTGGCATATCTGGCCATGGTTTCACAGTCATTTACATCACGAAAAGCGATTACTCCCTCTTTTCGGACTCCGGGAATGGGAGGTATGAAAGGCAAAGAGCCAGTTGCCAGTATGAGAATGTCATAGGGCTCTTGAATGCCGGATTCCGTTTCCACCATACCGGTTGCTACATCAATACGACACACACGTTCACCAGCTTGCAACTTTACCCCATTTTCTTCGTACCAGTCCCAGCTATGGGTAACAATATGTTGGAACGAGCTCTCCTCCTGAAGCATTTTGGACAGGAGCACACGATTGTACCCGGGACGTGGCTCTGCACCAAATATTGTGATTTGGAACCGCTCCGGCTCCAGACTGAGAATTTCCTCCACACATTTGATGCCTGCCATACCATTACCGATGACGACCAGTCTTTTTATCATAATTAATCCAGCCCCATTCTCTGAACCTAAAATAAGACAGAAAAAGCCCTTCTCCATTCGATGGAAAAGGGCACCGTTGCCGTAAATGTCGGCACATCGTTGTACCGATATGTACTTAAGATTACTGAATTGTGAGTATGATGTCAATATTCAATACATGAAACCTGTATTCAAATCTATTTTTTTAATTTATTATAATTTTAATGTTATGTATATTGACACAAGTAGAATGTCTTTTTATAATTTGAATTAAAATCACTACCATGTGATCATACCAAAGCGATGCACAATGAAGTGTGTCAAACACGGCAATGAAGCCGCAAAACGTTCCCAATATCAATGACGGGACGATTTGCGGCTTTTTATGTTCAGCAGAGGGCTGAAGTCTAAGGCCTGAGCTCTACAAACCCCAATAAGAACAGGAGAGATGGAGAATGAAGAAAAAAAGTTTCTGGCACAGCGGACACAAGCCCACCCTTTTTGGTTCTTTTTTGTATTTTGATATTAGCTTTATGATATGGGGAATAATTGGACCGTTGGTCGTTGTCATTGCTAATGATTATCCAATGGACCCTGTACAAAAAGCCAACCTTGTCGCTCTCCCGATACTCAGCGGCTCTCTGTTGCGACTTGTGCTTGGATTCATGTCAGATTATATCGGTCCGAAGCTCACGGGACAGATCGGTATGCTTGTCACGATCATTCCTCTCCTGCTCGGCTGGCTGTGGGTTGATTCGCTGGAGCAGTTGTACACTGTCGCCCTGCTTCTGGGTGTGGCCGGCGCCTCATTTGCAGCTGCACTACCGTTGGCTGGCCAATGGTACCCCAAAGAGCATCAAGGTCTGGCCATGGGAATTGCCGGTGCCGGCAACAGCGGGACCGTCCTCGCAACTTTGTTTGCTAACCGTATTGCCCAACATTTTGGCAGTTGGGAGGTCGTGTTTGGATTGGCCATTATCCCAATTTTCATCGTCTTTGTTCTGTTCAGTATTTTTGCCCACAACAGCCCTCATCGCCCAGTACCAAAAAGTCTGGCGCAATATGCTTCGGTGCTCAAACAGAGGGATGCCTGGGTGTTCTGTGCCTTTTATTGCGTGACGTTCGGTGGGTTCGTCGGCCTTTCTAATTATTTGACCATTTTCTTCAATACCCAATACGGCCTCTCTGCGGTGCATGCCGCTGATTTTGCAACCGTTTGTGTGATTGCCGGAAGCTTCTTTCGTCCTGTAGGCGGCTTTTTGTCTGACCGGATTGGTGGTTCTCGCATGTTAATGTATTTGTATGCCGGGGCCGGGGTGATGCTCGCCAGCATAGCATTTTTGCCACCACTTGCCGTAGTCGTAGTTCTGCTGTTCGTAGGCATGATGTGCCTTGGGGCTGGCAACGGCTCCGTATTCCAGCTTGTGCCGCAGCGATTCGGCAACGAAATCGGGCTTATGACCGGCATCGTCGGGGCTGCTGGTGGCATAGGCGGATACTGTCTTCCTCTTATTCTGGGCCATCTGTACAAATTAACGGGTTCTTACATGCCTGGCTTCATCTGTCTAAGTCTGATCACATTCTGTGCTTTTGTCCTCGTCATTATCATGCAATTGAAATGGCGCAACAGCTGGATGCAACGCTCTGCTCCAGGCGCTAATGAAGCCGTTAACCGAATCGGAGAATTAAATATCTGACTATCCACTAAATAGACAGCCACCAAACGTTTAGATTTTAAGCCTCAATTATCCCTTATAATAAAAAATAGCTTAACTTCATTTATAGAAAAATGAAGTTGAGCTATTCCTCTATACACATTCAATCAAATTATAAGAGCTATGAAAAAAGTCACATTTATTGAATATTTACCGAAAATATTATGAAAATTCAATGAATTTTTCATTTGAAAATCATTGAAAACCGCTTTCATTTTCATATTTTTTCTTATGTAAACACTTATATAACCATTTTTCACACAACATACTTGTTCACTTGGTTTAAAATAAGGCGTATACTTGTTCACGAATTGTTCAAGGATTAACCGAATGTATTTTTTTAGAAAGAAGGAATTGGAAATGCGCGCTTTTCATGTTACGGAAAATGGAACTATCGAAACCAAATTAACCGGAAAAGATCTTCTTGCCAACCCACTGCTGAACAAAGGAGTGGCTTTTACGCTGGAAGAACGTCAGCAACTTGGACTTGACGGCCTCCTTCCTCCTACCATATTAACGATTGAGGAACAGGTTCAACGGGTGTATGAGCAATTTCAAAGCCAACCGGATAATTTACGTAAAAACGTTGCATTAAATGATCTTTTTAATCGGAATACTGTCCTTTATTATCGTTTGCTTTCCGAGCACTTGAGCGAGATGCTTCCGATTGTCTATACACCAACAGTCGGTCAGGCTATTCAGGAATACAGTCATGAATATCATAAACCGGGCGGTATGTATCTATCTATTGATAATCTTGCTGGCATCAAAGAAGCTTTTAAAAATTTGAACTTGGGTCCTGATGATATCGATCTGATCGTAGCCACAGATTCCGAAAGTATTTTGGGAATTGGGGACTGGGGAGTTGGCGGTATTAACATCTCTATTGGTAAGCTTGCTGTATATACAGCCGCTGCTGGTATTGATCCTAGCCGGGTACTAGCCGTTGTGCTGGATGCAGGTACAAACAATGAAAAGCTGTTAGAAGATCCTTTATACATGGGGAATCGTCATAAGCGTGTACGTGGAGAACAATATGATCAATTTATTGACACTTATGTTCAAGCTGCACTTTCTTCTTTCCCGAACGCACTGCTGCACTGGGAAGATCTAGGCAACGTTAACGCTCGGAATATTATTAATAAGTATGGAAATAATATTTTAACGTTTAATGATGACATTCAAGGCACTGGTGCAGTTACACTTGCAGGTGTGATGTCTGGTGTCCAATTGTCCGGAATCCCTCTGAGCAAGCATCGTGTTCTAGTGTTTGGTCCAGGAGCTGCCGGAATCGGCAATGCAGACCAAATTAGTGCGGCCATGATGCTGGAAGGATTGTCAGAAGCTGAAGCAAGACGTAACTTCTGGGCATATGATTACCGTGGCCTGCTTACCAATGAAACAGAAGGACTTTTGCCATTCCAGGTCCCTTATGTGCGTGATGCTGCCGAATGCCGTGACTGGGAGCATGCTGAAGATGGCAAAATCCCTCTGCTTGAAGTTATTTGCCGCGTGAAACCGACGATTATGATCGGAACTTCCGGTGTTGCTGGAGCATTTAGTGAGGAAATCGTGAAAGAGATGGCCAAGCATACAGAACGCCCTATTATTATGCCAATGTCCAATCCGACTCCTCTGGCGGAGGCAACTCCTGAAGACCTGATCCACTGGACTGAAGGAAAAGCGCTTATTGCAACAGGAAGCCCTTTTGAGCCAGTAATCTACAACAATACTACGTTTGAAATTGGGCAATCCAACAATGCTTTTGTATTCCCGGGACTTGGTCTTGGGGCAATCGTAGTAAAATCCAAAATAATAACAGATAGTATGTTTGCAGCAGCTGCCCATGCAGTAGCTCAAATGGTTGATTTGTCACAGCCTGGTGCTTCCCTGCTGCCAAAAATCAACGAACTGCGAGAAGTATCTGAAGCTGTAGCAGTGGCTGTCGCCAAGGCAGCCGTTCAAGATGGAGTAGCGCGTCATCAGCCGGATGATATCGTACAAGCGGTTCGGGAATCCATGTGGGAATGCAAATATAAACCCATCAAACAGTATGGACAGGAAGCCGTTCTGGTTTAAAAATAGCGAACAACATCAAAATTTATACTTGCTGTAAGCAAAGTGATTATTTAACTGATGTCCGCCATTTTTGGCGGACATCTTTATTGGAGGCGACATCATGGCTACAGGTCATATTTTTATTATTTTAATTCCTATTTTCTTTGTCATTTTAATTGGTTATTTTGCAGGTTTTTTTAAGGCCTTTAACCCAGCTTCTTCTAAGGGACTAAATACACTGGTAACCAAATTTGCTTTACCTGCACACTTGTTTATTGGTATTACGACGACACCACGAGAGACGCTAATCCAAAAGTGGCCCTTTCTTGTTGCTTTGCTGCTTGGGGTGATTGGCTTTTATATTGTATTGCTCATCTTATATCGCTTAATCGCAAAAAAAGGTCTGACAGAATCCTCCATGTTCGCATTGAATTCGACACAGCCCTCTTTTGCATTCATGGGGATTCCCGTTTTGGGAAGCTTGTTCGGAAGTGCGGCAGTCGCCATTCCTATTGCGATTACCGGCATCGTTGTTAATGCGATTCTTGATCCACTTGCAAGTATTTTGGGAACGGTCGGCCAGCGCAAATCAACACAATCTGATGACACAAAAGGCAATTTATTTAAAGTCACTATAAAATCTGTCCTTCATGGACTCAGTGAACCGCTGGCTTGCGTACCCTTGATTGGTGTTGTATTGACTTTATGCGGATTCCAAGCTCCGAAACTTTTGCAATCTATGTTTGACCAAATCGGCAATATTACTGCGGGTACGGCTCTATTTGCTATTGGGGTAACTATTGGGATTAAAAAGATTACGTTCAGTCCAAAAGCACTTAGTATCGCTGTGCTGAAAGCGATCGTAATGCCTATGGTTATGCTCGGTATTGCTGTTCTGATCGGACTGTCCCCTGAGGATGTAACCAAAGCCGTACTGCTTGTCGCATTTCCCGGCTCTGCTGTAGCCGCTATGATCGCGACCCGCTATGAATCACTGGAAACAGAAGCGGCATCTGCATTTGTTATAAGCTCAGTATTATCGCTTATTTCGCTCCCTCTGCTCATTTCACTACTTGTATAATGACAGAAAGCTTTCAACGTTCAGCGAAAGACTGTTATATATAATGATGAAGGGCATTCGTTCTCCCGCATTTATCTTATTTTTTAAATATTGTTCAAACAATAAAGTAATTTAGTTGTATTTGAGTTGAAACCAGCTATCCCGTCTTGCTAGCAAGCGGCGACCTACATTTATTGCATGTGGGTTGCCGCTTTTGTTTTTAGTGAAACCAGTAAGTATATCCCAATTGTAATAATTCGCTAACATTTATAAAGGAAATTGACGAAATATATAAGGGATAGCTGTACTGTAGCATTAAATTAAAATTTAAAGGAGAAGAAACTTGTGAAAAACTTGAAGTGGAGCACTATGTCCTTTTTTGGTAAAAATCTATTAATATCTTTTCTTAACATCGTATTAATAGGTGCTATTCTTATCACATCTAGCTATATACTTCAAAAGAACATTCTCACCACGCAGCTGCAAGATCAGGTTAAAGTGCTGACCAAAAAATGGGCAGAAGATGTTGACAAAACAAAAGTACAACAAGCATTAAGCGAAAAAGATTATAACGGTTCTGTTCAACAGGAATTACGTAAATTTCTAGATTCTATTCACACATTTTATCCTAATGTCGCCCAAGCTTACATATTTGGGACAGAACTAAAAGAAGGAAATCAAACCTCCATTATTGGCGTTCCCACTAATTTGGTTCAAGCTTTCCAAGACTCGAAGATGAATATTGGGGATATGTACACTCTGCCTGACGAAAATGCAGAAGCCGTAAATAAGGTGCTTCAATCCAATGAATCAGCATTGAGCAGCTTTTATACGGACGAATATGGCACATGGACTACGATTGTTTACCCGATTACAGATGCAAGTGGTAAAGTCACAAGTGCAATTTACTTTGACGTAGATGCGAGCTCTGTACCTACGGGTCTTCATAAGCTGCTTGTATATGGTGTTTCACTGCTCATTCTGTTTCTTGCTATCTTCTTGACGATTCAATACTTGCTGGTAAAACGTACGCTCTCCCCAATTCGTTCCTTGATGAAGGGAATTGAAGAAGTCAGCGAGGGTAATCTGAATGTAAAAATTAAGACAGGACTAGACGACCTTGGTATTATTAATCAAAAATTTAATTCTATGATCAAGCGCCTTAACGATACAATGGTGAAAGTACAGGATACGACGCAAGAAGTAACGGGATCAGCCCAGGAATTGTTAAGCATCAGCGAGAAAAACAGTACGAATACAAACGTCATTAACAGCAATATCCGGGAAATAACCCAGGGGCTTGAGGCTCAGGATCACGCAGCACTTGAAAGCTCCAGGGCTATGAATGAAATGTCTACAGTGATCCAAACCATCGCTGAAAGCTCCTCTTCTGTTGCGGATCAAGCTTATTCAATGGAAAAGCGCTCCGTTGAAGGCAATCAGGTAGCTCAAAAGCTATCCACTCAGATGGACTCTATCTCCACTACAATGGAAAGTACAGTTGATTCCGTTAATGCATTGCAGAACCGTTCTAACGAAATCAGTAATATTGTAAGCATCATTACCGGTATTGCCAGCCAAACGAATCTGCTTGCCCTCAACGCTTCGATTGAAGCTGCCAGAGTCGGCGAAGAAGGCAAAGGTTTTGCAGTAGTAGCTGGAGAAGTGCGTAATTTGGCTGAACAGTCTCAAGAATCCGCCAAACAAATTGCAGAGCTTATTGAAGAAATTCAAAAAGAGATTGAACAAACTGTAAAAGGCATTAGCCTGGGTACAAAAGAAGTTCACGTCGGACTGGAAGTTACGAAGCAGACAGGCGAAATGTTCTCTGAAATTTTAGAAGCGTCCAACAAAGTGTCGTCACAAATCCAGGAGGTATCCAGTGCAACTGAGCAAATCTCGGCCAGCACGCAGGAAATGTCAGCTACCTCTGACGAGCTGTCTTCTACAGTTAGCAAAACAGTCAATAGCAGCAAACAAATTGAACAAACCATTGGGGAACAGGCTGAGTCTATGGCTTCGATTGTCCAAGCTTCAGACAAGCTTACATTGATGTCTGGGGAGCTGGAAGAGCTTATTTCCTTCTTCAAAGTAAACCGGGAAGTCTAAAATGATAACTATCCAATCACCATAACAATAAAGAACCTCTAATCTGCATAGAATGCGCATTAGAGGTTCTTTGATATGCTCTTACATCGTTCTTTAGTTTAAAAAGCCTTCCAACGCTGAGGTTGGCTTACCATCAGTCTGCCAAGCACCTTTGTTATAGCCTTGATTATAACCTGGGGTTGCAGCTGGCTCCCAATAAAATACGCCCACGCCTTTACCGCCTCCGATACTCCGCACCTTCGTTTTGATTGCGGAAATAAATGCCTTGGAAGCAGCAGGTTCATTATATTCCATCCCGATTTCACTGATAACAATGCCTTTACCATATTTCGCAATGAGGCTATTGGCATTGGTAATCGTCTGATCCACCTTACCCTGCCAGTCAGAGGAAGACGGATATAGAGACAGTCCAATAAGGTCAAACTGAGCTCCATTATCAATCAGTCCACCAATGTTCCAGTTTAAAACGGAACTGTTATCCCCGTTAGCTAAATGTACGATCGTCTTGGTGCTGCTGCTTACGGATTTAACAGCGTTATTCCCTGTATTGACGAGCCACGCATAGTTTTTCATATTCACAGAGGCTTTGCCGTCATCCCAGAGCATGCCATTGTTCGTTTCATTGCCGATTTGCACCCAATCCGGTGTCACACCCTTGCTCTTCATCGTGTTCATAACATAGACGGTATGGGACCAGACCGCATCCATAAGTTGTGTAAATGTAAAATTGCGCCATGCGTAAGGCTTATTCTGCTGTCCTGGGTCAGCCCATGAATCGCTATAATGCAGGGTCAGCATAACGCTCATGCCTAACTTTTGAGCTCGCTGCGCAAGTTCTGCTGCCTTCTCGGCATTCATGTATCCGCTTGCATAATCCTTCATGTCAGGATTTACCCACACTCGAATACGAACCGAATTGATCTGATAATCGTCCCGTAAAATTTGCAGTACATCCCGGCGAACCCCTTTTTTATCCTTCCAGGTCATACCTTGGGCTTCCATCCCTGCGACCCAGCTTATATCTGCTCCTTTGGCGAAAGCAGGGGCGGCCGAAGCCGCACCCACTCCCACAGAGCCCAATGGGTACAAAAAGCTGGATAACAAGATCAACATCGCAAATACCATAGTACGTTTACCTGTTTTCATAAGTCATCCCCTATCTAAATTGTATACTCACATTGCCTCTGGCCAATCCACCTGCTCCCTCACTCGGGAATCGGCGGCGATCACATGTATAACGTGTTCTAATTATTGCGCTCTGTCTTTAGAACCTTAACAGTATAGGCACCCAATTGAACGCTGCTGTCTGCTATCACAAGATTTTCAAGCATATCCGTATAAGTTCGTCCATCCAGTGTAATCTCTTGCGGCTCATGCGTAAAATTCATTACAAAAATATAATCATGAACTCCATCGGTACGAATCGCTGTGTTCACTCCATGTGGCAACTGCACATCGAGTGCTTTACTGAGACCTGCCTCATCAATTAAACTCTTGTAAAAATGACTATGGAATAGTCCGGTGTTGCGTGATGCGATGTAATAAGCTTTTCCCTGTCCCAAACGGTTCACCGTCAAAGCTGGACGTCCTGCATAAAAGTCTGCCCCGTACTTAGCCAGTACCTCTGCACCCTCCGTATGAATGAGATCGCACAATTCTACAGCTTCATACTCCTCCCGTAGATCCAACTCATTGCCTTCAATCGGTATAATGTAGTTACGATCATGATCATGCAATCCATCAATCTCTTCCGACCAGATTCCCAGCGTCTTACGAAGCGGCCCTGGAAAGCCTCCAAGGAAGCACAAATCATGTTCATCCACAATGCCTGACCAATAGGTTGCTACGAATGTGCCCCCGTTTTCAACAAACTTCTGTATGCGCTCCCCTACACCGCTGCGGACCATATACAACATCGGAGCGACCAAAAGTTTATATTTGGAGAAATCTGCATCCATATGAATGACATCTACTGGCACTCCCTGCTCCCACAATGCCAAATAATGTGCTTCAGCTGTCTCCTCATATTTCACCCCTTTGTTCCGCGGTCCCTGTGAATCGTTGATTCCCCAACGGTTCTCCCAGTCAAAAATGACTGCGGCCTCAGCCGGTACGGATGTACCGACCACCTCTTCCAGTTTTTCCAGCGCATGACCGACATCTGTCACATCCCCGAATACCCGAGTATGCTCGTGTCCTACATGATCGACGACCGCACCATGCAGCTTTTCACTCGAACCGCGGCTTTTCCGCCATTGAAAATATTGAACAGTGTCTGAACCGTGCGCCACAGCCTGTAAAGATGATAGCAGATGCATGCCCGGTCGCTTTAGCTTGCTAACGTCTTGCCAGTTTGTCAAACTTGGCGTACTTTCCATGAGCATCCAAGGCTTACCACCTTTGATGGAGCGAATAATATCGTGCATCATAGCCACTCTTGCAGCTTGACGGCTGTCATCTCCTTCACGGTCATGCCAGGTCGGATAACTATCCCAGGAAACAACATCGAGCAGATCAGCAAACTTCCAGTAATTCAATCCTTCAAAGAACTCCATCAAATTGGTTGTAACTGGAATGTCCGGATTCGCAGCCTTGAGCGGCACAATCTCATGTTTGATAAAATCTGCGGTCTGTTCGGTTACAAACCGTCTCCAGTCCAAATTCATGGCATGAACCTGCGTTTCACCGTGAGGTGCTGGGGACTCGACTTGACTCCAGTCTGTAACTGTATGACTCCAAAATGTTGTCCACCATGAATGATTAAGCTGATCCAGCGTACCATATTTATCCTGCACCCAAGTGCGAAACGCCTCCTGACAATAATCACAGTGACAGTCTCCACCAAATTCATTGGAAATGTGCCAGCCAATAACAGCAGGATGATTAGCGTAACGCTCAGCCAGCTTCGTATTCATAATACGTACTTTTTCCCGGTAGACTGGCGATGTGTAACAGTGGTTATGGCGGAATCCGTGCAAGTTACGGACACGGTTAACCCCTACACGCAGCACCTCGGGATATTTTTGCGACATCCAGGCTGGTCTTGCTCCGCTCGGGGTGGCCAAAAACGCATAGATTCCGTTCTCAGCAAACGAATCCAGAATACGATCCAGCCATTCAAACGTAAACACACCTTCCTCAGGCTCCAAGGATACCCATGAGAAAATGCCGACAGACATTACGTTGCATTTGGCTAGTTTCATTAAGCGGATATCCTCCGCTAACACCTCGGGATATTGCTGCCATTGCTCCGGGTTATAGTCTGCTCCATGCAGCATACGCGGAACTCGCTCACTAATGGGAGGGTACTTGGTTATGTTTGGATATGTCACTGTAAATCATCTCCTTGTATTAGTTCTGTTACTCTTTGACGGAACCTAACGTCATACCTTTAACAAAATACTTTTGTAAAAATGGATATACAATAAGAATAGGCGCTGCACCAATGAAAATTTGTGCTGCATTAACCGTCGTCTGAGACAGTAATTCCATCTCTTTGGGACTCATGCTCATGGAACTCATATCCTTCTGTATAATTACAGTTTGCAGGAACGTCGCCAGCGGATAATCCTTTGCATTGCTCAAATAGAGCAGACCGTCAAACCATGAGTTCCAATGAAATACCATACTGAACAGCGCAATCGTTGCAATGGAAGGCATGGATATTGGTAAAAAAATACTAAACAATGTCCGAAAATGCCCTGCTCCGTCGATCAATGCGGCCTCTTCCATCTCTTTGGGAATTCCTCTAAAAAAGTTCAGCATAAGAATGACCAAAAATGTATTGACCGCTCCTGGCAAAACAAGTACCCAGAAGCTGTCCATAAGATGGATCTTTTGAATAACCATATAGAATGGAACCAGACCACCGTTAAAAATCATACTAAATACAAACAGCCATGAATAAATGTTGCGACTGCGGAACACCGTTGTTTCCTTCGAAAGCGGATAAGCAGCTAAAAAGGTAATAAGTAGCGTCAAGCCGGTTCCCAATACAGTCCGACAGACAGAAATCCAGATGGAGTGGAGAAAAATCGGGTTATTCATCGTCTTCTTATAGGCTTCTAATGAAAACTGCACTGGCCACAGTCCAACCAGATTGGCATCTGCTGCTGATTTAGCACTAAATGATACTGCCAACACATGAATCAATGGAACGATACACATGATAGACAAAATCACTAGTAAGCAAATATTGAACACATTGAAAATGCGGTATGGCGTTGTTTTATGATACATGACTCTCCCTCTTTCAGCCTCGTGGAATCAGAATATGCGGTAACCTGCCCATTTGTAAGCAAGCCGATAAGATATCAGAATGAGAATCATACTGATAACGGATTTGAACAACCCAATGGCGGTAGCAAAGCCCATCTCCCCATTGATCAATGCTGTCCGATAGACGAATGTGTCAATAATATCGCCTTTTTGGTATACCAACGGATTATAAAGGTTGAAAATCTGGTCAAAACCGGCATTCAGAACATTACCAAGGGCGAGCGTCCCAACAACGACCACCATCGGAATCAATGAAGGTACAGTAATGTGCAGTGTCTGTCTCCATCGGCTCGCTCCATCCATTTCAGAAGCCTCATACAACGAAGGATTGATACCCGCCAGTGCAGCGAGGAATACGATGGTATTGTAGCCAAACTCTTTCCATATGTCAGATACAATGACGGTAAAACGAAACCAGTTGTTATCTCCCAGAAAGAAGATAGGCTGGATTCCTATACTTCCAAGAATCCGGTTCATAAATCCATCAGTAGCCAACAGATCAATCAGAATTCCGCCCAAGATAACCCATGATAGAAAATGTGGCAGATACACCAATGTCTGAATGGAGCGCTGAAGTCCGACCTTGCGAATTTCATTCAGCAGTATAGCAAAAACAAACGGAACCAACAGATTGAAAAACATCTTTAACACAGCAATAATCAGCGTGTTCCATACGACCTGAAGACTGTCCTCCCGTTGAAACAAAAAGCGGAAATTATCCAGTCCAACCCATTCGGAACCAGTTATGCCTAGCCAAGGCTTGTAATTTTGAAAGGCCATCACGATGCCGCCCATCGGAATGTAGCTGAATACAATCAAGAAAATGATGGCTGGCAGCAGCATGATATGAAATGGCCACGTACGTTGCAGACTTCTCATTGCAGTTCCTCCTGTAACTCTCATGGTATACCTCAATTATAAAAGCGTTTTCGCAGTCCCAACAGTTCAAAAAACCAACATACATGGCACAAAAGCAATCATTTTAATTAATCCGTGTGAAGCTTAAGTAAAAAGGCTGTCCACCTTGGGACAGCCCTCCTAATTTGTTTCACAACATCGACAACTTTTACTTTTCTACGCTCTTATACCATTCGTTTACTTCATTTGTAATTTGTTCGCCACCAGCGGCTTTCCACGTCTGTACAAAGGTATCAAAAGCAGAAATCGGCTGTTTGCCATAAATAATTTCATTGAAGGTCTGGCTTTCAATCTTATCCAGGTAATCTTTTTTAGCCTTCATGGTTGGCGTAGTTGGTCCTGTGAACTGATCTTTCATAGAGATATCCTTTTGTTCCATAAGCACTTTGGCCGCTGCGGGAGTGTCTTTCCCGTAATTCACCATTACATCTTTCTCCAGTCTGGTTTTCGGTTCTGCACCGTCAGCCAAGCTTAACAAAGCCTTCATTTGGGCATCAGGGATACGTGCACCATCACGAACCAGCAAATAACGAATAGAGTTTACATAACCGCCTGGTATTTTATCAATAGACATCAGCTTTCCATTGGCATCTAAATCATAATCGTAGCCCTTAAACAGCCCATTCGACAAGTCACCGTCCGGTTTGGCATTTGCATAATGGTCAAACAAGTAATTTTGATACGTGAAGAAAGCTTCAGGATGCTGCATTTGTTTGTTGATGAGTACGACACCATTGGTGTACTGCGTTCCATGGCGCATAGCTTTGTTGTCAGGTCCCGCTGGAATCTTGATCGGCTTCCATACAGCACTCGGCGCATTTTTAACCGTATCCTGGAGCGGCCAACCGCTCATCCAATATGGTCCTGGAATCATCCCGGCTGTCCCTGCAACTGTAGGTTCTGCCGTTTTATTTTCATCCCACAATGCTGCTTCCTGAGGAATATATCCTTTTTTGAGCCACTCGCTCAGCTTTTGCAGACCCGGCTTCATGCCAGGCTGAACAGAGCCATATTCCAAGCTACCGTTTGCACCTTTGTTCCACTGTTGGGGTAGTGTGCCATAAGCTCCGAAAATCCAGGATGGGTCACCCATCCATGTGTTCATGGATGTTTTGAAACCGATGCTGAGCGGGGTCACTTTGTCCGGAGCCAGTCCGTCTGGATTTTTGTTTTTAAAGGCATCCATCACTTTTTCCAGATCATCTATCGTCTCCGGAGCCTTCATCCCCAGCTTATCCAACCAATCTTGTCGTACCCACAATACATAATCATGGTTATAAGCGAAATCAAGCACAGGGATACCCATTTTTTTACCATCTCGGCTATACTGATTCCATACGTTCGTATCCTGACTCATGGCCTGCTTCCAAGAATCCGAAGCATATTTATCAAATAATGGGCCAACTTCAGCGAACATACCGGAATCGATCATATCCTGGGCCAGCTGCTCATTCTCTGTCCCCAGTACAACGACATCAGGCATCTCCTGACCGGAGGACATCGCCAACCGCAGCTTGGTAGCAAAAGCACCATTTGTATCCGTGACAGACCAGAGTGATTTTACATTAATACCAAATTTCTCTTTGGCCCATTTTGTCGCAACGTTATTTTCGATAGATTCGCCATTTTTAAATTTTAAGGCGGGATCTACACCCCATACCGTGGATATTGTAACTTCTGGGTTGTATTTTTCTTTGTATACGTTTTCAGTTTTAGCTGTGCTGTCCGCATTCCCATCATTTCCTGCACCTGAGCAGCCCACAAGGCCAACCCCTAATACCATAGTTGCGGCGAGCAACGACAATAGCTTTTTTTTCGAATGAACTCGCATCTTGTTCCCCCTCTAAAAATCATTTTCTACTCTTTTATTATAAGAGGGCTTTTCTTAGCAGCCTATGTCACAAAATAAATATTTCTGCACCTTTCTCAACTGATCTTTACTCATTTGTCTTTACTGGTCCCGAAATTCATGCGGAGTCATTCCATAATGCTTTTTGAACATCTTGCTGAAATATTGGGGATTCTGATAGCCGAGTTCAGTGGTTATTTCATATATTTTTTTGTTGGAATATTTGAGCAAATAAAGAGCCCGTTCCATTCTCATTCGGATAATATAATCTCCCAGACCTTCTCCAGTTTCAGCTTTATAGATTTTAGACAAATAGACGGGATGAAGATAAACTTGGTCGGCAATCGTCTTAACAGACAGCTCCTGCCCTTTATCCTGGGCGATCAGCTCCTGGACCTGCTTGACCACATAGCTTTTGGCGCTTTGCTCGCTTGCAGACCACTCGGCTTTAAGCTTGTTCATCATGGAAAATATCCACTCTTTGAGGTGTGGGAACGAATGAACCAATTTCTGCGCATGTAACGGATCAAAGCCTACTTGGTCCATCTGTGTAATGAAACGTCCTTGTTTGTGAGCTGTATACATAAAGGCGCTCGTTACCGAAATAAACAGTTCATATAAATGCTCGCGTGTATATCCCGCCTCTTCCATTTTGCCAAATACACGGCTTACTTTTGCTTCGGCCTCTTCCCATTGCCTGGACTCTAGCAGATGAGTAAGCGTAGGGTGCGTATAAAGCCCCTCCAGCGACTTCACTGAGTTGTGTGACTGTTCTGTCTGCTCTTCTATGAATAGGAGTGGATTCGTCTCCTCCTGTTGGTTCCAATATAAGGATCTGATCGCTGTCTGATATAGCTTAGGCAGCTCATTCGGGAAATGAAACCAATTCGTTAATGTGACGTAAATTTCCCCTTTCAAGTAATTGCTCACATTTTTTCGAAAGGTTTCAATCGCTGCACGCAAAAAATGATTCTGCTCATCCAGAGTCCGTTTAGGAAACAAATCCCAATTCCCTTCTATTAATACGATTAGGCAATCATGTGGCGCTTTGCAATGCCAAACATGAAAATCAGGAGCGAACACTTCTTCTGCAATATTCCCAATCGCATACTCAATTAAGGACACTGAGTGATAATCCATGTCAGAAAATTGCTTGCCCAGCTGAATAAGCAGCATACTGGCAGGATGTTCTGTGCGTAGCTTGATTTCATACTCGGACATTTTGTCCTTTATTTTTTGTAAAGTTAAATCACGCCCGAGTAACAAATCGTGCATCAAATGAGTGCGCAGCACACCGTAATCGTTCCTGCGACTGTATTGTAATTGATGAACCTTGTCGAATGCTTCCCATTCTTCCTTTAGCGAATCCATGGCAGCTGACACACATTTGATAAACTCTTCATCATCCACCGGCTTTAAAATGTAATCAAAAGCCTTAAGCTGGAGCGCTTTTTTAGCGTATTCAAAATCAGCATAGCCTGTCAGTAATAAACTACGGATATGCGGCCAACGCTCGTTTACTTCAACAATCAACTCCAATCCCGTCATGCCGGGCATACGAATATCCGTAACCAGAATATCAATATCGTATGCTTCCAGCACATCTATTGCTGCCAAGGCAGAAGCTGCTTGATGAACCTTCTCGATTCCCAACGTCTCCCACGGTATAGTAGCCGCCAGGCTTTCAGTAACATAGCTTTCATCATCCACTAGTAATATCTGAACCATCAGTATCCTCCAATTTACTATTTCTTGAATTTGACGAAGAATGGATCAAACCGTCTTCCTGCCCTTCTTCAATTGACAGTGGCCATTTTAAAATCACTCTCAATCCTCCCAACGGAGACAACGAGAATTCCAAGCCCGCGTTTTCACCAAAATGTAACCGCATTCGTTGGTGCACATTCCATAAACCATAACCACTTTTTTCTTCTACAGGGTTCTCTAGTGCTAATGTAAGGGACGTTGTACCTTCATCACTCAAACCGAGCCCGTTATCATCTACAATCAAGTACATGGATGAGCCGACACACTCAGTCATAATACGGATGATCCCCTCCTCCGCCTGAGGTTCTATTCCGTGCAACACCGCATTTTCCACCAGGGGTTGCAACACAAGCGGTGGAACCAGCAGATGATTGGCCTGTGAAGAAATATCAATAGTGAACGTTAACCGTGGCATACGCATCTGCTGAATTTTCAAATAATATTGCACAAACTCGACTTCATCTGATAAAGGAACCAAATCTCTTTCCTGTCTTGTCGTATAGCGATAATATTTGGATAAATTATGAGCCATGGCCACGACTGCCTCATGATTGCGCAACTTTGCCATACTCGTAATAAAGGAAAAACAATTATAAAAAAAATGGGGATTGATTTGAGACTGGAGCTGCTTTAGACGTGCTTCCTTCACATGGAGCTTCTCAACGTAAACTTTCTCAAACAGCTCCTGAATCTGTTCGACCATCAGGTTGAATTGACGTGACAGAAATGCAAACTCGTGACTGCCCTTAGGACTCAAACGAACAGCGTAGTCTCCATCCTTTAATCGCCGAAATGCCCGCACAAGCTGAAGAATCGGGACTTGTACCTGTGAGTGAAGGAGATAAGCACCAATGATGCCTACCAGTAGTGAGCCAACAACGGTTATATAAAATAGTCGGTTAGATGAGTAAATCGGAGACATCATATCGGACAAAGGCATGTAGTCAATCAAATACCATCCTGTCGTTTGCGAAAGAACGGCGTGAACAAGGTAACTCTCTTCTCCAATTTTCACGGTCAAATTATCAACTTCATGTAATCCCAATTTCTCCAGTTTCGCAATCAGCTGGCTTGACAATTCTGCATTTGCAGAGCGATTATAAATCACTCCTACGCCTTTTTTATAATAAAAAGGCTCCTTTCGTCCATCGCCTTTAAAGCGGTCAAGCATGTCCTGAATATTGCTGCTATCGAATTCCACTTTAATAATCGTGTTAGCGGTTTCCGGATTAGCTAGAGAGGAAAACGGGGATAAGGTATACAATGAAAATATAAATTGATCCTTACCGTACACTCTTTTCTTAGATACCTGCCAGCCGTTTGTAATCGATTGATTTAATACCTTCTGATCATAATAACTGGCTCCATTCTCCGATACAACTCGTCCAAGTGAAGGGGAATATATACTCAGCCCTGTTCTCCAGTTAGAAGAGCTTTCCTGAAGCCCAAGCTTGGTTTGAATCCGCTTGACCAGGTTAATTCCATCCAGATTGAGAGTCTTGTCCTTTAAAAAAATCGCTTGGAAACTGGCAACATCAGGATCATGAATCAGCAGATGCGGCCAGGAAGAAATCATTTCAATATTCGTATTCACCTGGTTTTGAAAAAAAGTCAGCTGATTATAATTGGATTGATTCAGTTCCTCACGTAATACACCTGTCGTTGTCTGATTAGAGTAGACATACAAAAGCAGCACAGGTATCAGCAATACGATAACGATGGACACGATTTTAGTATAAAAATTAAATTTAAACATGAGTTTCACACATCCTCTGCACAAAAAACAAGCATACTTAAAAGGTATGCCAGAGCCCTGACCTTCGTTGCCGCCACTACATACTATACATTATTAAGGGTTGGCGGTGATAATATGTTTGACGCTAAGCAAATGGAATGGTTAGACCAACTATCTGCTGAAGACCTGGCCATTTTAGCTGCCGGCTTCAATACACTAGGTGATTTTTTTGATTTTCTGGCGCTGATTAAAGCCAAACAGGAAACATCTAAGGAGCTAAAAGGTAAAAACACGAAATCAAAAACTATTTAATAACGAATTTTACACGAGTTCCATCCTCATACTGATCTAACTGGTGACTGACCCATGATCCTGCCCCACGGTTATCCTTAGGAGCTATGTATTTGACATTTGCACCCTTTCCCCCTTCTGAGCACATAGCCATCGGCCATTCATCACGATCAAACCCTTTACGAGTAGGAACACCCGCAAGCGAATGCTTACGATTTTGCTCGGCTCCTTCCCGGTCAATTGTGCATACTGGTGATTTTCCCGCTTGAATGGCTTCCTTAATATGCTGCGCCGTTTCAGGATAACGACCTGACGGAAATTGCAGCGTTACCTGAGCTGATGAAGGCGGGTTTTCTCCTGTTATTTTTGTAAAAAGATTGTCTCCTTCAACCCAGTACGCGCCCACAGCTAGCAGCACTAAAGCTATAAAACTTAGTAACTTTTTCTTCAATTTCCCTCTTCCTTTCAAGCTATTCCAGTAAATGACCTTCAGCTAAGGCAATCCCCAGATTTTATTTTTTGTAACCCCTTACCGACTATAAAAAAAGATTAAATATCCGACGACAAATAGTATAGAGAGGAGGTTGTACGAATGAACGATGAGATCCAACTGGCCGTGAGCCAAATGCAAGCTGTTGTAATCCGGTTACTGAATGGAAATACCGTAATTGGCTGGCCTAAGCTCCTATCTGACCAAGAAACTCAGCAATTCAAGCTCTACGATGACGAACACGTATATACGATTTCCGTTAATGACGTGGATACAGTCGCAAGAGTTATTGTATAAGATACAGGAAGCACTTAATGAGTCATCCAGCGGACAAGCCCAAACAAGGCGCACCACAGGAGAAGACTGATCAGAATCCCCCAAAATAAACCTTTAAAAAGCTTCATATCATACTGACAACCTTTCCGACTGGGCTTTTTCCCCATTATAACATGTCAGAAAGACAGCTGCCGCAGCTCGCTCTTACATTGTCTTTGTATCATATATTTCAAATTTTGAAATCACGACACCAAGGGAAAAGCGCAAAATTCCGAAATTATGCCTGATCACCAATGAAAATGCAATCATGACATAATAAAAGTCACAATTTAATCGAAATTTAATGAAAATTTTCCGAAAATGATGTATAATTATTGACATAACAAAACGCACGAGGTGATCATCATGGCATTATTAAACAGAGTTAAGGAATTAAAATTACAACTGCCTAACGAGCATCATAGCATTTCACAATACGTGGAGCATGCACTGCATTCGATTGACAGTTTTGTAGAACAACATCGTCAATTTGTAGCCGCTCAAGCTTTATATGGTGAAAAAATCAATGGTACGGAAGAAAGATTATTTCGCGACACAATTGCTGAGATTAAAGCCCAACTGGTAGCTACGCTGGAGAAAACAGTTGAAGATTTCGCACATAAAGGCGATAAGCACTGGAAAAATCATTATCAGGACGGCGTAGAATAAGCTAAAAATAAACCCCCGGTCTTTGGACCGGGGGTTTATTTGACATACGCCAGGTGTGGTAATGTGCGTTGACTATTTTAAAACTTTGGCAGATGTCGTTACCTTCTTACCACCATAGACTACTTTAATACTGGAGCTTCCGCTATCCAATGCCTTCACCTGACCAGCTGTAACCTGTACGATCGACGGTTTGGAGGATGTCCATACCGCTGAATTGGTCACATTTGCAGTCGCGCCTGAATCATAAACAGCACTTACGCTAAGCACTTGAGACGAGCCTTTAGGCAGCTTCAGGTTTTTATTGCTCAATACCAGCTTAAGCAACTTAGGTGTAACCTTTATCTCCACGTTAAACGACTTATCCTGGTACGTACCCGTAATGGTTGCTGTTCCAATTCCAACAGCTTTAATGGAAGATCCTTTTACGACCACTACAGAAGCATTTGATGTTGTCCATTTCACTTTACTGCTCAGGGTAACTTTTTTACCATCTGTATAATTGCCGACGACTTTGATGGACTTACTTCCCTTCAAATTCATCTCAGCATTCGAAAAGCTTGGTGTCAATGTAGAAATGGCTCCCTCCACAATGACAGGCACTTTCACGTATTTATTCATATACATTGCCTTGATTCCCGAGTTGCCACCACTCACCGCTTTTACTTTTCCATTTCCTACTGTAACTGCAGCTGTTGTAGCTACCCAGCTTACCTGGTTGGTAACATCCAGTACTCCACCACCAGCCATGTGTGCTTTTACGGTCGGAATACTTGTTTCTTGGCCTGCAACCAATACATACTTTTTCTCAGAAGCCGTCAGCTTGAGAACTTTATATTGTACGGTCACTGGAATATCCAGCTTGAGCGCACCTACTGTCGCTGTCAATGTTGCACTACCTGGGTTTACTGCAACCAGCTTACCATTTGCAATCTTGACTGCACTCTCACTGCTTAAGCTCCATTTTACATCGGATTGAACTGCTTTTTTGGCTCCATTGACCAAATAAGCAGATATACTCGGAAGAGAAGTTTTGCTTCCAGTTTCGAGAGTCAGACTGGCTTTGCTTGAGACCAGTTTCTCGACAGTCGGAAGTACATTGATCTTCAGAGTCTTACTCAAACCATGATAGGAGGCTGTAATCGTCGAATTCCCTACATCCATCGGTGTGATTTTACCTTGCTCCACCGTAGCAACCAATGAATTAGAGGAAGTCCATTCTGCTGTGTTGGTCACATCTGTTTTTCCGCCAGTCAGGTTCACATCGGTTGCAGTAACCTGAATTGGGGAGCTACCCAGATAGACCGATTTGGAGCCAGATGCACTCAGTACCAGTGCCTGGGATGAAGAACGCACATACACGATCAATTGTGCATTAAGTCCATCTTTGGTGGCTTTAATGTAAGTCACGCCTTTGGCAAGAGGACGTACAAGTCCATTTTCTACGGTAGCAACAGCTTCATTCGTAGATGTCCATTCCACGCCAGACACATTTTCCGTGCCGCCTCCGCTAAGCACACCTTGAGCAGTCAGTTGCTTCGATTCTCCGCCAATGGTCAGATTGAGAGGACCCGTCGGATTGAATTGCAGCTTGCTGTAAGGCGATTTTACCGTAATCGTCGTACTTACTGTTTTCTGATCATATGTGGCAACAATCTTAATCTGCCCTTTGGACACTGGAGTAATGAGTCCCTTTTCTACCTTTAAAATACTTGAATCTCCGGAGATCCATTCAGCTCTTTCGGTTACATCCGTTTTACCAGTCTGCGTCACAGACCACACTTTTAATTGAGCGGGGCTTCCACCCAGATTAACTGTGGTTGGATTTTGACTGTCCCACTGTACTGTGGAGGTCGTTTTCTCCTCAGCCCGGATCAAACCTGCTGGCCATGCTGCGAATACAAACATCAGCAAAGCAAGTAAGAAGGTACTCCGTTTGCTCATACGTTTCATACGCTCCATTCGTTTCTCTCCCTTGGTTTCATTCTATAAAACAGGATATTATTAACAATCCCAATATCTTTTATCGGTAAGCAGCTAACTAAATTGAACCCTTCATCAAAAAAAGGTGAATTATTACAGTTAAAGTTCTCCACGCAGTGACCTCACTACAAATAAATGCTCTTCCTTGGATAAGGTTTGTCCATCCTCAAGAGTCACATGGTCTGCCGAGTGACTAACCAGCTTTACATTGTAAGCAATCAGTTGATCATCTCTCCAAATCGTCACCGCTGACTGAAAATGAATGGCATTATCAAACTGTAACGGAACGTTCATTACATAACCGAAAGTGTTCAGCCTAGCTGGATGGCGGCTTTTACGCTCACGTCCCGGAGGAAGCATGGTAATATGCGTAATATTTTCAAAAGGAATAGCCAGCATTTTCGGGCCCAAAATAACGCATTTTCGTATATCATCCCATTTTTCAAGTGTGCCGCGCACCTTCTGGGTATGACCGTTGTTGCCGTGATATAAAATGACCTGACGTCCCTTCCATTGACGCATGTCCTCACCTCCCGTGCTAGCGGTTAGGAATCTCCCACTGAATCGGTTCCATTCCATGCTCCTGCAAAAATGCATTGGTACGTGAAAAAGGCTTGCTGCCAAAAAAACCTCTGTGAGCCGCCAATGGACTCGGATGGACAGATTTCAGCACCAAATGCTTGCTGGTATTCACAAAACTGGCCTTTTTCTGAGCATGACTCCCCCACAAAATGAACACTACCGGCTGTTCACGTTCATTAATCGCTTCAATGACAGCATCCGTGAAACGTTCCCAACCTATTCCCTGATGAGATTGCGGTTGTCCTTCACGCACAGTCAACACGTTGTTCAGCAGCAGCACACCTTGCTCAGCCCAAGGAACGAGGTATCCCTGATTCGGAATGGGAGTGCCGACATCATCGCGTAACTCCTTATATATATTTTGTAGAGACGGCGGTGTACGCACACCAGGTCTAACAGAAAAGCTCAAGCCGTGAGCTTGTCCCTCTCCATGATATGGGTCCTGTCCCAATATAACCGCTTTGGTCAGATGATATGGCGTTAATTTGAGTGCTGAAAACAAGTCTTCTTTTGGAGGATATACCTTATGTAACTTGTACTCTCGAGCTAACGTATACCTTAATTCATTAAAGTAAGGCTTTTCGACCTCTTCTCGTAGTACATCATCCCAATCATTCCCAAACATACCGCTGTCTCCTCTCAATATGTAAATCTGTGAAAGCTGTAAACTTTTGTCCAAACAAATAAAGCTGACCCCTCATCCGGAGCCAGCTTATTTATTCGTTACTTGTGTTCTATGCCGAAGGACCAGAAAAGTATTCTTACGATAGTCAACTACCGCGGGGTCTAAATTCGATTTCCTTATTATAGCATTCACGGTATTGATGTCAAGTAACTGAAAGCTTAAATTCCTCAGAAGAAAAGCGCTTTGTTGCTGTATTGGTTACGACTTTGGATGAGCATTCAGGTATTCCAATGCATTGTATAACATAACAGCAGCCTCGGCACGTGTAATCGCACTTTTGGGATGAAAATTTCCCTTCCCATCCAGGACATTGACCTTGTACACTAGTGAGCGTTGAATGCTACCTTGGTAAGAAGGCTCCAGTTCGCTGTCATCCGCAATATTTGCAGGGGCGATTTTAATCATGGGAAGAGCGCCTGCTTTTTCCATGCCCTGAATCAACATATGTGTGAACTCTTCCTTGGTCAGAGCTTTGTCAGGATTGATACCTTTTGGAATGTCTACGCCATTATAATACGCGTTAATAAAAGCTTCAGCGTACCATGCGGTATCTTTAACCTGGGTAAACAATCCACTCGCCTGTGGCGCCTGGTTCAAATCAATGGCAGCCAAACTGAGCTGAAGTCCACCTGAGATCAACTGAATGCCTTGGGCAGCAGTCACTTTAGATGAGGGGAGAAACTGCATGTCTGAGGCACCTTTAAGCAATCCCCGCTCTTTAAGGGAGAGGATTTTTTCTTTGCCGTTTACATGGTCCAAATC
Source organism: Paenibacillus sp. AK121 (assembly GCF_019042715.1). Classification (NCBI taxonomy): domain Bacteria; kingdom Bacillati; phylum Bacillota; class Bacilli; order Caryophanales; family Paenibacillaceae; genus Paenibacillus; species Paenibacillus sp. AK121. Next base: position 515,579 of record NZ_JAHPJM010000003.1, read on the forward strand.
CCTGAATTGACTATCTGCCGCAGACAAATGACCTCCAATCGAGAAGGACAGCAGAGCTACAGTCGTAAGGGCTGCGATTGCATTTTTTCTCATGCGCATGTTAAGTTCCACCTTGTAGTTGAATTAGGCCGCTTGGCTATTAACAACTTCTTGACGTGGTTCAAGCTAGAAAGGTTGCAGCAGACGCTACTAACCTAAAGTTAACGATCTAAGCTAAATAAAAAAACTCTCCTCTGCTTCTAGCAGGGAGAGTTTTTAGCTCACTCCATCGGATTTAATTGCGTGCTGGATTCAGCTTTGCTTGCAGTATCTTGTTAAATCCGTTTATTCTGTTTGTGGCTGAGCATTTGCCAATTTGATATGAACATCTCTCAATTGTTTGTCAGTAACCTCCGAAGGAGCTCCCATTAATACGTCCTGTGCTTTGCTATTCATCGGAAAAGCAATAACCTCTCGAATATTCGATTCATTTGCAAGGATCATCACAATCCTATCAATTCCAGGTGCTATACCTGCGTGAGGAGGTGGCCCAAATTGAAAAGCATTAAAGAGTGCAGGAAATCTACTCTTGATCTCTTCATATGTATAACCCGCGATCTCAAAGGCTTTTACCATAATCTCTGTATCGTGGTTACGGACAGCACCCGAGGATAGCTCAATCCCATTACATACAATATCATATTGGTACGCTAGGATATCCAGAGGATTCATATTCAGCAGCGCATCCATACCACCTTGCGGCATCGAAAACGGGTTATGACTGAACTCTATTTTATGGGTATCAGGATCCAATTCAAACATGGGGAAATCAACAATCCAGCAAAACTTAAACGTATCCTTTTCCAATAAATCCAGCCGTTTGCCTAATTGATTTCGGACAGCACCAGCTATTTTTTCGACATTTTTAAGCTCATCGGCAGCAAAAAACAGTGCATATCCCGGACCAGCTTGCGTTACATCGATCAATTCGTTTTTTACCTTCTCCGATATAAACTTTGCAATCGAGCCGCTGATAGACATATCAGCATTAAACTTAATCCATGAGAGACCTTTCGCTCCAGCCTCCATAGCAAAGTTCACGATATCGTCGTAAAAGCTTCTTGGCTGTGCTTCACAACCAGGAGTAGCAATAACTCGTATCGTTTTATTTTTAAACACTTTAAAATCAGTCTCTGTAAAAAGCTCTGTAACATCATGGATAATTAATGGATTTCTTAAGTCAGGTTTATCGCTCCCATATTTGAGCATGGCTTCTTGATAGGGAATTCTACTAAAAGGCTTTGAAATTTTATAATTTGTAAATTCGGAAAAAACTTCATACAGCATATTTTCAACTACATTAAAAACATCTTCCTGTGTAGCAAATGCCATTTCCAAATCCAGCTGATAAAACTCGCCAGGCGATCTGTCTGCCCTTGCATCTTCATCTCTAAAGCACGGTGCAATTTGAAAATATTTATCAAAGCCGGAGACCATTAATAGTTGTTTAAATTGCTGAGGTGCCTGAGGCAAGGCATAAAATTGGCCTGGATGCACTCTACTAGGAACTAAATAGTCTCTGGCGCCCTCTGGAGATGAACTTGTCAGAATCGGTGTCTGAATCTCTAAAAAATCCAAATCAATCATCTTTTTTCGGATACTTTGAATTACTCTAGAACGAAGTACAATATTATCATGCAGTTTTTCATTGCGCAGATCCAGAAAACGATACTTTAATCTTAAATCTTCCCGAGCTTCATGTGCTGAAGATACTTCAAACGGCAATGGATTCATGACCTTTCCCAACACTTCTATCTCCTTGGCAACGACCTCAATATATCCAGTTTTCATATGGGGACTGATCGTACTTTCGGATCTGTGACATACAGCTCCTATGACAGAGATGGTTGATTCCCTGCTGATCTTGGATACAAAATCCTTTAATTCATTAGAATCAGAGACAACAATTTGCGTAACCCCATAATGGTCCCTAAGGTCAATAAAAACGATCCCGCCAAGGTTACGAATATTTTTAATCCAACCTGCAATTCTCACGATTTCCCCGACATGCGTTTGATCCAGTTCTCCACAGTTATGAGTTCTATACCTATGCACGAAAACACCCTCTTTCTTTTACCCTAGTATCTAAATGGTTTTAATGATGTAACCCATGGTCTGATTGCAGAGATTGTCACTCTATCCTGCATGTATCCGGCCATGGGCTTATTCAGCTAGAACGTACTGCACTTCACTATTAGCTTCTCGTAGCTTCTCGCCATTGCTTGAATCCAACTAGATTGTAAGTAGACTAGCAGTTAAAGCTTTATATCTTTCATTCAGGTGTTCTGCAGTCTCAACCATTATTTTTTGTCCTATATCGTCAACATGTCTATTCTTCCAATCCTCAAGGACTGTCCCCTTAACCCATTGATTAAAAGCACCAAGGGCTGGTCCGCAGTGTACTTGATAATCGACCCTGTTGTTTTTGTCCCCATTAATGGCAAGTCGAGTAGAATAAGTAAAGTACCATCTAAATATCAAGGCCATCTTACGTTTTGGGATTCTTTCAGCTTTTTCAATGATTTCAGCCGGGTAATAAGCTTTAATATCTTCATAGACTTGTTCGATACTCTTCTTAAAATATTTTTCTTCAATATAATGTTTGGTTTCTCTATCAATTTCATCTATGGAATTATAATTCCGGTAAAGATCATATAATTTATTCGCCCTGGCCGGGAAAAACACTCCTTTTTTCATAACCTGAACTTTTGCCCCCATTTCAAACATATCCCCTGCTGGAGCGTAGTCCGTATCCTGAATGTTTAATTGCTGGAGCAAATCTTTTACTTCATCACTCGTCCCTGCTTCAACCGTACACTGATTGATAGAACCCGTCATGATAAAATCAGCACCTAATATAAACGCTGCCGCTGCAGCTTGTGGAGTCCCTATTCCCCCCGCTGCCCCTACCCTTATGCTTTTATTGTATTTATACTTTCGAATCGCTTCATCCCTCATCTGAAGCATTAGCGGAACCAATACATATGCAACTGCATGGTCGGTATGCCCGCCTGAATCAGCCTCGACGCATAAATCATCAACCATGGGAATTTCCATTCCCATCATCGCCTCTTCCCGGCTGATCCTATTTTCCGCCAGCAGCTTATTTATAATATTCTGAGGCGCAGGACTCAGGAAGGCTTCAACAACCTCGGGTCTGGATACTTTCGCTATAATTCTGTTCTGTGGCGTTACGTTTCCCTTTGCATTCCGTCTCAGTCCCTTCAGCCTGTACCTAACCAAAGAAGGCGTGATACTCATAAACGCAGAGGCTTCAATATTTCTAACACCGTATTTTATGTACAAATCAACGATGTTATTTTCTATGTCTGGGTGGTCTGGCACATGAATAAGATTCATTCCATAGGCTTCGCCATGGTTCAATTCCTTTTGAATATACTTTATGGTTTCCTCCAGAGCATCAATCTTCACTCCCCCAGCTCCAAAAAATCCCATCATTCCTGCCTTTCCTGCTCTTACGACCATCTCTTTTGAAGAGATGCCCTTGTACATAGAGCCTATAAGATACGCATACTTAATTCCGTAATCTTGTTTGAATTCGCTATGACCAAGAGACTCTGCCGTAAATCGTTTGCTGGATTCCAGTACGTCATGACCTGATTTTGTTCTGGGAGCCTGTCGCTTTTCGGATATCGATTCATCATTTCTCAACGTATCCTTCGACATCCTCTTCTGTACCTGTTCGTTCCGGTCTTCAACCTCTGTCACGATCAATGGCTCGGCTTCTCGTTGTATGGCATTAACCAATCCTGCCACAACATTTCCAGGCCCGATCTGAATAAACTGGGTTACATTTTTACCCATCAGATAGCGTATACTTTCTGACCATTTGACCGGGCTCACAATCTGGTTGATTAGCGTGCTTCTTAAATCCAGCTGCTTGTAGGGTCTGGCATGGACATTTGAAATAACGGGTATTTTGATTTTTGAGAATTCGAATGACGCCGCATAAGCCTCAAATTTCTGTCTCGCACTTTCCATATACCTGGAGTGAAATGCTCCACTTACATTCAAAACCACATAATTTCTGGCTCCAGCATCCTCAAAAATCGGTTTCGCCTGCTCAATCAGTTCCTTTGGCCCTGAAATGACAATCTGGCTGGGCGAATTATAGTTGGCAACATCGAGCTCTACTAGTTTATTTTTTTCCATTACTTCCCGAAACACTTCTTCTTTCAAGCCTAAAACTGCCGCCATTCCGCCACCAGTAGCCCGAGCCATCAGCTCTCCTCTTTTTTGGACCAGCTTCAAACCGGTTTCAAAGTCAAACGCTTCCGCGGCAAATAAAGCATTATATTCACCCAAGCTGTGTCCTGCAACATAGTCGGGTTTTATTCCGGTCTCTCGTATTTTTTTTAGGTAGCTTAAAGCGTTTACGACAAATAGCGCCGGCTGGGTAAAATCCGTTTGTCCGAGCTGGTTGGCAGGGTCCTCAAGGCACAGCTTCTGAATAGAATAACCAAGAACTGCATCCGCTTGGGCAACCAATTCTGGAAATTCATCAAACAGTCCTTCGCCCATACCTTTCACTTGAGCTCCTTGTCCAGGGAACAGATATGCGATCATTGATTTCCTCCTTGTTAGTAATGGATGCATATTAGTCAAATATTTCGAACAGACGATCCAAATTTTTTATATCCTGTTGAAAAGGGGAGAGAATGGAACAAACACCTGCCTTTTTCTTGGGACCAAAATTATACTTTACAAAATTAGCAAGCGTGCCCGAGGGACCGAGATCAATATAAACAACCCCGTCACTATCTCCCAGACACTTTAGAGCGCTCTGAAATTGCATAGGCTTTCTAGTGACGTCCCAAAGAAAACGGTTATCAAGCCATGTCGTCTTCCCGCCGTACATAGATGAAACCATATTTATTTTAGGTTTTCTTATGGTCTTGAGCTTTAAGAACGCCGTATATTCCAATGCAATAGGGTCCATTAAGGAAGCATGAAAAGCATAATGTACTGGCAACCTTTGATAGATCATTTCATTTGCTTTCAAATAATGTTCAATCTCTGTCAGACCTTCGCAGCTGCCTGAAATAACAAAATGCGAGTCAAAGTTGATGGATGCCAGTTCTGAGTTGGTATTCAATATGGGTGCTTCCTCGTACAGACCGGGATTGCCAATGACGGCCATCATGCCCCCTTTCGGACAGTAGGCCTCCACCAACTGTGCTTGCTTGATAATACATTGAAGCGTGTCCTCATAGCTCATGCAGTCAGCCACAGCAACAGAGACAGACTCACCCAGACTAGAGCCTAAAACATAATCAGGATAAATTCCCTTTTCCAATAACACCTGTGTGAGCGAATATTCAACCATGAAAATTGCAGGGTGAGTATATAGCAGGGTATCAAATTCTTCTCCCCTGCGACGCGTATCATCGTACAGCGTTTTTAATACAGAGCTGCCTGTAATATCCGTATGAATCTCATCCAACCTGGTCATCCATGTTCGGAAAACCGGGTTGGACATATATAATTCCTTTCCCATGCCGTAGTATTGCGAACCCTGGCCTGAAAACATAAAAACCACTGATCTGTCCATCCGAGTAACCCCCACAACGTATTGATCAGATTCTCCTAAGCAGTTCCTCTATTCATTCAAAGTTCACAACAAATTGCGCACTAATTGCATTTGGGATGCCGTAGGATTGCTTTCGTTGAGAACATTCTCCATATGCTGCCTGATTGCAGGTTTGAATTTCGGTTCTGTGATGATATATAGCTGCCCTTTTCGGATGCCCTCAAAAATCTGATTGGCCACATCCTCCGGAAGTATTCCATTTTGGACAGCCTTGCGAGCCAACTCGGTAATAACTTGTCTTTCAGGTGGAAGATTGCCGCTCCCATCTGGCTTACGCAGCTCTGTCGGGCGGTTCCGCTCTGCATCCATGATTTGAGTACGAACGAATCCCGGACATACAACCGACACTCCCACATTAGAACCGATCAATCTGAGCTCCTGATATAACGTTTCAGACAGGCTTAAAACGGCATGCTTTGACGCGCTGTATATTCCATTTCCAGGACCGGACAGCAGACCGGCAATAGATGCTGTATTTACAATATGGCATGGAGTTTTTTGTTTCACCATAATAGGAACAAAAATTTCGGTGGCAAACAGAATTCCCCAAATGTTTACGTTGATTACCCACTGCCAATCTGCCACAGTATTCTCCCATAATAAGCGGCCTGTGCCAGCATCCACGCCTGCATTATTGAACAAAAGATGCACAGCGCCAAAGGTCTGAACTGTTTTTTGTGCTAATAAACGAATATCAGTTTCTTTGGAAATATCGGTCACAACGGAGAGGGTAGCTGCACCCATTGCTTTCAATTCTCGTTCAGTCCTTAGAAGAGCCCCCTCTTCAATATCCGCCAAAACGACCTTCATTCCTTCTTTGACACATCGGTCTGCAATAGCTCGGCCAATTCCGCTGGCAGCCCCCGTAATCACGGCTACCTTATCTTTGAACTCTCTCATTTTTACCTCCGGATTATTCGTATTTTCGTCAGACAGTGTTTGGTTCCCCAATTTTGCTCAGAACGGAGTGGTCGGTAAGGGAATTCTGCGAACAGCTTGTCCCTGATGGAGCGCCTCCCACGTGATTCTGCCTCCCTGGGTCCAATACATCGCAATATTTTCCAGATTCCTCTCCTCTAGAAGAATTTGAGAAACTTTCTCGCCTACTTTTCCTAAAAGGAGTGCACTTGTATTTGAATCCTCTCCGCCTTCCCCAATAAATATCGGAATAGACGCTCCCTCTGGCTCGTTACCCTTGCCGACGGATTCGATAAGCTCTCTCAGACCAGTGAGCAGTTCCTCTCGCGAGCTCGCTACGATTGCCGTCCGGCACTTCATCGCTTCGCGGCCTGTCTGAAGTGTGAAAGCCACATCATGTAAGGAAAGCTCGTTCTGCTGCTCCACATATTCAAGCAATTGACTCGCAAGAGCCTTCAATCGCTCCCAGTTTACGTCCGAGAGAACCACTACTTCTGTCTGATCTGCCCCTTTCAACTGAACAGCTTCTTTTGGCGAAGGAATGTATTCTTCCAGAATAAAATGGACGTTAGATCCCCCAGCACCGAAGGAGCTTACTGTTGCCCGCAACGGAAATTCCCGCGCTTCTCCTTCCAGCTCTATTACAGGCCGCTTCCATTCTTGAAGCTCCCGCTGCAAATAAAATGGAGTATTGCTGAACGTAAGATTAGGATTCAGCTTTTCCGCTTTAATGGTGGGAACCAGTTTTCGATGCCACAATTGCAATATGGTCTTGGTTAGCTGCGATATCCCCGAGGCTGCTTCTGCGTGGCCTATATTGGATTTAACCGATCCCATGGCACAAAAGTGCTGCTCGTCCGTAAATTTCTGGAATGATTTTTTCAAGGCGACTAGCTCAATTGGGTCTCCCAATGTAGATCCATTGGCTGCTGCCTCTACATAGCTGACTGTCCGGGGGTGAATGCCGGCTTTCAAAAAGTTCTCTTCAACAAGTTGTGCCTGTGCATTGGGATTAGGGACCGTATACCCATTGCTGTGTCCTCCATGATTAGTTGCCGTAGATTTGATGACTGCTAAAATACAGTCTCCATCCTGTTCTGCCTTATGAAGCGGCTTTAAGAGAACTGCCCCAACTCCCTCCGCCGGAAGATATCCGTCTCCATCCGCAAAGCTTCGACTATCTTCATGGCTTCCGATCAAATTGTTCTGGCTGGATTCGATATACTTTTTGGGGCTTGTCAACAGATTTCCCCCGCCAGCTACTGCGATTTGACACTCTCCTCTGATCAGGCTTTCACATGCCATATGGACAGCCACTGCAGAGGAAGAGCTCATCGTATCAATGGATATGCTCGGACCCTGGAAATTGAAATAATGCGACATGGGGTTGGCGACAGCAACAGAACCAAAGGATGTGATCCGAGGGGCATCCGTATTTGTATCACAGTCGCAGTATTTATGGTACGTAGCACCAATGTAGACCCCCACTTTGGACTGGTGTTTTTTCTGTAGCACCTCTCGCGTATATCCCGCACTTTCCAGCAGGCTCCATATCATTTCCAGGAAAAGCTGTTCCATTGGGTCCATCAAACTCACCTCATGAGGGGTCAGGTGAAAGTAAGAAGAATCCAACGGATTTATTCGGTTTAGGAAGCCCCCCCATTTGCAGTAGGTTTTTCCCGGTTTATTTCTTTCTTTATCAAAGTAAAGATCGTGATCCCAGCGATCTGTGGGAACTTCGGTAATGCAGTCCTTGCCCTCTTGGAGATTTCTCCAGAATTCTTGAATATTTTCCGCTCCAGGATATTTTCCGGACACCCCGATGACAGCAATGTCCATCGCTCCTGTTCCTGTGACCGCCTCCTTAGGCTCTACTCGCACTGACGAAATGGGTGAGTGCCGAAATATTGGAGAGGGAGCTTTTGCATGTTCTACGATGCCAATGGATTTCGTGCTGGCTGCCGCAACTAGCTCTTGTTCAGCACCAAACAAAGCGTTCAATTCATCCCGGTGAGATTCCAGGAAGTAATCCGTTAAACTCTGGATATTTGGATATTCAAACAGTAAGGTTCTGGACAGTGATCCAAACGTTTCTTCCAGCTGATCGGTTATTTCCATAGACTTTATGGAGTCAACTCCATAGTTTTCCAGGTTTTTATCCTCTTCAATGCGTTGTTCTGGCAGTCCAGTGGATGAGGAAAGTAAGCCCTTTAGATACCCTGTCACTTGATCACGCAGCCGCCCTTCTCCAGACAGGGATTTTGTCTCATTGGCTACAGAAACCGTGTCAGCTATTGCACTTACAGTCGCTACCTGATCCAGACCAAACAAAGTGCTTAATTCGTCTCGGTGAGATTCCAGAAAATATTCGGTTAAACTTCGGATATTCGGATATTCAAACAATAGCGTTCTGGACAGTGATCCAAACGTTTCTTCCAGCTGATCGGTTATTTCCATAGACTTTATGGAGTCAACTCCATAGTT
>NZ_JAHPJM010000040.1:0-3594 GCF_019042715.1 Paenibacillus sp. AK121
GCTCTCCCCCGAGACGTAGCTCTTCCGAGCTGGCAGGATCAACAAGGGAAGGGAGCGGGAGCGAAGCCGTCGGGGGTGGGACAGGACCAGGCGGGACAGAGAGCGCGAGAGAGGAGGAGGAGGCGGCGGCGGAGAGCCTCGCGGGAGGACAAACCGGGGGTGAGCCGGGCGGGCGCTCGCGCGGAACGGGAGAGTGCATGCGGCCGGACCGACCCCGTCGGGGTCCGACAAAACCCGTCCGCGAGCACACGCACGCGGCAAAGCCAACCCGAGCGTCGCCCCGGGACAGCTCTCCGACACCTCTCTTACCCGCTCTCCCCTCCGTCCCCGGCACAAATCCCGAACCCCTCGGCATCGGGAGAGCCGGAACGTCGACCGCACCGGGCGCGGAGCACAGGGCGGTGGGTTGGCGTGGGGGTTGGCGGAAAGAGAAGCGCGACACCGGCGAGACAGTCAAACCACGCGGGAGGGAATGACCGGTAGCACCATTCACTCCCCACACCAACGACCACCACCGGGACGGGCAGGCGGGGGACGGCGGGGGCGAGCCCTGGATAGGCCACCCGTCGGAGCCCGGCGACACCCGCGTCTAGCCGCCGCGAGGCGGACACGCTCCCGACGCGACACAACGCCAGGGCCCAACTGACCGCGGCGCGAAACCGCACACCGGCGGGTGCGGCAGGGGCTCACGGGCGGGCGGAGGCCGCAGCGGGCCCCCCCCAAGCACACAGCAGCGAGGCGCAACGTCGGGGAACCGGGAAGCCCCCTGACCCTCCGGGCGAAGCCAGGAGTCCGCGAAGCCGGCGAGAGAAGACCACGCCAACGGGGGTCGGGCAGGAGAGACCGGACAGCGGCCAGCCCCCGGCGAGAAGCGGAGGCGGAGGACGAACCCACCGTGAACTCGGGCGGCGCCATTGCGCGAGAGATGGAAGGACGGAGGAGGGGAGGTCGACGAGCGACTTGAACCCCGCGAGAGGGAGGAACGAGGGGAGGGCCGAGAGCCCGCGCGGAGAAGGCCTGAGACCTCGGGGAGAGGGAGGTAGACATCGACCGGAGCCCCCACCGCCACACCGGGACACGCGCGCGGGGTTAATCCCACCGCCAGGGTACCCACCTCGGCACTCCGGCAGGCCCCAACACGCGCCTTCCCGACGGACGACAGGGCCGGACGAGCCCCCCAGACGCACCTCGGCCAACAGACCACCACACCGTCGGGACAATGACCACTGCTAGCCTCTTTCCCTTTGCCCTCGCGGGGCAACCTTTTCCCCTCGCACGCAGCCCTCTCCAAGACCGCGCAAGACACCGCCACGGCCGCGGGGCCGGGACGCCCTCCAAACCACAGCTCCTCCCGCCCGCCGAGCCGACTTTCTTACCCCTCGGCCCCCCCCCAAGACCCCGGTGACCGCCCGGACGCGTACGTGCCCGGCCGCCCCCCATGCGGGGGGTCCGACAGCACGGCCACGGGTCAGTCAGAGGAGAGGGGGGGAGAGAGGAAAAAAGACCGGCTGCGGCGAGCGGGGAGGGGGGAACGACACAGCAGAACGAGGGCCGGCGACGACGGCAAGGGCGGCCGAAACGGGCCCCTCCCGGAAGGGGGTCCTCACAAGGGACCGAGAGACCGCTCGGGCGTCGGACCGGTCAGGGCACGCGAGGCAAAACCGGCGGGAATCACACTGCACCACTCCCCTGAGCAGTCCCACCACACCTGCAGCGCCGAGCCGACCCGAAACACGACGGCCCCCCGGGAGCCCGAGGAGGCGACACCGACACGAGAGAGAGACCGATGCCGACACACCGATGCCTACCGACGAAGACCCCCGAGCGGCAGTGGGTCCCCACGTCCGACGTCGCGCCGGACGCGGCCAACAGCCGTTCTCCCACAGAACGGTCCCGTCCCCGAGAGCGAGATCAATCAACGCCAGACACGGACCCTCTCGACCCCGAGGAGGGGAAGGAGGACTCCCGCGATTTCGCCAGCCGTGGGAACGCTGCCGCGGGAAGGGGGGGGCGAGGCGACACAACCACACAGCCCGAGAAGCACACAGCACGCACCACGCGCGGCGCAGGCCCGCGTCGCGGGAGCGGCCAAAGTCGTGGACGCGAGCGAGAGGGACGCACGCGACGGAAGGCACGGGTGAGGCACGGGAAGACGGGTGGGGACCCGGGAGCCCACCGTCGCCTACCCACACCCCGTCCCGCACGGCGGCCCTCAGGAGGGGAGGAAAGTACCGCGCACGCGGGGGTGTGCACGGAGCCCTCTCCCCAGCCACCACCACACAACCGGAGCCACATGGCTCCGCAGCAACGGCAGGACGACAGACAGGCTCTGCCCCGCGTGATCCCTCCCCGAACTCGGAGCGGGGAGGCGCGGGCCGCGGTAGACGAGAGAGCAAACGCTGCGCGAGCGGGAGGCGGTCAGGGGGCGAGCCCTCGAGGGGACCATTCGGGAGAGACCCCTCGAGACCGTAAGAAGCCCGCACCCTTTCCGGAAGATAGCTAGAGAAGGAAACTTTCTCACTGAGGGCGGGACGGACCCAAAACCCCGACGAGCCCCGGCCACCGAGAGAGGATGCATGCGACGAGCACACAGGGAAACCAGAAGACCAACACGCGGGCGACCGCGCGGGGGGGTCTGCGGCAACAGGAAGGTTCTCTTCCAAGGGCATTCTGAGCATCCGCGGACAGGGGAGACCCTGCAACCGGTCCCCCCCGAAAGCCAGGCCTCTCAAAGCTCCCCACGGGAAAGCAATGAGTCTCTCGAGAAACTTTCCAAGGCCAGCCGCGACCGCTCAGCACCAGCCCTACGCACAGGCGTACTAGTGCGCGGGGTGGGCGCTCACCCGACGAAGAAGGGGGGTCTTGCCCCTCCTTCTCTCCTCGACCCCCCTCTCACGGGCTTCTCAGACACAAACGGGAAGGCACACAGCCAGACGGAGCACCGGAGGCACACCAGGGAATGGGAAGCGCCACCACCAGCTCAGAAGCAGGCACCTAGGAGACAAACCTGGAACGCTCCAGGAGCACCTCGACGCTTACAAGAAACAGCGCGTGCACACACCAGACGGGAAGGGTATGCAACGCCACCGGCCACATCCACCGACTCTGGGAACATGGTCAAGCGAGACACGACCAAAGTGAAACACGTGAGGGCACAACCGGGCGCCTCACACATCCACAAGGACCACGCGAACCACTGAGAAAAGTGCGCGCGGGGCAGCGCTCGGGCCGGAGAGCCGCACCCCTGCCTTCCACACACCACCGGCAGACGGATGGGGTGGAGAGACGAGGGGCCCGCTGGCAGAACGAGAAGAACGGCCGCCATTCGCCATGAATGTCCGTCCCTCGCCTGGCGCGGCTTAGGCCCTGGCCCGAAGAGAACTCCGGAGCACCACATCGATCTAAGAGTGAGCAACGACGCGCAATCGGGAGAAACAAGCGAGATAGGAATGTCTTACACGCGGGGCAAGACAGTTACTGATACGGGCAGACACAGAACAAGAGAACACAACGAGCGACTGCCACAAAAAAAAGTGCACACGGGAGGCACGTGGCATGAACACTGGGACACCGCAGACAGGAGTGAAGTACTCG
>NZ_JAHPJM010000041.1:0-3283 GCF_019042715.1 Paenibacillus sp. AK121
AAACCACAGGAGGGGCTGTTCGCCGCCGAGCGAAGTCGAGGCGAAGGGCACTTGCTTGAAGCCCGAGCCGGGTGGCGTGCCGTAAAGGGCTTCGAAGGCGAGCGCCATTTGCGCCCGCGCGCCCTGAGCGCGTGCCATAGGGGTGGTTCCTTTCGGTTGGGGGGTCAGACGGGGGAAGCGGCGGCGTAGTCGATAAGGACCGGCAGGACCGCGGCCTTGACGGGCGCGTTGCCCTCGGCGGCGATTTCGACGGTCTCCGGGGCCTGGATCTCGATCCAATCGCAAAGCCCGCCGAGGGTCCGGTCGGCCGCGATCACGGCGCCGACGGAGGCGGTCAGGGCGTCGAAGGCGGTATCGCGCCCGGCGTCGGCTTGAACCAAGACGTCGATTTCGGCGCGGTGGCTGTAGAAATACCGGAGCGGCGACAGGGTCACTTCCGGTTCCCCGGGATCTCCGTCGCGCAGGATCAAGACTCCGCCCGCCGGGATGCGGACAGGAAGGGCTTCGTTCCGAAGCACAAGCGGGCCGGACATGGCCAGCAGGCGGGAGAAGAGGGCGGCCAAGACGGTTTCGCGGGTCGAGGGCATCAGGCGGACCTTTCGGGCCAATTGGCGCGGACGAAGGCGGGCAGACGGGATTCGGCGGCCTTCGCGGCCGCGGCGAGTTCGAGGCGTTTCTTCAGCTTGACCTGGGGTAGAAGCAGGAAGATCGGCACCGTCGTCAGGCCGCGCCCTGTCTTGGACTTCGACGCGGTCGCGCGGCCCTTGGTATTGAGCCGCCCTTCCGTGACCAAAAGGCTCGGGCCCCGCGTCCGGTAGACGAAGCGCAAGCGCAGCCCGGTCCGCCGTTCCCAGCCCAACGGTGTGATCCGCTTGTTGCCAAGACCCTTGGTGCCTGCGGCGGGAAGAGGGATCGCCAGCCAGAATCCGTCCTTCGACTGGATCAGCGCGCCTTGGTCGAAGGCGTCGACCACCTTCGACGCGTTGCTGTAGACCACCGCGGCGGCCCGAAGCGAGGTTCCGCCCTTGGGATAGACGGCGTTGCGGATCGTCCGGGCGAGGTTCGGGCCGAGCCCCGCCGCCGCGATCTGGCCGCGCCAGGCGGTCTTCAGGCCGTCGGCGGCGGCGGCGACGCCCTTCGTCACGGCGCGGCGGCCCTCCGGGATCGACGAGCTGACGATTTCAACGAAATCGCCCTGGACGGTGACGGAAAGCCTCACGGCGCCCGCGCCTCCGCTTCCCAGACCAGCCGCGTCGCATCCCGCGTTGGGGTGCCCTGAATTCGATAAACGACGCCGTCGACCTCGACCGTATCGCCCGCCGCGAAGGTCGGGGCATCGGCCGCCTGGATCGAAACCATCACGGTATCGCTGACGAAGCGGCTTTCGCCGAAGTTCTGCGTCCGGTCGGGCGCGGCCAGGACGACCCGGCAGGCGTTGCCGCCCCCCGCGCCGCCCGGCCGATAGAGCGCGTCCACCGCCAGCGTCCGATCCCGGAAGCTGGCGGCGACGGCGGCTGCGAAACCGGCCATGACGCTCAGTTGACCGAAGCGCCGTTCAGGCGGACACGGCCGGTCGTGCTGCCCGCGCCTCCCGCATCGACCTTGACCGCGGCGCCGATGCGCTTGTTGGTCGAAGCCACGTTGGTGCAGGCGGTGCCGTTCCAATAGATCGCGTCGCCCAGCGCCCAGGCCTGCGAGCCGACCTTGGGCAGATCGACGATCCCTTCGGTCAGGAAGGGGCCGTCGGCGCCGTTGGCGATATCCGCCTGAGCGACGCCGAAAAGCGAGCCGAACAGGACGCCTTGGCCGGAAACGACGGCCGAAGGTGCGGTCAGGACGACGATATCGCCCGTGCCGATGAAGTTCTTCATTGGGGTTCTCCTGGGGTTTGGGGGGATTGCGGACCGGCGTCGGCCGAGCCCGGATCAGAAAGGGAAGGGCGACGCGCGGGGTCCGCGCATCGCTGGGGCGGCGCGTCGCTCAGACGCCGACGTTCTGGAACAGGCCGCGCCAGTCGATCGCCTTGTAAGCGAAGTCGTGCCGGGCTTTGATTTCGATGCCGTCGACCTCGAACCCATTGCGGGTTTCGGTGTAGACGCCGTTGTTGCCTTCCAGGTAGCCGAACTCGACCGTGTCGATCCGCGACGGATCGGCGGCCAGGAACCAGGGCTTCGCGCCCGCGGCGGGCAGAAGCCGGGCTTCCTCGATGATTTCGAGGCGGTTGGCGAAGGCGTTCACCCCCGAAACCTGCGCCGGGGTGGTCTGGGTGACGTTCTTCCGGGCTTCGACCGCGCGCGTGCCCGGGGGCACGACGATATAGCGCGGCTGGATCGCGATCAGGCGGCCTTCCAAGCCCTTCTGCTTGGCGTAAAGCTCGTAAGCCTCGGTCAGCGAGGTTTCCGAAATCGCCGCCGCCGTGCCGAGGTTGCCGTGGGTCGCGTGGAAGAGCGCGACGGCGTCGCCCATCGTCGGGTTCCCGGTCAGGATCGAATAGACCAGGTCGGATTCCAGGTCGGCGGCCGAGGCGCCGAAGGCCGCCGGGATGCGGGCGAAGGCGTTCAGGTCGTCGTTGATGATGGTTTGGCGGGTGATCCCGATGATACGGCCATAGGTCGCCAGCGCATAGGTTTCCTTGCCTTCGCCGATCGTCCCGTAGGTGAACTCGCCGGATTCCGGCACCTTCAACAGGTCCGGCGCGCCGCCGAGTTGCGTGCGCTGCACCGTCTTGAAGTCGGGAATCGAGACCTGCCGCGCCCAGGCGGTGAAGGTCCGGGGCGTCGAGTCGTAGCCCTGGCGCAGGGTCTTGTTCGCAACGTTCGCCAGGATCGACGGGAAGTCCGAGGTCGAATGGAGCCCGACGTCGGCGCGCAGGCTCAGCGCCGCCCCGGCCAGTTCCATCTTCGACATGCCGCGGGTGTTCGTCCCGCGCCGTTCGAGGGAGAAGCGGGCCATTTCCATCAGCGTCATGCCGCGGAATTCGCGAGCATTGCCGTCCAGCGCGTTCTGCGCGGGGGCATGGCGGTGCATCAGGGCGGCGGTCAGGGCATCGCGGAAGCCGATATCCGTCGCCGACGGGCCGCCCGCTTGGGCGGGCACGGTCTCGGCGCCGCGGGTCGTCGGGTTCTGCGACGCCAGGCGATCGAGGATCGCCGAGCGCGCCGCGTCCAGGTCGACGCCGCGCGCGCTGAGGTCGGCCCCGAAATCGGCCGGCAGGGCGTGGCGCTGGCAAAGGCTCAGGATATCGGCCGTGCGACGGTGCTCTCCGGCGCGGATCGCGTCGGCC